>JADLEQ010000024.1 GCA_020846005.1 Polyangiaceae bacterium
GGCGCTCCTCCGCGCAGGATAGACGACGTCGCCCGGCGACGGGAGGGCCTGTGCTCGACGAGGGCGACCCAGCAGGCATGAGCCGCTCACACAGCAGCGTGACGCTTCGCTCGCGCCATGCTCGATCGGTCGGCTGGGAGGGTGAACGACGGCGTGCCCGACGCGTAGGCACAGGCCACGTCTACGTGAGCGTCGCCGGTCGCGTCATCACAGTTCGTCGGTGGGCGGGCTGCGTTGGGAGCCGCAGCGCCCGTCGGGATGACCAGCCGGCGGAGCGCGATGTTCATCTGCCCTCGACGTGCGGTCGGCTCCAGCGACCCCAGGCGGAAAACAGTGGAGCTGACGCGACGTGACGGTGGAGGACGCTTCCGCCATGCCCCGCACCAGTTGGGGGCTCCCATGGCTTGTTCCGTGTGTGCCGCAGATCGCCGGGAATCCATGGTGACAGGTCGCGGTTGACCAGTCATGAAGCGAGCCCGATCCTGTCGCTCCCGCCGTCGTCGCCATCGCCTGGTCCCCCGGGCGCGCAGTCGTCGCAGAAACCCTGCGGTTGGCGCGTACTCGCGGCTTCGTGAGGCGCAGCTTCGGCGGCCAGCTTCACGCGATGCGCGTGCCGTCGCTCGGCAACGGCGTTGCGGGCGTGCTGAACGCCGCCATGCTGAGCATCCACGCCATCGGCCAGGCCTACGCGCCTCTGGCCGGCATCACGCCCAAGGCGGGCGTCGAGCAGGTGGACCGGATGCTTGGTAACGACGGCATCGACCCGGTCGCCGCGATGCGCCGCTGGGCGCAGTCCTCAGCTGCGCTGCATCATCGTGCCGCTCTCCTCGCCCGCCGCGCGAGCCAGCCGCCCGCCACGATCAGGGTGATCCACGCGCCGGGGAGGCGCGCGCGGTGCGCCGCGCCGGCCGCCCGGCAATCGCACGTGCCGGGCTCCGGCGCGGCCGGACCCCAGCCGGCCGCGTCGGCGCCCTCCCCGGAGTCCGCCGCGCCGGCGTCCGGTGCGCCGGCGTCCGGTGGCTCGGCGAACGACAGGCGCTCGGCCACCCGGAGCTCTCCGAGCGCGTCGCGGCCGCCGGCCGCGAGGACGGTGCCATCAGCGAGGAGCACCGCGCGCCCGCCGCGCCGCTCGTACGCCATCGGGATACCCTCCCAGGCGAGGTCTTCGTGGACACGGATCGAACCGATCGCGAGGTCCGCCGTGCCTCCTACCAGGAGGATGTCGCCCCCGGGGAGCGACACGAGCGAGTGGCCGGACCGCGCCGGGAGGGGATACGTCACCCAGGGCGCCGCGCCCGCCACCCCGCCGGCATCCGACCAGGCGATCTGATCCAGCGCGATCACCTGGACCCCGGCGAAGGGTTCGTCCTCCTCGCGGGGCTCGATCACTCCTCCGAAGACGCCCACGCGGTTCCCGGTGAGCACGACCGCCTCGGCGAAGTGCAGGACGGGGTCGAGCCCAGGGGCGTGGACGGGCCGGCCGCCGTCGTTGTCGATCCGGAACATGCTGTTGTTCACTTGGGTGGCACCGGCCACCATGACCAGCCCGCCGGAGACCACCACCCCGCCGTCCACGGCGGCCACGGCGGCGCCATGAAGCCATGAATCGTAGAATGAGTAGCTCCGCCAACCCGTCGCCGGGTCGAGCACCTCGGCGTAGGGCCTCACCCCGTCGCTCGAGCTGTCGAGGCCGTCGATCACCATCATCCGGCCGTCGGAGAGCTCCACCCCGCGGCCGCTCATCCGCGCGACCGCGAGCCGTGGCGCCGGGATCCACTCGCCCGTGGACTCCACGTAGCCGTCCGCGTCGCGCGTGACGACCGGGGGTGCGGACGCCGCCCGCCCGCCCGCGATCACGACGACCCCATCTGGGAGTGACGCGACGTAAGTCCGGCACCTGGGCACCGGGGGATCCTCGGCCGCGCTCCAGGTGTTCGTCCCCGGGTCGTAGAGCTGGGACACGAACCCCGGCATCAAGACACGGCCGCTCGGCAGGCGCTCGAGCCCCGTCACCTCACACTCGGGGGACGAGTAGGTGCCCGCGCTCGTCCAGCTCGGGTCGAGCAGCGCGGGGTAGGCGAGCCCGGGCGGCAGCTCGAAGCTCACCGTACACTCCTCGGCCCCAGGCGGCGTCACCGGACGACCCCACGGCCCACGTGGATCGGAGTCATACCGGCAGCCGGACACCCGCACCCGCACCCGGTACACCTCGCCCGCCGCGCCCACCGCGATCGGCGCGTGCATGCGCAGCAGCGGCGTCCCCGCTGCGTCGAGCAGCTCGAGCGAGTCCGCCACCAGCCGCAGCCCGGCCGCCCCGGCCCACCGCAGGGTGAGCCCGAGCCGGCCACCGCGGGGCGCCTCCTCCAGCACGAGGTAGTCCTCGACGCCATCCTCCAGCGCCTGGACGATCACGTCGCCTCCCCCCGGGACCACGCCCGGATAGAGCACGACGCCGGCGGTGTGCTCCGCGGCGTGGTCGGCCAAGCCCTCCCAGCGGAAGCGCGCCTCCGCGGCGGTGTCCAGCCGCCGCACGCTGATCCACCCTCCCGCCGAGGGCGGCAAGACCGCCTCGACCGCGGCCCACGCCGGCCGCAGCACCGCGCGCGGCTCGCCTCGCTCACCGCGCCCGAACCGCTCGCGCGGGTACCGAACCGCGGACACCCATTCGACCGGCCCACCCATCGCCCGGCTGCGCCAGGGCACCTCGCGCTCGACGACGAACCGCGCACGCACCGCCTCGAGCCGAGCCCGCGCCGGCTCGTGCGCCCGCGCGCTCCCGGCAGAGGCCACGCCCACCACCAGCGCGCACACCGAGAGCGCGGCCGCCCCGGGCGCCCGCCACCCCCGCGCTA
>JADLEQ010000025.1 GCA_020846005.1 Polyangiaceae bacterium
CATCCGGTCCACCTGCTTGACGCCCGCCTTGGGCGTGATGCCGGCCAGACGCGCGTAGGCCTGGCCGATGGCGTGGATGCTCAGCATGGCGGCGTTCAGCACGCCCGCAACGCCGTTGCCGAGCGACGGCACGCGCATCGCGTGATGCTGGCCTCCGAAGATGCGCGTCCTCTTCGGCGGCAAGGGACAGAACGAAGGCGCTCCGCCTCCCTCGGCAGCGAAGCCGCGCGACGGCGCGGACGGGGTGGGCGCGGTGGTCCCCGGGGGCGAGCTCGGGTCGCTCGCCACGCTTGGCGCCCGCCAACGCCGCCCGCCGCCCACCCCGAAGTCCCAACGGCACGGCGCGGCTCCACCTGCTGGGATCCCCGCCCTCCGCTTCGGCCAGGGTGGGTCAGGTGGGTCGGGTGGCTGGTCTCGACTCCTGCGCCCCGTCGTCACGGCGCGCCCGGGCACTGCGCGGGGGGCGGCTCGGTGGGATCGTCCAGGAAGAGGCTCACGAGGTCGATCGTGACTGGACCCTGGAGCCCCGTGATCAACGCGCCCTGACACAGCACGCCTCGGCGATTGGCCGTCACGGTCGCGCGAGCTCGGCGGGCCACGATCACGCCGCTCGGGTCCTCGACCTCCACGTCGATGCCGTGGCTCCAGAGATCCGCCATCGTGATGTCGAGGCGCGCGCTCGCGCGTCGCCCGGGCAGCGTCTCTTCGACCCCGATGCAGGCGCGCGCGCCGGTCGCGCTCCGCCGCAGACACAGCCTCCCGCCCGGCACGAGCCGGTGCACGGGGACGTGCGTCGCCGGATCCCGGCCCCGCCCGGCCCCGCCTGCGCGCAGCGCGAACCGCGCGTCGGGCGCGAGGGCCGCGGAGCACTCGCCGCCGAGGCAGCCGTGCCCGGAGGGACAGCAGCCGCACGGTCTCGCGGCATCGCAGCCGGCGGGGAGGTGCGCCGGCGTGAGCGTGCGGAGCCCGGGTGGGGAGGACACGCCGACCTCGGTGGGCGCCGGGGAAGTCGAGGCGCCGGCCGACCGCTCGAAATCCGCGGCCCACAGGAGCAGCCCGATCGCGGCGGCCGACGCGAGCACGATGGCCCCGGCGACGAGCGCCAGGAGCCAAGGTGTTCCCCGGCGCTGCGGCGTCGGCTTCGCCCGACGGTCGGGGGCGAGCGGGGGGCGAACGCGTGGCGCCGGGGGCGTCGCGGCCGTCGCGGTGATCGCGCTCGCCAGCGCCTGGCCGTCGGGCAGCCGGTGCGCGGGGTTGGTGATCAGGCACGCGCGGAGCCACTCGCCGTCGCCGCCGCGCGCGATCCGCTCGAGCCAGCGCGCCGGCGCCGCGTACGCGGCGGCGTAGTCCGCGAGCCGGGCGCCTCGCCGACATCCCGTCGGGTGGGCGCCGAACAGCGCCTCGTGGGCCAGCACCCCGAACGCGAACACGTCGCTCGCCGCGGTCGGCTCGTCGCCGCCCAGGACCTCCGGGGCGAGGAACGCCGCGGTGCCGATCACGTGGCCCACCGCGGTGAGTCGCGTGCCCCCGGCGACGCGCAGCGCGATCCCGAAGTCGATCAGCTTGACGCCGCCCGGTGCGCCCGGGTCCGCCTCGAAGGCCCGCGTCACGACCACGTTTGCCGGCTTCAGGTCCCGGTGCAGGATGCCTCGCGCGTGGACGTGCGCGAGCGCGTGGGCGACCTGCACCAGCGCCCACCGGACGGCCTCGCGCGGCGGCCGGCGTTCGGCCAGCCAGCGATCGAGCGGCAGGCCGTCCGCGTAGTCGAGCACGAGGCCGAGCGCGCCGCTCGAGTAGTCCTCGAAGAGCCCGAGGCAGGGGACGACGGAGGGGTGGTGGAGCTCCGCGAGCGCACGCGCCTCGCTGCGCGCGCGCTCGACCGCCCACGGCGGGGCGTCCCGGATCGAGATCAGCTTCAGCGCTCGGCGCTCGCCGCCAGCGAGCGGATCGCGCACCCGCCACACCTCGCCCTGGCCGCCACGCCCGAGCGGCTCCTCGAGCACGAACCGATCGACGCGCTGGCCCCGCTCGAACGGCATCGACCCATCGTGGCACGAGCGCCGGTGCGCGTGTAGGCAGCCCGCTCCCGCGCAGCCCCTCGCTCGACTACACTCGCGGGGGTGCCCGGCTCCCACGGACCGACCGAGACCGACGAGCTGCCGCGCTCCCCGCGCGGGCCGGCGGCGGCGCCGGCGCTGATCGTCGCGTTCCCGCGGCCGGGCGCGCTCCCGGTGCCCCCGCATGGCGAGGCGGTCGGCCGAGACTGGCTGGCCGGGATCGGTATCGCCGACTCGAAGGTCTCGGCCGCGCACGTCGTCTTCTCGACCCGGGGCGGGACGGTGACGGTCGCGGATCGTCGCTCTCGCAACGGGACGTTCGTCGACGGCGACCGCCTCGAGGAGGGGCGACCGTGCACGCTCTCGGATGGCGCGCTGCTGCGCATCGGGCACACGCTCCTCGTGTACCGGGACGCGCTCGCCCCGCCGCTCGAGCCGGCGCCGCCGATCGGCGCGCTCGTCGGGCCGTACGGGCTCCGCTCCGTGGCCGCCGAGCTCTCGAGGATCGAGCGGGCCGCGAGGAGCGTGACCGGTGTGCTCATCACCGGGGAGACCGGCGCCGGCAAGGAGCTCCTCGCGCGGGCGCTCGCGGAGCGGCTTCGCCCCAAGCGGCCCTACGTCGCGGTGAACGCCGCCGCGATCCCCGAGGCGACGTTCGAGGCGCAGCTCTTCGGGCACGAGCAGGGCGCGTTCACGGGCGCGGTCCGCGCCGCCCGCGGGATCGTGCGCGGAGTAGACGGCGGTACGCTGTTCCTCGACGAGATCGGCGAGCTGCCGGCGGCGGCGCAGGCCCGCCTCCTCCGCCTCCTCGAGGCGCGCGAGGTGCAGCCGATCGGCGGGGCGCGCCCCGAGCCGGTGGACGTGCTCCTCATCGCGGCCACCCACCGCGGAGCGGAGCCGGGCGCAGAGTCCAACCCGCTGCGGCGAGATCTGCTCGAGCGGTTCGCGTTCCGTGTCCGGATCCCGTCGCTGGCGGAGCGCCCGGAGGATCTCTTCGCCGTCGCGCGGGCGCTCCTCGAGCGCGAGGGCTACCCGCCGCTCGATCCGGCGCGCGTCGAGCCCGTCGCGCTCGAGCGGCTCCTGCTCGCCGACTGGGAGGGCAACGTGCGCGAGCTGCGGAACGTGCTGCTCCGGATCGTCGGCCGCGACTCTCCCTCGGCGCTCACCGGGGCCTCGGTCGACGAGGCGCTCGGGGCGGCCCCGCCGCCGACCGACCGCAGCTCGTCGCGCCGTCGGGGGGGCCTGTCGCTCACGCCGACCCGCGTTCGCGAGGCGCTCGAGCGCTGCGAAGGCAACCGCAGCCGGGCCGCGCGCGAGCTCGGGGTCAGCCGCGGAGCGCTGATCCGGGCGATCGACCGCGCGGGCGAGCGCGAGCCGCGCTGATCGCGATCGCCGCGACCCGGGGCCGGGTCGATCGCGATCGGCGGCCGCGCGCGCGCCGAGGCCCGAATGAGCCCGTCTGGGCCGCCGCCGCGCCGGCACGGGGCGTGCACTAGCTCGCGGCGTGCGCGCTCCACCCCCCGCCTGCGCCCGTGGCGCCGATCGAGGCGTCGCTCATGTGACCTGGCGTGGCCGACCTCGACGACGCGCCAGCGTCGAGGGCGTGAGCAGGAGCGCGGAGGCGGGCGCGTCGAGCGCGATCGCCAGCTCGGCCAGCGATCGGAGCGTGAGGTTCTCGCGCCCCTGCTCGATTCGCTGGACGTACTGGACGGACACCCCCAGGACCTCCGCCAGCGCCCGCTGGGTCCGGCCCTGCGCGCGTCGCAGCTCGGCGACCCGCCGACCGACGCTCTTCACCAACCGGTCCGCTGCTCCGAGCACGCGCCCATTGTGGCAGCTCCGGGCCGGATCCGCGACGCCCGGCGGCGAGCGGCGCCTTGCCTCGCCCCGGCGAAACTACTACGCATGGGTACTCTTTTCTGAGGAGGCGAGATGACGGGACGCAAGTTGGCAGGCAGGCTGGTGCTTGGAGGCTGGGTGGTGGCGGCGCTCGGGTGCAGGGCGACCGTCGGCGCGCGGGGTACACTGCACGCCGGCTCGGACGCGAAGGTCGAGGCCGCCCCCTCCGGGTCCGCATCGGGCACCGTGGTCCCAGCGACGCCCAGAATTCGCTACGTCGGCGGCAAGCTGTTCGTCCCGGGGAAGATCGAGTTCGCGCGCGATCGCGCCGAGCTCGAGGGCGAAGAGACGTTCAACACGCTCGGGGCCGTCCGCGACTACCTGGCGGCGCACCCGGACATGAAGGTGAAGATCGAGGGCCACACGGACGCCACGGCCACGGACGAGTACAACCTATCGCTATCGCGTCAGCGCGCGGGCGCGGTCCGCAAGTGGCTGTCCGAGAACGGCATCGCCGCCGCGCGCCTCAGCCACCTCGGGTACGGGGAGTCACGCCCGATCGCGGACAACGACACGGACGAGGGCCGCGCTCGCAACCGGCGGGTCGAGTTCGTCATCGTCGCCGGGCAGCCCGCGGCAGACGATCCCGAGGACGCGCCTCCCGCCGCCGCGCCGTCGCCCCCGTCGCCGCCGCCCGCGCGACCCGAGCTGCCGCCGCCGCCCGTCGCGGCACCCGGGCGCGCGTGCCCCCCCCCGGACACCGGCTTCCACCTGAACCTCGGGGGGCCGCGCACGGCGCTGGGCGCCGCGTTCGCCCACCAGCCCACCTGCTGGCTGGAGCTAGCCCTCGGGCTCGGCGCGAACCGGTTGACCGGCACCGCGACCAGCGCGTCCACCCGCGCGGACGCGGAGATCGACGCCGCCGTCGTCCCCGCGCGCGCGCGGTTCTGGCTGGGTCGCCGCCACGCGTTCTTGATCGACGCGGGCGTCGGCGTCATCGCGTACGACGCCCGCGCCGAGGTCTCCGACGCGGTCGGCGGGATGGAGTACCGGCGGACGGGCACGCCGCTGCTCGGCTTCGCCGGCGCGGGCTACGGCTACCGCTCGAGCGGCAGCTTCCGGTTCGCGCTCTTGTTGGGCGGCGCCGTGCAGCAGCGCGCGCTCGACGCCTCCGAGATCTCCGCGAGCGGCGGCTACTCCCTCGCCGACGCCCTCGAGCTGCGCGCCGCGCTGGACGACCTGACGGACGACCTCGTCACGCCCACGGCCTACCTGGAAGCGTCCTTTGGCTTCTTGTTCTGAGCCGCTCCGGGCTGCGCGCCGCGAGGCGCTCGGCGCGGTCCGAGATCTGCTCGACTCCCTGACGGGGGACCTCGACGAGGTCGACGCCGCCCTCGCCGCGGGGCGGTCGATCGGACCGGCCGAGCGGCGCCGCCTCGCGGCGTTCGAGGCCGCGCTCCGCCGCGCCGAACGCGCGCTGGCGGCGGCCCGGCGGTGGTGCCGCCGCACCCGGCGCGCGCCGCGAGCGCGCCCGGCTCGGTCGTGAGCTCGACGCCGCCGCCGGGGATCGGCTTCTGGATCCCGCTCGCTTCGCCTACGCTGCCGCCGCGCGCGCCGACGCGCGGGCGCCGCGCTCCGATCCCCATGCCCTCCTACGAAGCCTTCTCGCGCGTCTACGATCTCCCCCTCGAGCGCCTGTACCGGAGCGCGCGGCGCGCCGCCGCGGAGGCGCTCGAGCTGCGCGAGGGGCACCGGGTGCTCGACGTGCCGTGCGGCACCGGCCAGAGCTTCGACGCGCTGGTGGAGCGCGTCGGATCCGGGGGCGACGTCGTCGGGCTGGACCTCAGCCCGGGCATGTTGCGCGAGGCGCGCGCTCGCGTCGCGTCGCGGGGCTGGCGCCACGTCGAGCCGCGTGAGGCCGACGCGCTGACCGTGACGGATGAGGAGCTGCCCGGCGCCTCGTTCGATCGGCTGCACGTCTTCCTCGGGATGAGCGTCTTCCCGGAGCCGGCCGCGACCTTCGCGAGGCTCTGGCGGGCGCTCCGGCCCGGCGGGCGCTGCGTCGTCGTCGACGTGCACGCGGCTCGCCCCGGCGTGCAAGGGCGCCTGGTGAACTTCGTCGCGCGCGCCGACGTCCGTCGCCGCTCCTGGGAGGCGCTCGAGGCGGTCGCTTGCGGCTTCGAGCGCCGCGCGCTGTCCTCGTCGTGGGTGCACGGCGGCGAGCTCTTCCTCGCGAGCGGCGACAAGCCGGCGTGAGCCGGCGCCCGCGCGCGAGCGGCGGGAGGCCGCGCCGTCCCGGCGCCGTCACACGCGGTAGTTCGGTGCCTCTTCCGTGATGATCACGTCGTGGACGTGGCTCTCCTTGAGCCCGGCGCCCGTGATCCGGATGAACCTCGCGTTGGCCCGGAGTTCGGCCACCGTCCGCGACCCGGTGTATCCCATGCCCGAGCGCAGCCCGCCGACGAGCTGGTCCACGATCGACGCGAGCGGCCCTCGGTGCGGCACCCTCCCCTCGATGCCCTCCGGGACGAGCTTCTCGTCCGCCGTGCCCGCCTGCCCGTAGCGATCCCGGCTCCCCGCCTTCATCGCGCCGATCGACCCCATCCCTCGGTACACCTTGTAGCTCCGCCCCTGGTAGAGCACGAGCTCGCCGGGCGACTCGTCCGTCCCGGCGAGGAGCGAGCCGATCATCACGCAGCTCGCGCCGGACGCGATCGCCTTCGTCACGTCGCCGGAGAACTTGATGCCGCCGTCCGCGATGACCGGGACATCGTGGCGATCCGCGACCCGAGCGCAGTCGGCGATCGCGGTCACCTGTGGCACGCCGATGCCCGCGACGACCCGCGTGGTGCAGATGCTGCCCGGGCCGATGCCAACCTTGATGGCGTCGGCGCCGGCGTCGATCAGCGCCTGGGCCGCCTCCGCCGTCGCGATGTTGCCCGCGATGAGCTGGATCTTCGGGTGTCGCGTCCGGATCACGCGGACCGTCTCGATCACGCCGCGCGAGTGCCCGTGAGCGGTGTCGACGACCAGCACGTCGGCCCCCGCCTCGACGAGCAGGTCGCTCCGCTGCTCGCGGTCGTGGCCGGGACCGAGGGCGGCGCCCACGCGCAGGCGGCCTCGGTCGTCCTTCACGGCCAGCGGGTTGCGCTCGGCCTGTAGGAGGTCTTTGATGGTGATGAGCCCGACGAGCTTGCCGCCGTCGACGACGAGGAGCTTCTCGATCCGGTGGCGGTGGAGCAGCTCGCGCGCCTCCTCCGTCGCGCAGCCGGGGCGGACGGTGACGAGCTTCGTCGTCATGAGCGCGCTCACGGGCTGGTCGAGGTTCTTCTCGAACCGGATGTCCCGCGCGGTGAGGATGCCGACCGGCGTCTCCCCCTCGACCACCGGGACGCCCGAGACGTCGTTGTCGCGCATCACGGCGAGCGCCTCGCGCAGCGACTGGGACGGGCGCACCGTCACCGGGTCGAGGATGATGCCGCTCTCGGCGCGCTTCACCCGGTCCACCTCGTGGGCTTGCAGCGCGGGCGGCAAGTTCTTGTGGATGATGCCGATCCCGCCGGAGCGCGCCATGGCGATGGCGGCGCGGGCCTCGGTCACCGAGTCCATGGCGGCGCTCACCACCGGGACGTTCAGCTCGATGGAACGGGTGAGCCGGGACCGGACGTCCACCTCGGCCGGGACCACCTCGCTGTAGGCGGGGACGAGCATGACGTCGTCGAACGTCAGGCACTCGCGGAGGTTCTCTTCGAACATGCCCGACCCTACTCCCGCGCGTGCCGGCGGTCACGCCGCTCCCCGGTATCGGCCTCGCGACCGAGGTTTCAGCTTCGTCGCGAAAGTGCTCGCTCGATGGAAGGTGCCGGCGCGGCGTCGATGCGGTGGCACGAGCGCGGCCGGTCGCGTACGGTTCCTCCACTCCTCGACCGTGCCTGCTCGGAGGTCCTCGTGACGACTCGCGCTCGACTTGCAAGGCTGCTGCTCCCGCTCTGCTCGATCTCTGCCGCCGCTTGCGGCGCGTCCCCGGACGCCCCGCCGAGCGGCGAGGTGAGCGAGGAGGTCGTCGGCGGCTACGTCGACGATCAGACGAAGGGCGCGATCGGCCTGGGGCTCTCCGTGTTCAACGGAGCGTTCTTCTTCGGGCACTGCAGCGGCTCACTCATCCTCCCGAACCTGGTGCTCACCGCGCGGCACTGCGTGTCGATGACGAGCGGTGGCGGCCCGCAGAACAGCGTCGTCTGTGGGAGCACCGGCTTCAACAACCCCGCCGCGGGGGACTGGTTCCGCGTGACGGCGGAGACGATCCGCCCCGAGAGCGACGGCCCGGCGTTCTTCCACGGAGTCGGCGAGGTCGTGATCCCGCCCAGCAACGATCTGTGCGGCGCCGACGTCGCGCTCATCCTCCTCGCCGAGAACGTCCCCGCGAGCGTCGCGGAGCCGATCGTCCCGCGCATCGACTCTTACCCGCTCGCCGGGGAGAAATACTCCGCGGTCGGCTACGGGCTCACGGACCCGAACGACCAGGGCTCCGGCGGGACTCGCTATCGCTTCGACGGCGCGACGGTGACGTGCTCGGGAGACGCATCGCCCGAGAACCCGTACCCCTGCTCGTCCTCGACGATCTCGCAGATCCAGTCCTCCGAGTGGGAGGGGACGGCGCCGACCTGTCCCGGCGACTCGGGCGGTCCGGCGATCGACGAGAAGGGGCGCGTCATGGGCGTGCTCTCCCGGGGGCCGCAAGGGTGCCTCTCGAGCGCGTACGGCAACGTCTCGTCGTGGAAGGACATGATCCTCACGACCGCGCAGCAGGCGGTCGCGCAGGGCGGGTACGAGCCGCCGCGCTGGGTGACCACGGGCTCGACCGAGCCGCCGGCGGGCGGCGCGGGCGGCGCCGGAGGCGCGGGCGGCGCGGGCAGCACGGGCGGCGCCGCGGGTGGGCCGGGCGGGGGGCAGGGCGAGGCGTGCTCCGCCACCGAGCCGTGCGCGGGCGGCTTCGTCTGCGCGACGTCGGCCGGGGGGTACGCTTGCACCGCGGCGTGCTCGGAGTCGATCCCGTGCCCCGGCGATCTCGAGTGCGCCGTGTCGCTCGGCGCGTGCTTCCCCCCTGCGGCGGGCGGCGACCCCGCGGCGAACGCCGAGGACAGCGGGAGCTGCGCGGTGCTGCCGAAGCGCCCGGCCGGTCCGGTGCGGCCCGTCCCGTGGATCGTGGCCGCTGCGCTCGGCGCGCTCGCGCTCAGGCGGCGCCGCGGTTGAGGCGACGCGCGCACCGGTGCCCGTGCGCCCGCGCGGCGCCCCTCCGTTCCCGAGGCCCGGCGTGGTAGCCTGGCGGGCGCATGTCCGAGTCGCTCGACCAAGTGGAGAGGCTGCTGGAGGTGGCGGGCCGGCGCTTCCAGAGGCTGCCGGATGACACGATCGTCGTGGCGTCGGCCGGGCGCACGCCGATCGCGCTCCGGCTCGCGGCGCCGGTGCTCGTCGCGACCGTCGTGATCGGCGATGTCCCCGCCGAGGGCGAGGGCCCGCTGCTCCGGCGCCTGCTCGAGCTGAACGCGGGCGCGCTGCTCCACGCGGCGTACGGGCTCGTCGGTCGCCGCATCGAGCTGTCGGCCGCGCTCGAGTCGCAGAACCTCGATCTGAACGAGCTCACCGCGGTCCTCGACGACTTCGACGCCGCGCTCACCGAGCAGGTGCCCGAGCTCGTCCACATGCTGCCCGCCGCGCCGCCGTCCGGCGCCTGACCCGCACCCCGAGGACCGTCATGGGGATCTTCGCCCGACTCGCCGCGCTCATCAAGTCGAACCTCAACGATCTCATCAGCCGCTCCGAGGATCCGGAGAAGATGCTGAACCAGATCGTCATCGACATGGGGGCGCAGCTCCTCGAGGCGAAGAAGCAGGTCGCGTCGTCGATCGCGGACGAGAAGCGCCTGGCGAAGCTCGCCGAGGCGGAGGCCGCCAACGCCGCGGAGTGGGAGCGTCGCGCGATGATGGCTGTCCGCGCGGGAGACGACGCGCTCGCGAAGGAGGCGCTCGCGCGGCGGAAGGAGCACGACGGGCTCCGCGCGGCCTACGAGCAGCAGTGGCAGAAGCAGAAGGCGGCCGTCGAGCAGCTCAAGCTCGCGCTCCGCGCGCTCAACTCGAAGATCGAGGAGGCGAAGCGGAAGAAGAACCTGCTCATCGCGCGGAAGAAGCGCGCCGAGGCGCAGCGCGCCATCCAGGAGACGATGAGCGGCCTGCGGAACGCGAGCGCCTTCGAGGCGTTCGATCGCATGGAGCAGAAGATCACCCAGCTCGAGGCGGAGGCGGAGGCCGGCGCCGAGCTCGCCGAGGAGTACTCGGGGGACGTGCTGGCTCACAAGTTCAGCGAGCTCGAGGCTACGGCCGGCGCCGAGGCCGATCTCACGGCGCTCAAGCAGAAGATGGGCCTCGCGCCGCCGCCGCCGCCGCCCGAGGCCGTCCAGCAGGCGCGCGTGGAGCCCGTCCCCGAGCTGGACCAGCGCGAGGCCGACGAGCTCGCGCAGGCGCTCGCCGAGCTGGAGGCCGAAGAGCAGGCGCAGGTGAGGATGCGGCGATGAGGGCCACGCGCTCCGGCGCCTGGGGCGCCGCGCTCGCCGCCGGCCTGGTCGCCGCTCCGGCCGTGGCGGGCGGCAGGACGATCACCGCCGATCCGTTCCCGAAGAAGCCGAGCCTCGACGGCGTGCTCCGAGAGTGGAGCGGCTCGATGACGAGCTTCGGCGAGGTGCTCTCGGGCGCCCCGCGCGAGGGCGATCCGCGCGCGGCGGCGTACGTCGGGTACGACGAGCGCGCGGTCTATGTCGGCGCCAAGATCGTCGACGCTCGGCTCACGCGCACGGCCGCCGCAGGCGAGGCGGACGATCGGATCACTCTCCACCTCGCCTTCCCGAAGGTGAGCGGTGGGTACCAGGGGTACTCGGTGGACATCTTCCCCGGCGATCCCGGCAAGCTCGCCGGCGTCGTCAAGCTCGGCGGCGCGCCGATCGCGGGGGCGAAGGTCGTCGAGGCGCCAGAGAAGGGCGGCTACACCGTCGAGGCGGAGATCCCGTGGGCGGCCTTCCGCGAGGCCGCGACGACTCGCGTGGGGCTCCGCGCGGCGCTCCGCTACACGGACGTGGACGCCGGCGGCGTCACGGCGGTGGTGGCGACCGCGAGCGGTAAGGCCGTGGCCGAGCTGCCGCCGCTCCTGCTCGAGGCCGAGGCGGGGCTCGACGCGACGCTGCTCCGCGACAAGGGCCTCGCCTGGCCGCCCCGGCTCGAGGTCTACGGGAACGTCGCCGGGGACGCCGCGGTCGAGCGGGTCGCGCAGCTCGGCGGCTATCTCACCATCACGGGTCACCGCTTCCGTGGCGGCAAGCAGTTCTACTTCGCAGAGCTCGGCGTGCCGGAGCCGGAGAGCGTGCGACGCCTGGAGCTCGTCGACTTCGACGGCGACGGCCGCGGCGAGATCGTGATCGTCAAGCGGCTCGGCACGGCGACGGCGTACCGCGAGGCGCTCGTGGCCCTCCGCCTGGGAGACGGCGACGTACCCGCGCCCCTCTTCGCGCACGAGCTCTCCATCGTCACGCCAGAGGGCAGGGTGGTGAACGAGCTGCGCTTCCCGAGCCAGGGCAAGCTCCGCGCGATCGAGATCGCGCAGGGCGAGGCGAGCGGCTTCGAGCCGGACGCCTACGCCGAGCCGAAGCCCGGCGACATGCCGAGCGCGCTCCTGCCCTGGGAGTCGGTCGGGTCCCGGACCTGGCGCTGGGACGGCAAAGCCATGGCGAAGGTGTCCGAGACGCCGCACGAGCCCCGCGCGACCGGGCGGCCCAAGCGGCGACCCCCGGCGGAGGAGGGCCCGCCGCCGCCTCCTCCTCCGCGGCCCCCAACGGCCGACGAGCTGCTCGATCGGGTCTACGCGCTCTACAGGAAGGAGCGGGGCGTGGGCGAGAGCAGGCCCCGCTTCGATTTCGTGACCGACGTGGCGGGCGGCTCCGAGACGGAGCGCGTGCTCGTCCACCAGCGCGACATCGTGGTCTTCGGCAAGGGGTTCCGCGCGGGGACGAGCTACGCGTTCATCACCGTCGGCGTGGCCGATCCGCGCGACGTGCTGGACGCTACCGCCCGCGATCTCACCGGCGACGGCAAGGCGGAGATCCTCGTGCGAGGTGTCCTGCACGCGAAGAGCAGCAAGGAGCTCGGCGAGAAGGTGGTCGACCGCCACGCGCTGTTCGTCTACCGCGTGGCAGAAGACGGCGTGCGGCGCGTGTTCGCCGCGGAGACGAGCCGGGCGTTCGAGGGTCAGCGGATCCTCGGCGCCGTGGCCTGGCAGCGGGCAGGCGGCGGGAAGGTGCGCATCGAGCTCCGGCCCGGGCGCGCGCTCGGCTGGACGGAGCGCACCTACCCGTTCCCGATCGACACCGCGCCCGCTGGTGGCCTCGAGCCGCTCCTCGTGCCGTGGGGTGGCGTCGAGCGCCGCGTGTACGCGTGGGACGGCGCGGCCTTCACGGCCCAGTGACGGCGCGGCGGCAGCGCTCGCGCGTGACCCCAGGCAGCGGCGCTCGCGCGTGACCCGAGGCGGCGCGCCCTGGGATCGAGGCGTGTGATATCCTCGCCAGCATGAAGAGGGTCACCACCGTGCTGGGCTGGGCGATCGCGTGCGCGCTGCTCGCGCCGGCCTGCAGCGAGGAGGAGGGCGGGGCCGGCGCGGCCGCCGCGACCGGGGGCGCCGGCGGCGCGTCGGGCGGCGCCGCCGGAGGCGCGGGCGCCAGCGGTGCGAGCGGCGGCGGGGGTGACGCCGCGGCGAGCGACGCCCCCGCGGACGCGCCGACCGACGGCGGGCCCGGGTGCGCGACGTTCGATCCGGCGCAGCCGACCGTGAGCTGCCTCGACGTGGCTGGCGGCGATCCCGAGGTGGTCGCCGGCGCGGTGTTCGCGGTGAGCTACGTGTACGTCGACGAAGACCGGGACCGGCAGAAGGATCCCGACGCCTGGCGCAAGCTCGGCTTCGACGTGGATGGTCAGGCCACGGACGCCTCGAGCGCGAACCACTGCGCCCCGTACGGCGGCGCGGACGTCGCCTCCGTGAAGACGGACGGCGACTCCGGGATCGACAACGGCTTCGTCAAGTCGCTCGCGCCGGTGATCTCGGGGCTGTCGTCGGGCTGGGTGGAGAGCTGGAACCGCGCGCTCGCCCAGGGCAGCGGCACCATCCTCGTCCGTGTCCCGGGGCTCGACGCGTCGAGCGGGGGTGCCCTCCCGGCCTACGGATACTCGTCCGTCGAGGCGTGCACGGACTGGCCGCTCCCGCCCGACGGCGGCCTCGACGCCGGCGGCGCGGACGCCGCAGTGGGGGAGGGGGGTACAGGGTCGCGGCGCGCCGTCGCGCTGGACCGCACGAGCGTGTGCGAGGGGGACGTGGAGCGGCCGCTCTGGTCGGCGCCGGGCGGCACGCTGACGGGCGATCGCTGGGCCTCCGGGGTCGTCCCCGAGGCGTTCGTGGCGATCCCGCTCTCGGACGCCACGCTCGTCGTCCGCCTGAGGAGTGTCCGCCTGGAGATGACGCTCTCGGCCGACCGAGAGAGCGCGACGCTCGGCGTGCTCTCCGGCGTGGTCGACGTGGAGGAGCTCGTCGCGCAGCTGATCCGCATCAAGGGCGCGCTCACCCAGCTCGCGTGCACGATCCCCTCGCTGATCGACGGTTACCTCGAGACGGTGCGGAGGGCCGCCGACATCCTGCCGGATGGCACGCAGGACCCGACGAAGACCTGCGCCGGGCTCACCCTCGGCCTGGGCTTCGACGCCCGGCGGGTCGACGTGCGCGCGGTGGCGCAGACGCCGCTGCCCGCCGACACCTGCGACGGCGGCTGATCCGGCCGGGACTGGGCCCGCCGCCCTCGTGCGCCGCGCCTCGTCTCAGTCCGTCGGGGCGTTCCGCAGCGGGACGAAATCCCGCTGCGCGCCCCCGGAGCGCATCAGCAGGAAGGCCTCGATGAAGTCGTCGAGGTCGCCGTCCAGGACGCCGCTCACCGCGCCCGTCTCGTGCTCCGTCCGCAGATCCTTCACGAGCTGGTACGGCTGGAGCACGTAGCTTCGGATCTGGTTCCCCCAGGCGATCTGGCCCTTCTGTGCCTCGTACGCGGCGTGCGCCTGCTCGCGCTTCTGCAGCTCCATCTCGTAGAGCTTCGCCTTCAACATCTTGAGCGCCATCGCGCGGTTCTGGTGCTGGCTGCGCTCGGCGCGGCACACGATCATCACGCCGGTCGGGAGGTGGCGCAGGCGTACGGCCGTCTCCACCTTGTTCACGTTCTGACCTCCCTTGCCGCCTGCGCGCATCGTCGTGATCTCGAGGTCTCCCTCCTTCACGTCGATCTCGATCTCGTCCTCGATGTCCGGCGTCACCTCCACCGCGGCGAAGCTCGTCTGCCGTCGCGCGTTGCCATCGAACGGGCTGATGCGCACGAGCCGGTGCACGCCCATCTCGGCCCGGAGGTAGCCGTAGGCGTTCGGCCCGGTGACGGTGAACGAAGCGCCGTCGATCCCGGCCTCCTCGGCCGCCTGGTAGTCGACCAGCTCCGTCTTGAACCCGCGCCGTTCGCACCAGCGGAGGTACATCCGGAGGAGCATCTCAGCCCAGTCCTTGGCGTCCGTCCCGCCGGCGCCCGGCTGGATGCTGACGATCGCGTTGGCGTGGTCCGCAGGGCCGGACAGCATCCGCGCGAGCTCGGCGCTGCGCACGCGCCTGGCGAGACCCTTGGCCTGCGTCGCCACGTCGGCGAGCGTCGCGTCGTCGCCCTCGGCGGCCGCCAGCTCGAAGAGCTCGCGCGCGTCCGTCGCGTCGCGCACGAGCGATTCCATGGCGGCGAGCTTCTCGGCGGCCGCCGCTCGCTTGCGCAGGAGCGCCTGCGCCTTCTCCTGATCGTCCCAGAAACCGGACTCGCTCGAGAGCTGATCGAGCTCGGCTACTTCGCGTTCGAGCTGAGGGACGTCAAAGAGACCCCCTTAGCGCGTCGACGCGCCTTGAGAGGTCCTCGAGGAGATTGCGGGTGTCCGAGACCATGGCGTCGCTCCTCTAGCCGACCCGGCGCCCCCGCGCCACCCGGCGCCATCGCCCGCGTCATTCGCGCATCGCGACGGACGGGGACACCCGCGCCGCCTGGAGCGCCGGGGGGAGCCCGCCGACGAGGCCCATCAGCGTCGCGAAGACCATCGCGCCGACCATCGCGCTCGTCGACGGCTCGAACCGGAAGACCACCTCGGCGAAGGTGTTGAAATTGGTGGTCGAGAACTTCGCCATGCCGAGGAGGTTGGAGGCGGCCGCGCCCACGGCGCCCCCCGCCACGCAGAGCAGGATCGACTCGAGGAGGAACGACAGGAGGATGACCCGGCGGCGGAACCCGAGGGCCCGCAGCACGCCGATCTCGCGCTTCCGCTGCGCGACCTGCGCGTACATGGTGATCATGGCGCCCACCATCGCGCCAGCGGAGAAGAAGATCGCCACCATCATCCCCAGGATCTTGATGAACTTCGCGAGGCCGTCCGACTGGTCCTCGTGGTACTGCGTCTCGCGGAAGACATCGACCTTGAGGCGAGGGTCGGCCTCCAGCCGGGCCTCGAGCGCAGTGAGCGCGCCCTCGTCGCGCATCCGCCCGGTGATCGACGAGTAGACGCCGGACCTGCCGAACATCGCGCGCAGCACGTCCACGTCGCCCCAGAGCTCGCTCTCCACGCCGGCGCCCTTGGCCTCGAAGACCCCGACGATGGTGACCTCGCGCCCGGCGCGGACCTTCACGCGCCGCCCGATCGCCGTGCCCTCGAAGCGCTCGGTCGTCGCCCGACCGACGATCACCTCGTCCGTCCCGGGCTGGAAGCGGCGCCCCTCCACGATCCGGACGTTCTCCCGGAGGCGGAAGCTCTCGTCCCTCACGCCCCGCACCGTGAGGTTGCTCATGCCGCCGCCTTGGATGGGCAGCGTCATCACCATCACCAGCTCCCCGGCCGCGAGCGCCGCGCCCGTCTCGGTGCGGGACAAGCCCTCGTCGTCCAAGATCACGCGGGCGTCTTCGTCCGTGATGCCGCTCTGGAGCTCGACCTGCGACCCCTTGCGGAGCACGATGACGTTCGCCGGGCTGCCCGAGGAGCCGAGCGTCTTGCGGATGCCGTCCGAGAGCATGGTGACGGCCGAGAAGACGAACACCACGAGCCCGACGCCGAGCGCGGTGGCCACCGTGGTCCCTCGGCGCGCGAGCAAGCTCCGGACGTTGTAGCCGACGGGTACGAACGCCATCTCAAAGCCTCCGCAGCGCCTGGACGACCTCGAGCCGCGCGGCGGACCACGCGGGCACGAGCGACGCCACGAGCCCGATGATCGCGGCCAGCCCCAGGCCGAGGAACACGCTGGTCGTCGACATCGAGTAGTAGGGAAAGAACTGGCCGAAGTTGTCCTCGAGCCACTTGCCGAAGGCGTTGACCACGACGAGGGACGCGGCGACACCCACGACGCCCCCGGCGATCCCCATCACGAGCCCCTCGCCGCCGACCAGCAGGGCGAGGTGGCGTGGCTGGAAGCCGATGGCGCGGAGGACACCGTACTCGTGGGTGCGCTCCCGCACGCCCATCGCGATCGTGTTCGCGAGGATGAGCCCCATGATGCACAGGATCACCACGCTGACTACGTCCAGCGCCTTCAGCACCGTGGAGAACATGCTCAGGAAGGAGAGGTTGAACGCCCGCTCGCTCTCGGTGAGCGTCTCGGTGTCGCTGTTGGCGAAGAGCTCGTCCACCGCGCGCGCGATCGCCGGGCCCTGGGATGCGTCAGCCACGCGGATGCCGAGGAAGCCGATCTGGTCCTTGCGCGACGCATCGGCGATCTCGTTCAGGTACTTCCAGTGGAAGAAGAGCGTGCTCTTGTCGAAGGTCTTGCGCTTGGTGCCGTAGATGCCGCGCACCGTGAGCTGGAGGTCGCCTGGATAGATCGTCCCTCGCAGCGTGATCCGGTCGCCGACCTTCCAGCCCTTCTGCCCGGCCAGCGCTTCGCCGACGATGCAGCCCGTCGGGTCGGTGCGCCACTCGGCGAGCTGCCCCGGCGGGATCACGACCTCGTCGTACGTCTCGAAGTACGTCTCCCCGTCGACGGCGAAGTTGGCGAAGAACGCCCGCTCGTCCTTCGGGTCGACGGCGCCGACCCAGTTGGCGTACGTGACGGCGGTGATGCCCGTCACGCGGTCCTTCACCTTCTCGAAGTATGCCCGCGGCATGGGGAGCGTGATGCTCACCTTGTGGCGCGTGGCGAGCCGATCCTGGGACGCCGCGTCGACCCCCGCGTACCAGGCCTCGATGGTGGTGCGCAGGAACGTGAAGGCGAGGATGGCGATGGCCACGCCGAGCAGCGTGAGGACGCTCCGGAAGAGGTTCCGGAGCATGCCCTTGGCGGCGAGGAGGAACAGCACGGTGGGGGCTCCTCAGGCGACCAGCAGCTTGCCCTTGTCCATGCGCCGCACGACCTTCGCGCGCTCGGCGGCGAGCGGGTCGTGCGTGACCATGAAGATCGTCTTGCCGAGCTCGTCGTTCAGCTTGGCGAACAAGCCGAGGATCTCCTCGGCGCTGTGGCGATCGAGGTCGCCGGTGGGCTCGTCGGCCACGATGATCTTCGGATCCGTCGCGATGGCGCGCGCGATGGCGACGCGCTGCTCCTGCCCGCCGGAGAGCTGGCGCGGCAGGTGATCCATCCGGTCGGCCAGGCCGACGATGCGCAACGCCGTGGCGACGTGCTGCTTGCGCTGCGCGGTGGAGAGCGGCGAGAGCACCAGCGGGAGCTCGACGTTCTGCGCGGCCGTGAGGACGGGGATGAGGTTGAACGCCTGGAACACGAAGCCGATGTTGCGCGCCCGCCAGTCCGCCAGCCCGCCCTCCGAGAGCCTGCCCAGATCCTCGCCCGCGACGCGGAGGGTGCCGGCGGTGGGCCGGTCCAGCCCGGCGATGAGGTTCAGCAGCGTGCTCTTGCCGGAGCCGCTCGGGCCCATCAGCGCCTCGAACGAGCCGGCCTCCACCGTAAGGTCGAGGCCGTCCAGCACCTTCACGGGCTGGCGCCCGCGGGTGAAGGTCTTCTCGACCGCGCGCAGCTCCACGATCGGATCCGCCAAGGTGCTTCGCTCCTCAGACCGGGGTGTGGCCCGACAGAGCCGCGCGCCGCGCGGCCCGAGCCGGCCCGAGCCGGCCCGTTACATGGCGCAGCGGGCGGGCGTGCGCAACTGGAGGGACGCCGCCCTGCGGGGCCGGCGGCTCGGCCGGGTGTCAGGTCGCGCCCTTCTCCTTCACCGCGGCGCCGTCGCCGAGGTCCGCCGGGGGGGCGTCGATCAGCCGGGTGCCCGAGGGGGGCCCCTGCAGGAGCTCGAACGCCGCCCCGATGGCCGAGCCGACCGTGACCGGCGCCTGCACCGCCTTGCCCTCGCTCAGCACGAACACGACCCGCTGACCGCCGCGCTCCGCGAGCGCCGAGCCCGGTACGACGAGCTTGGGCTTGGCGCTCAGCGCCACTGCGTCGAGCGGCTTGGTGAGGAAGCGCACCTTGGCCGCCATGTCGGGCAGCAGGCGGGGCGGGGTGTCGACCAGCTTCACCCAGACGATCGCGGTGGCCTTGGCGCGCTCGACCGTAGGGCGGACGCCGCTCACCTCGCCGCGGAAGCGCTGGTCCGGATAGGCGTCCAGCACGATCTCGGTGGGGGTACCCGCCGCGAGGGTGGCGAGGCGTGACTCGGTGACCTCCGTCTCGATCTCGAGGCTGCCGAAGTCCGCGAGCAGCGCGATGCCGCCGGCCGTGAGGGTCGCCCCCACCGCGCCTCCGCCCGCCACGTACTCGCCGACCTCGGCCAACTTGCGCACGATCACGCCGGAGAACGGCGCCGTCACCACCGCGGCCTCCACGCCTACCTTGGCCACCGGGATCGCGGCGGCAGCGGCGCCGGCCTCCGCCTTGGCGGCTCGCTCCGAGGCCTCCGCGGCGTCCACCCGCGCCCGCGCGGTGGCCAGCACGTCCCGGGTCGACGCGCCGCTCGAGACCAGGCGCTCCTCGCGGTCGAGCACGCGCCGCGCCTCCGCCACGTCGGCCTGGGCGACCTTGATCCGCGAGCGAGCCGCGCTGGCCGCCGCCACCAGGCGTGTCTGGTTGGCGCGGGCGTCGTCAGCGTCGAGCTCGGCGATGCGGTCCCCGGCTCGGACCGTCTGCCCCTCCTCGACGAGCACCCTGACGAGGCGCCCCGGCACGCGAGGCGCCACCACGGCCTTGCGTCGCGCGACGACGTAGCCGGTCGCGGTGAAGGCCACGTCCGCCTGCCCGGCCGCTACCTGGGTCACCTGCGTCACGGCGACCTCTCGCCGTACGAGCCGCTGCTCGATGCGGTCCTTCGCTGCCCAGGCGCCCGCCGCGACGGCGCCGAGCGCCGCCAACCACCCGAGCCGACGCGCCCAGGAGCCGCCCCCAGAGGGCGCGTCGCGGTGGATCCTCAGCGACGCCAGGTCCTGGCTGAGCTCGTCGTTCTCCATCGCGCGGCGTCAGCATGGCACCCGGGTCCGCGATCGTCCACGGGCACCCCGGGACGCGCCGGGCGCGCGCTGCCGGCTGCGCGCTCCTCGCCCCATGAGCGACGGGTGGGCCTCCAGCCGCACGGGGCGCGGCCCGTGCCAGGCCCACCAGCACCGAGCTCGCGCTCCTCGAGACGTGGCTCGCCTGCGCCGTTACGGCGCCGACGGTCGCCGCGGTGTTCGCCGAGTAGGGTACGTCCCACGCCCCGCCCGCCGGCTGCGGGCGAGCGCTGGGCGCGGGCTCAGCGGAGCGCGACGCTGCGGACGACGACGTTGCCGGCGGTGTCGTATACGCGAAGGGTGAGGAGCGCCGGACCTTGCGGCGACAAGCCGGACACGTCCGCGTCGAACTCCTCGCGGGCCTCGTCGAAGATGCCGTCCGTCGGCTCGAAGGGGAACCACTCGTCGGTGCCGACGACGCTGAACTCGATACGCTGGATCGGGCCGATGCCGTCGAGCGCGACGCCGGAGACCCGACGCCCGTTCACCTTCAGCGCCTCGACCGTCGGTGCGGTGTTGTCCACCAGCACCACGCCGCTCTCGCGCGAGTGCTTCTTCACGCGGCCCGGCGGGTTGCTGAGCTCGTCGCTCACCGTCACGCGCACCTTGTAGCGGCCCTCTGGCAGATCGGCGGTCTCCCAGGAGTACGAAGTCCCGGTGAGCTTCTCGGTCGGCTTCGTGAGCTCGTACCACGCGTTCGCGCCGAGCACCCGGTACTGCAGCCGGTAGCGCAGCTCGTCCTGATCGGGGTTGTCTACGCGCCACGTGAGGTTGACGCGCGTGTCCGAGGACTTGGCGACGGCGCCTCCCGAGGCGCGCACGCCCGTCTGTACGCCCGACGACGAGCGCTTCGCTGCGCTCGAGGCGTCGACTCCCGTGATCGTCGCGCGGAGATTGTCCGTCACGAACGCGAGGTCCAGCGCCGTCAGCACGACGCTCGGATCCTGCGTCCAGCGAGCGCGGACCTGGACGAAGCGCCCAGGCGGGCTGTCGACGGCGCCGGGCGCGGTGATCCCCTTGCCCCAGGGGCTCCAGGTCGAGTCCGGTGTGGTCGTGTTGCCCGTGCGCGTGGAGAGCTCGAGCGTCCCGCTCGACTCCCAGCGGAGGCGCCCCCACTTCGCGCGGAGCCCGGCGTCGAGCACCTTGCTCGTCCACACCGCGTCGGCGCCGCCCACGCCGCGGACGGGGTGGAGCACCGCCGCGTCGCTCGCGGCGACGAAGGGATCCTTGCCGCCGAGCGCGAGGGCGGTGACCTGGCGCTCCTCCACGTCCGCGAGGAGCACGTTGCCGTGGTCGTCGTCGACCTCATAGACGCGGCCCTCGCCGCCCGTGCCGACGTACGCCTTGCCGTCCGCGAGCTGGAGGCTGGTGAAGTGCTCGCTCGAGTCCTCGAACAGCGTGTCCGGGACGCCGTCGCGCTCGACGCGGACCAGCACGCCGCGCCCGCGCGGCCCGCCGCCCCCGCCCCCCGCGCCCGGCGACGGCATCATCCCGGGCGCCATGCCGCCCATCGGGCGCATCGGCGCGACGAACCCGCCGGGCATCTCGTTGGCGATGGCATAGACGCTGCCATCCGCGCCGACGGCGATGGAGCGCACCTCGGTGCGACCGAAGTCGTAGAACACCGTGCCCCGCCCCGGCGCCGTCACCTGGTAGAGCTTCGCCTTGTCGCCGCCGCCCGTGTAGACGGTGCCGTCCGCGCCGACCGCGACGCTCATCAGGTGCTCCTCTTCCGCGTCGAAGTGAACCTGGGCGTCGCCCGTCTTGCTGACGCGCCACAGCTTGCCCTGCGGTCCCGTGGCGGCGAACACGCTGTCCGTCCTCTTGTCGTAGGCGACCGCCCAGACGTGCGCCGTCTCCTTCAGCGTGGCGAGCTCGGTGAGCTTGCCCTTCTCCCACTTGAAGAGCTTGCCGTCGGGGATCGTCGCGAGGATGACGGCGCCCCACGCCTCGGTCATGGACGTGATCGCCAGCGCCTTCGTCTCCGCGACGACGGCCGGCTTGTCGCCCTTCACCTCGAACAGCTTGCCGTCGTTGCCCGTACCGAGCAGGACGCCGCCATCGGCGCGGCGGAGCGCGCTCCAGATGGTCGTGGTCTCCGGGACGGGGGTCGCCCCGAGCGTGAGGCCCGCGCGGACCTCGCCGCGTGAGGTGACCGCGGTGCCGGTGAGGTCTCCGCCCTTGAAGTCGTCCGCCTGCTCCAGCTCGAAGCGGCGGGTGCCGACGGCCGCTGCCTGGACGGCCACGAGGGCGAGGGCCAGGCCGGCGCCGAGGAGCGGGGTGCGGACGCGGGGGAGGAGTCGAGGGCGCTGCATGGGCGAAGGTGGGCATTGGTAGCACGGTCTGGACGGGGGCGGACCAGGCCACCGGCCGGGCCCGCTCGGGTCGGCGGGATCCGCGGCCGCGCCCGCGCCAAGGGTGCGCCAGGGGTGCGCCCGCCCGCCCGCTATCGCTTCGCCGCCGCTCTCAGCCGGGCGCGGAGGCGGGACGCGTAGCCGAGCTTGTTCTCCTGCTTCGTCCGCCCGATGGCCAGCGCGTCGGCGGGCACGTCGGCGGTGACGGTCGTGCCCGTCGCCACGTATGCACCCTCCCCAATCGTCACGGGCGCGACGAGCTGCGAGTCGCTGCCGATGAAGGCCCCGGCGCCGATGACGGTGCGGTGCTTGGCGAAGCCGTCGTAGTTGCAGAAGATGGTTCCGGCGCCCACGTTGGCGCCCTCGCCCACCTCACCGTCGCCCAGGTACGCCAGGTGGTTCGCCTTGGCGCCGCGACGCAGGCGCGTCTGCTTCGTCTCCACGAAGTTGCCGACGTGCGCCTCGGCCTCGATCACGCTCCCGGGGCGGAGGTGGGCGAACGGCCCGATCCGCGCGCCCTCGCCGACCACGCTCTCCGTGACGACGCTGTACGGCAGCAGCGTCGCGCCCGGACCGATCTCTGCGTCGGTGAGCACGCAGCCCACGTCGATCACGGCCCCCGCCCCGATGCGAGTCCGCCCGCGCAGGCGCGTCGCGGCCTCGACGGTGGCGTCCGGCCCGATCTCGACTCCGTCGTCGATGCGCGCGTCCCCGCGGACCGTCACGCCCGCGAGGGCGTGGCGGTGCGCGATCTCTCGGTAGAGCGCGTCCTCCGCGGCCGCGAGCTGGGCCCGGTCGTTCACTCCGACGACGGCGTCGGCGCCCCCTACCACCGCCGCGGCGCCGCCCCGGGCCGCCGCCGCCGCCACCACGTCCGTCAAGTAGAGCTCCCCCTGCGCGTTGTTCGGCTGCAGGCCCGCGACGGCCGCCCGCAGGAACGGCACCTGGGCCGCGTACACCCCCGCGTTGATCTCGCGGATCGCGCGCTCGGCGTCCGAGCCGAGGTCTCGCTCCTCCCGGATCCCGAGCGGCGCGCCGCCCGGTCCGCGGAGGACGCGCCCGAAACCCCGTGGGTCGTCGAGGACGCAGGTGAGGAACGCGAGCGGCGCGCCCCCAGCGAGCCCCGCCACCACGCGCTCCAGATCCGCGAGCGCCAGGAGCGGCGCGTCGCCGCAGAGGACGAGGACCCGGCTGGCCTCGACGGCCTCGAGCCCGGCCCGTGCGGCGTCGCCCGTCCCCCGCGGCTCCGCCTGCACCGCGGTGGTCACCCGGTCGCCGAAGGCGGCGGCGAGGTACGCCTCCAGCTCGGCGCGCCCGGCGCCTCCCACCACGACGACCACGCGCGAGGCGCCCGCCTCGAGCGCGGCGCGGACCGGGAAGTGGACGAGCGGGCGGCCGCAGATCGGGTGGAGCACCTTGGGGAGGGCGCTCCGCATGCGCTTACCCTGGCCGGCGGCGAGGACGACGGCATCCAGGGACGACACAGCTGTGCGGGACGACATGGCCGTGACTCTACTCGACGCGCCGTGGAGGTGGTCGGCTGGGACGCCGCCGCGCTCGACGCCATGGCACTCGACGCTTCGCGTCATGCATTTCGTCCGTCCGAGGGCGGGTGTTCCCGGGTATGCTTCAGACGATGTCACGTCGAGCGGCAGGGGTTCGCACGTCTCTCGGGCTGGTGGTCGCCCTCGCGGGCGCGTGCTCTACGGACTTCGACGGCACGCGCCGTGTCCCCGAGCGGGCGTCCCTCGGCGCCGAGATCTACGGTGCCATCTGTGATCGCGTCGGCGCGTCGGCGCTCACCGAGGATCTCGCCGGTCGCTCGTACCGTCGCGTGTGCCACCCCGATCTGCAGGGTGAGTACTCCGATACGGTCGACGTGTCCGTCCTTCCGCCCGTCAGCGGGAGCGCCGCGATCGCGCGGACGCTGGCCGTCGCGAAGCTGGAGGCGCTCGCGCGGCGCCGCGCGGAGCTCGTGCGCGCGCTCGACGCGACGTTCCCCAAGGAGTCGCTGCTCGTGCCGCGCGGCGGCGGCGAGACGATCGACAGCCACGAGGCGCTCTCCCAGTTCCTGCGCGCGCTCATCCCGCTGCAGGAGGGCAACCCCGTCGATCCCACGACGGCCGAGCCGCTCCTCCCCGCGGCGACGCGCGCGACCGGTCGGCTGTTCGCGTCGCTCGGCGGACCGGGCGGCGACGCCTTCACGCGGACGGCCGACGCCGCGCGGGCCGCGAAGGCGCAGGCGGCATTCGCGCGGCTCAGCGGGCGGCAAGGCTACCGGCCGGTCCGCGTGGTGCTGGGCGCGGTCCGCCCCGCCGTCGCCTACCCCGAGCTCCGCGCGCTGGCGCAGGTGCTCGGGCCACGCCTCGGCCCCGGCGGCGCGATGCGCGACGCGTTCCAGGACGTGCTCGGCATGGCGGAGTCGGAGCTCTCGACCTCGGTCGTCCAGCCGCTCCCGCCGCCGTGGGCGCTCGCGGACCCGACGCGCCTGCAGCCGACCCGCCCGCGGACGACGCCGGAGGTCGCGGCGGCGGCGCTGCTCGCCGAGCACGTCGCCTTCGCGACGCCCGGGCAGGACGCCCGGTACATCGTGCGGCGCGACGTGCGGGGCTTCGCGCTGCCCGCCAGCGCGTCGCCGGGCGCGTTCGGCGCGCCCTTCGCCGACACCGACGCAGACGGCCTCGCCGACGTGGACGCGCTCGGGCGCTTCGTCGGGTCGAGCGGGGCGCTCGCGCCGATCGATCCGCCGTTCGTCGTCCCCGGGTGGCCACGGATCGAGGCGCCGGACTCCCACGGGCGCGCGCTCGGGGGGAGCGGCGCGCCGGTCTACGGCTACGTGGACACCAGCCGGACCCTGCTGAACGCCCTGCTCCGCGACCTGCAGCCACTCCTCGACCCCGACTCGGGGGACGAGACGCTCGCCGACCTCTTGAGCGGAGCCTTCCTCCTCTACGGTGATCCCGTGGAGCGGCAGGCTTCGTGGGCCTCCGGAGGTTCGTACTCGAGCTTCGACGCCCACGCCTCGCCCCTCGCCGATCTCCTGCACGCCACCGGTCAGGTCCTCGCCGACCCGAAGAGCGACGTGGCGCTCGCGGTGGTAGAGAAGCTCTTCGTCGAGCACGAGGCGCTGATGGCGCGCATCATCGGCGCCGCGCTCCGCCTGCGCGAGGTGAGCAACCAGCACCCCGAGGCGCGCCTCAGCCCCCAGGACGTGTTCTGGGACGACCTCCTCGAGGTCCTGGTCCGCGTGCTGAAGAAGCCGGCGCTCTTCAAGGATGTCGTCCGCGCGTTCAAGGATCCGCGCGTGAACACCACGCTCGCGCGCGCCTTCTCCGAGTACTCCAAGTACACGGACATGGTCACCTACGACCCGAACGACCTGAACGGCGGCACCATCAACCTGACCGTCGGCGGCGGCTCGACGCAGCCGCCCGTGTCGCGGCCCGTCGATCGCGCCACGCCCGACGCCCTGCTGCCGGACGGCACGGAGAACCGCAGCGGGTTCCATCGCATCCTGCAGATGATCCACGACATGGACGGCGTGAACGCCTGCAACAAGCAGGGCGCCGTGATCCGACTCAAGCTGGGAGCGCTCGATCTCAAATGGCCGCTGGTCGGCTCCTACTCCGAGTGCGACCTGTTCGTGTTCCGCGACATCGGCCTCATCTACCTCGACAGCGTGCTCGACGACGTCTACTCGCGGAACCCCCCGCAGGCGGAGCTGCCGATCGGCGACGCCACGCTGAACGGCATCATCGGGCTCCTCGGTGGCGTCATCAGCATCGACCAGGCGTTCCAGGACTCCAGCAACATCGACGGCCTGTCGCTCAACCCGACGCCCCGCGCGTTCCATCGGCTCGTGTACTTCGGCACGACGAGCGGCCGCTTCGACTCCTTCTTCGGCGGGCAGATGCCCGATCGAGATCCGTTCCTCGGCGCGGGGCAGAGGAACGCGCTCACCAACACGTTCGTCAGCTCGCTCATCGAGCCGCTCGCCACCTCAGTGTGCCCACCGCGCATGGTCGCCGGCCTGCCCGTCGCGGACTGCGCCGCGGACACCTCGGCCTCGTTCCCCAGCGGCCGGAAGGGCACCCCCTACGATCTCCTCCGGGTCCGAGATCGCGGCGGGATCTTCCTCTGGGAGCACTTCGACTTCCTGAACGGCGTCGCGCCGCTCGCCTACGCCTTCGACGTCCACGACGAGTCCCAGCTCTTCCTCGACCTCCTGCAGGCGCTCTATCGCCACTGGCCGAGCGAGCAGCACGGCGCAGAGTGCGAGAAGACGGGCACCTGGTACAAGGATCGCCCGGACTACAACCCGCGCTACTGTGCGGAGTCGGGGCTCTCCCGCTACGAGCCGGTGCTGACGGAGCTCTACGAGGGTGACCTGCTCCCGGCGATTGGCGATCTGCTCACCCTGATCGACACGCCCGGGTTCGTGACGGACGAGCGCAACGGCGGCACGCCCCGCCACGGGCTGGACGTGGTCCTCGATCTCGCCGAGGCGCTGCTCGATCCCGACTACGCTGCGCAGGGCGGCGTCCGGGATCGGTCGGGCCAGGCGGCGACGACGTGGGCCGACGGCACGACGCCCAAGGCGCAGGTCACGCCGATCGATCTGTTCGCGCGCGCGCTCCGAGGCATCGACCAGCGGCTCGAGGGCAACCCGCGCCACGCGCGCTGGCTCTCCGCGCGCTCGCGCCTGGTGGACACCTTCCTCGCCGTCGAGGGGACGGGATCGGCGGCCCGGTTCGTGAATCCCGGCACGCCGAAGGCGATCCCCGTCTTGGTCCGCGTGCTGCGCGAGCAGCTCAACGCGAACTGCCCCGACCGGGAGACGTCCCCCACGCGCTGCGCGTGGCCGATCGAGGCGCTGCCGCAGAAGACGATCACCACGATGGAGGCGGCGCCGTTCTCGGCGATGATGCACCTGCTCGATCGCATCGATCAGGATGCGGGCGCGCGCCTCGTCGTGCAGCGGCTGCTCGCGTACCTGCTCGCCCAGGCCAGCGGCAACGACGCGCAGCGCGCCACGCTCGCGTCGGTCGCGGACCTCCTCCAGCTCCTCGGCGACGACACGAACCTGCCGCCCATCTACAACGCGCTCGCGCTGGCGGCCGCGCCGGCCACGACCCAGGCCGACGGCCGCCCCGCCCCGGGCGCCGCCGACCGCATCTTCGAGCTGGTGAACGCGCTCACCCGCGAAGCGGACGCGAGCGGCGCGCCCGCCGACAACGCGTTCGATCGCCACCACGTCGTCGACTGGATGCTGCGCAACCTCTTCACGCCGATGGACACCTCCGACCCGGAGAGCCTGACGCCGATCGAGGTCTTGATCGACGTGATCGCCGAGGTGAACCGGACCGACTCCGGCCTCCCCCGAGAGACGCCGCTCTCTGCCCAGGATTTCAGCTACGTGTTCGGGACGCTCCGTGACTTCTTCACGGGCGAGACCCGAGGGCTCGAGCAGTTCTACGAGATCGTCCGCCACCGTGACGGGCGCTGAGCCCGACCTCTCCCCATGGCCCAGCCTCCCCGTCCCGCAACGCTCCGCTCGTGGTGCGCCCGCCGCGCGCTCGCGTGCTCCGCCCTCGCCGCGGCTGCGCTCGGCTCCGCCTCGCCGGCCCGAGCGGCCGGGCTCTACTTCTCCGATCGTGGCGTCCGCCCGCTCGGCCGCGGCGGCGCGTTCGTCGCCGGTGCCGACGACGGCGGCGCCGTCACCTACAACCCGGCGGGCCTCGCCTTCGCCGGCAACCAGCTCCTCGCGGACTTCTCCTGGCTCCAGTACTCGAGCACCTACCAGCGCAAGACGATCGTGCGGCAGGTGGACCCGAACACCGGGCAGCCCACCGGCTTCGAGTCGATCCAGACGTTCCCCGAGGTCGAGGGGACGAGCCCCGTGCTCCCCATCCCCACGCTGGTCTACTCCCATCCGATCGGCGATCTGGTGGTGGCTCCCGCGGTCTGGGCGCCCTACGCCGCCATCACCAGCTACCCCGAGCGCGTCGGGGGCCAGCCGGCTCCCCAGCGGTACTCGCTGATTACGCTCGACGGCTCGGCCCTCGCCGTGGGCGGGCTGTACGCCGCGTACCGGTTCGGCGAGACGCTGGCCATCGGCGCCGGCGTGGAGGCGCTCGCCGGCTACTTCCAGACCAGCGTCGCCTTCAGCGCCTGCGTCCCCGACCGCTTCCTCTGCGCGCCCGAGCAGCCGGACTACGACGCCTACTCCCAGCTCCGCGTCGGGCCCATCGTCGCGCCGAGCGGCATCCTCGGCGCCACCTGGGTCGCGAGCGACGCGCTCCGCGTGGGAGCTTCGTTCCACCTGCCGTCGTGGATTGACGCGCCGGCCACCGTCGACGTGCGACTCCCGACGGCGAGCGTGTTCGACGGCGCTCGGCAGGACGGCAACCGCGGGCGCGTCGCGTTCGAGCTGCCGTGGATCGCGCGGGCCGGCGTCGAGGTGCGACCGGCCGAGGCGCTCCGCGTCGAGGCGGCCTTCGTCTACGAGGCGTGGAGCGTGCATGACTCGATCCGCCTTGAGCCGGAGGGCGTAGCGCTGCTGAACGTGCAGGCGTTCCCGGAGCGCTACTCGGTGGCGCCGATCGAGCTGCCGCGCGGGTTCCAGGACGCCTGGAGCGTCCGCGTCGGCGCCGAGTACGGCTTCGAGCTCGAGGGGTATCGGCTCGTCTCACGAGCTGGCGTCAACTACGAGAAGAGCGCCATCCCGCCGGAGTACCTGTCGGTCACCACGGTCGACCTCGACAAGGTGACGCTCGCGATCGGCGGTGGCCTGCACATCGGCCGGTGGCGCTTCGACGCCGTGGTCGGCCAGGTGCTCGGGGCGCCCCAGAAGGTGGATCCGCGCCGCGCCGCGATCGCGCAGGTGAACCCGGTGCAGGCGAACCCGTCCGAGAACCCGAACATCGTGAACGGCGGGAGCTACGGCGCGAACGCCGGGGTCTTCGGCGTGGGGCTCGTGTATCAGCTCGACTCGCCGGAGGAGCCCAAGACGAAGCCGGGAGGGTGAGGGGGCGGGGGCGCGCGCGGGGGCGCGGGGGTGGGGTGGCGGGGGCGGGGTGAGGGCGCTAGGTCCGGGCGAGGAGCCACCATGGAATTTCGAAATCTCGGTCAGTCTGGGCTGAAGGTGCCCGTCCTCTGTCTCGGGGCGATGACGTTCGGGGAGGCGGACGAGAAGTCCTTCATGCATCGCGTCGGGGCCGATCAAGCGACATCTTTCGCGATGATGAGCCGGGCGCTCGAGGCGGGCGTGAGCTTCATCGACACCGCCGACATCTACGGGCAGGACGGCCTCTCGGAGCGCGTGGTCGGCGCTTGGATGAAGGAGGCCGGGACTCGCGAGCGCGTCGTGCTGGCGACGAAGTTCCGCTTCCGCATGGAGGATGGGCCCAACGGCACCGGCGCGTCACGTCTCCGCATCGTGCGCGCGGTCGAGGCGAGCCTCCGGCGCCTCGGGACGGACCGCATCGATCTCTACCAGATCCACATGCAGGATTTCGACACGCCCGAGGAGGAGACGCTCCGCGCTCTGGACGACCTCGTCCGGGCGGGGAAGGTCCTCTACCTCGGCGCGAGCAACTACGCCGCGTACCGCCTCGCGGACAGCCAGTGGATCTCCCGGACGGAGCACCTCCACCGCTTCGTCGCGCTGCAGGCGCAGTACTCGCTCGTCGTCCGTGAGCTCGAGCGCGAGCACGTCCCGCTGTGTCAGCGGTTCGGGCTCGGCGTCCTGCCGTGGTCGCCGCTCGCGGGCGGGTTCCTCTCCGGCAAGTACGACCGGGACGCGCCGCCGCCCGCGGGGACGCGCCTCGAGCGGTGGAGGGAGCGGCTCGCTGGCTTCGACACCCCGCGCAACTGGCGCATCCTCGACGCGTTGAAGGCCGTCGCGCGCGAGCGGGAGTCGACCCCTACCGCCGTCGCCCTCCGGTGGACGCTCCAGAAGCCAGGCGTCTGCTCCGCCATCTTCGGAGCGCGATCGGTCGCGCAGCTCGAGGACAACCTCGAGGCCGCCGAGCTCGTGCTGAGCGCAGAGGAGATGAAGCGCCTCGACGACGCCAGCGCGTTCGAGCTCGGCTATCCCTACGCGTTCATCGCGAACGTGCAGTCTCGCTGGTGATGCGCGGCGCTCGGGCGCGCGCTCAGCGCCCGATCCGCGTCGCGTCGTAGCGCAGGAGCGTCCCCGAGGCCGACAGCGCGACCACGCCGCCGGCGTGGTCCGATGCGAGCGCGCGCAGCGCGAGCCAGGCCGGGCGGCGCCCGGGCAGCGCTGACGCGCTCCCGTCGGCGAGCACGCGGAGGACGCCACGGTCCGTCTGCAGGACGAGCGAGCCGTCCGGCAGCGACGCGACGCTCGAGTCGATCCGGTCCCAGCGGCGCGCGATGGACGTGATCGCGCCCGTCCCAGGATCGACCCACCACAGCTCCCCGGTGAGGCGGTGGGAGACGACCAGGCGGTCCTCCTGGACGAACGCGAGGTCGAGGTGCTCCAAGGTGCTCGCCACAGGCGGGAGCGCCAGCCGGCGGCGCTGCTCGGGCAGCCCGTCGCTGCCCAGGCGGACGAGCTCCTGCCCGCTCGTGACGCAGTAGACCGCGCCGCGCGGATCGCTCGCGATGGGTCCGTAGACGCGGCGCGCGGCGTCCACCGGGAGCGCGGGACCGACGCTGCTGCCCGAGACGTGCAGGACGGCGCCGCCGAGGCTCACGAAGAACCCCGCCGCGCCATCACGCGCGAGGCCCGCGACGCGCGCACTCGGCGCGGGGAGCGGCAGGACGAGCGACCGGAGGGGTCGACCCTGCGCGTCGACGACGACCAGCCTCCCCGTAGCGGACGCCACGACGACGGTGGAGTCGGCCAGGGCGAGCACGGCCTCGTGGGAGTCCAGCGGTTCGGGGCTCCGGGCGAGATCCACCACGAAGACGGCGTCCGCCGCCAGGTCGTCGGCGTTGGAGTCTGAGAGGTACGTGAGCGCGAGCGTCGCGACGAGCACCACGGCCAGCGCGCCCGCCACGCGCAGCGCCAGTCCGAGGAAGCGGCCGCCGCTCCGCGCCGCGAGCCAGATCACAGGAGCTCCGTCGGCGCCCCCCGCGGGGGCGGCCGAGCCCGCGCGCTCCACTCGCGCGCGGGTCCCGCAGTGAGGACACGTCGCCTCGCGCGCGTCCGTGCGCATTCGGAGCGGTGCCCCGCATACGGGGCACTGGACGGCGAGCGCGCTCATCGGATCACCACCGGGAGCTGGCGCGATCCCACCGCGCGAGGTGGCCGAGCTGACCGGCGACGATCAGCCCGCCGTCCGGCCCCAGCGTGACGTCGCTCACCCATCCCCAGCGGTCCCTCCGTGCCTTCGGGCCTTCGCGCTCGGCGAAGTCGGGCCCGAACAGTCGGAGCCGGTCGTAGTGCCCTACGACCACCGAGCCGTCCTCGAGCAGCCCCAAGCCGCGGTACTCCCCCGGGCCGGCCGGCGCGTGCCTGCGCACGAGCTCGCCGTTCTGCGCGAAGACGTAGATCGCCGACGCCTCGGCGGGCGTCATCCAGATCCGACCCCCGGCGTCGACGGCGAGGCTGCCGCAGCCGTGGTGGCGTGCCTCGCGCGACGTCATCGGGGTGTTCGACCGCGAGCGAACCCCGCCTCGGGGGTCGAGCAGCACCAGGTCGTCGCGGCTCGTCATCGCCCACAGCGTGCCGCCCTGGCCCATGGCCAGGCACCGCGGGTGCTCCCCCTCGGGCAACGGCCGGAGTCGTTCGATCACGCGCAGCTCGGTCGTCGAGACGACCAGGAGCTCGTCCCCGTGGCTCACGTACACGCGGCCCCGTCCGTCGCCTGCGATGCCGTGCGTGCTCCCCCACCCGTGACGATCTGCGGGAGCGGGTGGCGTGCGCGGCAGCTCGATCGAGCCGCGCCATGCACCCCGCGCGTCGATCGCGCACAGCCGATCCCACCGGCACGCGAGCCAGAGGCTGCCATCGGGGAGCGCCGCGACGCGCCCCACCCCGAGGAGCGTCGGGACCGGGGCCGGGTGGACGTCGCCGATGTGGACGACTCGATCGGCGTCGTCGCGGAGGGAGAGCTCCTCGAGCAGCAACCCCGCGCCAACGAGCAGCGCGATCCCGGCGACGAGCGCCCCGAGGACGCGCCCCACGTGCGGCGACGAGGATCCCGGGTGTCGCGCCTCGTCGGCCGGCGCCGACCGCGCGGGCGGCTCGGTGACCGCCCCACAGAACCTGCATCGGAACGACCGCCCTGCGTCGCTGTCCCACTCGGTCGGCGCGCCGCAGCCGGCGCAGGGGGTGACGACCAGTCGAGCCAAGCCCGACCGACGCTACCGGCGATCGCGCCGGCGGGCGAGCGGCGCCCTGGCTCCCCCCGCGTGATGCCTCACCCCGGGGTCGCGCACGCCTCCGAGCACCGCCCGGTGAGGCGCAGGCGGTTGGCCGCGAACCGCTCGTAGCCGAAGTCCAGCGCCTGCCGGACCCCGGGGAGCCGGCTCATCGCGACGAGCGCACCGAACCCGACCGCGCCATACAGCCGGCGGAACACCTCGACCCCCTCGATCCACGTACCGTCGGACAGCCGCCCCTGGATACGCCGCATCAGCGCCTCTTGCGTGGAGCCGATCGAGGCCGCGTCGAACTCCGGCGCCGCGATGTCCGTGAACCGGATGCGACCCGCGCGATCGAGCCGCCGGAGCATGCGAATCTCCCGCGCGCAGAGCGGACACTCGCCGTCGAAGAAGACCTCCACATCGTGCTGAGCTGCCATGCCCGTCTCGTGCGGCCGTCGTCCGGAAGCGTCAAGGCGCCCCGCGCGCCAGGCGCGCGCGCGATCGAGGCCGCGCCCGCGAGGCCGGCGGCCGGCATCTGTTAGAGTGCCGGCTCATGGTGACGGAGCAGGAAGGCGTCGAGCTGCTCGCCGGGATCTTCCGGGGAGCGGGCCTCGAGATCGTGGAGAGCTTCGATTTCCGCGAGGGCGGGGTGGTCGTCTCGCTCGATGGCTTCGATCCCGTGGCGCGGATCGGCTTCGAGTACATCACGACCGAGGCGGGAGACCGCGAGGAGCTGACCCCGGCCGTGCTCGCCGAGCTCGAGCTCCGGATGCGCGCCGAGGAGCTGTTTCTGTTCCTGGTGGACGAAGGCGACATCCCGGACCTCGCCGCGCTCGCCGCGGCGGCGCGCGGCTTCCTCGCCCTGCTGCGCGATCGGGGCAGGCTGCCGTGAGCGCGTACGGCGTCGCGCAATTCCTCCAGGCGGCCGCGCACCAGCGGCAGGCCCTGCTCCACGAGGCGGGCGTCGCAGAGCACTACGGCTCCATCCACCGCCAGCGGCGCGCCGAGCTGGAGCGGGCGCATGTACAGGCGGTCGCCGACGTAGGGGTCGTGCTCCTGCGGGAGCTCACGCCAGAGTGGCTGGACTACGCGGTCCGAACGACCGGGCTCGCCGCCCTCGCCGCCGAGAACCCGATCTCGATGCGCGAGGCCGAGCGCCAGAAGCGCCGGCAGCGCCTGGCGCAGATCGAGGCCGATCCACGCTTCGCCCAGCGCGAGCTGCTCCGCCACCCGCGCACCGGTTCTCTGCCGCGCGGCATCGCCGAGATGCACGAGCACCTGGCACCGATGGAGGCGATCCTCAACGCGTGCCAGCACCCGCGCCTCGATCGGCTCCTGCAGTCAGGGTACGGCACCCCGTCGTACGAGACGGGGTTCTGGCGGCTCAGCTACTACGCCGACTGGAAGGCCGGCGACGAGATCCTGGCGCGATTCCCCGACCGACAGTTCTTCTCTCAGGTGCGGGACGAGTATCTCCGCGCGTGGCACGCCCTCGGGCCACTCCGAGCCGAGCTCGAGCGCCTGCGAGCGGAGGTGGCGGCGGGCGAGGCGCTCGAGCGTGAACACGCCGAGCTCGGCGCCGGCCTCGCGACGCTCGACGAGCGCTGGCTCGGCCACGTTCGCCAGCGCCTCGCGGCGTTCCTGACCGAGTGCCCGCCGGAGTCCATCGGCCCGCGGCTCTCCGGGCAGCCGGAGCTCGAACTCGCGTACAAGCGTCTGCTCGGCGTCGCGGCGAAGACTCGTTACCTCGACGGCATCCACGCTCACTATGTCGCCGAGGCGCAGCGCGAGATCACGCTCGCCATCAACCGCCTCGACCGCGACGTGGGCAAGGCGCAGCGCCCGAAGAACGCGCGCATGACGTTCCCGGCCGCGACCTTCCAGAAGCGCTTCCGCGACCGTGCGCCTGCGTACGGCAAGCGCTGGGCACGGTTCGAGAAGACGTACGGCACCGTCCAGGGGTTCCAGGCCTACCACCTCGCCGCGCTCGGCGCGGGCTTCCTCTGGTGGGATCTGATGACGGACGGGCGCATCCTCGGGGACTTCCTGCCGGAGGTGCGGTCGTTCCGAGACTCCCACCCGGGGTATCGCTGGCAGGCTCCGGCGGACGCGGCGGACGAGGACGACCTGCTCGCCGCGGCGACGGCCGCCGGCGTCCCCGACGATCCGCTCCGCCCGCGGGGCGACTACTCGTGAGCCGCTCGCTCCGCGTGGTGGCCTACGCGGTGAACGGCGCCGGCGCCGGACACCTCGTCCGGCTGGTGGCGATCGCGCGCTGGCTCCGCCGGTACGCCGCGTGGTCCGGCGTGCGCCTGGAGGTGTTCTTCCTCACCTCGAGCGAGGCGGATGGCCTCCCGCTCTCGGAGCGCTTCGCCTCGTTCAAGCTGCCGTCCAAGACGATGGTCGCTGAGGCGCGGATCGACAAGACGACCTACCTCGCGCTCGCCAAGCAGTGGGTGTGGCAGTCGATCGCGCTCCTGCGGCCGGACCTCTTCGTGGTCGACACCTTCCCGGCCGGCGCGTTCGGTGAGCTCGTGAGCGCGCTCGACCTCTGCCGGCGGCGCGCGATCGTCTACCGCCCGATGCTCGAGGAGCACGCGCGGCGCCCCGAGGTGCAGGCGCTGCTCCCGCTGTACGATCGCATCCTGATCCCGGAGAGCGAAGATCACGGCGGGGTGCTGGTGCCCGCGGCGGCGCGCGGCCGGTCCCGGTTCGTCGGCCCCGTCGCCGTGCGCGACCGCGTGGAGCTGCCGAGCCGTGAGGAGTCGCGCGCGCGCCTCGGGCTCCCCGCCGAAGCGCGCGTCGCCTACGTGTCCGCTGGGGGCGGGGGGGACGCGCACGCGGGGCGCCAGCTCGCGGCGGGGGTCGAGGCGCTGCTCGCGGTCGATCCGGAGCTCCGGGTGGTGCTCGGGGCCGGCCCGCTCCATCGGGGTCGCCTGCCGCGCGGCCCACGCGTCACGCCGCTCGTGCACGAGGTCGCCGCGGAGCTCGCGCCCGCCTTCGACCTCGCCGTGAGCGCGGCCGGGTACAACGCGTTCGTCGAGCTGATGCTGGCCGGCGTGCCGACGGTCTTCGTCCCGCAGCCCAAGATCGCGGACGATCAGGCGGCACGAGCACTCCGCGCGGTCCGCGCCGGGGCCGCGCGCGTCGTCGAGGATGGAGCGCCGGCGGCCGAGCTCGCCGCCGCCGCTCGCGCGCTGCTCGAGCCCGCGGCCGCCCACGCCGCGTCGCTCGCGGCGCGCGCGCTCGTGCCGAGGAGCTGCGCCCGCGTCGCCGCTGCTGAGCTCCTGCGGCTCTGCCTCCCCGCGCCCGAGGTGGATCGCGCGGAGGCGGCCGTGACCGACGCGTTGCTCGGGCGCGCGGGCGCGCTCGGCGTCCCCGAGGAGCTCCTCGTCGAGCTCATGCACGCGCTCGACGGCGACGGCGGGCACGCCTCCCCGGCCCGGGAGCTCGGATCCCTGCTCCGCGCTGCCGGCGCGATCGTCGAGCTCGCGCGCGCGGAAGGAGCCCCGCTCGAGACGCTGGGCGCTGCCGCGCACGACGCTGTGCGGCGCCTGCGCGACGCCTCCGTCGAGGACCGGCGCTCGGCGATCGAGCGCGTCGTCCTCCGCGAACGCGGAGCCGCGGGAGGGGCAGGGGAGGCGCGGCCGTGCTGAGCGACGAACGCTCGCGCGTCCTCCAGGGCATCGAGCGGGGCGCGCCGTTCCACGGTCCGGAGACGATCCACGTCGACGTGACCAACGCCTGCCACGCGAGCTGCGTCACCTGCTGGGATCACTCGCCGCTGCTGCGCGTCGCGCGCGCCCCCGAGTGGAAGCGCCGACGGATGGCCCCGGAGCGCCTCGAGGCGCTCCTCGACGACGCCTCGACGCTGGGCGGCCTGCGCAAGATCATCCTGAGCGGGATGGGCGAGCCGTTCGGCCACCCCGACATCGAGCGCCTGATCCAGGCGGTGAAGTCGCGCGGCCTGCACCTGACGGTGATCACCCACCTGACGCTCGCCGATCCGGCGCGCGTGGTGGAGCTCGGGGTCGATCAGCTGCTCGTCGGTGTCCACGCCGCGAGCGAGGCCGCCTATCGCGCGTTCCATCCTGGTTTCCGCGGCGACGAGTGGCGGCGCCTCGTCGCCGCGCTCGGGGTGTTCCGCGCCGCGGGGCGTCGGTTCAAGCACGTGCAGGTCATCTGCAGCACGAACGCGCACGAGCTCCCCGAGATGGTGCGCTTCGCCGACGAGCACCGCGCGCACGGGATCACCTTCAAGCTGGCGAGCCTGCGGGACGGCACGGAGGCTCGTCGGATCACCGAGGACCAGCGCGCGACGCTCGTCGCGGACGGCGTCCCCCGGGCGCGGGCGCTCTCGGCAGAGCTCGGCGTCGCGACGAACCTGGACGTCTTCGCCCGCCAGCTCGCTGCGGGCGGCGCGGAGACGGCGCCGATCTCGGAGATCGGCTGCTTCATCGGGTACACGTACGCGCGCGTCACCGTCGACGGTACGGTGCTCTACTGCTGCGATCCGGCGATCGTGGTCGGCCACCTCGACGAGGCGAGCTTCAGCGAGCTGTGGTCCGGGCCCCGGTGGGCCGAGCTCCGCGCCCGCTTGCGCCGTGGCGAGTACCTCCCGCGGTGCGGCCAGTGCGGGAAGCTCGCGCAGAACGTCGAGCTGCGTGAGCGCTTCACGCAGAGATACGGCGAGGACCGGGCGCGCGCCGTGACGGGGGCGCGGTGAGCCGCCAGCCGACGGTCGAGTGGCAGGTGTGCGGGACCTGCAACTACGACTGCAGCTACTGCATCCAGAGCCGGAAGTACCGGGTGGGGCACCCATCGGAGGCCGAGATCGATCGGTTCCTCGAGTTCTACGCGGGGCTCCCCGGGGGGTGGGAGATCAAGATGACGGGCGGCGAGCCGTTCGCGTTCCGCGGGTTCCTCGCGCGGATCGTCCCCGGGCTCGTCGAGAGGACGCCCCACCGCGTCTCGGTCCTCACCAACCTCTCCGCGCCCGTGACGGCGCTCGACCGCTTCGCCGAGCTCACCCGGGGGCGGCTCGAGATCGTGAGCGCGAGCCTCCACCTGGAGCAGGTGGACGTGGTGGACTTCCGAGACAAGGCGCTCCGGCTCCGCGAGCGGATCGACGCGCGCGCGCGCCTGATCGTCAACGCGGTGCTCGTCCCCGGTCGCCTGGAGGCCGTGGAGCGCGCGAAGGAGCTCCTCGAGGCCGTTGGACTGCGCCTGTACCCGCAGGTGATGAAGACGAAGCATGGGGTCTCCGCGTACGGAGGCGCCGACACGCAGCGGCTGCTTCAGCTGCTCGGCCCCGCGCCGACCTCTCGCACGGCCAACGTCGCGCCGAGCCACCACGGTCGCGCCTGCTGGGCCGGAGCGGAGTACCTGGTGGTGACGCAGGCGGGTGACGCCTGGCGCTGCCGAACCGCCCGGCGCGCGGGCGAGGGCCACCTGGGCAACGTCCTCGAGGGGACGGCCCGGCTCGCGGGCGGGCCGTCGCCGTGCCCCTACACGATCTGCCCGTGCGCCGTGCCGGAGAACCGCGGGATGATCGAGGGGCGCCCGGCGTGACGACGCCTGCTGGCGCGCCGCCCCGCCCCGCCGAGGGCGTCGTCGCGTGGAACGTCGGCACGGCGTGCAACTATCGCTGCTCGTACTGCACGCAGCGGGGGAAGGCGGACCGCGGGCGCTGGGCCGAGGACCTCCCCGCGTTCCTCCGCGGGTTCGCGCGCCTCGAGGGGGACTGGGAGGTGAAGCTCTCGGGCGGCGAGCCCTTTCAGCACCCGCGGATCGTCGACCTCGTCCGTGGGCTCGCCGCGCTCGGGCGGCGGGTGTCGGTCGTGACGAACTTCTCGGTGTCCGAGGCGGTCCTCGAGCGGTTCGTCGACGCGGTGGGCGATCGCGCGGGGACGTTCTCGGCGAGCCTCCACCTCGAGTACGTGCGTGACCCCGCCGCGTTCGCTGCGCGCGCGGCGCGCCTGCGGCGCGAGCTCCGCGCGCGCGCCGGGCGGTCGTCGCCGCCGCCGGGCGTCAACGTCACGGTCGTGGCGACGCGCGCCGCGCTCGAGCGGCTCTCCGCGCTGGATGCGTGCTTCGCCGCGGAGGGCCTCGCGCTCAAGCTGCAGCCCGAGCGTGAGGATGGGCGCCGCATCGCCTACACGCCGGCGGAGCTCGCGATGATCGCGGACCGGGGCGGGCACCAGGGCCTCGGCGACGTCACCCACGGGTTCTTCGGGCGGCCCTGCTGGGCGGGCGCCAGGTTCTTCATCCTCGATCACCGGGGCGAGGCGTATCGCTGCTACCCGGCGCGCCGGGCCGTGCTGGCGCCGCTGCGCGCCTCCGGCGGACGGATCGCCGATCCGGAGCGCGAGCGCACGCTGGGCCGGCTGGGCTCCTTCCTGGATCCGGCGTTTCGGCTCCCCGGAGCGCCCGCGCCGTGCTTGCATCGGAGCTGCTACTGCTCCGTCCCGATCGCGAGAGGGATGATGGCGCGAACACTCCCCGAAGAGGTGGCATGAAGTACACGACGTTCCGGGCGCTGGTCGTCGCTGGCGTGGTCTTCGCCGCGCTGGGCAGCTGCGCCACCTGCGTGGTGGTCCTGGGCTCGACCGATTCGCCCCCGCCGCCGAGCACCACCGCGCCGGGTGCGCCGGCGACCACGATCGGCGCGTCCATGGCGGGTGGCGGCGCGCCCAGCGTCACCGCGACACCCGGCGCGCCGCCGGCGTCGGTGGGCGCGAAGGAACTCGCGGTGTCCGCCTTCGAGCGCGACGTGCTCGCGGTCGCGGCTCGCCCGCTGTCCGGCGACAAGGGCAAGGACGCGCTCGGCCCGCGGGGGCCGAAGGTGAACCTGTACCGCGACGCGGGCGAGCCGAAGGTGAACCGTGCGAAGGTGGATCTCGATCGCGACGAGCGTTGGGACGAGAAGTGGACGTTCGAGCGCGCGGGCGGCGTGAAGCGCCAGATCGCTCCTGCAGACGACGAGAGCTATACCGTGGAGTACGAGCTGGCGGGTGGGCAGTGGCGACGCACGCGGTGAGCGCCCGCGCGGCCTAGCGCGCCTCGCCAGCGGAGCCCGGGTCCGCGCCGGACTCGAACCTCACGAGCACGAGCGTCCGCGCTTGGAGGAGCTCCGCACCGAGCCGGACGGGGATGGGCCGCGCAGCGAGCTCGCGCGCCCGCTCGAGCGGGACGAAGAAGATGGCCTTGAGCGGCTGGAGCGCCTGGCCGACTGGCTCCGCCGGCCAGCCCTCGGCCACCAGCGCGGCGGCCGCGTCTGCGTCGGCGGCCCACGCGTGGCTCGCGTGGGCGAGGGTGCGGCGGAGCTGGTCCCACGTGCCGAGCGCGTGGCGCTGCTGGCGCAGCTCCCACGCGCGGAGCCGCGCTCGGCGCCTCACGGCCTCGGCGCTCCGCCGGATCGCGTCCGGGCTCAAGGGGCCGCCGCCTCCACGCGGCCCAGCAGCTCCGCGACGCGCCGGCGGTTGGCCGCCGGATCGGGCATGCCGTCGACGGGCTCGAGCGGCGAGAGGATCGCGAGGTTCGATCGCGCCGCCTCGCGCAGCTCACGGGGGAGGCCGCGCAGCTCGTCGACGGCCTCGGACAGATCGGGCTCCGTCGCCACGACGAGCAGCCCGAGCACCACCAGCAGGTCCCGGTCGCCTTTGCGGCCGCGCCGCTCCGTCACCAGCTTCTCGAACAGGAGGCCGGCGATGCGCGGCACCGGGAGGCGGAGCCCCTCGATCTCGAGCGGCGGCCCCTCGCGCAGCAGCGACGGCAGCCCGAACGCCATTCGTGCCAGTCGGTCGTTCTCGAGCACGTAGGGCTCGTCCGAGGTGCGTATGGACCGGTCGTTCCCGACGAAATTCACCTCGATGAGCCCGGGCGTCACCGGGACCCAGACGCTCGGCTCCTCGGGCGAAGGCGCGGGCCCTCGGACGCCCCCGAGCCGTCGCTTGACCTCCGCCTGGGAGCGATGGGTACACCCACGTGGACGCTCTGGGAGACGACCAGCGTGGACGCGGCGTGCGGCTCGAGCAGGTTCGGGATCTCCGAGCCGACGAGCGGGACGCCGGGCACGCCGAGGACGGGCTCGATGGCGCGTAGCGTGTCGACCCAGCGTGTCCGGAACTCTACGGCGGGACCCTAGCGCTCCGCTCCGGCCGGGGCAGCGCCCGTGGCCCCTGGCCTCGCACGGCCGCGCGGTGGGCGTCCGCCTCAGGACCCCTGCGGCGGCGCCTCGGGCTCCTGCGTGTCGGACGTCGCTCCGGCGGGCGCGTCGGCGCCACCGACGGCCGCGGGCGCGTCGCCGGGAGCCTGTGCGGCGGCCTCCGCCGGGGCGGCGGCGCCCTCGGGCGCGGGTGCCGCGGGCTTCGGTGCCTTCACGTACACGATGACGGTCGCCCCCGGCGCCAGGCGCTTGGTGCGGGGCATGCGGTTGATCCGCTCCATCCACCCGACGCTCATCCCGTGGCGCCTGCCGATCGACTCGAGCGTGTCACCGACGGCCACCGTCACCACCAGCCGCTGGCGGCCCTGCAGGGACTCGAAGTAGTCGATGAACTCCGGCGTCCCCGCTACGAGGACGCGGGTGTCCGTCTCGCGGACGTGGCGAACGTGGCCGAGCGAAGCGCCACGCCGCACCCACACCTGCAGCATCATGTCGGGCTGGAGCCGGGCGGCCGGGTCGAGCGCGTTCCAGGCGAGGAGTTCGCTCCGCCGGACGCCGAACGCGTGGGCGACCCGCGCGAGCGTGTCGTTCGCGCGCACGCGGTAGAACACGCGGTCGCGATCCGCGTAGCGTATGTCCTGCGCGGGGACGACGACGACCGGCTCCACGTCCGCTGCGAACTCGGCCTCGTCGCTCCGGGGGACGAGGAGCACGGTGCCCGCGTCCAGCACCTCGTCTCTCCCGATCTGGTTCAGCTTGCGGATCGCGCTCTCTGTCGTCCGCCGGCGCGCGGCGATGCTGGCGACCGTGTCGCCGAAGCGCACCACGTGCACGTCGTGCTCTCGCTCGGGATCTCCCGCGCGCGCCAGAGCGCGGCCTGCGCTCTCGCCGGAGCCAGCCGGGACGCGCACGCGCCACCGCGCCCGCGACGCGGACGGCGACGCGGGCGGGACGCGCGCCGCGAGGTAGGACGGGTTCAAGCGACGGAGCTCCGAGAGCGACGTGCCGGCCGCCGCGGCGACCGTCTCGAGCGGTGTCCCCGGACCCACGAGCAAGGTATCGAACGCCTCGGGCGGATCGGGGGTCACGTCCTCGAGCCCGAACGCGCGGAGGTTGTTCATCACGATCGCGAGCGCGAAGATCTTGGGGACGTAGAGCGTCGTCTCCCACGGGAGTGCCGCCTCGAGGCGCGCGAGCTCCCAGAAGTCGTTCGAGTTGAACTTCTGGATCACGCGCGCCATGCCCCCATGCCCCATGTTGTAGGCGCCCATGGCGAGCTCCCAGGTGCCGAAGCGCTGGTGCAGATCGCCCAGGTAGCGCACCGCCGCCTCGGTGATGCGCTCGGGATCGTAGCGCTCGTCCACCCACCGATCGACGACCAGCCCGTACGCCCGGGCGCTGTCCGGCATGAACTGCCAGAGCCCCGCCGCGCCGGCGGAGGACACGATGGTCGGGTTGTGTCCGCTCTCGATGAGGGACAGCCACACGAGATCGGCGGGGAGCCCGGCCCTCACGAGCGCCGCCTTGAGCGCCGGGGCGAAGCGACCGCTCTTCTTCGCCCAGACGCGCGCGATCGCCTTGCCGCGCGCGTCGTCGCGGTAGAACTCGAGGTACTTCACCACCGCCGGCTCGAGCCGCACGGGGAACCCGGGCAGCGCGAGCGATCGCAGCCACTCGGCGTGGGCGGCCTCCGGATCGGTGGCGCCCGGAGGGGTGTCCGGCACGGGCCCGGGAGGGAGGGCGCCGTCGTCCTGCTCGGGTGGGGCCGGCGCGGCTCCAGCCGGGGGCTCCCACACCCACCCCGGGGTGAGCCCGGGGAGGAGCTTCGGGAACATCGCCCGATCCGCCTCGTGGAGCGCGCGCAGCTCGGGGTCGTCCGCCGCCGCCGTCGCTGTCGAGCCGGGAGGGGTGGCTTCACTCCCCGGGCCAGCGGGGCGGGGCGCGCCCGGCGGCAGGCGAGGGCTGGGCTGGCTCGGAGGCTTCCCCTTCTGGTGGGGCAGGCGGGACGCCGCCGCGCTCGCCTTGCGCGCCCTCGCCGCAGGGGCCGCCGAGCGCTTCCGCGCGGAGGGGGACGCCGGGCGCGGGGTCGGCCCGTCCAGCTCCGGTCCACGCGCGCTCCCCGGCGGTGCGGCCGCCGGTGGCGCCTGCGTCGAGGCGGGCGGCGCGGCGCTCCGTGCGGCCGGCGCCGCCTCGGACGCGGCCGGGGCGTCGCCTCCGGCCGGCCGCGCGCCGGCGGCGCCCACACCCACCACGAGCGGGAGCGCGATCGCGCCCGTGGCCAACGCGCGCAGCGTGGGGCGAGGCCGGGCCATGGTGCATAGGTACCGCCCGCGTCCAGAGGCGGTCAAATCGCTGCCGCGGAGGCCGGGGAACTTGGCCCTCCGGCGCCGCACCGGGCCGGCGGCGCCGGCCCCGAACCGCGGGGCGTGGCGCGTCGCGCTTGATCCCAGGCGCTGGCGCGGGCAAGGCCCTCCCCATGACGACCCGCACCGAGAAGGACACCTTCGGCCCCATCGAGGTCCCTGCCGACCGCCTCTGGGGCGCGCAGACCCAGCGCAGCCTCCAGAACTTCCGCATCTCGACGGAGCGCATGCCCCGTGAGCTCGTCCACGCGCTCGTGCTGGTGAAGAAGGCCGCGGCGCTCGTGAACCTGGATCTCGGGCAGCTCGACTCGAAGATCGCTGGCGCCATCGTCGCCGCGGCCGACGAGGTGCTCGCCGGGCGGCACGAGCAGGAGTTCCCGCTCGTGGTCTGGCAGACGGGCAGCGGCACGCAGACGAACATGAACGTCAACGAGGTGCTCGCCAACCGGGCGAGCGAGCTCCTCGGCGGCGAGCGGGGGGAGGCGCGCCTCGTCCACCCGAACGACCACGTGAACCGCGGGCAGTCGTCGAACGACGTGTTCCCGACCGCCATCTCGCTCGCCTGCACGCGAGCGGTGCGCGAGGACGTGCTCCCGAGCGTGGGCCGCCTGCGCGACGCGCTGGACGAGAAGGCGCGCGCCTTCGCCGAAGTCGTGAAGATCGGCCGGACGCACCTCATGGACGCGACCCCGCTCACGCTCGGCCAGGAGATCTCCGGCTGGGTGGCCCAGCTCGACCACGGGCGCCGCCACCTCGAGAGCTCGGTGGCGCACCTCGCCGAGATCGCGCTCGGGGGCACGGCGGTCGGGACGGGCCTGAACGCGCACCCGGAGTACGCCGAGCGCGTCGCGCTCAAGCTGTCCGAACTCTCGGGCCACCCCATCACCACGGCGCCGAACAAGTTCGAGGCCCTCGCCGCCAACGACGCGGTCGTCTTCGCCCACGGGGCGCTGAAGACGCTCGCGGCGAGCCTCACGAAGATCGCCAACGACGTGCGCTGGCTCGCGAGCGGGCCACGGTCCGGCATCGGCGAGATCCGCATCCCGGAGAACGAGCCGGGGAGCTCGATCATGCCGGGGAAGGTGAACCCGACGCAGTGCGAGGCCATGACGATGCTCTGCGCGCAGGTGCTCGGCAACGATGTCGCGATCAACCTCGGCGGCGCGAGCGGCAACTTCGAGCTGAACGTGTACAAGCCGCTCCTCGGGCACTGCTTCTTGATGAGCAGCCGCCTCCTCGCGGACGGCTGCGACAGCTTCCGAGAGAACTGCGCGGTCGGCATCGAGCCGAACCGGGAGCGCATCACCGAGCTCGTCGAGCGCTCCCTCATGTTGGTCACCGCGCTGAACCCGCACATCGGGTACGACGCCGCGGCGCGCATCGCGAAGAAGGCGCACCGCGAGGGCAGCACGCTGCGGGAGGCCGCTACGGGGCTCGGCTTGGTCTCCGCGGAGGACTTCGACCGCTGGGTGCGGCCGGAGGACATGGTGGGTCGCACGCGGAGCTGAGCGGCGGAGCGGGCGGACGCGGTGGACGTGGTGCGGGCCTGGGGCCCGCGCCACGTGGCTCACTCGATCTTCGTCTCGCAGCCGAACACGATGTCGACCTTCCCCTGCGTGTCGGCCTTCACGGTGTCACACGTCGCCCCGCAGAGTAGGATCTGCGACTTGTCTGCGGAGTACTGCCACCCCGTCGTGCAGTCGGACGCCGAGGGATCCTTGAAGATGTCCTGCGGCGGGCCGCCGCCGCCCGGCGTGTAGACGACGTTCACCTTGCCGAGGTCGAGCTGGCTGCCGTCCGGCGGTGCGGGGATCGGGTACGAGCAGGACAGCGCCGCGCCGCTGATCGCCGCCAGGGCGTCTGCGAACGCCTGCCCGAGATCCGGCGCCGTGGTCATGTCGAAGTGGCAGTAGTTGGGGCCGCTGTCGCTGCACCCGGGGCTGGCCGTGCCCCCGACGGACGCCATCTGCGAGAGCGTGTTGCGCGCCGCCTCGCTGCCCGGTGAGCCGACGACGAACGTCCGCACGCCGCCCGCCGCGGCGTTCTGCACCTGCGAGACGAGCGCCGCCGTCTGCTGTGCGTTGATCGGATTCGAGCCCGTCCCGTTGCACCCGAGCGCGTAGGTCGGGATGCCGTCGGTGATCAGCACCACGAACTTGTTCCCCGGGAGCGTGCTCGCCACGACGTGGTTCAGGCCGAGGAGATAGCCGTCGTGGGTCGGTGTGCCGCCCTCGGCCGACTGCGCCTGGAAGGACTGCTGCAGCGAGGCGCGCTGGTTCTGATCCAGCAGCCCGAGCGACACGTCGATCTGGGAATCGATGCACGAGCCGAAGAGCGGGTTGGTGTCGGGATAGAACACGACGCCCACCGCGTAGTCGTTCGGCATCTGCGCCATCGCCGTCCCCAGCGCTGAACGTGTGACTTGCCACTTCGATCCGCCGCCGCCTGGGGCCGAGTCGTTCATCGAGCCGCTGGTGTCGACCACGAGCATCAGCAGTGGCGGGAGGCGGTCCGCTGTCTTCGACGCGCTCGCGCACCCGGCGTCGGCCGATCCGCCACTGCCCGAGTCGAGCTGGAGCCCCCCACCGCTGGCCGCGGAGCCACCCGTCCCTGCGAAGCCACCCGGCCCGCCGCCACCCGCTGCGGCGCCCCCTGCCCCCGTCGCGCCCGAGCCGCCGGTGCCGTAGAGGTCTCGCTCGTTCTGTTCGTTCGACGCGCTCGAGCAGGCGAGCGCGACAGCGAGCGGGACCGTGACCGGGAGTGAGCGCAGCGACATGGGGCCTCCTTGCCGCGGAGCTTACCCCGCGGGCGTCGCCCCGCCACGCCTCCCTTCCGCCCCCCGTCCGCGCGTGCCCCCTGCTCCCACCGGGCCCCGGCCCGTGGGCGAGCCGAGCGGGAAGATTCCGCCGCGGCGGTCGCCCTCAGCCGTCCCGGCCGTAGGTGCCCGTCAGATCGTTCGGGAGGAAGTGGCGCATCCGCTCCCGCTTCACCGAGAGGTAGCCCGCCGAGTGCGCGTTCGCGGCGATCAGGAGCGGGATCCGGCGCTCGACGGTCACGCCCAGCTCCTGGAGCCGCTCGACCTTCTCCGGGTTGTTGGTCATCAGCTCGACCGACGCCACGCCGAGATCCGCCAGCATGGCCGCAGCCACGCCGTACTCCCGCGCGTCCACCGGCAGGTGGAGCAGCTCGTTGGCCTCGATCGTGTCGGCGCCGGCCGCCTGGAGCGCGTACGCCCGGACCTTGTTCGCGAGGCCGATCCCGCGACCCTCCTGCCGCAGGTACAGCACCACCCCGCGCCCGCGCCGAGCCACCTCGGCCTGCGCCCGGTGCAGCTGCTCCCGGCAGTCGCACTTCAGCGATCCGAGCACCTCGCTCGTCAAGCACTCGGAGTGCACGCGGACCGGCACCGCCCGCTCGCCCCGCACGTCTCCCATCACCAGCGCGAGGTGCTCGTCGCTGAGGTCGGGGTGCGCGGACGGATCACTCCACCGGAAGACGTGGAGCTGGAAGACTCCGAAGCGAGTCGGCAAGGGAGACTGGGCCAGCGGTTCGAGACGACGGTCGGCGACTGCGTGCATGTCGTTCACCTTCACCTGAGCGCTCGGGAACATGGGCGCGTGCCCCCGGGAGGTCAAGCGTGGCGCCGAGCGCGCGCCGCGGCCGCCGGGGCGCTCACGCGGGCCGGGCGACCCCCGCCCCGGAGCACAGCTCGATCAGCGTCTGCTCCACGCAGGCCGTGTCCGTCCGGCGCGAGCCGCCCTTCAGCGCGAAGTCGAGGCGCGCGAGCGTCTCCAGCCACCGCTCGAGATCGGCGCGCGGGATCCGGCGCGCCTGGTCGACGACCTCGCGCGCCTTGAACGGCGGGGCGCCGGCCGCGACGGCTGCGCCCTCGGCGTCGGCTCGCCGGCGGAGCGCGGACTCGGCAGCGAGGAGCTGGCGGGTCGTCCGCGCGAGCATGCCGACCAGCTTCGGGCCGCTCTCCGAGGCGTCGACCGCAGCGTGGGCGGCGAGCGTTCGCCCCAGGTCCCGCCGGGACAGCGCGCCTACGAGCTCCCAGACGGTCGCCGCCGGGGTCCGCTCGAGGCACGCCGCGACGTGCTCCTCGGTGACCTCTGCGCCGGGGCCCGCGTACAGGGTGATGCGCTCCACGGCGTCCGCGAGCGGCCCGAGCTGGGTACCGGCGAGCCCCACGATGAGCTCTGCGACGCGCGTGGACATCGGGTTCCCGTGCTGCTTCGCGGCGCGCGCGACCCACCCTGGCAGGGCGTTGCGGTGGGGGGCCGAGCACTCGACCAGGGCGCCCGCCGCGCGCGCGGCCGTGAAGAGCCGCCGGCGGCCGTCGAGGCGCTCGGCCGCGAGCACGAGGAGCGTCGAAGGGCTCGGGGCGGCGAGGTACTCCGCCAGCCGGTCGAGCTCGCCGAGCGGCTCGGCGCGCGCGCCGTCCTGGCGGCCCTTCCCAGCCTTGGCGCGCGTGGGCTTCGCCGCGGCGGCGCCTCGCGAACCGCGGGCGTCCGGCTCCCACCGCTCGAGCGAGCGGACCACGACGAGCCGGCGCCTCGCGAGCATGGGAAGGGTCCGGACGGCATCCAGGACCGTTTCGACGCGGGCCTCGCCGGCGACCAGGTGATCCTCGTTCAGGCCCGGCACTCCACCCTCGAGCGCGGCGGCGCGCGCCGCCGCGAGCACCTCTCGGACGAGCACCAGCTCCGCTCCCACGAGCAGGTAGACGGGCCGCGCCTTCCCTGCCCGGAGCTCGGCCACCGCTTCGTCGGGGTTCACGGGTCGCCGGCATAGGGCGGACGATCCGCGGGCGCAACGCGCCGAGGTGCGCGCGAGCCGCGCCCGCGGCCGGCCTCGCCGGCCGGGGCCGCCCCGCCTTGGCTCGCTCGCGCCGGCCGTAGTAGAGCGCGCGCCGCGTGGACGATCGCCGCCCCACGAGCCCGCCGTCTCTCGTCGTCATCGGCAATTTCGATGGCGTGCATCGCGGGCACGCCGCGGTCTTGCGCGCTGCCTCCGAGCTCGCGCAGCGGGCGCGGCTCACCCCCACGCTGCTCACGTTCGATCCCCACCCGGTCGAGGTCCTGCGAGGTCCCGAGGCGGTGACCCGGCTCACCTCGACGCCGCGGAAGGTCGAGCTCGTGGAGCGCTCGTTCCCAGGCTTCCGCGTGGTGGTCGAGCCCTTCACTCACGAGCTGGCCAGCGTGGCGGCGGCCGATTTCGCCCGTGGGATCCTCGCCGAACGGCTGGCGGCTCGCCACGTCGTCGTGGGGGAGGACTTCTGCTTCGGTCGCGGGAGATCGGGCGACGTGACGCTCCTCCGCACGCTCGGGGCCGGCCTCGGCTTCGAGGTGCACGCCCAGGCGCTCGTCGGCGACGCCACAGGGATCTGGTCCAGCAGCCGCGCGCGCCAGGCGCTCGCGACCGGAGAGCTGGCGGCGCTCGAGTCCATCCTGGGCCGCCCCCACTCGGTCGCCGGGCGGGTCGTCGAGGGCGCGCGCCGGGGCCGGACGCTCGGCTTCCCGACGGCGAACGTCGCCGACCTCCGCGAGGCGCTGCCGCCGGATGGCGTGTACGCCTGCGCGGTGGACGTCCCGGACCCGGCGGGTGGTGCGCGCGCCGCGCTCCATCGAGGCGTCGCGAACCTGGGGGTACGCCCCACGCTGGGCGGGGGCGGAGCGCGCGTGCTCGAGGTCCACTTGATCGACTTCTCGGGAGATCTCTACGGGCGCACGCTCCGCGCGCACCTCGTCGCCCGGCTCCGCGAGGAGCGCCGCTTCGACGGCCTGCCGGCGCTGACCGCCCAGATCGCTCGGGACACGGCCGACGCGCGGGCCGCGCTCGAGCACCGTGTGCCCGATCCGGACGCGCGCGGCTGGTACTGAGGCCCTGACGTGACGAGGCGAGGCGGGTGTAGGATGCTCGCGTGAGCCATGATCTCTCTGCGCGGCGTAAGCTCGAGGCCCGCGCCCGGCGCCTGGGGGTCGTGCGCCCCGATCTGCTGACGCTCGACGAGCTCGAGGCGGAGGTGGCGCGCCTCACGGCGGCAGAGACACCTCGCCCCGAGCGCCCGAAGGGCTGGCTCGGCGTCGCGCGTGACCTGCTCGCGAGCGTCGTGGAGCAGGGCCTGCACCTGCCGGACGCCGCGGCGCTGATCCGCGGCGACACGCGGCCCCTCGAGCGCAAGCCTATCGCGCCCGTCCCGACGGTCACGCTCGCCGAGATCTACGCTGCGCAAGGGCACACGGCGCGCGCGCTCGCGACCGTCGACGAGGTCCTCGCGCGAGAGCCAGCGCATGAGGCGGCGCAGCGGCTGCAGCGCCGCCTGCGGGCAGCGCTCGCCGAGAAGGAGGCGCGCCACGCTTCGCGGGCGTCTGGTGCGACAGCGCCGACCGCGCCGCCGCCGGCGGAGGACTCGCCTCGGCACGTGGGCGACTCGCCACCCGCGTCGCCCGTCGAGGTCTCCTCTCTCGCCGCTGGGGCGCCGCCGCCTCCCGGCGAACCGCTGGCGCCGCCCGGCGAGGCGGGCGCTGCCGCCGAGTGTCCGGCGCTGGCGTCCCCTCGCCTCCACCTGCTCTCGCTCGCGGCGGGCGAGATCTGGGCGTCGTGGGATCTGGGGGGCCTCGGCTGCGCCGCTGCGCGGCTCGAGGTCGTGCACTTCGAGGCGCACCCCGCCGGCGCCCAGCGCGTGGACGCCGCCGCGCAGCTCGCGGAGCCGACCGGCGCGCAGCGGTTCCTGCGCCCCGCCCGCGCCGTCTCGCGCGCGAGGCTCGTCCTGTCGGCGACCGGGCGGACGCTCGTGGTCGCGGTCGACGAGCTCGCTCAGCCGCGCGCGGGAGATCCCGAGACGCGCGCGGCGTTCGAGCGGGCACGCGCGCGCCGGTGAACGGCGCTGGCGACCGACCGCGCAACTCGGCGCGGCGGAGGCCGACGCGGGAGACATGCAGCGCCGAATCGTCCGTTCCGTCTTCGCGAGCCTCGTCCTCGGCTTGGGCGGCATCTCGCTCGCGAGCCGTGCCGCCGCGTCCGGTCCGGCGGTCGCGATCCGGTCGCGCCTGCAGGAGGTGGGGAGGTCGCGCACCGCGACCACGGCCGTCGTCGAGCTCGAGTGGCCGCTCGGGCGCGATCAGGGCGCGCCGGAGGGGCGTCCGTTCATGGCTCCCCGCCAGGCGCGATCCCAGGTCCCGCCGGCCGCGCCCGTCGATGAGGCGTCGCCGCCTCCCCCCGAGCCGCCACCCTCGTCGCGGACCGGCCCCGGTCGACCGGCGATCCTCGTGACGCCTCGGCTCGCGCGAGCGGCGCTGCGAGCGGCGTCGCGCGCGGCGGGCGCCGGGGAGAGCTGGGCCCGCCTCGCCGACCTGGCCGGGCGAGCGCGCTCCAGCGCCCTGCTGCCCGAGCTGCGGCTGGCGGGGGGCCGCACGACGGACGAGGCGCTGCGCTTCGCGCCGACGGTCGACGACCCGGGGCGGTACACGGCGACCGGCGAGGCGCGGCTGTTCTTCGAGGCGCGCCTCGCGTGGCGGCTGGATCGTCTCGTGTTCGCGGACGAGGAGCTCGGCGTCGAGCGCCTGCGCGGCGCGTGGCTCGCCGCGCGCGCCGCCCTCGCCCGCCAGGTCCTCGGGGCGCTCGTCGCGTGGCAGCGGGCCGCGCTCCGGGTCGCGGACGCGGACCTCGACGACGCGAGCCGCGCCGAGGCGCTCGTCGACGCCGTCGAGGCCGAGATCACCCTGGACCTGCTCACCGGCGGCTGGTTCAGCCGCAACGTGCGGAGCGTGACGGCGGGCACGCAGACGCACCCGGGCCCGGGCGCCCACGCGGCGGTCCCCGGCCCGGCGGCGCGGTGTGCTCGCGGGGGCGCCGGCGCTGAGTGGAGCGGCTTGGTGGCGCGGCGGGCCGCGAGTAGACTTCTCGGTGGCTCGTGCGTCCGGCCCATGTGCGCGTGAGGGTGGTCCTCCGTTCACACGGGGCGGTCGCTAGCGGCCTCCAAGGAAGCCCATGCGCATCGAACCGCTCGTCCTCGCCACGCTCGTAACGGTCGCTCCCCTGCTCGCGTGCAAGGGCGCGAAGAAGGTGAGCGAGTGCAACGCGTTCATCGAGAGGGTCAACACGGGCATCAAGGAGGTCGAGTCCGCCACGAAGGGCGATGATCCGGCGAGCTTCGAGAAGGCGGCGGGGGCCTACGACAAGCTGGGCGCGGACGTCGGGGCGATGAGCTTCGACACCCCGGAGCTGAAGGCGCACGCTGCTTCGTACAAGGCGATGTGCGACTCCGCGGCGAAGACCTTGCGTGAGGTGAGCGCCGCGCTGGCCAAGGAGGACATCAAGGCCGCGACGGACGCCCAGGGGAACTTCGCCACGCTCGAGAAGCAGGAGAACGAGCTCGTGGCGAAGGTCAACGGCTTCTGCACGGGCCAGTGAGTCCGCTCGAGCTCACGCTGACCGAGCTGACGGCCGCGCTTCGCCGGCGCGAGGTGTCGGCCGCGGAGGTCATGCGCGAGACGCTCGCTCGCATCGACGCCAGTCACGACGCGCTGAACGCGATCGTCGCGCGGCGTGACCCGGAGCAGTGTGTGGCGGACGCGCGGGCGGCGGACGAGCGCCTCGCGCGCGGCGAGGGGCGCCCGCTCGAGGGCGTCCCGCTCGCCGTGAAGGATCTCGAAGACGCGGCGGGGCTCCCCACGTCGCACGGCTCCCGGCTGTTCGCGGGTCGCGTGGCGTCGCGCAGCTCCGTGCAGGTCGAGCGGCTGGTCGCGGCCGGCGCCGTCGTCGTGGGGAAGACGAACGCGCCCGAGCTCGGCTCGGCCGCCATCACGAAGAACCTCGTCTTCGGCGTGACGCGCTCCCCCTGGGACGGCGAGCGCTCGCCCGGGGGCTCGAGCGGCGGCGCGGCGGCCGCGCTGGCAGGCGAGGTCGTCCCGCTGGTGACGGCGAGCGACGGGGGCGGGTCGATCCGCATCCCAGCGAGCTTCACCGGAGCGTTCGGGCTCAAGCCGTCGCACGGGCGCATCCCCCGCGGGCCGCTCGAACGCTGGGACACCAGCATGACGGCGGTCGATGGGCCGCTCACCAAGACGGTCGCCGACGCCGCGCTCTTCCTCGACTGCGTGGCCGGTCCGAGCCACTACGATCCGGTGAGCCTGCCCTCTCCTGGATACTCCTACCTGGAGCGCCTACGCGAGCCGGCGCCGACCGGCCTGCGCGTCGGCTTCAGCCCCGATCTGGGGTACGGGGTCGTACAGTCCGACGTGGCGGCCGTCGTCGAGGAGGCGGCCCGGGCCGTCGGCGCCCTCGGCCATCGGCTCGTGCCCATCGCGGGCGGCCCGCCGGAGCTGGGGGGCGCTTGGGGGCTGCTCGGTGCGTTCGAGCTCGCGGGGCGCCTCGCGGACGACCTGGACACGCGGCCCGAGCAGCTCTCGCGCGGCCTGCTGGACACGGTCCGCTTCGCCTCCGCGCTCGGACCGCGCAAGTGGGACGAGATCGCCGAGGCGCGGGCGCGCCTGGTCGAGTGGGTTGCGCGCACGTTCGAGCAGGTCGATCTGCTGTTGACGCCGACCGTGCCCTTCGACCCGCCGCCCGCCCGCGGTCCATTCCCGAGCGAGGTCGAGGGCAGACTCCTGCCGACCGCGGCCGTCGCGGTCTTCACCATCCCGTTCAACCTCGCCTGGTGCCCGGCCGCGACCGTGCGGGCGGGCCTCTCGCGCGTGGGGCTGCCGGTGGGCCTGCAGATCGTCGGGCCGCGGCTCGCCGACGACCTGGTCCTCGCGGTCGCCGCCGCCTTCGAGCGGGCGCGACCCTGGCATCCCGCGTGGCCGTCGCGGCGCGTCGGCGGGCCCATGGCGGGATCGGATCCGGGGCGCTAGGCTGCCCGAGCGCCCGTTGGCCCGCCCTCCGCGCCGAGCGCGCGGTGCGCTCCGACGCTCCGCCCTCGGCCCGCCGCGACCCCTCGCGCGGGGGAGCGGCGAGCGAGCCCCTCCCGAGAACCAGCATGAACGACGACCGACTCGTACCCCTTCGCCGCAACGCCGACGATCCCATCCACCGGGACGCCGAGAAGCACGATCACGACGAAGGCATGTCCCCGATGGACCCGCCCGACGCCTACTCGCCGCCGACGCTCGCGGAGTCCGTGCCGTACGAGGAGATGCACCCGTTCCTCCGCGAGCTCCGCGACGAGCACGAGGGCTTCGTCCGCGAGCTCGATACGTTCGACGAGCTGCTCACCAAGATGCTGGAGGTCGGCATCGATCGTCCGACCTACGAGGCGATGCACTCGTTCTTCGGCGTCGTCGACTCCCAAGTGATCCCGCACAACCGTCGCGAGGAGCGCGTGCTCTTCCCGCTGTTGGCGGCGCGCCTGCTCGAGCACGGTGAGCACAGCCGCGGCTCGACCAAGACGACCGCGGTCGACGTGCTCGAGCGCGACCACCTGCAGGTGATCCAGCACTCGGCCGTCATCCTGAACTTCTTCGGCATCGCATCGCACATCCCGGACCCGACCTCGCGAGGGGTCGTGCTCGAGACGGCCATTCAGCAGGGCAAGGCGCTGGTCGAGATGCTGCGCCTCCACATCTTCCGTGAGGACCACCTCGTCTTCTCGCTCGCCCACCGCTACCTCTCGACGGAGGAGCTCGACCGGATGCGGTCGCAGCTCTGAGCCGCCCGCGTCGATGGAGCCGCCGGCGATCGCCGCAGCCTCGAGCGCTGCGCCTGGCTGGCAGCCTCGGACGTTCTGCTGGCGCTGCGCCAAGCCCGGCGACGCCTGCGTGTGCGCCAGCGTGCCGCGGGTCGAGAACCGGACGGAGGTGGTCGTCCTGCAGCACCCGAGGGAGCGGTTTCACCCGATCGGCACCGTGCGCTTCGTCGAGCTCGGGCTTGCCCGAGCGCGCGTCGAGGTGGCGCGCGCGGGGGGCTTCACGCGGCGTCCGCCGTGGATCGGGCCCCGCGCGGCGCTCCTCTATCCGGCGCCCGGCGCCGTCGAGCTCGCCCAGCTCTCGCCCGCCGCGCGGCCCGACCAGCTGGTGGTGCTCGACGGCACGTGGCACCACGCGAAGACGCTCCACCGCGACCTCGCCTGGCTCCGCGAGCTTCCCGCCCTCCGTCTCGCGCCGACCACCCCGAGTCGCTACCGGCTCCGACGAGAGCCGACGCCCGAGGCGATCTCCACCGTCGAGGCGGTCGTGGAAGCGCTGCGCTTGCTCGAGCCCGAGACGGGCGGCACCGAGCAGCTGCTCGGTGCGTTCGATCGCATGATCGACCAGCAGATCGAGCACGTCCGGCGGGGGGGCGGCGGACGGCGCGTCGAGCGGAGCCGGCCGCGACCCTGGCGCTCTTATCCTCGCGGGCTCGTCGAGGAGTGGGACGCCCTCGTGATCGTGTACGCCGAAGGCCTCCGGGGCGTGCGCGCTGGCGCTCGAGCCGCGCGATGGCCCGTCCACGTCGTCGCGCACCGTCCCGCGACGGGCGCGACGTTCGAGTCGCTGGTGAGGGTGCCTGGCGACTGCCTCGAGGGACCGGCGCTCCGTCACGCTCGGCTGGCCCCGGAGGAGGTGGCGCTGGCGCCCGACGCCGTCGCGGCCGTCGCGGCGTTCGAGCGCTTCCTGCCCAGTGGCGCGGTCGTCGCGGCGTGGAACGCGACGACCCTCGACCTCGTGCTCCCCGGCGGGCGCGAGCGTCGCGGCGTGCTGGTGCTGAAGTCCGCGTACGGTTCCGCCACGGCGCAGGCGGCGGGCGTGCTGGAGGAGGCCACCGCGGCCCTCGGGCTCATCCCCCCGGAGCTCCCGGTGCGCGGCCGCGCGCGGGAGCGGCTCGCTGCGGCGGTGGCGATGGCCGCGTGGCTCCGCGCGCGCGCGCTGGGCGAGGCGCGCCCGCGCCCGCCGATGTAGCCCGGGCCTCGCGGCGGGCGGGGTGGGTGGTGTCCCGCGCGCGGGGTGCTAGGGAGGCTGGTGATGGCCAGGGCGTTCGCGTGGATGGCGGCGATGGTCGCCGGGTCGGGGCTGGTTGGAGCGTGCGGTGGGTCGGAATTCGGGAGCGCGTCCAGCCAGGGGCTCGACGCGAGCAGCGACTCGGGCTCGTCGGGCTCCGCAGGTCAGGACGGCAGCGCCGGAGGATCGGGGACGGGCGGCGCCAGTGGCAGTTCCGGGGCGGGAGGATCCGCCGGGGCAGATGGTGGCGGCGCCGATGCTTGCGCCCCGCCGCCGTGCGAGGCCCTCGGCGCGGAGTGCGGCGAGGTCGCGACCGAGTGCGGGATCGTGGACTGTGGCGCCTGCGGGGCCGGCGAGTCGTGCGGCGGCGACGGCCCCAACCGGTGCGGCACGCGGCCCTGCGTGCCTCGCACCTGTGGCGACTACAGCGCGACCTGCGGCCAGCTTGCCGACGGCTGCGGCAAGGTGCTGCAGTGCGGAGCGTGCGACGCGGGGCACCAGTGCACGACGGACGGCACCTCGTTTCATTGCCAGTGCGCGCCCCGCGCCTGCGGGGAGCTGGGGGCCAGCTGCGGCGTGGTGGACGATGGCTGTGGCAAACCCCTCGACTGTGGCGCCTGCTCCGACCCGGAGACGTGCGGGGGAGGCGGCATCGAGAATCGCTGCGGGTGCCAGGCGGTCACGTGCCAGCAGGTCGGCGCGGAGTGCGGCGACATCGAGGACGGCTGCGGGCAGGTGATCCCGTGCGGTACGTGCCCCGGTACGGCGTCGTGTGGCGGCGCGGGGCCGAACCGCTGCGGCAATCAGAGCTGCGTGCCGCGTACCTGCACCGAGGCAGGGTACGAGTGCGGCGTGTGGACGGACGGCTGCAGCGGCACGATCGACTGTGGCGGCTGCGATCCCGGCGAGAGCTGCGGGCAGGACACGCCCGGGCGGTGCGCGTGCGTCCCGCAGACGTGCGGCCAGCTCGGGGCGACTTGCGGCACCCCGCCGAACGGCTGCGGGGGCACGCTGCAGTGCGGGAGCTGCGGCACGGGCACCTCGTGCGGCGGCGGCGGGACGCCGTACGAGTGCGGATGCACGCCGACGAGCTGCCCGGCGCTCGGCGCCACCTGCGGCGACTACCCGGACGGCTGCGGTGGCGTGCTCTACTGTGGGAGCTGCCCCACGGGGCAGATCTGCGGCGGAGATCGCCGCTGTGGGGCCGAACCCTGCGAACCTGCGACCTGCCCCGAGCTCGGCTGGACGTGTGGCTCGTGGCAGGACGGGTGCGGCGGGACGGTGAGCTGCGGCACCTGCTTGCCGCCCGACACGTGCGGCGGCGGAGGCGTCCAGGGCCAGTGCGGCTGCACCCCCCAACAGAGCTGCGAGCCGGGCGGGGTTCGCGTCTGCGGCACCTTCTCCACCTGCGGATCGACCTACACCTGCGCGTGCGGGCCGCTCGAGGTCTGCGCCAACGGGCAGTGCGTGCCGGACGTGATCGGCTGCACGGGCTGCCTCATTGGAGAGTGCTGCAACGGGCAGTGCTGCTCGTGGTCGGATCAGTGCTGTCCCGAGGGCTGCGTGCCGGCCGGGATGCCCTGCATGATGTGAGCGGGAGCCCCGCCGAGGCGCGCCGCGTCAGCTCGGACCCGGCTCGTACCCGAGGTTCGGGCGAAGCCAGCGCTCGGCCTCGCCCCGGGTGGTGCCCTTCCGGCGGGCGTACGCCTCGAGCTGGTCGCGGCCGATCCGGCCCAGGTTGAAGTAGCGCGCGCTCGGGTGCGCCAGGTAGAGCCCGCTGACGCTCGCCGCCGGGGCCATCGCGCAGCTCTCGGTGAGCGACACCCCGGCGTCCCCCGCGCCCAGGAGCTCGAAGAGCGTCCGCTTCTCGCTGTGGTCTGGGCAGGCAGGGTAGCCGAACGCCGGGCGGATGCCCCGGTAGCGCTCGGCGAGGAGCTCGTCGTTCGTGAGCTGCTCGCCCGGCGCGTAGCCCCACTCGCCTCGGACGCGCGCGTGCAGCCACTCGGCGCCGGCCTCCGCCAGGCGATCGGCCAGCGACTTCACCAGGATCGCTCGGTAGTCGTCGAGGCGCGCCTCGTGGTGCCGCGCGAGCTCCTCGGCGCCGATGCCAGCGGTGATGACGAACGCGCCGACCCAGTCCTCGAGCCCTGACTCCCGCGGCGCGACGAAATCGGCGAGCGAGAGGCACGGCGAGGCGTCACGCTTCTGCTGCTGGCGCAGCATCGGGAACCGCGCCGCCACCGCCTGGCGACCCGGACCCTCGAACAACACGAGGTCGTCGCCCTCCGAGCACGCGGGCCAGATGCCGTAGACGGCGCGGGCGCGGAGCGCTGCCCCCGTGACCAGCTCCTCGAGCAGCGCGCGCGCGTTCGCGAACAGCTCCCGCGCCGCCTCGCCGACCCGAGGATCCTCGAGGATGCGCGGGTAGCGGCCCGGGAGCTCCCAGGCCGTGAAGAAGAAGCTCCAGTCGATGAACGGGACCAGCTCCGCCAGCGAGATATCCGCCAGCACGCGGCGGCCGTGCCAGGCCGGGCGCGCGAGGTCCTCGGCGCGCCAGGCGAGCTCGAGCCGCCGCGAGCGGGCCTCCGGGTACGCGAGCAGCGGGCGCTCCAGCGAGTCCCCGTGCCGTCGCCGGAGGAGCTCCTGCTCGCCGCGGACCTCCTCCATGAACGCCGAGCGCTGCGCAGGCGACCTCAACGCGGACGCCACCCCCACCGCGCGTGAGGCGTCGAGGACGTGCACGACGGGCCCCGCGTACTCGGGCGCGATCTTCACCGCGGTGTGCTGACGGCTCGTCGTCGCGCCGCCGATGAGCAGCGGCACGCCGAGCTCGAGTCGCTGCATCTCCCGTGCGACGTGAGCCATCTCGTCGAGGCTGGGGGTGATGAGCCCCGAGAGCCCGACGAGATCGGCGCGCTCCGTCTGGGCGGTCGCCAGGATCTTCTCGCAGGGGACCATCACCCCGAGGTCGAGCACCTCCCACCCGTTGCACGCGAGGACCACGCCGACGATGTTCTTGCCGATGTCGTGCACGTCGCCCTTCACCGTGGCGAGCACGATCCGCCCCTGGGGCGCGCGCCCGCCGCCGGCCTTCTCCGCCTCGAGGTGCGGCTCGAGGACCGCGACCCCGCGCTTCATCACCCGGGCGCTCTTGACGACCTGGGGCAAGAACATCTTGCCGGCGCCGAACAGCTCGCCGACGGTGCGCATGCCGTCCATCATGGGCCCCTCGATCACCGCGAGCGGCGCGCCCAGCGCCTGGTGGGCCTCCTCGACGTCGGCCTCGATGAAATCCAGGATCCCGTGCACCAGCGCGTGCTCGATCCGTCGCCCGACGGGCGCCTCCCGCCACGCGAGATCGACCTCGCGACGCACGGCCTCGCCCTTCACCGTCTGAGCGAACGCGACCATCCGCTCGGTCGCGTCCGGGCGCCGGTCGAACAGCACGTCCTCGACGTGCTCGAGCAGGTCCTTCGGGATGTCCTCGTACACGACGAGCTGACCGGCGTTCACGATGCCCATGTCGAGGCCGGCACGGATCGCGTGGAGGAGGAACGCGGAGTGGAACGCCTCGCGTACGCGGTCGTTCCCGCGGAACGCGAAGCTCAAGTTGCTGACGCCTCCGCTCGTGCGCACGCCGGGGAGGCGGCGCTTCACCTCGCGCACAGCGTCGATGAACGACAGCGCGAAGCGATTGTGCCCCTCGATCCCGGTCGCGACGGCGAACACATTGACGTCGAAGATGAGGTCCTCGGGCGCGAAGCCGACGCGCTCCGTCAGGAGCTGGTGCGCGCGCACGCAGATTTCCACCTTCCGGTCCGTCGACTCCGCCTGCCCCTGCTCATCGAACGCCATGACGACGACGGCCGCGCCGAAGGCCCGGGCCTCCCGAGCCTTCGCCAGGAAATCGGCCTCGCCCTCCTTCAGGCTGAGCGAGTTGACGATGCACTTGCCCTGGACACACTCGAGCCCGGCCCGGATGACGCTCCACTTCGAGCTGTCGATCATGATCGGCACTCGGGCGATCTCCGGCTCGCTCATCAGCAGGCGGAGGAAGCGCCGCATCGAGGCCTCGCCGTCGAGCATCGCCTCGTCCATGTTGACGTCGAGCACGTTGGCGCCGCTGCGGACCTGCTCCGTCGCGACGGCGACGGCGCCGGCCCAGTCCTCCGCCTGGATGAGCTTCGCGAACTTCCGGCTCCCCGTGACGTTCGTACGCTCTCCGACCATCGTGAAGTTCGTGTCGGAGCGGAGCTCGAGCGGCTCGAGCCCGGCGTAGCGTGTGGCCGGTCGCGGAGCTGGGACCGGCCGCGGCGCCACGTCGCGGACCCGTTCGGCCAGCGCCCGGACGTGCTCGGGCGTGGTGCCGCAGCAGCCCCCAATCAGGTTCACGAACCCGGCGTCGGCCATCTCGCCCACGAGCCGGGAGGTCTCGGCCGGGGTCTCGTCGTAGGCGCCGAACGCGTTGGGGAGGCCGGCGTTCGGGTAGCAGCTGACGAGCATCGGCGCGAGGCGCGAGAGCTCCTCGACGTAGGGGCGCATCTCCGCCGCGCCGAGCGCGCAGTTGAGACCCACGGCGAGCGGGCGCGCGTGCTCGATGCTGGTGAAGAAGGCCTCCAGTGTCTGGCCCGACAGCGTGCGACCGCTCCGGTCGACGATGGTCGCCGAGAGGAGGAGGGGGAGGTCCACGCCGGCCCGCTCCATCGTCTGGCGCGCGGCCACGATCGCGGCCTTGGCGTTGAGCGTGTCCGTGATCGTCTCGATGAGGAGGAGGTGCGCGCCGCCGTCGACCAGCCCGCGCACCTGCTCCGCGTAGGCCGCGACCAGCTCCTCCCACTCGAGCGCCCGGGCGCCCGGATCGTTCACGTCTGGCGAGAGGCTGAGCGAGCGGTTCGTCGGGCCGATGGCGCCGGCGACGAAGCGCGGCCGATCTGGCGTGCGGTCGGACCACTCGTCCGCGGCAGCCCGTGCGAGCCGCGCCGCCTCCAGGTTCAGGTCGTACACCTGGGCCTCGAGGCCGTAGTCTGCCTGGGCGATGCTCGTCGAGCTGAAGGTGTTCGTCTCGATCAGATCGGCGCCTGCCTCGAGGTATGCCGTGTGGAGATCGCGGACGATCCGCGGGTGCGTGAGGACGAGCACGTCGTTGTTGCCGCGGAGCTCGCGCGGGTGACTCCGGAGACGCTCGCCACGGAAGTCGGCTTCGCTCAGCCCCAGCGTCTGGATCATCGTGCCCATCCCGCCGTCCAGCAGCAGGATGCGCTCGCGCGCGAAGCGGGAGAGTGCGGCGTGGGGCTCGGTCATCGGTCGGGGCTCCTGGGACGTGCGGGGCGGGCTCGGGCGCGAGGCGACGGACGGCCTGCGGGGACGGGACGCTCGCGAGCGCGCGTCCCCCGGCGGGTCCCGACGGCGGTGACGACGGCGAACCCGGGCGGGCGAGCCTCGCGGCAGGTGACGCCACGCGGCTCGACGCTCAGCCCCGCGCGCGACAGCAGCCCGCGCAGTGCCCGCGCGTCGATCCCGGTGTTCACGTGCCCGTAGGTGGCCGTCACGTCGGCGTGCTGGTGGGGCGCCAGCGCCACGACGGAGAGCGTGCCGCCCTCCCGGAGCACGCGCGCGGCCTCGGCGACGGCGTGCGGCGGCGACTCGCTGTACGCGAGGACGTTGAAGAGCGTCACCGTGTCGAACCGCTCCCGCTCGAACGGCAGCGCGTGCATGTCGCCGACCACGAACCGGACGTTGCGGACGCCCGAGAGCCGCCGCCTCGCGGCCGCGATGACGCGCTCGCTCCGGTCGAGGCACGTCACCCGGGTGGCGCGCGGAGCCAGCAGCGCCGCGAGGACGCCGTCTCCCGATCCGACGTCGAGCACCTCGCCGAGCCGCACCAGGCCGAGCAGGCCCCGGAGGGTCGCCTCCCACGTGCGCCCCGGGGAGTAGTGACGGTCCATCCTCCCGGCGACGAGCTCCGGCCAGCCGCTCCCGGAGCGAGCGCGCACGACCTCCCCCGCGCGCTCCCGGTCGACGGCGAGCAGCGGATCGTCGAGGCGGCCGGCGACCGCCTCCCACGTCGCCCGGGCGCCGCCCGTGGCCTCGGCACCGAGCGAATAGAACGAGGCCGCGCCGGATCGCCGGTCCTGGACCAGCCCCACGTCCTTCAGGCGCGCGAGGTGCGTCGAGACCCGTGACTGCCCGAGACCGGTCACGCGGACGAGCTCCGCCACCGTCAGCTCCTCGTGGGCGAGGAGCGCCAGGAGTCGGAGCCGGCTGGTGTCCGCCAGGGCGCCCAGCGCGGCCGTGGTCTCGGCGAGAGGCATCATCCGTTCATCCGAATGGGCGGATGATATCGTGCCGCGCGCTCGGGCGCCAACCCCTCGCCGGGACCGGCGGCGATCGGCGGGGCGGCGGCCACGCGGGCCGCGGCCGCGTCAGCCCTCGACCTCGATCTCCTTGCCGGCGAGCGCTTCGCCGCCCTCCAGACAGATCAGCCGCACTCGGCCCGAGGACACGGCGCGCCCCTGCTCGTCTCGGACGGTGCACTCCCACACCTGGGCGCGGCGCCCTCGCTGCAGCGGCACGGCGGTGGCGGTGAGCTTGCCCCCTCGTACGGCGCGGAGGAACGCCGTCGAGTTCTCCAGTCCGACGGCGGATCGGCCGTGGCGGCCGGCGAAGATCGCAGCGCCCGTCGAGCAGCAGGCCTCGATCACGCCGGCGTGCACCCCGCCGTGCACGATGCCGTACGGCTGCTTGTGCACGCCGCTCACCTCGAGCTCGGCGACGACCTCGTCCGCGGTGGCGACCCGGAACACGAGCCCCATGGCGCGGTTCCAGCCGCCGGTGACGGCGTTGATGGTGTCGGCGAGGTTGGGCTCGGCGTCTTGCATGTTGGCTGATCCGTGGAGCGTTACGCCCGACGCATACAGCGCCGCGCGCGCCTCGCCAAGGCGAGCGTCGAGGTCACTGCCCGCGGAGGAGCTTCGCCCCGCTCGTCGGGCCCGCGCGGACGCCTCGATGCAGGACGATCGTCGCGCCCGCGGCGCGGCCCTGGGCGAACGCCGAGGATCTCGCGGAGGACCGCGACGCGATGCTCCGGATCCGCGGGTGGCGACGGCGGAAGTAAGCCTCGAGCTCTCCGTCTCCCACCCAGACCAGCCCCTCCGCGCGGGTCTGCTCGCGCTGGGCGTCGAGCTTCGCCCGGAAGCCCGACATCACCCCGGCGAGGAACCGGCGGCGATCGGCGTCTCCCCGCGCGCCGACCCGGCGCTTGTGGTCCCTCCACAGCCGCTCTGCCGTGTGGAGGAGGAACGAGTAAACGTACTCCGCGATCTCCACGTTCTCGCGCGTGCCGCATACCTCCAGGACGGTGCCCCGCATCCCGCGCTCGACGATCCAGACGCTCACCCACAACGGCTCGACGAAGAAGTGCGAACCGAGCAGGGACGCCAGCACGCGCTCGGGCTCCTGGACGCGGCCGCTCGGCGATCCGAGGTGGCGGTGCACGAACTGGCGCGCGCGGGGCGAGTCGCCGACCTCCAGGTTGTGCTTGAGCAGCAGGCGCTGCGCGGCGGCCATGGCCGCCTCCGCCTCGTGCGGGTTCGGGCTCTCCGCCAGCGCGAGCAGCTTCGTGATGCGCTCCAGCACACGGCTGCGCTCCTCGCCGGGATCCGTCGGATCGCGTGGGAGGCCGCTCGCCGCCGCGTCGATCCCGAGGGTGGCGCACACGGTGCGAAAGGCGGGGCCATGCGCCGTCTCGTCGCGGATCCCCAGGACCTCATCCACGTACTGGTGCGCGATCTCGTGCTTGAGCACCTCGAGGACGGCCCCCCACGGCTGCGCGAGCAGCCCGCGAGCGATTTCGAGCGTCCGGGTGAGGCTGATCCAGCGCCCCAGGAAGGCGTGTGAATCGCCGAGGCAGATCGCCGGGGGCCGCAGGGCCTCGCGAAAGTGCATCCAGTTGAGGCGCGACCACTCCTCGGCGAGCGCTCGTACGGCCGCGGCCTCGAGCTGCACGGAGAGGCGAGGGAGGGCGTCCTTCGTCACTCGCGTCGGAATAGGCCGCCCGCGGGCCGACGTCCACCGGGCCCTGACGGGCGGGCGCGGGCGTGCCATGCTGCGCCGCCATGGCGGCCGACGACTTCGCCTCGCTCTTTGCCGGATCCTCGAGCGCCGAGCGCGCGCCGCGCGCCGGCCACTCTCCCGGGCAAGTCGTGGAGGGGAGGGTCGTCCAGGTCGACGGCGAGAGCGTCTTCGTCGACATCGGCGGCAAGGCGGAGGCGCGCCTCCCCCGGCGCGAGATGGAGGACGCGCGGGGTCGCTCGTCCGTCGCGCCGGGAGACCTCGTGCGCGCGACGGTCCGCGCGGTCGTCGAGGGAGCCATCGAGCTCACGGTCGCGTCCAGCCGACTGGAGCACGCCGACACCGCGGCGCTCGAGCTCGCGCGCGACGCAGGTACTCGGCTCGAGGTGAAGGTCACCAAGGCGGTGAAGGGCGGGGTCGAGGTCGACGTCGGCGGGACGCGCGCGTTCTGTCCTGCGTCGCAGCTCGAGATCGGTCACGCCGGGGAGCTCGAGCCGTGGGTGGGGCGAACGCTGGAGGTGCGGATCCTCGAGGTGCGTGACGCGGGGCGCTCCGTCGTCGTGTCTCGGCGCGCCGTGCTCGAGGCCGAGCGCGCCGAACGCGAGGCGACGCTCCGCGAGACGCTCGTCGCCGGGGCCGAGGTGGAGGGCACCGTGAGCAGCCTGGGTAGGCACGGCGTGCTCGTCGATCTCGGCGGGGTCGAGGGCTTCGCCCACGTCTCGGAGCTCGGGCCGGGGCGAGTCGAGCGCATCGAGGACGCGGTGAAGGTCGGCGAGGTCGTGCGCGCGCGGATCTTGTCGGTGAAGGACGGTCAGCGCGGCCTCGACGTGCGCGTTTCGCTCCGGGCTGCCGGCGAGGCCGCGGCCAGCGCGCCCGAGCCGGACGAGGTCCTCGAGGGGACCGTCACCCGTCACTCGACGTTCGGGCTGTTCGTCGCGACGCCGAAGGGCGAGGGGCTCGTACCGCTCTCGGAGCTGGGGCTCGCGCCGAGCAGTGACCCTCGGCGCGCGTACCCCGTAGGGGGGGCGCTGCCGGTCGTCCTCCTCTCGCGCGACGCTCGCAACGGCAGGCTGCGGTTCAGCGCGCGTAACGTCGCGCGGGTCGAGGAGCGGCGGAACTTCCGCGAGTTCGCCGCGGGCACCGCGCAAGCGTCTACGCTCGGCAGCCTGGGCGACGTCCTCCGGCGCAAGCTCGGCCTCCCCGACGCCCCGCCCGAGCCGCCGGCCCCTCCCGCGCCGGCGCCCGCCGCGCCCCCCGCGCCGGCACCGAGCGCCGCTGCGCTCCCGCCGGTGCCTCCCGCCGCGGCCGTCGAGGTCGCGCGTTCCTCAGCTCCTCACGTCGTCGCGGCTTCGAGGCGCGCCGAGCCGCGTGCCGACCCGCCCGGGATCGTGCGCCGTCGTCGGGGCGACCCGTCGGGGGCGTGAGCCGCTGAGGCGCGGCCGCCGGCGCCGCCCCCGCTCGGCTCCCGTCACTTCGGCCGCGCGACCACCCTGCGCTCGTAGAGATCGTTCACGGTGTCGCGCAGCGTCTCGCCGGGGTCCCGCGGCTCCCAGCCGAGCTCACGCTGGGCCTTGCTGGAGTCGCAGTACCAGAAGTACTGCGCCATCTCGACCGAGACCTCATCGACCGGTGGCGTCCCGCCGAGCGCCTCGATGGCGCGGGTGAACAGGCCGTTCAGGCCGAGCGCGAGCGCGCGGGTGCGCGGCATCGGCAGGATGGGCGCCTTCACGCCGGTCACCCGCTCGAGGCGCTGGAAGAACGCCGCGACCGTCAGGTTGCGGGCGTTCAGCAGGTACCGCTCGCCCGCCCTGCCGCGCTCCATCGCCAGGATCATGCCTCGCGCCGCGTCACGCGCGTCGACGAACGCGACGCCGCCGGCCGGGACGGCGGGCAGCGAGCGCTCGAGGAAGAGTCGCACGTCGCGGGTGGAAGACTCACGGAGATCCCCGGGCCCGAGCAGCAAGCTCGGGTTGACGACCACGACCTCGAGCTCCGGCGGATCGTTGGCCTCGAGGGCCTCCCGCTCCGCGTAGGCCTTCGTTCGATAATACGGCCAGCTCGCGATGACCTCGAGCGGTGCCTCGGTGGTCTCGTCGGCGATGCGCTCGGCGCTCGGCGAGACCGCGATGGTGCCGCTCGTGCTCGCGAGCACGACCCGGCGTACCCCCGCCGCGCGCAGGGCGCGGAGCGCCGTCCGCGTGCCCTCGACGTGGAGGCGGTGCAGCTCGGCCGCGTCGTCTCGATCTCGCGACACCTTCCCCGTGCACAGGAACGCGCCGTCTGCGCCCCGCGCGCTCGCCTCGACGGCGGCGGCGTCGAGGATGTCGACCGGCTCGACGGGGAGCCCCGCCGCCGCTCCGCCGGTGCGCGCGACGGGGACGACCTCGTGCCCGGCCTCCACGAGCTGCTGCACGACGTGCGACCCGAGGAAGCCCGTGGCTCCAGCGACCCAATAGCGGCTCATGCGTCCCCGACGAGGTTGAAGACCTTCTGGAAGGTGACCAGCAGGCCGATGTCGTTCGTCTTCACCGTGCCGGTGACGAACTCGGCCGGGGTGGGCGTGTACGCCTCCCGGACGATGCGCGTGAACATCCCGGGGCTCGTCTTCAGGACGCAGTCGGCGGTCGCGGCGGCCTTCCCGGCGCGCACCTCGCAACCCGTCGCGTCGACCCGAACGCTCCAGCGCTCGCGGTCGCCGAGGGCGAAGTAGAAGCTCACCGCGCGGTCGATCGCGCCCGGTACGAACCTCGTCTGGAGCTCGCGGAACACGCCGTCGAGCGTCTCGGGCCGCTGGTCCTCACGCAAATCCCCGGGCTCCAGCCGCGACGCATCGAGCACGCGTCCGCGCGAGAGCTCCACCACGGCGCGGCGCACGAGCCGGGCGACCGCGCGCGACGCCTCGGTGCGTCCGAGGTCGCGGGTCAACCGGACGAGATCGGCGTGGAGCAGCGGAGGACCGATCCGCGCCGTCACGTCGCGGCGTCGCAGCACCAGGGCGCCCTTCGGGAGCGCGAGGTGCGTCCCCCCGAGCCACACCGGCAGGACGTCGGCGCCCGCGCTGAGCGCGAGGTGGCCGACCGCGGGCTTGAACTCGTGGACCTCGCCGTCGTCCATCCGGGTCCCCTCGGGGAAGATGAGGACCGTCTTGCCCTCGGTGATCAGGTTGGACGCCTGGCGCAGGCTCTGACGGAGCGAGCCCTGGCGCGAGAACGCGATCACGTTGGTGAAGTTCTCGAAGTAGGCCTTGCGCCAGCGGTTCCCCTCGAAGAAGTAGTCCTGCGCGGCCAGGGCGACGATGTCGCTCCCGTAGCTGCCGAGCGCGTACTTCACCAGGCCCATGTCGAGGTGGCTCGCGTGATTGGCGGCCACCAGCGTGTTGCGATTGTGCGGGAGGAAGGCGCGCCCGGAGACCTTCACGTGCAGGACGTTCCCGTAGAATCCCATCTGCGCGCGCCCGAGCCACTCCATCGCCGCGTCCCGCAGCGCGGGCGGGATCTCGAGAGGAGTCTCCTCGGCCTCCTCGACGACCGTCGTCGGGGCCCGGAGGCGCGCGGCGCCCTGCTCGCGCAGGAGCGCCTCGGCGTCGCCGATCGTGAGGCAGGCGGTGAGCCGCTCGGCGTCGAGCGTGCCGCCGACCTGCCCCTCGAGCGCGACGAGCAGCTCGAGCAGCATGAGCGAATCGAACCCGAGATCTCCACGCAACGAGTGCTCGCCGCGAAGGGTGGACGGCTCTCGCCTCGTGATCACGGCCACCGCAGACCGGACGCGCTGGGCCGCCGGGTCGAGCGCTCCCGACGCCGCGACCGGCGGCCGCTCGGAGAGGACCCCGACGCGCTCGACCAGGCGCCGAACCTCGTTGCGCTTCACCTTGCGGGTCGCCGTCCGTGGCAGCGCCGCGTCGACCAGCGTGAGGACCGCGGGACGCTGCGAGGCCGGCAGCGTCGCGAGTCGCCGCTCCAGCGAGCGCCGCGCGCGGACGTGTCGCTCCGCTCGCGGGAGCGCGTCGTCCGGCGCCACGACGGCCACGCACGCCACCCGCTCGCCCCCGCGCGCGTCGCCGATGCCGACGATCGCCAGCTCGCGCAGGTGCTCGACCTCGCCGAGGCGCGCCTCGACGTCGTCGGGGTAGATGTTCTCGCCGTTGGCGGCCACGACTACGTCCTTCGCGCGCCCCGCGATGACGAGGTTTCCCTTGCGGTCGATCCGGCCGAGATCGCCGGTGTCGAGCCAACCATCGGCGTCGAGGACGAGGCGTGTGGCGTCTTCGTCGTCGGCGTAGCCGAGCATCACGTTCGGGCCCCGCGCCCGGATCCGACCGACGCCCTCGGCGTTGGGCTCGTGGATCTGGAGCTCGACGCCCGGGACTGCGCGCCCCACGTGCCCGGGGCGCGCGCGGGGGCCGCCCTCGGCGACCGACAGCACCGGGGACGCCTCGGTGAGGCCGTAGCCCTCGGCGAGGTGGAGGCCCAGCCCGGAGAACACCCGGTGCGTGCGCTCGGGCAGCGCCGCCCCGCCGCTCACCAAGAAGCGGAGGTGCCCGCCGAGCGCCTGGTGGACCGGACCGAAGAGCAGCTTGCCGAGATCGAGCCCCGTCGTGCCCCCGACGCTCCGGCTCAGCTCCACGGCGAAATCGAACACGCTGCTCGCCAGGCGGCCGTGCTCGGCGACTCGTGTCGAGATGCGCCGCTCCAGCATCTCCCACAGCGCGGGGACGCCGACCATCGCGGTGATGCGCCCCTCCTGCAGGGCGTGCTCCAGGCGCTCCGCGCTGAGCTCGTCCAGGTACACGATCCGTGCGCCGCGGGAGAGCGGCAGCAGCATCCCGCAGGTGAGCTCGAAGGTGTGGTGCAGGGGCAGCACGCTGAGCACGCGGTCGCCCTTCCCGAGCGGGAACAGCGGCGCGAGCGCCGCGACGAGCGCCGTCAGGTTCTCGTGGGTGAGCATCACCCCCTTGGGGCTGCCGGTGGTGCCGCTCGTGTAGATGAGCGCCGCGACGTCGCGGCTCGACGCGGGGGCGTCGTCGCCAGCGGGACCCGGCGCGCTGGCCTCGATCAGGTCGAGCCAGGTGACCGCCTCGCCGAGCCCGGGGCGCACCCGGTCGCGCACCTTCGTGTCTGCGAGGAAGACGCGCGCGCCCGAGGCGCGCCGGAGGTTCTCGGCGACGGCGGCCTCCACCTCCGCCTCGAGCGGGACGGCGGTCGCCCCGGCGAGCTGCACGCCGAAGAACGCGATCGCCCACGCCGGGTGGTTCGCCCCGGCGAGCAGCACGCGTGCGCCCGGCACGACGCCGGCCTCGCGCAGGCGCGTGGCGCACGCCCGGGCGCGGGCCAGCCAGTCGACGAAGCTCAGGCGCGAGAGCCCGTGCGCCTCCGTCCGCTGCAGGGCGACCGCGAGCCCGTGGCGCTCCGCCATCTCGACGAGGAGGGCCCCGAGCGTCTCGTGGCGCGCGGGCGGCTTGCGCTCGCGCCGGAGGAGCTTGTCGATCTCGGGGAACACCCACCGCTCGAGCCCGGGCACGTGGACCTCGAACCAGTACCGCCGCCAATCGATGCGCTCGGGCTCCCAGCCGATCCGCGCGTGGTCCTCCGGGCTGAGGCGCGCCGCCGCGGCGCGCGTAGCGTCGCAGCGGAAGATGTAGTGGTAGCGCGCGGTGAAGGGGACGAAGGCGCCGAGCACGTCCCCCATCCGGCGCTGCTGCTCCGCGAAGCCCGCGAGCGCCTTCGCGGCGGGGCGCACCAGCACCCGGGCCGGCCCGGCGGGCAGCGCGCCCAGCCAGCGGGACGCGGCGCGGGCTCCCTCGCTGATCCGTCGAGGGCCCCACTTCTCGAAGGCCTCCTCGCCCAGCATGGACGACTCCCACCGCGCGTGGAGCTGCGACAGGATGGGGCCACCGCGCCCCGTCTCGCGGAAGTACCTGCGCTTGTAGAGCCCGGAGAGCTCGAACGCGCGCCGCATGGTGAACGGGTTCGTGTCGCTCGTGCCGTACTGGTAGACCGGCGGCGCCCGGCCCTCGAGGAGCTCCGCCAGGGAGAGGAGCATGCCCCCGGCGACCATGTCGCAGGGGATGATGTCGAGGTAGTGGTCGGAGCCTGGGATCTGGGGCTGGCCTTCGCGCAGCGAGTAGATCAGCGGGGCGCTGGTGTTGATCCCCTCGTTCCAGCCGGGGAACGGGAAGGCGACGGTGCTCTCGACGATGGCCGGTCGCACGACCGTGAATCGGAGCCCCGACGCTGCCACGATCTGCTCGCCGATGGCCTTCGTGTAGGTGTACGTGTTGGGGAACCCCCAGAACATGGCGCGCTCCATGCCCATGTCGGAGAGCTGCGCCTCGACGAACTTCCTCCGCACCTTCTCGACCTCGGCCTCGAGGACCGCGCCGGTGCCGGGCTCGCCGCGCTCGCGGAGGTTGCGCTTGGCGTCATCCAGGAAGCGGCTCTGGCGGAACGCGTCGTTCGCCCGGTGCCGCGCCTGCTCGATCACGTCGAGGCACTCGGCGATCTCGCGGCCGGGCTCCCAGTGCGCCTGTGAGAGCTCGCCCGCTCGCGGGAACGGGTGCTCCCGCGGATCGACCTCCTCGATGATGCCTGTCCGATCGCCGGCCACGAAGCACGTGCTCGTGTGGAGGAGCGGCACCTCGCCGAGGTCGCGCGCCAACGCGACCAGGTTCTGCACGCCGAAGGCGTTCACCTCGAGCGCCTCGTCGAGCGGCGGATCGAAATCGACTACGCCCGACGCGTTCACGACGGCGTCGATCCGCCCCCGGAGGTCCTCGCGCAGCTCGGAGGCCAGCCCGCAGAACGGATGAACCACGTCGCCCGCGATGGGGATCACGCGCTCCGCGAGCCACGCCTCGAACCGCGGTCCGTGCCGCTCGCGCAGCGGATCGAGGACGCGGCTCGTCGCGATGTCGTTCCAGAAGCGCTCGTCGGCCGTCTGCCCACCCTTCGGCCGGACGACGAGCCACATGCGCTCGAGGGAGGGCACCCGATCGAGCACGAAGGCCCAGAAGACCTTGCCGAGGAAGCCCGTCCCGCCGATGACGACCAGGCGCTTGCCGCCGAGCACCCGATCGAGATCGAGCGCTGGCGCGGCCCCGTTGGCGGACGGCACGTTCGTCATGAGGGGCGCGGAGTCTAGGCACGCCCGGCCCGGGGTGTCACGGTCGCGTGCGCCGCCTCCGCGGCGTCAGTCCGTGCGGCCGTCCAGGCAGAGCAGGTAGGCCACGAGGTCGCTCCGGTCCCCGGCGGACAGCCCGCTGGTCACGCCGTGCTGGTCCAGCGCATTGCGGGCGAGGACGGCCTCCAGCGTCGCCGCCGAGCCATCGTGGAGGTAGGGGGCCGAGTGCCACAGCCCGTGGAGCGTCGGCGTGTCGAGCCCGGTGAGCGTGGCCCCGAGGCGCTGCCCGGACGCCGCCCCGATCGTCCCCACGTCGTGGAGGCGGGGGACCCCTGGGGAGACGAAGCCGCTGTCCGTCAGGCGCGCCCCCGCGTGGCAGGCGGTGCAGCCGACCGCCGCCGACTCGAACAGCGCCTTGCCGCGGAGCGCGCCGGCGCCGAGCGAGCCGTCGGCCTCTCGGAACGGGCTCGGGAGCTCGGAGGCGAGGGACGTGACGTACGCCGCGAGCGCGTCCAGGTCGGTGCTCGCGCCTGCCTTGGGATCCCCCAAGGTCTGGGCGCGGGTCCCCGCGGACCAGTCGGTGTCCGTGAGCAGGCCCGTCCCGCGGAACGCGTTCCGGATGTCGTTCTCGAAATCCTGGATCTCATCGAAGTTGGCGCTCCAATGGACCGGACCGTCCCCCGTCCCGGCGCGCCCGAGCAGGGAGATCGTGTTGCGCATCCCCTCGCCGCGGTCCGTGAAGTCCCACACGCGCTGGTCCGAGTCCCCCTCGAGGTGGCAGTGGCCGCAGGCGATGTAGCTGTCCTTCGAGATCCTCGGATCGGCGGAGTCGTCGAAGAGCTGCTTGCCCCGCAGGAGCGTCGGCGAGAGTGGCTCGGCCGAGACGATCGGGAGCCGCGCCACCGCGACCGGGGAGGTGGAGAGATCGGAGACGTCGTAGACGACGACCTCGCGGGAGAGGTAGGCGTCCACGAAGAGGAGGCGATCGTCCGCCGAGAGCGCCACGCCGTTCGGTGCGTAGCCGAGGTCCTGCACGTTGCCGGACGCGTCGCGCCGGAGCAGGTCGTACCGCTCCACCGCCCGATTGCCGCGCATCGCGACGAACAGGAAGTCGCCGCGGCTGGAGAACGCCGCGGCGGAGGCGAAGCCCCGGTTGTCGAACTGATGTCGGTCGCCCGCGCGCTCGCCGCCGCCCGGCAGGTCGACGAACGCGGTCACGGCGCGCAGCGTCGTCTGGAAGGTGAGCGGAACGCCGTTGACGTACTGTCCCTCGACGACGTTCGCCTGCAGCCCGGGGAGCGCGATCTCTCGCCCCGTCGGCGAGACGACCACCTGTCCGAGGTAGGTGGGCACCCCGCCGTTCTCCGTGTCGCTCCCCGCTTGGGGATCGACGCCCAGCGGCCAGATCGAGCGGCCGCCCGTCTGCGGGTCCACGACCGCGATCTCCGCGCCGCTGCTCGCGGAGCGGAAGCGGGTGACGGCTAGCCGCCCGTCGGGGAGCGCGGCCACCCCGCGCGCATCGACGACGGCCGGCAGGCGCGCCACGAGGGACGGCTCCCCCTGGGCGTCTCGTTCGACCCGGGCGAGCTCACCCGTGCCCTGCAGCGAGACGAAGAGCGCGTCGCCCACCACGGCCGCGCCGTACGGCCGTGAGCCGTACGGCATCGCGACGGAGCGCACGGTCCCCGCGCCGGTGGTCGGGACCAGCGCTACCACGCCGGCATCGCGGCAGGGCACCGCCAGGACGTCGCCCCACGCCGTGAGCGTCGCTGGCCCTCCGGGGACCGTGACCCGCGCAGCGACCGAGAACGCGCCGCCCGCCGTCCATTCGACGAACGTGACCTCGTCCGAGTCCGGGCCGACCACGGCGACGCGCTGCTCGCCGGGCACGACCGCGAGCGTGCTCGACCCAGACGGCACGAAGGCCGCAGGCCACGTCACCGACACGGTGACGGAGTCCGTGCGCTGCCGCCCGACCGCGTCGCGCACCGCGAGCACCGCCGCGTAGCGCCCCGGCGCCGCGTACGTGACGGTCGCGCTCGTCTCGGCGCGTGGGGCGTCCCAGCCGTCTCCGTCGCCGAAGGTCCACTGGTAGCTGACGGCGCCCGTCGACGCCGCGCCGTCGAGCACCACGGGCTCGCCGACGAACGCGTACGCGGGAGCGATCGCCCTCGCGGTGAGCTCCCCGGCGTCCGGCGGTGCGTCCGCGCCCGCGTCCGACGCCGCAGCGTCGATGCCAGCGTCCGCGCCCGTTCGCGCCGCAGGGGCGGGCGCGTCCGACCCGCACGCCGTGAGCGCGAGGAGGACCGCCGGGGCGGTGAGGCGGCGCGCTCTGCGAGGACACCAGGACGGGCAGCGCATCCGGTCAGCCCCCCGCCGTCCGGAAGCGCAGGGTGAACGGCTCGGTGATGGCGTTCCCCGTCGCGTCGCGGACGCCGCCGGCCGGGATCTCCAAGACGTACTCGGTGTTGGGCTTCAACGGGCAAGACGGCGAGAAGTTCACGATGACCTCCTGTGCGCTCGCGACGCCGGGGACGCGCGTCGTGTCCGGATCCGTGCCGGCCTCGTACAGGCGGATCGAGCCCTCCCAGACGCTCTTCACGTCGACGAGCTCGCTGAAGGTCACGCCGACGCGAGCGGTGAGCGGCAAGCCTGCGGCGCCCTCGAGCGGCCACGACCAGGTGACGCGGGGTGGCGTGGCGTCGGGCGCCTCGCGCCAGGGCGCGATCGCGCTCGCTCTCCCCTCGTCGGCGTCGTCGTCGACGCTGAGCACGACGACGTTGCCGACCGGCGTCATCGTGTCGAGATCGCCGGTGAGGTCGAGGCGCGCCACCTCGGTGATGTTCGTCGCGTCTCGCACGTCGTAGATCGCTGCGAAGCTGGACTCGCCCTCGAAGGCGAAGCCCTCGTGGAGGAAGACGTAGCCTCCGTTCCCCTCGCTGAGGCGCTCGCCCGCGTAGCGCGGTCGCGAGGGGTCGCGGATGTCCATCACCAGCAGGCCGCCCCCGCTGTCCTTGTTGGCGTAGTAGATGTAGCCGCCCTCGAAGTTCGAGAAGTAGGCGTCTCGGGGATCGCCGGTCGAGGTGACGACGTCGAAGTCCCCGTTCGGCATCGGCTGCGGGTGCGCCGGGTCGCTCACGTCGAGCAGCAGCGTGCGTGCTCCCTCGGCGACCGTGGCGATGAGCAGGTCGCCGATCACCTGCACCTGACCCACTCGCATGATGGGATCGGGCACGTACCGGGTGAGGAGCACCGGGTTCAGCGGATCCGTGGCGTCCACCACGTAGATGCCGTTGTCCGCCCCGCCGACGAACACGTAGGGCACCTGCCAGAACGTGCTCAGGGTCACCCGCGCGTAGGCGTCCGGGTACATGAACTCCTCGAAGGTCAGCTCGCTCGCGGGCTCCGGGGCCAGGGTGTCCGTCAGATCCCAGAACTGGATCCCGCCGGCGCCCGGCGTGAGCAGGGAGTGCATGCCGTCGACCACCGCCCACCGGCCGCCGAGGCTGGAGAACCCGATGCTGTGCGTCTCCCGCATCCGCTCCGAGAACCCCGACCCGGCGAGCGTCGGGGCGCACGGCTCGTCGATCTCCCACAGCGTGAGGCCGCCTACGTTCCCGAACTCCGGCGCCCACGGCATGAGGAGGAAGCCGTCGTACATCGTGAGTAGGTTGTGGTGGTCCGCGTCCTTCGGGCCGCCGTCGAGGTAGGCGCAGTTCGTGTAGAGCGCGCTCGCGTCGAACGCCGACCTCGGCCCCCCGGGGCCGCGGTTCGGCTCGAAAGCGCCGGGCGCCGGGTACGGACCGGCGGGGCGACAGCGATCGACGCCGCCTGCCCCGCCCGCGCCCGCGGATCCCGCCGCGCCGCCGGCCCCGCCGGCGCCTCCCGGGCGCTCCGCGGGGTCGCCGTCGCAGCCGGCCAGCAGGGTCGTCGCGATGCCGACGGCCCAGCACCCCGCCGCCCGCCTCGAGGTGCTCATGAGCCCAGGATACCACGCCCGCCGTCCATCCCCGCGGGCGACCGTAGCTGCCTCGAAGCGCTCCGCGCGCCGGCCGCCCGTGGCCGATCGCGGCTCAGGGGGTCACGTCCCCCATGACGATTGGGGGCATGTGGAGGAGCGTCACGTCGAGCGAGCGAGCCTCGCCCCCCCGGGCTCGATAGAGCGCCTCGTCCATCGACGGCGCCGTCTCCCAGCCGAAGAGCTTCGGGATGTAGTCGTTGTCTGCCCCCACCACGATCACGCGCCCGACGTGCTGGCGACCGTTCTCGCCCCAGTACCACATGTAGAACGGGTGCGCGGGGTGGTAGGCGTGGCCCGTCCTGAACATCTGCAGGAAGGCAGGGTCCCTGGCCATCTTCTGCTCGTACTGGTGCGAGAGGCGCACCGCGTCGCGAGTCTCGGGCAGGATGCGGTGGACGAAATCGACGTACGGCGCGTGTTGTTCGTGGTCGAACTTGTCCGTGCACGGGTGGAAGAGCACGAGCGTGCCGCCCGGCTTCACGAGCGGCGCCCCGCGGAACATGTTGAAGAGGTAGCCTTGGGCGAGGCAGCTCACGAGCAGCGGGTTCAGGAAGGCGTGCACGTTGTACGGGCTGATGTACGGGATGCCCAAGACGAGCACGTCCGCCTGCCCCTGGACGGGGACGAGGTACTGCTCGAAGGCGCGGGCGAGCGTGCGCTCGTGCACGGCCTCCGTCTCCCCGGCCCACACCCCGGTGACCTCGTACGGCGCGGGGAACTTGTCGAAGAGGGCCTGCCGCGCCGCCTGGGGGAGCCGCGCGGTGGTCGCGACGAGCGCCTCCAAGAGGAAGCGCTCCTTCGCGTCGAGATCGTCCTCGTTCTTCGACAGGAACGACAGGTTCCGATCGAACATCCGGTTGTTCACGGTCGTCTCGATGGTGAACACCGAGAGCTTCTCGTTCACGACCCTCCCGAGCCGCGCGATCTTGCGGGCGAGCTCGCTGTCGCCCGGGTCCATGTAGGTGTGCGTCGAGCGGATCGTCTCCGGGTTGTGGTGCGCGCGGAGGCTCGCGTAGCTGCCGAGCCCCACGGCGACCGACTTGTGGCCGCCGTTCATCGGCACGAAGCTGATGTTCACGTAGACGAGCAGATCGGACTCGGCTGCACGCCGGCTGAGCTCCACGGGCTCGCCGAGCTCCGTCTCGCCGAGGCGGACGATGTTGTCGAGGTCCTCGGCGTCGTGGTTGTAGAGGCGGTCGGGCCAGTACGCGTCGAAGACGCGGTCCCCGACCATCCATCGGATCTCGGCCGCCTTCATCCGGCGGTGAATGCCCGTGGCGACGATGATCTCGATGTCGTCGATGCCGTGATCTGCGAGCAGGGCCAGCAGCACCTCGAGCACGCTCTGGCGCGCGTCCGGGCGGCGCATCGGCGGCAGCGGGAGCGAGAGGTCGTCGATGGCGATGGTGACGCTCATGCCCGGGCGCAGGCGCGCGTAGAGCGGCTCCGAGCCGAGCGGATGGTGGAGCGCGTGGCGGATCGCCGCGGGGAGGTCCTTGAGCTTCGCGATGGGCGGCTTGGGGTAGATGCACCGCGTACCCGGCGGCAGGTCCACCTTCACGAGCCGATCACCGGAGAAGAGCACGCGGGGCGCGCTGTCGCGTTCGAGCGTGACGAGGCAGGGATGATCCATGGGGTCCTTGGTCGGGCGGGGGCGTCGGGGGGGCGCTCGGGGCGTCAGCCGAGCCGGAAGCTGGGCCACGAGTACGCGCGGGCGAGCAGCTCGAGGCGCTTGTCCGGGTTCACGGCCGCCGGGTGCCCGACGACGCTCAGCATCGGGAGATCGGAGTAGCTGTCGCTGAACGCGAAGCACTCCGCGAGATCCCAGCCCTCGCGCGCGGCGTGCTCCCGGATGAGGCGCGCCTTCTCTGGGCCGGCGACGACGGGCTTCAGCATCTTGCCGGTCGCGGTGCCGCGCTCGATCTCGAGCCGGTTCGCGATGAAGCCGCTAGCGTCGAGGTGCCGGACCAGTCGCTCCACGATGAAGTCGAGCGCCCCCGAGATCAGGATCACGTCGTGCCCGGCGTCCCGGCTCCGCCGGACGAGATCGCGCGCGCCGGGGAAGAGCGCCGGGCGGATCACGTCGTCGAAGACCTCGTCGGCCAGGCTGAGCAGGCGGTCCTCGCTCATGCCGCCGTAGGCGGAGTAGAGCAGCTCGTTGAAGGTGCGCCGGTCGACGAGCTCCGCGAACGCCATCGACGGGCTCTTCAGCGCGGCGCGGCCGAGGCGCTTCAGCGTCGCGAGGGGCGTGCCCTGATTCAGCACGTAGAAGAGCGTCGGGTGCACGAGGTTCGTGCTCACGAGCGTGCCGTCGACGTCGAAGTAGGCTCCTGCCACGGCCGGGTCGTCTACCACGCGCCGCGGCCGCTCGACCAGCGACCCGTGCGCGGTCGGACCGGTCGCGGGGCGGTCCCCGGGGCGGTCCCCGGGGCGGTCCCCGGCGCGGCCCCGGCGTCGCCTCGGCGGCGAAGCTGCCGGGCCCGCCGAGCGCGGGGGCGCGCGGGTGTCGTGTACGCTCCCGACGTGGCCCCCCCCGACGACCCCCGACCCGAGACCTCCGCCGGCCGGGGCGGCGCACACGAGCTGGTCGACGGGCGAGTCTCGCTGGAGCGCTGCGTCGCCGCGCTCCGCGGCGCCCGGCGGCTCTACCTCGACGCGGAGTTCGAGGCCTCTCGCGAGGGGACTCGGCTCTCGTTGGTCCAGGTGTCTGCGGGGGAGCGTGTCTGGCTCCTCGACGCGCAGCGGCTCACCGCCGTGGACGGCGTGCGGCAGGTGTTTGCCGGGGCCGACGAGTGGGTGCTGCACGCCGCTCGCGAGGACGTGGCGCTGCTCTCGAGGTGGCTCGGCCTCCGCGAGACGCCTGCGCTCTTCGACACCCAGGTCGCCTGGGCGCTCCTCGGGCCCGAGGCGAACGTCTCGCTCGCGTACCTCGTCTATCGGGTGCTCGGCGCGAGGACGTCGAAGGCCCACCAGACCGACGACTGGGCGCGGCGCCCGCTGCCGGCCCCTCAGCTCGCGTACGCGGCGGCGGACGTGGTGCACCTCCCCGCGATCCGCGAGCAGCTCGGAGCACGGCTCGTCGCGTTGGGGCGACTCGCCGCCGTCGCGGCGGCGTCCAGGGAGGCCGTCGCGCCGGAGCCGGAGCCGCAGCCGCGCCTCCGCGTCGAGGACTTTCGCAACGCGTGGCAGCTCGACGCGTATGGGCAGGCCGCGCTGCGCTTCCTCGTCGAGTGGTACGCCGCCCTCGACGCGTCCGAGCGCTCCGAGGCGCCGGATCAGAAGACGCTCCTCGCGATCGCCGCTCGGCTCCCCGAGACGGCGGAGGATCTCGCGCGCATCAAGGGCGTCAGCCGCCGCTGGGCGGCGCGCCGCGGCGAGTCGCTGTGTGCCGCGGTGCTCCGCGCGACCGCTCGGGTCGGCGCCGAGGCGGCGCCCCCGCCGCTCGAGCCGCCGCCCTACGCGACGTACGAGGAGCTCCGGCAGGAGGCGTGGTTGGCGGGCCTCCGCGCCGCGCTCTGTGAGCGTGCGGGCGTCGCTCCCGAGGTGGCGCTCCCGCCCCGGTGGATGCGCCGCCTGCGCGAACGCCTGCGCGAGCGCGGCTCGATCGCGGAGCCGGGCGAGCTCCTCGAAGGCTGGCGGCTGGACGTCCTCGGCCCGTGCTGGCGGGAGTGCGTCGTGGCGCGGCAGGCGGGGCTGGCCGCGGAGCGCGCGGCTCCCTAGGTTCCCGCTGCATGCCAGGTTCCAGCGCCCTCACGGACGGCGTCCTCGTCCAGGTCGAGTCACGGTTCGCCCCCGAGCACTCCGATCCCGGTGCGGGCGAGTGGTTCTTCCTCTATCGGATCCGGATCACGAACGAGGGCGACCGTACGGTGAAGCTGCTCGCGCGGCACTGGGTCATCACGGACGCGAACGGCGAGCTCGAGGAAGTGGCGGGGCCCGGCGTCGTCGGTCGGCAGCCCATTCTCGAGCCCGGGCAGAGCTTCGAATACACCTCGGGCTGTCCGCTGAAGACACCGTTCGGCTCGATGCGCGGCACGTACGAGCTCGTGCGCCAGGGCGGCGAGAGCTTCCAGGCTCGGATCGCCGATTTCGCCCTGAGCCAGCCGAACCAGCTCGAGTGAGCGAGGCCACCGGCCGGCCCGCGCGCGGCGCGCGCCAGGCTCACCGATCGAGGAGGTACGCGGCGACCAGCGGGAACACGATGGTCGCGTCGCTCTCGATGATGAATCGGGGCGTCGTGGCCTCCAGCTTGCCCCAGGTGATCTTCTCGTTGGGCGGCGCGCCGCTGTACGAGCCGTACGACGTGCTCGCCTCCGAGATCTGGCAGAAGTAGCCCCAGACCCGCACGTCGCGCCGCAGATCCTGGTGGATGAGCGGGACGACACAGATGGGGAAGTCCCCGGCGATCCCACCCCCGATCTGGAAGAAGCCGAGCCGCGCGGTCTCGTCCGTGCGGGTGTACCAGTCGACGAGGCGGACCATCTGCTCGATACCGCTCTTCATCACGCGGGGTTCGACCTCACCGCGCACGCACGCGGCCGCGAACATGTTCCCCAGCGTCGAGTCCTCCCAGCCGGGCACGAACAGCGGCAGATCGCGCTCCGCGGCGGCGACGAGCCACGAGTCCTTCGGGTCGATCTGGTACTCGCTCTGCAGGGCCCCGCTCCGCAGCAGGCGGTAGAAGTACTCGTGAGGGAAGTAGCGCTCCTCGCGGCGGTGCGCGTCCCACCACAGCTCGAGCATCTGACGCTCGATCTTGCGCATCGCCTCCTCCTCCGGGATGCAGGTGTCCGTCACGCGGTTCAGGTGACGAGCGAGGAGCGCGGCGTCGTCCGCGGCGGAGAGCTCGCGGAAGTGCGGGATGCGGACGTAGGCGTCGTGCGCGACCAGGTTGAACACGTCCTCCTCGAGGTTCGCGCCCGTCACACAGAGGGCATGCACCTTCTCCTGCCGGATGAGATCGGCGATGACGAGCCCCATCTCCGCGGTGCTCATCGCGCCGCCCATCGTCAGCAGCATCTTGCCGCCGCCCGCGAGGTGGGCCTCCCATCCCTTCGCGGCGTCGATCAGCGCGGCGGCGTTGAAGTGGCGGTAGTGGTGCAGGATGAAGTCGCGAACGGCGCCCATGGCACTTCCTCGAGGTGGCGCTCGACGGTGCACGCGGACCGCGCGCTCGAGCGGGTGCCGGTTTCGCGCTCCGGCGTCGCCCTGTCAACCCCAGACCGCGGAGCGGCCGCCCGCGCGCGCCGCGCGCCCTGGATCAAAACGCGAAGTCGGCGTTCACGTTCAGGACGCCGACCGTCTGGCGATACTCGCCGCTCGAGTCGGGGCTCTTCCACTTGCCGCCGAGGTACTCGTCGTGGCGTGACGTGGTGGTGTCCCGGCCAAGGTAGAGAACCTGGGTGTAGGATGGCGACAGGTGCACCCAGCTCGCCGCGCGGATCCGCGCGCCGAAGCCGATCGTCCCGCTGTGGAAGTCCATGAGCGCCGGCTCGAGCGTCTCGTCTGGCACGGCGTTCGACGCGTAGCCGATCCCGACGAACAGCTCCGTCACGTCGCTCCGGAACCAGCTCAGCCCGACCCGGGCGCCGAACGTGTCGTGCCAGTCGCGGTACTGGTTCTGGATGTAGGTGTCCTTGTTCACGTCGGGGTCGCGGTCGCACGGCGCGCCCGGCTGCACCACGCACTGCGCCTTCATCACGCTCCAGCGCTGGTAGTCTCCGAAGACGCGGAGCTCGAAGCGCTGCCCACCCGGCCGGTAGGCGACCCCCGCGCGCACCACGTCCGGTAGCTGCTGCACGAAATCCACGTCGCTCCGGGAGACGGCGCCGCCGAAGTTGTTGTTGAGCGTGCCCTGGAGCCGCATCTCCCCGCCGTTCTCGATCGCCGGCTGGGACTGATAGGAGGCCCCGATGCGCAGACGCGGGGCCTCCGGGCCCTCGCCGAGCTCCGGCTCGACGAGCGCGCCCACCCCGAACGAGAAGTGCGTGCCGCTCACGTCCAGCCACGAGCGGCCCTCGTCCTCGATGGAGTCGCTGCCGTCGACGACGCGCGCCCGGATCGTCTCGACCTTCCCGAGCACGAGGTTGCCGGTGACGCCGAGCGAGAACATCGGCACGGGGCGGATCGCGACCCCGGCGCCCACGTAGCTCGCGCGGAGATCTCCGTCGATCGTGTACCAGCGCTGGGGGCCGTCGACGGGCCCGGCGTACTCGTTCGCCTCGTACTGGGTACGCTGGCTCCACTTGGCCTGCCCGCCGAACGGCGTGAAGAACCCGGCGCCGACCGCCACGAGCCCGAACGAGTGAGAGACACCGATCATCGGGGCGGCGAGGAAGTTCGTGAGCGTGCCGCGGCCGGAGTTCGCGCCCTCCGCGCCGGCCGGCTCCGCGGTGTCCGACGCGGGGCGCGTGTACGTCGCGCTCCGCCACGCCAGGCTCACGTCGACGAAGGCGTGCGTGCCCTCCGAGAACCCGATCCCGGCGGGGTTGTAGTAGAGCGCCGTCGGGTTGTCGGTCATCGGGTTCCCGTGCTCCCCGCCGAAGCGCGCCACCGAGAACCCGGCGGCCTGCGCGCCGCGCGGCCCCGCGACCGCCGCCGCGGCGAGCGCGAGGCCCACCGCCACTCGCGGCTGCGCCCACGCGCGCCCGTGAGCCTTCCCGACCACCCTGGAGCTGCGCCGGTGCGCCATGGCGTCCCTTCTACCCGGCCCGGTCCGGAATTGCCATGCCTCCGTGCGCGGGCTGTGACATCATCCACGCCCGATGCGAGCGCGAGCGGCAGCCTGGGCGGTGGCGGCGATGGTCGGTTTGGGCGCGTGCGCCAACCCCGAGCAGCGCTTCGAGGAGTTCGGCGAGCGGATCGGGCCGGCGCCGGGGCCCGGGTGCGAGGTGACGGTGCCATGCGCGGCGCCCGAGCCCGGCGTGATCGACGGCGACTTCCTCTTCGCGATCTCGTCCGTCACGACGCGCACCTCGCCGGTCGTGTTCACGGCGAAGGTGACCACCAGCCGCAAGAGCGGCGCGTCGACGACCGACATCAACCTGGTGTTCCAGCCGCTCCGGTACGCCGATCGGAAGTCGCCGACGGACGACACCCCGATCGACATCGGCACCTACCCGATCCGACCAGACAGCCTCTGGTCGGCGGAGCTCCCGCCGCTCACCATCTCGGGTCAGGCCAACCCCATCACGAAGGACGCCGCCATCACCGCCGAGGTGTCGTTCTGCGGTCAGCTCTGCGCCGAGGGAGGGCCAGGCGCGGAGACGAAGCCGGACTCGGGGCCCGCCGGCGTCGCGCCGGACTTCTACTGCGGCGCCATCAGCGGCAACGTCACCTCGCCGACGGAGATCGATCTCGCCGGCTCCAACTACACGATGCGCCGCCTCACCGGCACCGATCCGGCGTCGATCCCCGACGATGTCGAGATCGACTGCCAGCACGGGCTGGCCAAGCCGCTCTGAGCTCCTCCTCCGCGGCGGCCTCGCGCGCCGCCCGGGCGCCCACGAACGTCAGCCTCGCTTCGACAGGCGGTACGTGCGGCGCCCGTTGCGCTCCGTGGGCGGCGCCACCTCGAGCAGCTCGAGCGCGATCTCGCGTACCCGGCCCGTCCCCCGCGCGTCGCGGATGTCCAGGCGACCGCCGTGCGCGCGGAGCACTTCGCACAGGCCGAACGCGAAGTGGTTCACGTAGTCGCCGCGTGCCGGCGGCGGCACGTCTGCTGGAGCCGGGCCGGCCTGCGCCGCGCTCTCGAGCGCCGCGGCGCCCCATCGGCTCGTGGGCGCAGCCGGCGCCGCGCGGGGGCCCGCGCTCGCCGCGGGACGTGCGTCCGGCGCGTCGTCGGAGAGAGGCGTGTCCTCGAGCTCGCCGGCCGCGAGCTCGGACGCGGGCGTCGCCCCGAGTGGGAGGACGGTCACCACCACGCCGCCCGAGCGCGCGCGTACGAGCTCGCCGCCCGTCACCTGGACGCCCGTCGCGGTCGCGCGAGCCAGCACGACGGTCCAAGGGCCCTCGGCCGGGCCCCCGAACGACGCGAGCGTCGCCCGACCCCGCACGGCGACGCGCCGCGCGCCCTCTTCGCCCTCGATCCGGAGCTCGGCGTCGACGAGCACGCCACGCGCCGCGAGCCACGCCTCCCTCGCGCCCGCGAGCCGCCGGAGCGCCCCGACGACCTCGACGCCGTCCTCCACCTCGACCGAGGCGGGCGCCGTCCCCGTCGACCCAGTCAAGACACCGGACCTACGCATCATCGCCCGCCGTCCTCCGCACAGCCGAGCGCTGCGGCGCTGCGCCGCGCGCTGCCGCCGCGGACCCGCGTGCCTCACGTGGAGGCGCCGAGTCCGCGGCGCGCGCGGCGCGCGCTCAGCCGCCCATCACGGCCTTCATCGCCTGGCCGGCGGCCTCCATGGCGTTGGCGAACGGCTTGGCCGCGCCAAGATCGTTGATCGCCGCCCACTTCTCAGCGATCGCCTCGACCGTGAGCGCCCCCGGAGCGAGGAAGACGCCCGCGCCCTCCACGACTGCGACGCGCGAGACATAGCCGCCGCCCACGGCGTAGACCTGACCGCTGTCCGCGCAGCCCTGCGAGACGAGGTAGCCGACGAGCGGCGACACGTACTCAGGCAGCAGCTTCGCCAGGATGTCCGGCGGCATGACGGTCTCCGTCATCCGGCTCTTGGCGATCGGCGCGATGGCGTTGCACTTGATGTCGTACTTGCCGCCCTCGTGCGCGAGCGTCTTCATCAGGCCGACCGTCCCGAGCTTCGCCGCTGAGTAGTTCGCCTGGCCGAAGTTCCCGTAGAGGCCCGCCGCGCTCGTCGTGAAGACGACGCGCCCGTAGCCGTTCTCCCGGAGCAGCGGCCACGCCGCCTTGGACACGTTCATGCTGCCGGTGAGGTGCACCTGGAGGACCTTCGTCCAGTCGTCCTCCGTCATCTTCATGAAGGAGACGTCGCGCAGGATGCCCGCGTTGTTGATGACGATGTCCAGCTTCCCGAACGCCTCCTTGGCGGTCGCGACGATCTTCGCCGCGCCCTCGGCGGTGTCGACGCCGTCGTAGTTGGCCACGGCCTCGCCGCCGGACGCCTTGATCTCCGCGACCACGGTGTCTGCCGCGCGGCTGCTCGAGCCGCCGGAGCCGTCCATCGATCCCCCGAGGTCGTTCACGACGACCTTGGCGCCGCGCGCGGCCAGGAACAGGGCGTGCGAGCGACCGAGGCCGCCTCCGCTGCCAGTGACGATCGCGACGCGGTTGTCGAAACGGATCTCGGCCATCTTGGGTCTCCTCGGGTTGGGATGCGCTGCTTCGAGCGGGGGCCGCAACCTACCGGCACCCGCCGCCGCGCGCAACGGCCGGACGGCGGACCCGGTCAGTCGTACCAGACGCGCACGATTTCCAGCTCTACCTCTCCGGCAGGCCGGCGGACGACGACCGAGTCGCCGGCGCGCCGGCGGAGGAGCGCGCCCCCGAGTGGCGACTGGAAGCTCACCTGGCCGCGAGCCGGGTCGGACTCATCCGGCCCGACGAGGCGGTAGGTGACCAGCGCGCCGTCCGGCGTCCGCACCTGCACCGACGCGCCGAAGCGAGCGACCTCGCTCTCGTTCTCGCCCGGTTGGACGACCACCGCGCCGTCGAGCCGCCGGGTGAGGAAGCGAATCCGCCGATCGATCTCGCGCAGGCGCTTCTTCCCGTAGATGTACTCGGCGTTCTCCGAGCGGTCGCCCTGCGCCGCCGCGTCAGCAACCTCCTGCACGACGCGGGGACGCTCCACGCTGGTGAGGCGGACGAGCTCGTCGGCGAGCCGGCGGTGGCCGGCCGGGGTCAGGTAATTCGGCACGTCGCGGCGCCGCGAGGGCCGATCAGGGCTTGTTGTCGAACGTCAACGTGTAGCTCATGCAGGTCGCGGCGCTCCCCGTCGCGAACACCTTGATCCAGATCTCGGTCGGGTTCGGGATCTGCGGGTTCCCGCCGTTGATGAACGCTCCGGCGACCGGCGTCGGGTCAATGGCCTGCAGGTCGCCGCAAGCCGCCGTGTAGGTGAACTCCCACGAGGTGATCCCGCTCGCCACCGCCGAGTTGCCGGCGTCCGCGCACGTGATGCCCGTGGCGCACGCCGGGCCGTTGTACACCTGCATGCGGATCGGGTTGCCGTTGTTGGTGAGCGTGACCTTCGGCTTGAAGCTGCAGGTCGCGCCCGCCGCGTACGTGATGCGGAACCAGTCCTCGTCGGTGCCACCCAGGATCTTGCCGCTCTGGGTGGTCGAGCTGCCGACCGCGAGCACCCCGACGCTCTGCGCTGTCCCGCACGTGTCGGCGAGGTTGTCCGCCTGGCACTCGCACCCATCGGCGTAGGCGGCGTTCTGGTTGTAGTAGCCGCTGTTGCAGCTCACCGAGCAGGCGCTGCTGGTGCAGGTCGTCCCGGAGACGCTCGACTGGTTCGAGGTGACGGTGCAGGCGTTCCCACAGGCGCTGCAGTTGTTCGGGTCGGAGGTGGTGTCCACCTGGCAGCCGAGGTCCGGGTCGCCGCTGCAGACCTGCCAGCTCGACGGGCTGCAGGTCGGCGCGCAGCTGCCGGCGTTGCAGGCGACCGAGCCGTGAGGGTTCGAGCAGCCGTTACCGCACACGCCGCAGTGCGAGGTGCTCGTGTTCACGTTCGTCTCGCAGCCGTTCACGGCGTTGCCGTCGCAGTTGCCGCCCCCGGCCCCGCAGACCGGCTGACACTGCCCGCTGACGCAGCTCGTCGAGCCGTTCGGGTTCGAGCAGGTGATCCCGCAGCCCCCGCAGTTGGAGCCGCTGGTGTTGGTGTCCGTCTCGCAGCCGTTCGCCGCGTTGCTGTCGCAGTCCGCCCAGCCCGGCGAGCACACCGGCTGGCACGCGCTGGCCGAGCAGCTCGTCGAGCCGTGCGCGTTGGTGCACGTGACCCCGCACCCTCCGCAGTTGGTCGTGGAGGTGGAGGTGTCCGTCTCACAGCCGTTGGCGCCGTTGCCGTCGCAGTTGCCCCAGCCCGACGTGCAGGACGGGGCACAGTTCCCCGAGGTGCAGGTCGTGGTGCCGTGCGCGTTCGTGCAGGCCTGCCCGCACCCGCCGCAGTGGCTGACGTTGCTCAGGATGTTCGTCTCGCAGCCGTTGCCGCCGTTGCCGTCGCAGTTGCCGTAGCCGGGGTTGCACCCTGGGGCGCAGGCGCCGCCCACGCAGCTCACGCCGCCGCTCGGGTTGGTGCAGACGTTCCCGCACGTGCCGCAGTGGTTCACGGTGGTGTCGGTGTTCGTCTCGCAGCCGTTGTTCGGGTTGCTGTCGCAGCTGCCGTAGCCCGAGGCGCACGTCGGCACGCAGGCGCCGTTCACGCAGGCGGTCGTGCCGTTCGCGTTCGAACAGGTGACGCCGCAGGCGCCGCAGTTGGCGACGTCGTTCAGCAGGTTCGTCTCGCAGCCGTTCTGTTTGTTGGCGTCGCAGTTGCCCCAGTTGGGGTCGCACGTGGGCGAGCACTGGCCGCTCTGGCACGTCGTCGACCCGTGGTCGTTCGAGCACTCGAAGCCGCACGAGCCGCAGTGGTCCGGATCGGTGCGCAGGTAGGTCTCGCAGCCGTTGTTGGCGTTGCCGTCGCAGCTCGCGTAGTTCGAGGTGCAGCTCGGCACGCAGGCGCCGCCGGAGCACGCCGTGGAGCCGTTGGAGTTCGAGCAGGCGACGCCGCAGCCGCCGCAGTTCTGGACGGTCGAGAGGCTCGTCTCGCAGCCGTTGTTCGGGTTGCCGTCGCAGTCGCCGGCGTTCGAGCTGCAGACCGGCGCGCAGAAGCCGTTGTTGCACGCGGTGTTGCCGTTCGGGTTCGTGCAGGCGATGTTGCACCCGCCGCAGTTCTGCGTGTCGGTGAGCTTGTTCGTCTCGCAGCCGTTGCGGGCGTTGCCGTCACAGTTCGCGCCGGCGCTGCTGCAGACGGGGAGGCACACCCCGGTGTCGCAGCTCGTCGAGCCGTTCGGGTTCGAGCACGCGAGGCTACAGCCCCCGCAGTGCGACGTGTCGGTGAAGGTGCTGGTCTCGCAGCCGTTGCCCGCGTTGCCGTCGCAGTTGCCCCAGCCGGTGTCGCAGGTCGCCTGGCAGTTGCCGCCGCTGCAGGTCGAACCGCCGTGCGCGTTCGTGCACGTGTTCCCGCACGCGCCGCAGTCGCTGACGCTGGTCGCGAGCGCCGTCTCGCAGCCGTTGGAGACGCTGGCGTCGCAGTCGCCGTAGCCGCCGTTGCAGGTGATTACGCAGGCGCCCGCGGCGCAGCCCGGGGTACCGTTCGCGCTGCTGCAGACCGTCCCGCAGGCGTTGCAGTTCAGCGGGTCGTTCTGCAGGCTCGTCTCGCAGCCGTTGGCCGGGGCGCCGTCGCAGTTCGAGTAGCTCGAGTTGCAGGCGTCGACCGCGCAGAAGCCGACGGTGCAGCGCCAACCCGCGACCTGGCCGGCGCTCGGGTTCTTCGTCGAACACTCGGCGTTGATGTCGGCCACGTCGTCGACGTCGCCGTTGCAGTCGTCGTCGAGCCCGTTGCACACCTCCGTCGACGGGTTCACGTCGCGCTCGCACGCGGGGGTGCCCGCGGAGCACGTCGTGTGGCCCGCCTGGCACACGCCGAGCTGGCCGGTGTCGCATGCCGTCCCGGACACGGCCGCGCTGTCGTCGATCGTCCCGTTGCAGTCGTTGTCGACGCCGTCGCACGTCTCCGAGTCGGGGAAGACCGTCTGCGTGCAACCGCTCTGGCCGCCCAGGCAGTTCGAGAGGCCGGCCGCGCAGGGCGTGTTCGCGGTGACGCCCTGCACGGTGCACGGCTGCCCGCCGCCGAACCCGTCGTCCGGCACGCCGTCGCAGTTGTCGTCGAGGCCGTTGCAGACCTCCGCCGAGCCCTGCACGTTCTGCTGGCAGCCGACCGCGCCGCTCACGCACGCGGCCGTCCCGACGGCGCACACGCCCTGCAGCCCGGTGTTGCAGGCGCCGCCGCCCTCGGGGTTGCCCTCGTCCGTCGCGCCGTTGCAGTTGTCGTCGAGCCCGTTGCACGCCTCGGCGGAGGGCAGGTTCGCGCTGAGGCAGATGACGACCCCGCCGGTACACTCGAGCACGCCGTCCGCGCACACGCCGACCAGCCCCGTCACCGTGCACGCGCCCCCGCCGCCCGGGTTGCCCTCGTCCGGGACGCCGTTGCAGTTGTCATCGAGCCCGTTGCAGAGCTCGGGCAGCAAAGAGCAGGGGATCGGGGCGTCGGCGTCCCCGCCGTCGTCGCCGCCGTCCGTCGCCGCGTCGTCGCCGGCGTCCGTCGAGGCGTCGGCGCCCGCCACGCCGCTCGCACCGCTCGTGCCGCTCGCGCCGCTCGCGCCGCTCGCGCCACTCGCGCCACTCGCGCCGCCGCTGGCACTCGAACCACCCGAGCCGCCGGACCCGCCCGTGCCCCCGCCGCCCGACGCCGCGCCGCCCTCCGTGCCGGTGTCGCCGCCCCCGCCGTCCCGGGCGCCCGTGCCGGACGGGCCGCCCGGCGCCGGATCTTCGCCGCCCGAGGCGCAGCCGGGCGCCGTGAGGGCGAGTGTCAGCCCGACCACCGCGGCCGGACCCAGGAACATAGGAGAGAGGCCGAAGAGCTTCATGACGACTCCGATCAGACGCGCACGCCCAGCCGACTTCGACGCGTAGAATCCCACGCATCCTCCCGACGGTCAACGCTCCGGGCCGAAACCTGAACGCTGGTGCGGTGTGCAGCGCGTGTGTCGTGTAACATCCGACACGTGGCGCGCGTGATCGTCCTTGGAAGCGGCATGATGGGCAGCGCGATGGCGGTGCCTGCCGCCGACGCCGGGCACGAGGTGCGGCTGGTCGGATCGCCGCTCGATGACGCGATCGTAGCGGCCGTGACGCGGGACGGCATTCACCCGAAGCTGCGCGTCGCGCTCCCAGCCGGCGTGGTGGCGCTGCCGAGCACCCGGGCGGAGGCCGAGGTCGCGAGCGCGGATCTCGTCCTGCTCGGGGTCAGCTCGCCGGGCGTCCCGTGGGCCGCGTCCTGTCTCGGCTCGCTCCGCGCGGACGTCCCGGTCGCGATGATCACCAAGGGCCTGCACCTCTCGTCGCGAGGGCTCGTCCCGCTCCCGGACCGGGTGGCGGAGCTCGCTCCGCTCGGGCGCGCCATCGCGCCGGTCGCGGTGGCGGGGCCGTGCATCGCCGGCGAGCTGGCGCGCCGCGTCGAGACCTGCGTCGTCTTCACCGGACGCGACGAGGCGCTCGCCCGTCGCGTCGCGCGGATGCTGCGCACATCCTACTACCTGCCCACCGTCAGCGCCGACGTGGTCGGTGTCGAGGCGTGCGCCGCGTTGAAGAATGCGTTCGCGATGGGTGTCGGGCTCGGGGCCGGGCTGCACGAGCGGCGCGGAGGCGTGCCGGGCAGCGTCGCCCTGCACAACTGGGAGTCCGCGGTCCTTGCCCGCGCGATCCTCGAGCTGCAGACGGTGGTCGAGCTGCTCGGCGGCGAGCCCGGCACCGCGGCTGGGCTGGCCGGCGTCGGGGATCTCACGGTGACGTGCAACGGCGGCCGCACCGGGCGGTTCGGGAGGTGGCTCGGGCTGGGCGTCGGTCTGGCGCGCGCGATCGAGGCGATGGAGGGCGCCACCCTCGAGTGCCTCGAGATCCTCGCCATCGCGCGGGGCGCTCTCCAGCAGTGGGACGCGGAGGGGCGCCGCGCGGCGCGCCAGCTCCGGCTGCTCCGCGCGCTCGCCGCCATCGCGCTCGACGACGCGCCCGCCGAGATCCCCCTCGCGGCGCTCTACGGCGAGGGCCCGGCAGACGACGGATGACGCCTGAGCCGCTCGTCGTCGGCGTGGACCTCAGCACCACGGCGTGCAAGGCGATCGCGTGGGACGCGGCGGGTCGCTCGCACGGCGAGGGGCGCGCGCCGCTGCGGCTCGAGAACCCGGAGCCGGACGGCTGGGAGCAGGACGCCGAGTCGTGGGGAGCCGCGGCAGCGGGGGCGGTGAGCGCGCTCACCCGCGCGCTCGGGCCGCGAGCGCGCGACGTCCGCGCGCTCGCGATCGCGAACCAGCGGGAGACGGTCGTGGTGACGGACGACGCCGGCCGCGCGCTCCATCCGGCGCTCAGCTGGATGGACTCGCGCTGCCGCCGCGAGGTCGCGGCGCTGGTGGACGCGCTCGGCGCGGATCGACTCCACGCCGTGAGCGGCAAGCCGCCGTGCACGACGCCGTCGATCTACAAGTTGGCCTGGCTCTTCGGGACGGGGCGGATCACCGCCGCGCGCCGCGCGCTGCGGGTGCTCGACGTGCACGCGTGGCTCGTGCACCGGTGGACGGGTCGCTTCGCGACCTCGGTGCCGGCCGCCGATCCGCTCGGGCTCGTCGACCTCGCGTCGGGGACATGGAGCGCGGCGCTGCTCGACGCGCTCGGCCTCGACGATCGCTCCGTGCCCGAGCTGCGGCCGCCGGGCGAGGTGCTCGGGGAGCTCCGTCCGGAGGTGGCGCGGGCCGTCGGGTTGCCCGCCGGCGTGCGCGTCGTCGCCGGCGCCGGGGACGGGCAGGCCGCAGGCCTCGGGACGGGCATCGAAGGGCGCCGGGAGGCGTACCTCAACCTGGGGACCGCGCTCGTGTGCGGGGTGGCGTGCGCCGAGCCGCGCACCTCGCGCGCGTTCCGTACGCTGGCCGGCGCGACGCCGGGGACGTTCTTCCTCGAGACCGATCTCCGGGGCGGGATGTTCACGCTCACCTGGCTCGCGGAGCTGCTCGGTGGTGCCGAGGCTGCGCGTGAGCGGATGGTCGCGCTCGACGACGCGGCGACGCGCGTCCCGCCGGGCGCCGAGGGGCTCCTGCTCGTCCCGTACTGGCACGGCGTCATGAACCCATACTGGGACGACGCTGCTCGCGGGGCCGTCGTCGGGCTCCACGGCGGCCACGGTCCCGCTCATCTCCATCGCGCGGCGCTCGAGGGCCTCGCGCTCGAGCAGCGTCTCCACCTCGAGGGCGTCGACGCGGCGCTCGGCGAGCGGGTCGAGGAGCTCCGCGCGGTGGGCGGCGGGGCGCGGAGCGAGCTCTTCGTGCGGATCGTCGCCGACGTGACCGGGCGCCGAGTCGTGGCCGCCGCCGACGCCGAGGCGAGCGCGCTCGGCGCGGCGATGCTCGCCGCCGTCGGCGTGGGGCTGCACCCGTCGACGCGCGCAGCGATGTCGGCGATGGTGCGCCTGGGCGCCGCCGTCGAGCCTGGGGCCGCGAGCGCGCTCTACGACGACGTCTTCGCGCGCTACCGCCGCGTGTACCCGGCCCTGGCCGGGGCCGGGCTCGCCGGCTGATTCCGCGCTGGCGCGCCCGCCGCCGTCGCGTGCTAGCTCACGCCCCGGCCCCACCATGTCCGATCCTCCCCGCCCAGGTTCGGGCACCGGTCTGCCGAAGCTCGTGCTGGGCGCGCTCGGCGTGGTGTTCGGAGACATCGGGACGAGCCCGCTCTACGCCCTGCGCGAGTGTTTCTCCAGCGCGCACGCCGTGGGCGCCTCGCGCGAGAACGTGCTCGGCGTGCTGTCGCTCGTGTTCTGGGCGCTCCTGTTGGTCGTCGGGGTGAAGTACGTCGCGTACGTCATGCGCGCGGACAATCGCGGCGAGGGCGGCATCTTGGCGCTGATGGCGCTCGCCCACCATCGGGTCGGGGTCGGCACACGATCGGCCGGCGCGGTGATGACGTTCGGGTTGATCGGTGCCGCGCTCCTTTACGGCGACGGGATGATCACTCCGGCCATCAGCGTGCTCAGCGCCGTCGAGGGGCTGCGCCTCGTCGCGCCGGAGCTCGGCGGGCTCGTCATCCCGATCACCGTGGCGATTCTGGTGGTGCTCTTCTCCGTCCAGCACCGGGGCACCGAGCGCATCGGCAATGTGTTCGGGCCGATCACGGCGCTCTGGTTCCTGATGCTGGCGGCGCTCGGGATCGCCCACATCGTCGGCGAACCGGCCGTGCTCGTCGCCATCAGTCCGGTGCACGCGATCTCGTTCCTGGTGCGGGAGGGGGGACGCGCGGCCCTGGTGGTCGGGTCCGTGTTCCTGGTCGTCACCGGCGGCGAAGCGCTCTACGCCGACATGGGCCACTTCGGACTCAAGCCCATCCGCTTCGGGTGGTTCGCGCTGGTCGCGCCGTCGCTCCTGCTCAACTACTTCGGCCAGGGCGCGCTGCTCTTGGCGGACCCAGGGGCGGCGGCCGATCTGTTCTTCCGGATGGTCCCCGCGTGGGCGATGGGCCCGGCCGTGGCGCTCGCCACCGCGGCCACCGTGATCGCCTCCCAGGCGATGATCTCCGGGACGTTCTCCGTGACCCGGCAGGCGATGATGCTCGGCTACTGGCCGCGCGTCCGCGTCGACCACACCTCCACCGCGGAGATCGGGCAGATCTACGTTTCCAGTGTCAACTGGCTCCTCATGGTGGCGACCGTCGGGCTGGTGCTCGGGTTCAGGTCGTCCGCTTCCCTGGCCTCGGCGTACGGCATCGCCGTCTCCTCGACGATGGTGCTCACCACGCTCCTCGCCTGGGTCGTCGCGCGGCGCGCCTGGGGGTGGCCGGCGTGGAAGGCGGGCGCGGTGACGGCGCTGCTGTTGGTGTTCGACCTCGCGTTCTTCGGGACGAACGCCCTGAAGATCGCTGACGGTGGGTGGCTCCCCATCGTCGTCGCCGTGTCGGTCTACCTGATGATGACGACCTGGCGCCGCGGCCGAGCCATCCTCGGCGAGCGCGTCCGCGCCCGGATCGTCCCCCTCGAGGACTTCTACGAGCTCGTCCACGTGGAGCGGCCGGCGCGCGTCCCGGGGACGGCCGTGTTCATGACGGGCAACTCGTCCGGCACGCCCCCGGCGCTCCTGCAGAACTTCCAGCACAACAAGGCGCTCCACTCCGTGAACGTGCTCCTCACCGTGCAGACGGAGGAGGTGCCGCGCGTCCCCGCCGAGGAGCGCGTCAGCGTCGAGGTGCTGCGCGCGATCGAGTGCGAGCGGCGCGAGGGAGATCGCGCCGGCGACGAGCAGGTGCGGTTCGTACGCGTCGTCGCGCGGTACGGCTTCACCGAGCGTCCCGACGTGCCGAGGATGCTCGCTGCGGCGAGCGTCCCCGATTTCGCGCCGAACCACGCGACGTACTTCCTCGGGCGGGAGACGCTCCTCCCCGTCGGGAAGTACGGGATGGTGGCGTGGCGGGAGCGCCTGTTCGCCGCGCTGTCGCGCAACGCCGAGGCGGCGACGGCGTTCTTCAACCTGCCGCCCGAGCGGGTCCTCGAGATCGGCTCGCAGATCGAGCTGTGAGGGCCGCCGATCGCCTGCGCCCGAAGCGGGGACGCGGGCCGCACCGCCACGAGGACGGGCTCAACGCCCGACGAGCGTGAAGCGCAGCGAGTAGCTGATGACCGTCGCCCCCTTGCGCGGTGGCGGGAACGTGACCTCGCGGAAGGCGCCGACGACGCAGTCGCGGAATTCGGCGCCCTTCATGCCGGTGCGCGGCTGGCTCACCTCGGGCGTGCCGCCCCGCGGGCCGATGCGCAGGTCGACGCCGAAGGTGCCCCCCTTCTCCGGCTCCTGGACGAGCGCGTAGCAGCGGCGGAACGACTCGAACCGTGTCGCCACCGCCTCGCGGAACGGCTCCTTGGTCGCGTCGTCGTTCGGACCGCCGCCCACGTGCAGGCCGACGTTCTCGACGCGCACCTCCGGGAGCGACCCTGCCGGCGCGGGCGCGCTCGGCGGTGGCGCGGCCGAGGCCGAGGGCGCGGGCGCGCTCGGCGCCGACGCGCTCGCGGAGGCGACCGGCGGCGGTGCGACCTCACCGCTCCCGAGCGGAGCGGGCGCGGCCGGCGCCGCTCCCGACGCCTCCGGCGCGGTCGCCGACGAGGCGATGGCGCTCGCCGCCGGCGTAGCCGGCGCCGCCGGGTGCTCACACGGGGCGCCGCACCCCGTCGCCAGGACGAGCGCAATCCACGAGGTGGAAGCGGTCGCCTGCGGGAGACGGGACGGGCGGTCGATGGCGCGCGCCATGCGACGTCTCTACCGCGCCCGGCTCCCGCGAGCCAGCGTGCGGGAAGGGGCGAGGGTGTAGAGTCGCCGCGTGAAGCTCGCGGCTGCGCTCGTGCTCGTCGTGGCGCCTCCGGTGGGCGTGGCGTGCGAGTCGTCACGGAGCGGCACGCGGCGAGCCGCAGCGAGCGCCGAGCCGGCGCCGAGCACCGAGCCGGCGCGGGCTGCGCCGCGCCCGCCCGCGCCGCTCGCGTCGCCGGGCCACGCGGCCGCGGCGATCGCCTCGGGCGCGTCCGCGAGCGTCGCCCCCGCGGCGGCGTCGAGCGCGCGTGCGGCCCCCGGCGCCCCGCGCGGCGCGTGGCGGCTCAGCGACGTCGCGGACCTCGGGCCGGCCGCGCCGGCCGCCGCTACGCCGACGGGTATCGTCGCGATCACCGCGACGGGCGAGATCGTCCGCGTGGACGCGCCCAGCGTCGCGGCGGCGGCCGCGCGCCCGACGCCGCGCTTCGGTGCGGACGCCGCGTTCGCGCGAGGCCGGGCACCGGCGGTGGTCGCCGGGCACGCCTATCGCGTGGCGGGCGGGCAGCTCGTGCGCGCGCCACTCGCGGGCGGCCCGCAACAGGAGCTCGCCGCGGGGGCGCGCGACGGCACGCGCGTCGCGGTCGCGCTGGACGGCGACGCCCCCGTGGTGGCGTGGATCGCGGAGGGACCCGGGGAGACGCTGACCGCGCGTCTCTGGCGCGGGGGCGCCGGGATCGCGGCGTCACCCGACGGCGCGGGGGCGTCGAGTGTGGCGCTCGTGCGCGGGGCGGGCGGCCTGCTGCTCCTCGCGCTCGACGTGCGAACGGGCATGACACAGCTCCACGCCGCCCGCGTCGTCGCCGACGCCAGCTCGGCCCGGGTCGAGGGGGACGCGGTCCTCTGGGTAGGGGGTGCGGGGGGTAGCTATACCGAGGTCGCCGCTGCGAGCGACGGCCGGAGCGTGACGGCGTGGGTCGCCATGGAGCGTGGGGTCTCCGGGTTCGGCCTCGCCACCATCGAGGTCGGCGAGCGGCCGCGCGTCGACGCACCGTCCTGGTGGCGCGAGTATCCGAACGGCCTGGATCCCGCGCCGGTCGCCGGCGCCCCGGCCTGCGGCGCGGTGCTCGTCGCGTTCGTCCAGCCGACGGCTGCGGCGCCCGGCGCGGAGCGGGCGCTCCTGCTCGCGGACGCCCGCGGTGGCGACGCAGACGAGGTGGCGCGCGCGCGGACGTTCGGGGACGTCTCCGTGGCGCCCACGCACGACGGCGCGCTGCTCGTCTGGGTCGCCGGCGACCGCACCTGGGCGCGGAGCCTCCGCTGCGCGCCCGGGCGCTGACGCCCGCGCGACGGGGTAGGCGCTCCCGCGATCCGTGCTAGGGACGCCCCCCACCGTGGCCCCCCGACCCGTCCGAAGCGCGCGGCGATCGCGCTTCACCGCAGCCTCCGCCGATCGCCACCTCCTCTACCAGCTCAGCGTGCAGTCGGTGGACACCGAGGCCGCGTTCCTCGATCGCGTGCACCGCCGGGTCGTGGGGCGCCGGGCGGTGTCCCTCCGCGAGGACTTCTGCGGCACGGCCCTCCTCTGCGCCGAGTGGGTGCGGAAGCGCCCGGAGCGCCGCGCGACGGGCGTCGACCTCGATCCGAGCGTCCTCGCGTGGGGCCGCGAGCACAACCTGGCGCCCCTCGGGGATCGCGCCGATCGCGTCACGCTCGTGCAGGCCGACGTGCGGGCACCCCACCGCGGCGTCCACGACGTGATCGTGGCGTTCAACTACAGCTACTGGATCTTCCGCACGCGGGACGAGCTGCGTGACTACTTCGCCGGGGTTCGCCGGGCGCTGGCCCCGCGCGGGCTCTTCTTCTGCGACGCCTATGGCGGCACGGACGCCATGGACGCGCTCCAGGAGTCGCGCCGCATCCGCGGCGGCTTCACCTACGTGTGGGAGCAGGCCCGCTTCAACCCCATCGATCACGACGTACTGAACCACATCCACTTCGAGTTCGCCGACGGCTCGAGGATGGATCGCGCCTTCACGTACGCGTGGCGATTCTGGACGCTCCCCGAGCTCCAAGAGCTGCTGCGGGAGGCCGGGTTCCGCGAGGTCACGGTGTACTGGGACCGCGCCGAGCGCGAGGGCGAAGAGAGCTACCGCCCGACCACCCGAGCCGCCAACCAGCCCGGCTGGCTCGCGTACCTCGTGGCGCAGCGCTGATCGATCGGCTCACGGCGCGAGCACGCCGACGGCCATCCCCCACGACTCCACGGCCCAGCGGGCGTCGCTCTCCGCCAGCCCCTGGACGTGGACGAGCTGGCCCACGAGGTACGTGATCCGCTCGGCGACCTCGCCCGTCTCCACGGCGCGCAGCAGCTCCTGCGGGACACCGAAACGCTGCGCCGCGACCAGCAGCGCGACTGCGCGCTGCCAATCGGTGCGGAGGAGGCGCTCCACGCGCGCCGGGTCTGCGCACAAGGTGAGGCCCTCGGTGCCGACGAGCCGCGCGAGCTCGTGGCGGGGCGAGCGCGGCCCGCGATCGGGGGTCGTCACGCGGCCGCTCAGGAGCTCGAGCCCCTCGCCCCACGAGGGCCGCGCCACGGTGTCTGACACCGGGGACGTGTCCGACGCGGCGGAGGGGGCCGGCGGCGCGACGGCGCCCGGCGCAGGCGGAGCGACGCCGAGCACCGTGCCGGGCGCGCGCGACGCGCGAAGGAGGCCGGGACCGATCCCGGACGAGGTGGGCATGGGGCCCGGCTCGTCGAGGCCCGCTGCGGCGCACGCCAGATCGCCGCCGCAGTGGCCGCATCGCCGCGACGACGCGAGGTTCTTCGTGCCACAAGCGGGGCAGAACATGCGGCTCGGCCCAGCCTCTCACGGGACTCCGCGACGGACAACGTGTATCCTCGCCTCGCCGACGAAGGGCGAAGGAGCCGATGATGGGCGAGCGAATGAGCCGGGGGCTACGGGGGACGATCGGCGCCGCCGTCCTCATCGCGGTGGCCTGCGGTGGAGGTGCGGGCGGCGGCGGTGCCGGTCCGGGTGACGCTGGCGGCGACGCGGGTGCAGCTGCCGGAGGCGCCGGGGCCGTCGCGGGCGCCGCGGGGGCGGGCGGCTCGTCGGGGAGCGCCGCGACCGGCGGGGGGTCAGGCGCCGGGGGCGCGGGTGGCGGCGGTGGCGGCGGCGCGTCCGGAGCGGGCGGCGCAGCGAGCTGCCTCGCGAGCGAGCTGCTCGCGTACCTCGGGCGCCCGCACGTGATGGTGGGCTTGTCCGGTGACGACGCGTCCGCCCGCGCGGCGCCGTTCGATCTCAGGTACGTGTACCTCGCCGGCGCTTTCCCCGATGGTGGGCAGCCGTGCGCGAGCTGCGCGACCGGCTGCACCTCCGGCGGCACGAGCTGCGCGAACAGCGGCCCTGGCTGCGCGTGGTGGGGCTGCTGGCAGTGGGATCAGGATCCCCCGGGGGCCTATGCGAGGGACTTCTTCTCCAAGGTCGAGGCGGACGGCCAGATCCCGATGATCACCTGGTACACGTTGCTCCATGCGAGCGGCGTCGGCGAGGGGCAGCCCGAGGTCGCGGTCGCGAACGACGTGGCCTTCATGACCGCCTACTTCGCCCAGTGGCGGTTCCTGCTCGAGCAGGTGGGCAGCACGAAGGCGCTCCTGCACCTCGAGCCCGACTTCTGGGGGTACGCCCAGCATGCGGGGGGGGATCCCGCGGCGATCCCGGCGGCGGTGGCGTCGGCGAACCCGACGGACTGCGGCGCGCTGCCGAACACCTTCGCGGGGCTCGGCCGGTGCCTGATCCGCATGGCGCGGGTCCACGCGCCGAGCGCTCGCGTGGGCCTCCACGGCTCCGGCTGGGGCACCGGCGTCGACGTCTTGCAGAACGACAGCGCGAGCCTCGACGTAGCGGGCGAGGCGCGCAAGCTCGCCGACTTCCTCGTCGCGCTGGGCGCGGCCGAGGGCGACTTCCTCGTCGTCGACCCGTCCGATCGCGACGCGGCCTGGTACGAGGCGCAGGGCCAGGACCGCTGGTGGGACGCCACGGGCCAGAGCCTGCCCGATTTCGATCAGGCGCTGGGCTGGGCGGCCGCGCTCGCGGAGCGGGCGCGCCTGCCGATCCTGTGGTGGCAGGTCCCGGTGGGGAACGCCTCGCTCCCGAACCAGCCGAACCAGTGGCAGGACAACCGCGTCGACTGGTTCTTCGCGCACCTGCCCGAGGTGGCCGCGGCCCACGGGATCGGCGTCGCCTACGGCGCCGGGCAGGGCGATCAGACGACGCCGGAGACCGACGGCGGCAACCTCATCGCGAAGGCGACCGCCTACCAGGCGTCCGGGCGCACCCCGGCCTGCCCCTGAGCGGGCCCCGCGGAGTCGTTCGCGGGGCGGCGGCGCGTCGCTCGACGGACCACCACGGCGCCGAGCGTACCCGCCGACACGAGGATCCAGCCCGACCAGAACATCGGCTCGGAGCGCGCGCCCGTCACCGTGACGATGCCCGCCGCGCCGACCGCGACCGCCGCCGCGTACCACCCGCCCGCGGAGTCCGGCGCCGGCATCGACCAGCGGACGCGGCGCCTGAAATCAACTTCTGCCATGTCGGCTCGTCTCGCGGCGCCGCCGCACGTTACGCCTTCGCGCCGCGTCGACGTCGCCCCCCGCTGGTCGGCACGGTCCTTGCGGGGGCGGCTCGGCCCGCGGACGCGACGCCGACCTTGCGCGCTCCGGACTCCGGGCCTATCCGACCGATCGGTAGACTCCAGAGCGCACCCGCCACTGGTCGGCCGGGGCGCTACCGGAGCCGTCGAGAGAGGTTCGAAGCCATGGGCAAGGTCTACGTAGTCGGCGTCGGGATGACGAAGTTCGAGAAGCCGGGCGGTCGCGAGTGGGACTACCCCGACATGGTGAAGGAGGCCGGCACGAAGGCGTTCGCCGACGCGGGCCTCACCTACGCCGACATCCAGCAGGCCGCGGTCGGCTACTGCTACGGCGAGAGCACGAGCGGCGAGCGCGCGCTCTACGAGCTCGGGATCACGGGCATCCCCATCTACAACGTCAACAACAACTGTTCGACGGGCTCCACCGCGCTCTTCCTCGCCAAGCAGCTCGTGGAGGGCGGGATCGCGGACTGCGCCCTCGCCGTCGGCTTCGAGAAGATGGAGAAGGGCTCGCTCGGCGCCAAGTACATGGACCGCGTGAACCCGATGGACAAGCACATGATGCTCATGATGTCCCTCCGCGAGTTCGCGCCGGCGCCGCCCGCGCCCCAGATGTTCGGCAACGCCGGGCGCGAGCACATGGACAGGTACGGCACCACGCGCGAGCAGTTCGCCAAGATCGGGTGGAAGAACCACAAGCACTCGGTGAACAACCCCTACTCGCAGTTCCAGGACGAGTACTCGCTGGAGGACGTGCTCAACGCGAAGGTGGTCTACGATCCCCTGACCAAGCTCCAGTGCTGCCCCACGAGCGACGGCGCGGGCGCGGCGATCCTCGCGAGCGAGCGCTTCGTCAAGGAGCGGGGCCTCGAGAAGACGGCGGTCGAGATCGCCGGCATGGCGATGTCGACCGATCTCCCCAGCACCTTCGACGACAAGAGCTGCATCAAGATGGTCGGCTACGACATGAGCAAGCGCGCCGCCCACAAGGCGTACGAGCAGAGCGGGCTCGGCCCGGAGGACGTCCAGGTCGTCGAGCTGCACGACTGCTTCAGCGCCAACGAGCTCATCACCTACGAGGCGCTCGGGCTGTGTCCGGAGGGCAAGGGAGGCGAACTCATCGACTCCGGCGCGCTCACGTACGGCGGGCGCTGGGTGGTCAACCCGTCTGGCGGGCTCATCTCCAAGGGGCACCCGCTGGGCGCCACTGGCCTCGCGCAGTGCGCGGAGATGAACTGGCAGCTCCGTGGCCTCGCCGACAAGCGCCAGGTGTCCGGCGTGAAGGCCGCGCTCCAGCACAACCTCGGCCTGGGTGGCGCGGCGGTGGTCACCGTCTACCGGAAGGCCAGCTTCGCCTGAGCGTGTCGCCCCGATCAGCGCGCCGGCTTGAGCCGAATCGACCTCCCGTGCGTCCAACCTGTCGATGACGAGAGCCCGCGCGCTGGTCGCCTGCCTGGCCTGTGTGGCCGCCGCCGCTTGCGCTGGCGCGCGCCACGAGCCGGCCGCGGCCCCGCCGGCCGCCGAGGAGCCCTCGCGCGACGAGCTGCTGCGAGCACCTTCGTCGCCCGAGGGAGCGCCGGCCGAGATCGCCTCTCTGGAGGAGGCCGAGGCGCTGTTCGCGGAGGCCCTGGTCGCGCTCGGCGGGCCGCGGGCGCCTGCCGGGCGGCCCGAGCCGGCCGTCGGGGGCGGCGCAGGCGGGCCGGCCCCGAGTCCACCTCCAGCCAGCGCGCCCCCGGCGGATCGATCGTCGCCGAAGCGCGCGGCATCCGGCGCCGAGGCGCCCCCGAGCGCGGGGGACGCCGAGGAGAAGTCGGCGGCGCCCGACTGCAAGGCGGCGTGCCAGGCGTTTGCGTCGCTCGAGCGCGCGGTCGAGGCGATTTGCCGCCTCGCTGGAGATCCGTCGGAGCGCTGCGAGCGGGCGCGCCGCGTCCGCGAGGAGAAGTCGGCGCAGGTCGCGGCGTGCGAGTGCGCGCGGCGCCCCTGAGCGGGCGGCCCCCTCGCGCGTCGGCGGGCCAAGGCCCGGCGGCGTCCGCGTGTCCCAGCCGGTGCCTCGGGTCACGGCGGCGCGCGCGACGTGGCGCGCGCTCGACCGTGCCGGGCCGGAGATCCCCATGCGCCCCTTCCGTCCGCTCGCGTCGCTCGCCGCCCTCGCCGTCGTCGCCGCCCCATCGCTCGCGCTCGCCGAGGTCGAGCGGGCCGAGCACCACCAGGACGGCTCGATCTACAAGTTCCGCGACGACCTGATGAGCTCGCCGTCGACGCAGCCGCAGGCGGCGACGATCCGCGTCCTCGGCAGGGGGTACCGCTCCAACCTGCTGCGCCCGCGGACGCACTGGGTGTCGCGGCTCTTCGCGTCTGTCGAGCACCTCTGACGGATCGCGGCGAGGCGGTCGCGGGGCGGCTCCGGTCCGCGGGGGGGACCCTCGGGGGGGGCGGCTCCATCGCCGCAGGGCGATTGCCCCGCGCCGTCAGTACCCCTGCAGCTCCATCGAGGACGCGTTGGCGTCCAGCGCGCTCGCGCGGCTCGCGCGGGGGCGGTCCGCGGCCGGCGCAGCGGCCGCCGCCGCCGCAGACTTGCGCGCCTTCCCCATCGTGGAGGCCCGACGCTCCAGGCGCTCTCGCTCCACGGCGTCGTCGGTGGCGCTCGCCTGCTCGCGCAGGCGGTGCTCGGCGCGCTCGAGCTCCCGCTGCGCGGCCTCGAGGTCGCCGCTGCCTGCGCGCGCGGCGGCGGTCGCGGCCCACTCGGCGGCGTCCTGTGTCGCCAGGACGGACTCCGCGCGCGGCACGCGCCGCGCGGCGACCGCGGCGGCGTCGTCCGTCGTCACCGTACGCACGGCGACCTCCTGCACGCGCGGGAGCGCGCCGTCCGTCAGGTCGGTGAAGTGGAGGCGCGCGGACAGCACGGGCTGCACGACGCCGGGCCCGCGCTCGGGCAGCCGCACGCGCACGGACAGCTCCCGAGACTGCCCTGCGTACAGCGCGCCGAGCGGCACGCGCCACCCGGCGCCGCTGCGCTGCGCGCGCGCGCCGATCACGCCCTCCACGTGGACGCCCGGCGCCGGGACGAGCTCCACGTACGCGTCCGCCGCGATCGTCCTCTCGAGCACGCGCAGCTCCTCCGTCACCACGGACGCGAAGGAGGTCGAGTGCTCGAGGTGGTAGAAGCGGCCGCTCGATCGCACGGCGATCTCGTTCAGCGTGAGCTCGTCGTAGTCGAGCCCGACGCCGAGCGCGGTGACCTGCGTCCCGCGCGCCATGCCGTCCTCGGCGAGCAGCCCGAGCGCGGTCGGCGAGCTCGGACCGACGGTGGCGCGCCCATCGGAGACGAGCACCACGCGCCGGAGCGGGTGTGTCGCCGGCGCGCGGCTCGCGTACCACACGGCCGTCCGCAGCCCGTCGTGGAGGTTCGTGTCGCCCGCGGCGCGCAGGCCCCCGATCGCGCGTTCGACCTCGCCCCGCGAGCGGTCGTCCAGCAGCGTCGGCGGGACGATCTCGCGCACCGTGGTGTCGAAGGCGATCACGCTCACCACGTCGCCGTCGTGCATCGCGCGCGCCAGGGCGCGCGCCGCCTGGCGCGCGTGCGCGATCTTGTCCCCTTGCATCGAGCCCGAGGTGTCGATCACGAGGGCCGTCGCCGTCGGGACGTGCTCGGGGGGCCGGGCATCCGGGACATCGATCCAGACCGCGACGCGCTGGTCCGACGACCGCGTGAGCGACAGCGCGCTCGCCGTCGACGCGCCGAGCCACGGCGGCTCGGCGCGCGGGCGCGCTCGCGCAGATGGCTCGGCGCTCGCGCCCGGCTCGGCCGGCGCTGGATCCACGGCGACCAGCGCGGGACCGGCCGGCTGGCGCGTGTCTGCTGCCTCCGTCGCCCCGGGGCTCGCGGCGCGCGCTCCCGCGTGCTGGCCGCCACAGGCCGTCACCACCACGCAACCCACCGCGAACCAGGAGCGTCGCATCTCGTTCCTTCCGACGCCGCCGCTCGTGGCGGGCGCCGGCCGTTCCTACGCACGACGCCGGCGATGGATCTGACCCGCGGGCGGGGGCGCGCCGCCCACCGCTCGCGCCGCGCCCGGCGCTCACGCTGGGGGCGCCGGGCGGGCCGCCGCGTCCGCCCTGGTCCGCTCCTCGAGCGCGTCGAGCAGCCCCTCGGCGGTGTAGCTGCGCGCGGTCACATCGACGCGGAGGCCGCGTTCGGCCGCCGCGCGCTCGGTGACGGGGCCGATGCAGGCGATCTGCAGCGGGTGGAGCAGGCCCAGCGCTCGGTCCCCCAGCGCATCCATCGTCGCTGTGACCGTGGAGGTAGAGGTGAAAAGGCAGGTGTCCACGCGGCCGCCCGCGAGCAGCTCGGCCAGCGCGGCGGCGCGCTCCGCGCCGAGGGGGCGGGTCTCGTAGGCTGCGACCACGTCCACCTGGAGTCCGGCGCCGCGCAAGGTGTCCGGCAGCGCCTCTCGCGCGACTCGGGCGCGCGGGAGGAGCACCGGACCGGCCGCGTCGGCGGCGAGCAGGCTGCGCGCGAGCCCCTCGCCCACGAACTCGTCGGCGACGACGTCCGCGCGCAGCCCTCGGGCGGTGAGCGCGGCGGCGGTGCGGGGCCCGATCGCGCCGATCCGCGCCCGTCCGAAGGCGCGTGCGTCGCGACCCAGCCGATCGAGCTCGGCGAAGCTCCGGTCGACGCCGTTCGCGCTCGTGAACAGCACCCACGCGTAGCGATCGAGCGCCGCCATCGCCTCGCGAAAAGGCCCCGGGTCGGGCGGGTCGTGGAGCTCGATGACGGGGAACACCACGGGCGCCGCGCCGCGCGCGCGGACGGCGCGAGCGGTCTCCGCGGCCTGGTGCTCCGGCCGAGGGACGAGAACGCGGCGGCCGAACAACGGTCGCGAGTCGAACCACCGATGGCGCTCGCGGAGCCCGACGACCTCGCCGACGAATACGACCGCCGGGCTGCCGATGCCGGCTGCGCGCGCCCGCGCCGGCAGCTCGTGGAGCGGAGCGACGACCACCCTCTGCCGCGGCGTCGTCGCCCACTCCACGATCGCCGCCGGCGTCCCGGGCGCCCGCCCTCCCTCGACGAGCGCGGCGGCGATCTCCTCGAGCCGGTGCGTGCCCATCAATATGCAGACGGTGTCGACCGCGCTGCCCAGCTTGCGGATGCGCTCCGACGACCACTCGGTGCCGGAGCGCTCCTTCCCGGTGACGATCGCCAGGCTCGACGAGAGCTCGAGGTGCGTGAGCGGGATGCCGGCGTACGCCGCGGCCGCCAGCGGGGAGGGCACGCCCGGCACGATCTCGAACGGGATCCCGGCGCCAGCGAGGGCCGACACCTCCTCGCACGCACGACCGAAGAGGGTCGGATCTCCGCCCTTCAGGCGGACGACGCGCCTCCCTTTCCGGGCGTGCTCCAGGAGCGCGTCGCGGATCTCGGCCTGCGGGGTGCTCTCCGAGCCGAAGCGTTTGCCGACCGAGCGCAGCTCGGCGCGGGGGCAGAGCTCGAGCAGCTCGGGTGCCACGAGTGAGTCGTACAGGACGACGTCAGCCGCGCCGAGCACCTCGCGCGCTCGCGCGGTGATCAGGCCCGGGTCACCGGGCCCGCCGCCGACCAGCCAGACCTTGCCGAACACGTCGCGCAGCCTAGCGCGCGACGACGCCGACGGGGGTCGCGCGGCGCACGGCCGCGGGGCGAGGGGTCGCGCGGCGCGCGGCCGCGGGGCGAGGGGTCGCGCGGCGCACGGCCGCGGGGCGGGGGGTCGCGTGGCGGCCCGCGCGTCAAGCGCTTGGCGCGCCGCGCGGGCGGCGGGCGACCCAGGCGCGCGATCTGCCGGGAACGATTTTCGCATGGTCGCGGGCGCCGATGGCCGCAGCCGACCCGACCCGTGTAGGCCCCGAGCATCTCGCGCTCACTGAGCGGATCCTGGCGCTGCTGCGCGCGCTCGACGACCCGCTGGTCGGCAATGACACCATCGAGCGGCACGTGGCCGGGATCCCGGTGCTGGCGGCCCGCTGCGTGCGGCGCGCGAGCCGCCTGCAGGTGCTGCCGCTCGGCCAGGCGCTGGCGCGGATCGGCAACCGCGGGCTCGAAGGCGTCCTGCTCGAGCTGCTCGAGGATCTCACGGTCCTGAAAGCGGAGCAGCCGGACCACCACCCGTGAGCAGGGCAGCCACGCCGGGGCGGGCGCGCCGGCTCACGTCACGTCGCGGCTCCCCTCCCACGCGGCCCAGCTGGCCACTCCCGCCGCGGTGAGCAGGAGCGGCCACGGGGCGCTCCCGATCGGGCAGGCGCCCGTCTCGCACGACGCGATGGCGACCAGCGCGCTCACGCCGTACGCGCCGCCACCGGCCAGCAGGGCCGCCGCGCCGGAGATCGCGACGCGCCGCGCCGCGCGTCCGCCGAGGGCCTCGGCGCGCGCGACGGAGCCGAGCCGGCGGAGCGGGGACACCCGGGTCATGACGGTCCGAGCCTGGCCCGCCCGGAAGGGGTCGCGGGCGGCTCCGGCGGCGCCCCCTCGTGGGACGGCCGCGGCGCGCGTCATTGCCCTCGCCGAGACCTCGGCCTAGACCCGCCCGCGTGGCGACGCTGGAACGAGTGGACGTGCCCGAGTGGCCGCGTCCGAAGGGCTATTCGAACGGGATGCTGACGGCCGGCGAGGGGGAGCGCCTCCTCTTCGTCGCGGGGCAGGTGGGCTGGATCGACGAGAAGGTGCCGACCTCCGATTTCGCGGAGCAGTTCGCGCTCGCGCTCGACAACGTGCTCGCCGTCGTGCGGCGCGCGGGCGGCGAACCGGCGGACATCGCGCGGATGACGGTCTTCGTCACGGACATCCCGGGGTACCGGGACGCGCAGCGGCGGCTCGGCGAGATCTGGAGGGAGAAGATGGGGCGCCACTACCCAGTGATGTCGCTCCTCGGCATCCAGGAGCTCGTCGAGGACGGCGCCAAGGTCGAGATCGAGGCCACCGCGGTGCTGCCGAAGCAGCGCTGAGGTCGCGCGCAGCCCCACGTCGCGTGCAGCGCGTGGCGGCGGGGGCTCAGCACCCGACGCGGATCCGCGCGTCCACCGCGATGGCGCCGTCCGCGGTGGCCAGCACCGGGTTCAGATCGAGCTCGGCGATCTCCGGGTGATCCTCGACCAGCCGGCTCACGCGGAGCAGCAGCTCGACGAGCGCGGGTCGGCTCGCCACGGGCCCGGAGCGGAACCCCTCGAGGAGAGCGCGGCCTCGGATCCCACCGATCATGTCGGCCGCGTCGTCCGGGCTGACGGGCGCTGCCCGGAAGACCACGTCCCGGAGGAGCTCCACCTGGAGCCCGCCCAGCCCGAAGCCGACGAGATGCCCGAACTGCTCGTCGCGCGTCGCGCCGACGAACGTCTCGACCCCGCCCGTGATCTGCTCCTGCAGCAGCGCCCCTTCGAGCTCCGCCGCCCGCCCAAGGGCCGCGAGGCGCGCCAGGACCTCGTCGTAGGCGGCTCGGACCTCCGCCGCGTCGCGGAGCCCGACCTTGACGCCCCCCACGTCGCTCTTGTGGACGATCGTGCTCGAGACGAGCTTGAAGACCAGCGGGAAGCCCACCGACGGCGCCGCGGCCGCGGCCGCCTCGCCGTCCGCCGCCACCGCCTGCCGCGGCCGCCGGATCCCGTACGCGTCCAGCACGCGGCGCACCGCGTCGGGCGGGAGCCAACCCGTCTCGCCTCGATCGCGCTCCGCCGCCAGGACCCCGGTGACCGCGTCGCGATCGACCACGAGCGCGGGCGGCGGAGTGGGCACCCGGGACCGGTAAGCGCCGTGGCACGCGGCGCGGGCCAGCGCCGCGGCGGCGGCCTCGGGGAACGCGTACGTGACGACGCCGTGCCGGCGCAGGTGCGCGAGCGCCTCGGGCACGCCCTGGCTCCCCATGAAGCAGGCGGCGATCGGCTTGTGGCTCCCCGCCGCTGCCTCGGTGACCGCCCGCGCCACGTCGACGGCGGCCGTCACGATGGGGGTGACGAAGAGCACCAGCACCGACGCCACCGTGTCGTCCGCCAGGAGGATCCGCAGGCTGCGCTCGTAGTCCTCGGCCGTCGCGCTCGCGATCATGTCGACTGGGTTCCCGACGGCTGCCGCCTCCGGAAGGAACTCGCGCAGCGCGGCGCGCGTCGCCTCCGGCAACGGCGGGATGGCGAGCCCGCGGCTCTCGCAGGCGTCGGTCGCCATGATCCCGGGCCCCCCCGCGTTCGTCAGGATCGCTACGCGCGGGCTCGCCGGGACGGGCTGCGACGCGAGGAGCAGGCCCACGTCGAAGAGCTCGTGGATGGTGTCGGTTCGGATCACCCCGCACTGGCCGAGGACCGCGTCCACCGCCACGTCGAGCCCCGCCAGCGCGCCGGTGTGCGAGCTGGCGGCGCGCCGGCCCGCCTCGGTGCGCCCGCTCTTCACCAGCGCGATCGGCTTCTCCCGAGAGACGCGCCGCGCCACCTCGAGGAAGCGCCGCGGATCGCCCAGGTTCTCCAGGTAGAGCAGGATGACCCGCGTGTCGGGGTCGTGCTCCCAGTGCTCCAGGAGATCGACCGCCGAGACGTCCGCGCGGTTGCCGATGCTGACGAACGACGAGACGCCCATCCCGACCTCCCTCGCCAGATCGAGGATCGCGAGCCCCAGCGCGCCCGACTGCGAGCACACCGCGACGCCGCCGAAGGGCGGGAAGTGCGGCGCGAAGGTGGCGTCGAGGCGGATCTCCGGGTTCGCGTTCAGCACGCCGAGGCAGTTCGGGCCCACGACCCGCATGCCGTAGCGTCGCGCGCACTCGACGAGCGCGTCCTGGAGGCGTGCGCCCTCGGGGCCCGTCTCGGCGAACCCGGCCGTGATCACGACCAGCGCGCGGACCCCACGCCGCCCGCACGCCTCGGCCGTCTCCAGGACCTCGCGCGCCGGTACGACGAGCACGGCAAGATCGACGGGATCGGGGATGGAGTCGACAGTCGGGTAGGCCCGCACCGACTGCACGACGCTGGCTCGCGCGCTCACCGGATGGACGGGCCCTTGGAACTCGCGCGCGAGCAGGTTGTGGAACACCTCGGCAGAGATGCTCCCGCGCTTGCGCGCGGCGCCGACGACCGCGACGGAGCGCGGCCGCAGGAGCGGGTCGAGGGGGGAGGTCATCCGCACCGCCTAGCGCGGGAGCGCTCCCGCGTAAGTCCCGCGTGACGGACGGCGCCCGCGCCCGCGTGCTAGGTTCGCGGGCGGAAGCGCGCGGCATGCTGGCGCAGCCCCCGGTCTTCAAAACCGGCGCGAGACGGGCCCGGCCCGGCTCGGGTGGGTTCGATTCCCATGCGCTTCCGCCAAGTGTCACGCCGCTCGCTGTCAGGATCCACGGTCGTCGTCACCGGCGCGGCCGGAGGCCTCGGGCTCGCCCTTTGCCTGGAGCTCGGTCGGTGCGGCGCGCGCGTGATCGGTTACGATGCGTCGCCCGACTCTCTCGAGGCGGCCCGCGCCCGGCTCTGCGCGGCGGCGGTCGATCACGAGCTCCACGCGCTCGACCTGACGGACGTGGCGGGGTGCCGCCGTGAGCTCGAGCGCCTCGCGGCGCGCCGCATCGACGGTCTCGTCCTGAACGCCGGCATCACGCGGATCGTCGAGCTCGAGGCGCAGACGGACGAGGATCTCCGGCGCGTGCTCGAGGTGAACTTCTTCTCGCCGGTGGCCTGGGCGCGCGACCTGCTCGGGCCGCTCCGGGCAGCGCGCGGCTTCGTCGTCGGCATCTCGAGCGTCGCGGGGTTCGCGCCCCTGGCGCGGCGTACGGCGTACGCCGCTTCCAAGCACGCGCTCGCCGGGTTCCTCGAGACGCTCCGGAGCGAGGAGCCGACCCTCGATGTGCTCGCCGTCTACCCGTCGTACCTGCGCACCGGGATCCGCGACCGGTCAGCGGGGGGCCCTCCGCCGCGCCATCGGGCCGGAGGCGTGAGCGCGGAGGACGCCGCGCAGCGGGTGGTCCGCGCCATCGAGCGCCGCGAACGGCGCCTGCTCATCGGCGCCGAGGCGAGGCTCGCGAGGCTGGTGTGGACGCTCGCGCCCGACCTCTACGTCCGGCTGATGCGCTCGCGCGCGTGAACCGCGCGGGAGGGCGCCGGCCCCCCCGGCGGCGCGCTCGCGCCGCACCCGTCTCGGCGCCCACCTCAACGACCGAGCGCGACCGAGACGCTGGCCGCGGCCCAGCCGCCGAGCCACGGGATCTCGTGCACCTCGACCTCCTCGAGCCCGCCGACGTTCTTCATCACGAAGGCCTCGCGGCGCAGCGGCGTGAACGCGCCCAGCGCCAGCTCCAGCCCCACCCGTTCGTCGGCGCGCACGTCGAGCCGCGCGCTCGGGCCGAGCGCGAGCCAGGGCAGGCTCGCTCGCTCCGGGCGAGTGAGCGCCGAGGTGCGGACGCCGCGGGCCTCGAGGGCGCCGGCCTCGAGGGACGCGCACGGCCGGAGCCGGAGACGCTCGCCGAGCGCGGCCCCGGGGAGGCAAGCGTCGGCGCGACCCCCGAGCAGCGAGAAGCGCGCGGCGCCGCCCGCCACGTCCCGGCGCCCGGCGAAGAGCGCGAACGGAGTCAGGCGCGCGAGGGCGCCGCCCTCCGAGGCGCGCAGCTCCACGGGGATCCCGGCGCCGAACCCGAGCCCCGGCGCGACGGCGGTCGCGCCGAGCGCGACCACCCCGGCTCGCACCTGGCTCGCATCGGTCGGGCGCGGCGTGGCGCGACGCGTGGGGGGGCGCGGCGTAATAGAGGGTGGGGTAGGGTAGGACTCCGCTGCGCTCGCCGAGGGCACGGGCGCCGAAGCCGCCGGACCTGGCGGCGACGCGGACGGCGCGGCGTGCGGCGGCTCCTCGGCGAAGAGCGCGTCGATGGCCAGCGCCGACACGAGCGCGAGCGCTCCGACCGCCTCGGCGCAGCTGCCGCCCGTGACCGTGCGCGTCGCGCCACGGCCGTCGCGATCGACCAGCTCCAGCCTCCCTTCCCAGTCGCCGGCCGCCGTCCTCGACACCGCCACGCGGTAGCGTCGCGCCAGCTCGCCGGGCGCTGCGGGGCGGAAGCGCGCGGTGCGCGCCGAGATCTCGCGCAGCAGCGCCCCGCGGTCGGGGCATCCGGGGGGCGCGTCGTAGGCGACCTCGACGGGCTCCGGCTCGCTCGCCTGGGCGGCCAGCCCGATCAGGACGATCGCGAGCGACGTGCCACTCCACCCGAGCCGGTCCATGGGACGGCGCCAGCGTACCATCCCCGCGCTCGGCACGTGTAGGCGAGGCCCCTCACCGGGGCGGGAGCGCCGCGAGGACGTCCTCGGCGCGGGGCACGGTGCGGTGCAGCCCGCGCGCGTAGAGCGCGCGTCGCTGCGCCGGGGACAGATCTCCCGCGCGCCCCCGCGTGGCGGCGGCGAGCAGGATGCCGGCGGTCACGCTCAGGTTGAGGCTCTCGACGAAGCCGCGCATCGGGACCCGGACGCTCGCGGTGGCCGCCGCGCGCAGCTCGGGGCGGACGCCCTCGTGCTCGTTCCCCAGTACGAGCGCCACCCGCTCGAGCCGCGCGAGGTCCTCCGGGAGCAGCGCTCCGCCCGCGTCCGCGATGACCAGGGCGTGCCCCGTCGCGGCGAGAGCGCGCGCGGCCGCCTCCGGCGAGGCGTGCGTGAAGACGTCGACCCAGCGCTCCGTCCCCTGCGCGACGGCGCGCGACGCGAGGAACGCCTCTTCGCGCGGCGTCACGTGGAGCGCCTGCACGCCGAACGCGTCGCAGGACCGCAAGATGGCCGAGCCGTTGTGCGGGTCGTGCGGAGCGTCGAGGAGCACGGTGACGGCGCCGAGCCGCGCGGCGATTACCTCGCGGAGGCGCACGCGGCGTCGCTCGAGCACGAGCGGCTCGAGCGCGGCGATCACGCCCTCGTCCGTCCAGGCTGGGTCCCAGGGCCGGGGCGTGGTCTGCTCCGCGCCCGGATCGAACACGCCCTCGGTGTCTCGCTTCACGGCACGCTCACGCGACCGGCTGCCCCAGCGCGCCGGCGACCTTGCGCAGGTCGTCCATCACCTGGGCGAACATGTCGAAGGTGAGCGCCTGCGGCCCGTCCGACAGCGCGTTCTCCGGGCGCGGGTGCACCTCCACCATGACGCCGTCGCAGCCTGCGGCGACCGCGGCGCGTGCCATCGGCCCCACCGCCTGAGCCACGCCCGTGCCATGCGACGGGTCGACTACGATCGGCAGGTGGGTGAGGCCGCGCACCAACGGCACGACCCCGAGGTCGAGCGTGTTCCGCGTCAGCGTCTCGAACGTCCGGATCCCGCGCTCGCAGAGGATCACCTGGTAGTTGCCGCGCGCCGCCACGTACTCCGCGGCCATCAGCCACTCCTTGACGGTGGAGGCGAGCCCACGCTTCAGCATCACCGGCTTGCCCAGCGCGCCGACCGCCTCGAGGAGCGAGTAGTTCTGCATGTTGCGCGCGCCGATCTGTAGGACATCGGCGTACCGCGCGACCAGCGGGAGCGTCTCGGTGTCCTTCACCTCGGTCACGATCGGCAGGCCGGTGGCCTCCCGCGCCTCCGCGAGCAGCATGAGCCCCTCCTCCCGCAGCCCTTGGAAGTCATAGGGGCTCGTCCTCGGCTTGAAGGCACCGCCGCGCAGGAACGAAGCGCCGTGCTCGCGCACGTGGCGCGCGGTCGCCAGCACCTGCTCCTTCGACTCCACGGAGCACGGGCCGGCGATGACGGCGAGCGCGCCGCCCCCGAGCCGGCGGCCGGCGATCTCGACGACCGTGCTCTCCGGCTTCACCTCCCGGCTCACGAGCTTGTACGGACGACTCACCGGGACGGCGTCCTGAACGCCCGCCAGCCGCGTGAAGTGTGCCGGGTCCACGGGCCCCTTGTTGCCGGTGATCCCGATGGCGAGCCGCATGGCGCCGGGGATCTCGTTCGGCGTGAGCCCGAGCTCGCGGATCCGCTCGCAGACTCGATCGATCTGCTCGCGGCTGGCGTCGGACTGCATCATGATCAGCATGGGGCGTGCTCCTCGGTCGCCGGTCTAGCTCACGGGCGGCCCGGACGCAGGTCGGGGTTCGGGGGCGCCTCCCTGGCGGCCGGCCCGGCGCCTCGCGCCACGGTGGGGTTTGCCGAGGCGCTCGGGAGCACTATGGTGACCGCCCAAGGAGCGCACCCATGGCAACCAAGAACGTAGCCGCGTTCAACGACCTCAACTTCGAGACCGACGTGCTGAAGAGCGACCTCCCGGTGCTCGTCGACTTCACCGCGACTTGGTGCGGTCCCTGCAAGGCGCTCGCGCCGATCATCGACCAGGTCGCGGACGACCTCGCCGGCAAGGTCCGCGTCGGCAAGCTCGACATCGACGAGTCCCCGGTGACGGCCGGTCGCTACGGTGTTCGAGGCGTGCCGACGGTGATGGTCTTCAAGAACGGCCAGCGCGTGGATCAGCACGTCGGGCTGACGACCAAGGCGAAGCTGATCGCCCTCGTCGGCGTCTGAGCCGAGGCCACCTCGGGAGCTCGGCTCGACCCGGCGCGCCGGGCTCGCCTCCGGCGCCTGCGAATCGCGCTCGTCGCGGTGACGGGCGCGCTGTTGCTCGTGCCGGCGCTCGGCTCCCGCGCCTGGCTCGGGTGGACGGGCGCCGCCTTCGTGTGGCTCGTCGCCGTCCTCGTCATCGGCGGGCGCGTCTCGTGGCTGGTGACCGACCGGAAGCGCCCGCCGTGGCTCACGAGGCTGATCGACGAGCCGCTGTTCGTCCTCTGGGGCGCCGCGTTGCTCAGCGTGCCGCTCTTCGTCGGCAGCTGTGAGCTCTCGCTCCTCGGGTCGGTCGCGGGCTGGGCGCCGTTCGATCTGAACCTCGCGGCGGGCGTCGCCAGCGCCGCCGGGCTCGCCCTCTCGGCGTGGGGGACGTGGGTCGAACGGCACCGCGTGCGTGTCGTCGAGCGCGAGCTCGTGGTCCCCGGCCTGCCAGCGGCGTTCGACGGCTACCGCATCGTCCACGTCAGCGACCTCCACATCGGCAGCTTTCACGGCCTCGCCCGCGGGCTCGGCTGGATCGAGCGCGCGAATTCCCTCCGTCCGGACCTCGTCGCCGTGACCGGCGATCTGCTGACGACCGGCGACGACTTCGTCGAGGACGCCGCCGAGGTGGTCGGCGCGCTGCGGGCGCCTGATGGCGTGGTGGCTTGCTTGGGCAACCACGACGTGCACGGCGAGCCTGAGCTCACACGCGCGCTCGAGCGGCGCGGCGTCCGGGTGCTCCGCAACGCGCACGAGGTGGTCCGCCGCGGCGACGCGAGCGTCGTCGTGGCGGGCGTGGACGAGCTGTACGGCGGCAAGGCCGACCTGGACGGCGCGCTCGCCGGGCGGCCCGAGGCGACCTGCGTGCTCCTCGCCCACTTCCCCGACTTCCTCGAGCCCGCGGCGCTCCGCGGGGTCGACATCGTGCTGTCGGGGCACACGCATGGCGGCCAGATCGGCGTCCCGTTCCTCGCCGATCGAGCCCACGTCGGGTCGCTCACGCGCCAGCGCTCACGCGGCGTGCATCGGCGCGACCGGACGCAGCTCGTGGTCTCCGCCGGGCTCGGGACGACGGGCCCGCCGCTGCGGCTCGGCATCCGTCCCGAGATCGGCGTCGTCGTGCTGCGGAGCGCGCCGGCGCAGGCGCCGGCGTTGGACACGCGCGCGGCGCTCGGGCACGATCGCCGGGTGAGCGCGCCGCCGCTGGATCCCCGCGCTGCGACGACCGGCTCGGGCGCGCGGTGAGCGGATGAGCGCGTCCTCGCCGCAGCGCCCGGCCGGGCTGTTCGTCGGGCTCGCCGCGTCGCTGGTCGCCGTCTCTTGTGGCGCGCCGGCTCCTCGGTCCGTGCCACGAGAGCCGCTGCTCGGGCCCGCCGCGGGCCGCGCGCCCGTGGGGACGGGGGGCGCGCGCTGGCGCTATCACCCGCGCGAGGCGGCGCGCGTCTACGCGTCGCTCGCGCTGCCGGGAGGGGCGCTGCTCACCGCAGGAGCGAACGGCGAGCGCTGGGAGCTCGATCCCAAGAGCGGCCGCGCGGAGGCAGCGGCGGGGCTCGCGCCCGAGGAGCTGCGCGTGATCGTCCCGCTCGACGAGCGGTGGGGCTTCGTCGGCGCGAGCGGCGCCGTCTACGAAGCGCCGGAACCGCTCTCCCCGTTCGACACCGCGAGCGCGCCGCCCGAGCCACTGGCGGTGCTGGCGGTGGCGGGGAGCGCGCTGCTCGGCGTCACTCGAGGCGGCGCGCTGCTCCGCAGTGAGGCCTCGGTCGGGCTGTGGGATCGCGTGGGGCCGAGTGAAATCCGTTGGGCGGCGCTCGCGATGGACGGCGCCCGCGGCCTCGCGCTCGCGGTGCCGGAGGCGGTGTTCGTCACGGCGGACGGCGGCCGCACGTGGGCGCCGCTCGCCGCGCCGACCGTCGGCGCGATCCGCGTGGCGCGGGTGCACCCGCCTCTGGTCGAGTCGGTGCTGGGCCTGCGGTCGCTCCCGGACGGCGCGCTCGCGCCTCCGCGCGCAGGGCCGGCCGAGCCCGCGCCGCCGCTCGAGGTGCGACCGCCGCTAGCGCCGGACGCGGGGGCGCTCGCCGAAGGCGACGCGGCGCTCGACGGCGACCGCTACCTCGAGGTCGCGTGCGTCGACGAGGGCGTGCGGTCGCGCGCGTGCGAGCGGCCCGCGAGCGGCCGCGGGGCCGCGCGCCTCGTCCTGCTCGACGGGCCGTTCGACGGGCGCCTGGCGCAGAGGCCCCTCGCGGACGTGGGCGAGTGTCACGCGCCGCGCCTCGCCGCGCACGGGACGAGCCTCTGGCTCGCCTGCTTCCGCGCGCAGCCCGGAGGGGCGGCCGCACCCGTCGAGCTGCTCCACAGCGCCGACGACGGCGCGAGCTGGCGAGCGGAGCCGCAGCGTCACTTCGCCAAAGCGCCGGTGCTGCGCCTCGCAGCTGGTCCGGCCGGCGCGCTCGTCGCGACCGGGATCTGTCCGACACGCCTCGCGGATCGCGGGTGCGATCCCCGCGGCGTCGTGCACCGCCGGCCGGCGCCCCTTGGCGAGCCGGCCACACGTCGCGCGGGCGTGGTCACCCACGTCCTGGCCCCCTCCAGCACGCCCTCGATCGACGGGCCCGCGCTCGCGCTCGCGTTCGCCGCGGACGGCCGCACCGCGGTCGCCGTGGGGCGCAGGACGAAGGGCGCGCGCCTCGGCGTGTTCGTTTCCGCCGACGCGGGCGCCTCGTTCGCGGTGCACGAGCTCGAAGAGCCCGTCGGCGCGCCGGAGGTCGACCTCGAGCCGCCCTCGCGCTGGGACTGGCGCCGGCGCACCCGCACGGTCGCGCCGACGGCCACCGTCGGCGCAGCCGCCGACGGCACCTTCGGCGTCACGGTGCGTGACGCCCACGGGCTGCGCTTGGTCACGGTGACCCCGGACGGTATCGGCTCCGTCGCGCCGGCGCCGCCCGGGGCGAACCTCGCCGCGGCGTCGGGAACCAGAGCGCTCGCGATCGCGGGACCCAGCGGGCGCGCGTTCGAGTCCCTGGACGGCGGCGCCTCGTGGGCGACGCTCGGGCGGGTGCCGACGAACCCTTGCGGTCCCGATCCCGGGTGCTCGGTGCCGCTCGTCTGTGGCGAGCCGGGGTGCACCTTCGGCAGCGAGCTGTCTCGCGTCGGGTGGGAGGGGAGGGAGGTATCCGCCCTCGACCCGCAGATCCCGACGTTCTCCGTCGAGCGCCGGGCCGCGGCCCGCTCGCGTACGCCGCTCGTGTGCACGGTCGACGCCTCGGTGTGGGGGGACGCCGGCGCGCGCGGCGAGCCGCCCGGCGCCGCGGAGGCGGCGATCGGCGCCGCGGACTGGTTCGCCGTCGCGCTCGATCCGGCCACGGCCGCCGTCACGCTCGTCGAGGCGCCGGGAGGGAAGCGCGCGCGCGTCGAGCGCACGCCCCTCCTACCGCCGGTGGTCGGGGGGGCTCCTGTCGCGCTCGCCACCTCCATCCAGATCGAGGGCGCGGCGGCGCTGCGCTTCCCCGTGGGCGCGGGCCCGGCCGGCGTGGTCGAGGTCGCGTGGAGGAACCTGCTTGAGGCGACCGGAGGGGCGGCGCGCGTGGCGGGCGCGATCCCCGAGCGGCGCCCCAACCCTTGGCACGGGCCACCCGCGCTCCCCGGCGCGCGCGTGCACCCGGCCGCGGGGCGGCTGGGGATCGCCTCGGGCGGCCTCTATGTCCGTCCCGGCCCGAGCCCCAAGGACGCCTGGTACTTCACCGACGGCAAGGTGACCGAGCGGGTGCCGCCGATCGTCTGGCCGGCGGTCGAGGCCGGATCCCTCCCGCTCCGCGACGAGCTCGTGCGCGTCGAGGGACGCCACGTGCCGCTCCGCTGGGTGGGGAGGGCCGAGGCCGTGCTCCGCGGTCGATCGAGCGACGGCACCTGGCGCTTCGACGCCGTGACCACTGCGCCGTTCGAGGCGCGCGCGTTCGGGCTGGAGCCCTGGCGCTCGCTCGTGTACCTGGGGTCCCAGCCGGCGGTCCATGTCGTGCTCGGCGGCGCCGCGGCCGGCGCGAGCGCGAGCTATGTCCTGCCGCTGCGCGCGGACGGCGCCGTGACGGAGCCGGCGCGCCCGGCGCCGCGCGTCGGAGAGCTCGCCGACCCACCGCGCCCGTGCACCGCGGAGGAGCGCGCGAGGACGCCGCGCTACGTCGTGCCGCCGGAGGCCGGCGCGGGGCACCCGGTCGTCGTCGTCGACGAGCGTGGCGCCGTGCGCGGGCTGCGCACCGCCGGCGCCGTCCTCCACGGCACGGCCGAGGCGCCGTGCCTCGCCGCGCTCGAGGCGCGGCCGGCGCGCGCGGCCGCCGCGGGCGAGGCGAGCGCCGACGCCGCGCTCATCTTCCCCGGGCGCCTCGAGGCCTCGTGGGTCTTCCGGCTCGCCGCGGAGTCCGGGCGGCGCGAGGCGCGGATCGAGCACCACGCCCTGGTCTGTCGCTGGGAGCCCGGCGCGACGCTCCCGCCCGAGCTCGCCGGAGCGGCCTCCGGCGAGTGACGCGGGCGCGCGCCGCGACCGAGCGCGGCGCGCGCGTCACGCGACGACGCGCACCTCGGACGACCGATCGAGCCGGTGCCGCACCTCGAGTCGCTCGGGGACGCGCTCCTTCAGCTCCGCCACGTGGCTCACGATCCCGACCACCCGCCCGCAGTCGCGCAGCGTGTCGAGGACGCTCATCACCTGGTCGAGGGTCGCCGGGTCGAGCGTGCCGAAGCCCTCGTCGACGAACAGCGTCCCGAGCTCGACGCCGCCCGCCTCGGCCCTCACCACGTCCACGAGCCCGAGCGCCAGCGCGAGCGAGGTGTAGAACGTCTCGCCGCCCGAGAGCGAGGACGTGCTCCGGTGCTCGCCCGTGAAGTGGTCGAGGAGCTCGAGCGTGAGCCCGACCCGATCCGCCTTGCGATCCGCTTCATCGACGCGCGTGAGCGCGTAGCGCCCCGACGACATCGCGGCGAGGCGCTGGTTGGCGGCGACGACGACGTTCTCGAACGCCTGGCGGAGCACGTACGTCGTCAGGTTCATCTTGCGCGCGCCCGCTGTCCCCGTCCTCTCGCTCGGCGTCCCCTTCGCGAGCGCGGCGAGCTGCTCGAGCGGCTCGGCCTGCGCGCGCGCGGCCTCCAGCGCTCGCTCCGCGCGCTCGACTTCCTGGCGTTGCTTGGCGAACTCCTGGGCGCGGCTCTCCGCCTCGAGCGCGGCGCCCTCCGCTGCCCCTCGCGCCGCTGCCGCCGCTTCGGCCGCGGCGATCGCCCCGCTCGCCTCCTCGGTGATCCGCGCGGCGTCCGCGGGATCGAGCGCGACCAGATCCGCTGCCCGCGCGAGGCCCTCGCAGCGCGCCCGCTCCGAGCGCCAGGTGTCCACCGTCGCCTCGAGCTCGGCGTGTTCGTCCTGCGGCAGGAACGCCGCCCGCCCCTCGGCGATCGAGGCGAACCCGCGCGCGCTCCGATCGGCCTCGGCCGCCGCGAGCGCTCGCGCAAGCTCGGCGTTCGCGTCGAGCGCCTCGCCGATCGCCGCCGCGAGCGCCTGCTCCTCGCGGGCCGCTTCGCGGAGCGCCCGTTGCCGCGCGGCGACCGAGGCGTGACCCGCGGCTGCCGCCGCGAGCTTCGCCTCTCGCTCGGTGAGCGACTCTTGCGCCGTCGCCCGTCGGGTCGTGGCGTCGGCGAGGCGGGTGGCGGCCTCGCGCTCGTCCTCGTGGACGCGCGCTGCCTCTTCCCGCAGCGCGCGCAAGGTCGCGTCGGCCTCGGGGAGGCGTCGCGCGGCGTCCACCGCGGCCGCGAGCTCCCGCTCGAGCGCCTCGGTCCCGGCCTCGCCCGCGCTGCGGGGCTCGGCCCGGGCGGCGCAGGCCGCGCGCTCTGCGCTCACGGCCTGGAGCTCCTCCCCCAGTCTCGCCTCGCGCTGCTCGGCGCTCCGGCGCGTCGTGACGGCCGCCTCCAGGTCCGCGACCGTCGCGCGACGCGCGCTCGCGCGCGCCGGGGCGGGGTGCTCCGGCGAGCCACAGACCGGGCACGGGACCCCGCGCGCGAGCTCGCTCGCGAGCTCGGCGGCCATCCCCGTTAGGCGCAGCTCGACGAGCTCCTGGTGACGATCGACGGCGGCGCGGCGCGCGTCCCGGGCGCCGTCGCGGTCCGAGATCAGGCGCGCCTCCCGAGCCTCGAGCGCGGCGAGCTGACTCGCAGCCTGCTCGCGGTCCCTCGCGCGGCCGAGCGCGGCACGTCTCGGCTCGACCTCTCGCGCGTGGCCTGCCAGGTCCTCTCGGGCCGCCTCGGCGGCCAGAACGCGCGCGGGGAGCTGTTCACGACGCTCGGTCGCCCGTCGCGCGGCCGCGGCGCTCGCCGCCTCCGTCCCCGCGAGGCGCTCGAGCGCGGCCCGCTCCCCGGGGAGCCGGGACTCCTCCTGGGCGAGCGCCTCGAGCTCGGCCGCGTCCCGCTCGAGCGATCGCGAGCGCTCCGTGTGCGTGTCGCGCGAGCTCGCGTCGGGCGCGGGCTGCGCGCCGGCGCCGCGGGACGGCAGGCGGGCCTGCGCCGCCCCGGCGCGCTCCTCGGCGCCCTCGAGCGCCCGGAGCAGAGGGCGCAGCGGCTCGGCGCGCCGCCCCGCGTCGAGCCTCGCGACGCGCGCGTCGTGCTCCGGCTGCGTGGCCTCGTGCGTCGAGAGGGCGTCGATCGCCTCGAGCTTCCGGCGCATCCGTGTCGAGAGCTCCTGAGCGGCGTCGGCGCGGCGCTGCGCCTGGCTCGCCGCCGCGGACGCGCGGGTCGCCTCGGCGCGAGTCGCCTCTGCGCGCGCCTCGAGCTCGCGACCGTGCTCGTCGAGGAGCGCCCGGCGCATGCCGGCGTCGGCGTTCGCCAGCTCGGCGAAGCGCTGGTCGCCCAGCGCCCCCGCGGTGCACGCCGCGCTCAGGCGATCCCGGAGCTCCTCGCGCACCTTGCCGAGGTCGCGGCTGGCGTCCACGCGCGTGCGGTCCAGCTCCTCGGTGATGCGATCGTAGAGCCGCGCGCCGAACAGGCGCGTCAGCAGCACGCGGCGGTCATCGTCGCCGGAGCGGAGGAAGCGCGAGAATTCCCCCTGGGGCAACAGGACGACGCGGGAGAACTGCGCCCGATCGAGCCCGAGGGCGCGCTGGATCTGGGCGCTTGCCTCCTCGACCTTCGTCGCGACGACGCGGAACGTGTCCCCCTCGCGGCGCTCGACGACGACGCTTGCCTGCTGCGTCGTCACGCCCGCGCCGCGCTTCTTCGGGCGGGCCTGCTCGGGGCTCCTCCGGACGCGCCAGCGGGCGCCCCCCGCGGAGAGCTCGAGGACGACCTGAGTCTCCACCCCGGGCTCCGCGAAGTGGGAGCGCAGCCGATCCGGCGCCAACGACTCACGGTCCGGCCCGTACAGCGCGAAGGTGATCGCGTCGAGGATCGTCGACTTGCCGACGCCGGTCGGGCCCTCGAGCAGGAAGATCCCGCCGCGCGAGACGCGGTCGAAGTCGATCGTCTGCCGATCCGCGAACGGACCGAACGCCTGCAGCTCGAGCGAGTGCAGGCGCATCAGCCTGGCTCCTCCGCGTGGGTGGCGCGCTCCACCGCGGCGGTGAGCACGGTGCGCTCGACCTCCGAGGGCGGGTGGCCCGTGACGAACTCGACGAACAGCTCGCACACCTCGACCGGGCTCGTGGCGCGGGCGAGGCGGCCGAGATCGGTCGTCGTCTCGGGGAGGGCGCTCTCCGGCGCGTAGCTGAGCTGCAGCGTGTGCGGCCACACCGCCCGCAGCCGGTCCATCGGCGCCGCCGGCGGGCGCGGATCCGTGAGCACGACGTGCACCCACGCCTCCGCGAGCGACGCGAGGTCGTGCGCCGCGCGCGCGAGCAGCTCCTCGAGCGGGCCGCGCACCTCGCGGAGCGGCCGCGGCACCGGGGTGGGCACGAGGCGGCAGCGCGCGTCGCCGCGGCCGTCGATCTCGACCACGGCGACCGACTTCTCGTGGTCGCGTTCGGCGAATGAGTACGCGAGCGGCGAGCCGCTGTAGCGCAGCGTGCCGCTTCCGCCGGTCGCCGCCACCGCCTGGGCGCGGTGCAGGTGCCCGAGGGCCACGTACGAGAAGCCGTCGAGCGAGCTGGCGGGGGCGTCCGCGACGCCCCCCACGTGAAGATCCCGCTCCGACTCGCAGGTCGCGCCGCCCGTCACCATCGCGTGGCCGATGAGGACGGTGCGGTCGAAGCCCGCGCGCAGCGCGTGGGCGCGCGCCCGCGCCGCCCCATGCCCCAGCACCGAGGCGTGCGATCGCTCCGCGCCGAGCGCGTCGCGGACCTCGTCTGGTTGCAGGTACGGCATGCCGTAGAACGCCACCTTCCCCCACTCGTCGCCGAGCACGATCGGCTCGGCGATGGCGTCCACGGTCGTCCGCAGGTGGACGCCCCCGAGCCGCGCGAGCCCGGCGCCGAAGCCCAGACGGACGGGCGAGTCGTGATTGCCGCTGGTGACGATGAGCGGGATGCGCGCCTCCGCGAAGCGGCGGAACGTCTCGTCCAGCAGCCCGACCGCGTCGACGGGCGGGATGGACCGATCGTATACGTCCCCCGCGACCACCACCGCCTGGGCGCCCTCGTCCCGCGCGGCGCCGAGCAGCCAGGCCAGGAAGGAGGCGTGGTGCGGCGTGAGCTCCTCCCCGTGGAGCGCCCGCCCGAGGTGCCAGTCCGAGGTGTGGAGGAACCGCATCCAGCCCGCCCGACCTTCACCACGCTGACGCCCCGCCGCAAGCGGGCCCCGGACGGAATACGTCCGGGGCCGCGCGCCGCGCCGGACCGGGGCCATCGCGAGGCGCGCGCCGCCGCGCGCGGTGTTAGGATCTCTGCCTCGATGATCCGGCTCGTGACCGCTCCCGGAGCGCCGCGCCCCGCGGCCACCGCCGCCGCGATGGCGTACGCCGCCGCCGTGGCGATGGCCGCCTCCGCCTGCGGTGACGGCGGGGATGGCGGGAGCCATGGGGCGGGGCCCGCCGGCGGCTGCCAGCCTGCCGACAACGTCCTCCTCTGCGGGGAGCGGCTCCTCATCGCGCACCGGGGCGGAGCGCGCCTGCGCCCCGAGGCGACGCTCCCCGCCTACGAGCACGCCGCCGCGCTCGGCGCAGACGTGCTCGAGGTCGATGTCCACACGACGAGCGACGGCGAGGTGGTCTGCCTGCACGACGACACCGTCGACCGCACGACGGACGGCACTGGCGCCGTTCACGACCTCACGCTCGCCGGGCTGCGGGCGCTCGACGCGGGGTACCGCTTCACCCCCGATGGCGGCGCCACCTACCCGTGGCGCGGCCAGGGGGTGACGGTACCGACGCTGGACGAGGTCCTCGGGGCCCACCCCGCGGCGTGGTTCACCATCGAAATCAAGCAGACCCGGCCCGACGTGGTCGGCGCGTTGCTCGCGGTGTTGGACGCGCGCGGCGCCGCCGGTCGGGTCGTCGTGGTGTCCGTCTCCGACGATGTCGTCCACGCGGTGCGCGCGCAGCGGCCGGACGTGCTCACCGCGATGGGCGCGGGCGAGATGATCACGTTCCACGCGCTCGGGGAGGAGACCGAGGCCGACTACGTCCCGCCGACGCGCCTCGTGCAGCCACCCCACGCGACGATCACCGAGGAGCTCGTCGCGCGCGCCAATCGCCTCGGGATGCGTCTCCACCCGTGGACGGTGAACGACCGGGACGACATGGAACGCCTGCTCGCGCTCGGCGCCCACGGCCTCATGACCGACGATCCCGCGCTCCTCGCGGAGGTGATCGCCGGCCTGCCGTGAGCGGCGGCCGCGACGCCCGCGGCGGTGTAGCTCGCGCGGCGGGCCCAGTCCGTACCGGCGCTCAACGCGCGGCGCCGCGCTCCTCCTCGTGGAGCGCTTCGAGCTCCGCGATGCGCTCGAGGTCGTTGGGACGGCAGGCTGCCCGCTTCAGGTGGATCGGCGTGGCGAGATGGACGAACCGACACGGGAGCCCGAGGACCTCTCGCACCTCCGAGCGCGGGAGCAGCGCCTCGTACGTTCCGCCGCCGCTCGCCTCCCCGAGGACGTCGACATCGCCGGCGGTGGTCACCCGCCTGAAGCTGAGGCTACGCGCGAGCGTGTCGGAGTCGAACTGGAAGGGGAGTCCGGGCGGGGCACCCCGAAGGTACGGAGACAGCGGCTCGAGCGCGGCCGCCAACCGCACCAGGTTCTCCGGCGCGCGCCCGTAGACGATGTCGAGGTCGACGGTGACGAGCGCCGATCCATGCGCGGTGGCGGCGAACCCGCCGATCACGATGAAATCGACCTCGCCTCGAATCAGCGTCTCGAGGAGGCGGTGGAAGTCCGTCACTCGGCTGCCGTGACTCGTCAGCGGCGCACGGCCTCGGCGAAGCGATGGACCGAGATCATCTTCCGGACGCGCTCGTCGGCGGTGGGCTTCAGGTTCTCGCGCAGCAGCGACCGATCCACGTCCTGCTTGTACGCCTCGATGACCGCGTTCGGCTCGAGCGAGACCCCCAGGAGCTGGCGCGGCGCTTCGACCGCCGACCGAGTATGGCGCGCGGGTGAGCCGAAGCCAAGGACGCCTCCCTCGGTGCCGCTCGCGACGTCGCGGCGTGTCCTCGCGCGCCACCGGCTGGCGGCGATCGCGCCCTGGAGGATGCGGCGCGCGGAGCGCGAGGTGACGTCTCTAGGGCGGCGCGGTATCGTCCCACCATGCCGCTTCGGCTTGCAGCGTTGGCGGGCGCCGGGTGCTCGATCGTGATGTGTCTCGCGTGCTCGGGCTCGGAGTTCGGGAGCGCGGGAGCGGGGGGGAGCGCGGGAGCGGGGGGGAGCGCGGGCGCGGGGGGGAGCGCGGGCGCGGGAGCGGGAGCGGGCGCGGGGGGGAGCGCGGGGGCGGCAGCGGAAGCGGGCGCGGGGGGGAGCGCGGGCGCGGGAGCGGGGGGCAGCGCGGGCGCGGGAGCGGGGGGGAGCGCGGGCGCGGGAGCGGGGGGGAGCGCGGGCGCGGGAGCGGGGGGGAGCGCGGGCGCGGCCGCGGGGGGCCGCGCGGGCGCGGACGGTGGCGTCCCCGGGCCGCTCGCG
>JADLEQ010000026.1 GCA_020846005.1 Polyangiaceae bacterium
CGCCCCCCGCTCCCCCCCGCCCTCCCCCCCGCGCACCCCCCCGCCCCCCCCCCCCCCCCCGCCCCCGCCCGCGCCCTCTCCCTCTCCCTCTCCCTCGCCCTCGCGCTCGCCCTCTCCCTCGCCCTCTCCCTCGCCCTCTCCCTCGCACTCTCTCTCGCTCGCTCTCGCCCTCTCCCTCGCCCTCTCCCTCGCCCTCTCCCTCGCCCTCTCTCTCGCCCTCTCTCTCGCCCTCTCTCTCGCCCTCTCTCTCGCCCTCTCTCTCGCCCTCTCTCTCCCTCGCTCTCTCCCCCGCCGTCGCTCTCTCCCCCGCCCTCTCCCCCGCGCTCGCCCTCTCCCTCGCCCTCGCCCTCTCCGCCGCGCTCGCCCTCGCCCCCGCCCTCACTCCCCGTACGCGAGCACCATCGCCGAGATCCTCCAGCTCCCTCCGTCGGCCACGTCGGAGATCACCCAGCCGAGCTCGTGGGCTCCGGGCGCCTGGAACGCGGGGATGTCGAGGAGCGCTGGCGGCGTCACGCTGCCCGGGCACCAGTTCGAACGCGATGCGCGCACGCTCTCGATCGCGCCGCAGGGATTCTCCGCGCAGTACTCGAAGCTCCCGCTCGCGCTCGTCTGGGTCGCGAGCGAGCAGAGCGACGCGCAGTCGCCCCGCCACGGGGACAGGTCCGTGAAGAGCACGCCGTCTGCCCAGATGGAGTGGGCTCGCGGGCAGAACTCCTCGGCGGGCGCGCCGAGCGCGCAGCCCGCCGCCCCCGTCACGCCGCCGTGGCCGGTGGCGCGGTACTCGACGGTGGTGTGCGTCGTGCCGGCGGGCACCTCGAACCCGATCGGCGCGAGCGGGGCCGCGCTCGTCTGGCTCCCGTCGAAGAGCGGGAGGGCGGCGAGCACGCGCCGCGGCGGGGGGCCCGGCTCCACGGCGAGGTGCGCCGTCACGTCCCAGCCGCCGTTCGACCCGGAGACCTGGCCGCTCGCGTCGCTCCACGTGCTGATGGTCACGCGGAGCCGGTGCGGGCCGGGACGTGCGTTCGCCACGTCGGTCACGTCGATCGCGAGCTCGAGCGGGCCACCGAACGGCGTGATCGCGCGTACGAGCTCGAGGCCCGGAGGATCGCCCGCCTCCTCCGGCGGATCGAGGACGTACTCGTAGTTGCGGTCGAAGGCGTCGCAGCTCGGAGGCCACCGCTCGCCGGTGGGTGGTGGATCCTCGGACCACCGCTCGAACGGGAAGCACGTCGACTCGAGGGAGGCGTGCAGCGTCACCCGGGCGAACGGCCCGGCCCCGAGATCGATGGCGGTCGTCGCGCCCTGGAAGTTCGGGCCGTCCGGCTGGCTCCCGATCCGCACGGCGTCGAACGCGGGCACGTCGTAGAGGAGGAGCGCGGCGTCGCCCATCCCCGAGTCTCCCGCCGCACCGCCGCCAGCGTCCCCCGGCGCGAGGCGACGCCCACCCTCGCTCGAGCACGCAGCCAACAGGAGTACGAGGGCGAGGAGGGGCCGCGGGGCGCGCATCGGGCCTCGCGTAGCACGCGCGCGTGGGCGCTCGCACGCGTCGAGGCGGCGGAGCCCGTGGGCCTGCTACCCTGAGCGGGTCGGGACCCGACGGGAGACCACGCCATGCACCTTCGCTTCGCTCGCGCCGCCTGCTCGCTCGTCGTGATCTTCGCCCCGGTCGCCGCAGGCCTCGGCGCCCCCGGGTGCGGCGGCTCGGCGACAACGGGGAATGGGGCCGCTGGCGTGACGGGCGGCGACCCGTGTGACGTCGACGGCGAGACGGCCGACGCAGCGGACGGCTGCAACACGTGCGTGTGCAGCGAGGGGGCGTGGGCGTGCACCGAGGTCGCGTGCGGGACCAGCGGAGCCGGCGGCGGCGGCGGCGCTTGCACGCCGGGAGAGTCCACGGAGGCGGAGGACGGCTGCAACGTCTGCACGTGCGGAGCAGACGGCGAGTGGGGGTGCACGAAGCGCGCATGCCAGGACGCCGGCACGGCATGCGTCGACGGAGAACAGCGCGCCGAGGGCTGCGAGCTCTGCCACTGTTCGCGGGGAGCGTGGTCGTGTACCCACATGGACTTCTGCTGGGATGCGGGGAAGCCCTGCGTCGATGGGGAGCAGCGCACCGAGGACTGCAACGTCTGCACGTGCAGCGCCGGCACCTGGGCCTGCACCATGATGGCGTGTGAGGACGCCGGTCCCGGCGCGGACGGCGGCGCGGCGGACGCCGGTGGTCCCGGCGAGGTGATGTGCGGCGGCTGGCTGGGCGACACCTGTTCGCCGAGCGAGTTCTGTGCGTACGTCGAGGGGCAGCTCTGTGGCGCGGCCGACGCGTCAGCCGTGTGCCGGCCCCGCCCGCAGGCGTGCCCCAGCTCGTACGACCCGGTGTGCGGCTGCGACAGCGTGACGTACATCAACGCGTGCGCGGCGCACGCGGCGGGCACCGGCGTGTATCACGCCGGCCCCTGCTGACGCGGCCACGGCGGCTCGCGGTCCCTCAGCGCGACGCCCTCGCGCTCGAGCCCTCGCCGGGTCTCGGGGCACAGGTCGTGCTCGCCGTCCACGGTGCGCACGGTGCCGCCGCCGTCCGCGAGGAGGCAGCCGGCGGTCGTGCAGTGGTCGAGCCCGAAGGTGTGCGCGAGCTCGTGGACGGCCACCTTGCCCAGGCGTGATCTCGCGTGCGCGGCGCTGCGCGCGCCCCGCCGGCAACGGAACGACGACACGACGCACGACGCGCCACCGAGCGTCGCGAGGCCCAGGATCCCCCAGTCGGCGTGCGGGGGCTTGCTCGTGCTGACGTCGCGCGCCGTTACGCCGAGGACGCGATCGACGCCCTCGGGCCGCCGCGCCGCCAGGAAATCCAGCAGCTTCTCGGCGCGATGACGCGCGCGCGGGCGGTAGTACGCGCTCCGGGGCAGCGCGATCGCCGGCAGGCGTCGTACCTCGAGCTCGAAGAACGCGCCGAGCGCGCGCTCGATCAGCGCGAGATCGGCGGGCGGCACGGGGCCGAGCGGCTGCAGCGCTACCACCCGGGGGCTCGCCGCCGCCCACGCCGCCGGGCCCACGAGCGATCCCGCGACCGCGCAGCCCGCACCGAGGAACCACCGTCGATCCACCGCGGGAGCGTAGCAGGCGTCGCGGCGCGATCGAGCGACCAGCGGCCGCGCCGCGCTCAGCGCGGATCCACGCCGCGGAGCGTCGCGAGGATGGCGGACGCGCCGCGGGTCGGGACGTCGTGGGTCCACGTGTGGGTGACGACCTCGGGCTCGGCGACGATCCGCCACACGAGCGAGTGCGGGTTGCCGACGCTCTGACCATCCTGCCACACGTGGGGCTGCTCCCAGCCGGTCTCGGGGGCGAGTTGAACGTCCGGGTCGTTGCTGCGCATCGAGAGCACACCGACCGCCAGCTCATTCCGCTGGAGCGTGGGGCCACCCGTCGCGACGTTGGTGAACGCGCAGCAGGCGGTCGAGGGCGCGGAGCCGGTACGGTCGACGACGCCGGTCGGCGCGAGGCCCGTCACCTCGAGCGCTCCCCACGTCATCTGTTGAAAGTGCGGCGAGCCGCCGATGGTGGGACGCGCCACCACCTCGAACGGCTCGACGACCGGGCCGATCCCGCGCGCGAGGAAGAGATAGCCGCGAGCCGCATGCGTCGGCTGCGACGTGATCGGCGCCCCCGCCGCCACGAGGTCGTAGGTGTTGCCCTGGTTGTCGCTGACGCCGTCTGCGGGGATCGCGCCGAGCGCGGTGTCGGAGAAGAACGTCATCGCGACGACGATCGCGCTCCCCTCGGCCGGCGTGCGCGTGAAGGCGAGCCGCGGCTCGAGCTCGGTCGTCTGCGCGAGGTGACTGGCGACGAACACCTCGATCGGCACGGGGACTCCACCGTCCGCGCCCGCGCTCCCCCCCGCTCCCGCGCCCGCGCTCCCCCCCGCTCCCGCGCCCGCGCTCCCCCCCGCTCCCGCGCCCGCGCTCCCCCCCGCTCCCGCGCCCGCGC
>JADLEQ010000027.1 GCA_020846005.1 Polyangiaceae bacterium
CGCCCTTGACCACCTTGCCCCTGCCCGTCTCGCAGGCCGACAGCACCACGAGGTCGGCGGGCACCTTCATGCGGAACACGTCGAGGCAGGTCAGAAAGCCGTCGTCGTCACCGGCCGCCGTGATCGCCAGCGAGGACAGCGCGGGCCGCTCGGTGTTGACGAGCCCGTGGCAGGCGAGGTGCACCGCGCGCCAACGCTTGCGTTCTGCAAGGGCCGTGCGAAGGCCCGCTTCCGTCGCGTCGGCACCGAGCAGCGTCTTGGTGCCAATCGCGAGCGCTTCGTCGCGCGTGGCGGGCAGGCGCACGAGCTTGCCCGCCGCGCCGCGGTGCACGGCGAGCGCGCGCTCGTCCACCTTCGTGGCGTAGTCGGGGTCGCCGAGCGCGAGCACCGCCTCGCCGCGCAGGCCCTCCTCCTCGCGCAGGAGCCGGTACGTCGTCCCCGAGGGCACGTAGACGACGGTTCGCTCGGGCATCAGCGCCGCGAAGGGCACGTACGACAGCGTCCCCGTCGGCGAGACGAGGACGCGCTTCGTGCCCGCCCCGAGCGCCAACGGCTTGACGACGAGGTCGGCGAGCGCCGACAGGGCCGCCGCGGGGTCGCTCGCGTCGTCGGCGAGCGCCTCCGAGGCCGCCTCGGCCGCCGCGTCGATCGGCGCGCGGGGCCCGAGCGTGACGATGCGGGCGCCGCCGCGCTCGACGAGGAGCGCCGCCGCGTCTCCCTCCTCGAACAGCGCGTAGAGCACGAGCGCGTCGCCGGCCTCGAGCGTCGCACGGACCTCGTCGAGCGTCGCGGCCTCGGGGTAGACGGTCGCGGCCCCCGCCTTGGCCTCGCGCTGGATCCGCGACACGACCGCCGCCACCTGCTCCTGCGCCGCCTCGAGCTCGGCACGGCGCGCCTTCGTCGCGGCGAGGTCGCCCCCGTCGAGCGCCTTGCGCAACGCGGCCGTTGCGCGGGTCTCCACCGTGCGAGCGGCGGCTTCCGCGAGCCGGAGTTCGGCCGGAATCGAACCCGCCCACAGCGCATCGCGTGCCCTGAGTCCCTCGAGCAAGCTTCCCGCGCGGCCCGCCTCGAGGAAGTGGGCGAGTTCGCCCCGGTCGCCCGACGCAGCCGCCGCGCGGACGCCGACCTCGTAGACGAACGAGAGCGGCTCGCGCGCCGAGGCGCCTTCCTCGGCGCCCAGCCCCGTCACGGTGGAGGCGAGCGACGCCACGGCGCGCCGAGCGAAGGCGGTCGCCATGGCGTAGTCCCCCTGTGCGCGATGGACGTTCGCGATGTTGCCGAGCGCGAGCGCCGCTCCCGCCCGGTCCCCCAGCTTCTCGAACGCCGCCAGCGCCATCTCATACGTCGTGAGCGCGTTCGCGTGGTCGCCGAGCTCGAGGTGCACGGTCCCGATGTTGCCGAGCGTCGCCGCCGCCCCCGCCTTGTCCCCCAGCGCCTCTTGCGTCGCCAGCGCCATCTCATACGTCGCGAGCGCCTTTGCGCGGTCACCGAGTTGGTGGTGGACGTTCCCGATGTGGCTGGCAGCGCGCGCCCCCCCCGCCGTGTCCCCCAGAGCCTCCTTCACCGCCCGCGCACGCTCGTAGGTCGAGAGCGCCTTCGCAAAGTCCCCGGCCGCGAAGTGGACACTGCCGATGTTGCCGAGCGTCGCCGCCGCCCCCGCCCTGTCCCCCAGCGCCTCTTGCGTCGCCAGCGCGCGCTCGTAGGTCGAGAGTGCCCTCGGATACTCCCCGAGCGCGCGCTGGACGTTCGCGATGTTGGCGAGCGTCGCCGCCGCCCCCGCCTTGTCCCCCAGCTTCTCGAACGCCGCCAGCGCGCGCTCTTGCGCCGAGAGCGCCTTCGCGTAGTCCCCGAGCGCGAGGTGCGCGTTTCCGATGGCGCCGAGCGCGATCGCGACCCCCGCCCTGAGCCCGAGTCTCTCGAGCGCAGCCAACGCACGCCCCTGCGCCGAGAGCGCCTTCGCATAGTCCCCGACCCTGAAGTGGACGACCCCGATGTTCGAGAGCGTGCGCGCCGCCCCGTCTTCGACTCCCAGTTCCTCGAGCGCCGCCAGCGCACGCCCGTGGAACGAGAGCGCCTGCTCGTAGTCCCCGACCGCCGAGCGGACGACCCCGATGGCGTCGAGCGCGTACGCGGCCCCCGCCTTGTCCCCCAGCGCCTCCTTCGCCGCCAGCGCACGCTCGTAGGCCGAGAGCGCGTCCGAGTAGTCCCCGCCCGCGGAGTGGATGCTGCCGATGTTGAAGCGCGTGTTCGCCGCCGACACCGTGTCTCCCATCGCCTCCTGCGCGGCCAGCGCTCGTTCTTGGAACGAGAGCGCCTTCGCGTAGTCTCCGACCGCGCGGTGGACGTTGCCGATGCTGGCGAGCACGCGCGCCGCCCACATCGTGTCTCCCACCGCCTCCAACGCCGCCAGCGCACGCTCGAACGCTGAGAGCGCCTTCGAGTACTCCCCCATCGCGTAGTGAGCGCCCCCGATGTTGAAGCGCGTGCGCGCCGCCCCCGCCTTCTCGCCCAGCGCCTCCTGCGCGGCCAGCGCACGCTCGTAGGCCGAGAGCGCCTTCGCATGTTCCCCGACCGCGGCGTGGACGATCCCGATGTTGGCGAGCGCGCGCGCCGCGCCCGCCCTGTCGCTCATCGCTTCCGTCGTCGCCAGCGCACGCTGCCAGAGTTCGAGGGCCACGCCGAACGCCGACCCGCGATGCGCGGCTCCCGCTGCCGCATGGAACGCGTCGGCCGCGCCGCGCAGCCACCCGAGGCGCGTCGCCGCGTCGCCGGCCGCGCGGTGCGACGTGACCGCGTCGCGGAGTCGCGCGAGGCCTGCCAGCGCGATCCCCCGCACCGCCGCCAGCCGCACGCTCACGACGTCCTCGATCGGCGCCGACTCGAACGGCGACAGTGCGTCGAGCGCGTCCGCGAACTGATGCTCCGCCAAGGCCGCGTCCGCCCTAGCGAGCCGCTCGCGGCGGGCCGGATCGTCGGGCGTTCCGCGGCGCGAGGCGACGTACTCCGCGAGTCGTTCCGTCGCGGGACGCGGGACGGCCTTCGCGAACGCCTCCGCCGCGTCGTGCTGCTCGCGGCGGATCAGCTCGTCGGCGACGAGCCACGGGTCCGGCGCGTCCGTGCTCGCGAGCGCCTTCAGCGCCGCGTCGTCCTTCGCCGCGACCGCCGCGAGCACCGCGTCGGCGGCCTGCTCGGGGGTGGCCGGCGGAGCGGGCTTCGAGGGGGAAGGGGCGGCGGGGACGGGGGGCGCGGCGGGCGGCGACGACGGCGCGTCTTCGGCGCGCACCGTCGCCGTCAGGCCCACGAGGAGTGCGAGGGCGAGCGTCGCTTGCTTCACGAGGGCAGCCCCCACAGCACCCACGCGGCCCAGTAGTACGGGTGCTTCCACTTCTCCTGGCTGCGTACGTGCTCCTGCGCCGCGCGCAGTGCCTCGGCCGTCCCCATGCCTTTGGAACCCGTCTTCGGGTTCCAAAGCTCGTAGAACTTCTGCATCAACGATGCCGTCGCGGCATCGTCCACCTTCCACAGCGAGCAAAGCACCCGCGGGCTCCCCGCGAACATGAAGGCGCGCGTCA
>JADLEQ010000028.1 GCA_020846005.1 Polyangiaceae bacterium
CGTCGGCGGGCTTCGCGTCGGCGGGCTTCGCGTCGGCGGGCTTCGCGTCGGCGGGCTTCGCGTCGGCGGGCTTCGCGTCGGCGGGCTTCGCGTCGGCGGGCTTCGCGTCGGCGGGCTTCGCGTCCGCGGGCTTGTCTCCGCCGGCGGGCTGAGCGACCGCCGTCCCCGCGCTGGAGAGCGCACACACGAGCCCAAGCAATCGGAAGAATCGCATCGGTTCCCTCACGTTGAACATCCCGGACGCGGAGGCAACGAACGTCACCTTGTGCCGGGGGTTATGCTCGGGATCGTGCCCGGCCGCAACCACTTCGTGCGCGCCGTTGGCCGGGCGGCCGGTTTTCGGCCGGGCGGCGATCACGGGGGCCGTCGTCCCCCGGCGCAGCGGGCGACGGCGCGCGCGGTCGCCTTGCGGCGCCGCGGGCCCACCGGCTAGCTTTCGCACGCGCGCGGGCCGCGAGTAGATCCCGACCGGCGCAGGGACGTCCCATGGAGCGTCGTGGCGCGACCTTTCCGACACCCCCCGGCCCGCCCGCCTTGGGCCGCCAGCGGCGTCGGCCCCGCGGGGCGGAGCGCGCCCGTTGAGAGCCGACGCCCGCAGCGAGGCGACGGACGAGATGCTCATGGTCCGGTACCAGCGGGGCGATCGACACGCCTTCGAGGAGCTCGTCCGCCGGCACGAGCGTGGCCTCTACAACTTCGTCGTGCGCCAGCTCGGCCCGGGCGCGCTGGCGGAGGACCTCACGCAGGACGCCTTCCTGCGGGTGGTGCAGAACGCGGGCGAGTTCAAGCACGAGGCGCGCTTCTCGACGTGGCTCTACACGATCGCCCGCAACCTGTGCATCGACCAGCTCCGCAAGCTCGGCCACCGGCGGCACGCGTCGCTCGACCAGCCGACGGGAGGCGACCATGACGGGCCGCCGCTCGTGGAGCGGGTCGCGGACGCTCGACCGAACGCCGACGTGGAGCGCTCCGCGGCGATGGCTCGGGTGGCGACCACGATCGAGCGCGCCATCGACGCGCTGCCGGACGACCAGCGTGAGGTCTTCCTGCTGCGTGAGGTCGCCAACCTGCCCTTCAAGGACATCGCAGAGGTCACGGGAGCCGGAGAGAACACGGTCAAGAGCCGCATGCGCTACGCGCTCGATCGCCTCCAGAGCGCCCTCGCCGAGTACGAGGAGTACGCCCGTGCGCTGCGTTGAGCTCGCCGTTGGCCGAGGAGGCGCCCGCTGATGGACTGCGAGAAGTTCGATCGCGTGGTGCTCGACCTGCTGTACGACGAGCTCGACGAGCTGACGACGGCGGCGGCGCGGCGACACATGGAGCACTGCGCGCGTTGCCGCGGCATCGGCGCTGGGCTGCGCGCCACGCGGGGCGTCGGTGTGCTGCCGTCGATCGAGCCGCCGCCCGATCTGCGAGACCGCATCCTCGCCGCGGAGCGCCGCGCGAAGCGCGACCTGCCGCTGCGTCGGCGGTTCGGGCGCGCGGTGTCGATCCTGGCCGACTACGCCATGCGGCCGCAGGTGGCGATGGCGGCCCTGCTCCTGCTCATGATCGGGTCGAGCCTGCTCTTCGTGCGAGCGCGGCCCGGCGAACGCGACAGCGTGCGCGTGACGGATCGCGGAGCGCAGGACCTCGAGCGAGAGCCCGTCGCCGCGGCGCCAGCGGCGCCGCTCCCGGCACTCGCCGAGGAGCCGGCCCGCCGCGAGGGGCGGCGCGAAGCCGCCGAGGGGGCGAAGGCCGGCACCGAGTCCGGCGGGGAGGCTGCCCCCGGAGGGGGCCCGGACGCCTACGACGACGCGATGGCCGCGTACCGGGCAGGACGGTGGGCGGACGCCGAGCGGAAGTTCGACGAGGTCGCGGCCTCGGGGGGGAGCAACGCGGCGTCGGCAGCGCTCCTCGCCGCCCAGGCGGCGCGCGCCGGGCGTGGGTGTAGCGAGGCGGCGGATCGCTTCGCGCGGGTGCACGAGCGCCACCCCGGGACCAGCGCGGGCAACGACGCCGCGTGGAACGCCGCCGCGTGCTTCCGCACGCTCGGCGAGGTCGAGCGCGCGCGCCGCGCCTATCGTGCGCTCACCGGGGTCCCGGGCTACGCCGAGCGCGCCGAGCGCGCGCTGGCCGAGCTCGAGGGCCGGAGCGACGCGGGCGCGGGGGAGCCGGTCGCCATCGCGAAGCGAGCGGCGCCGCGCGCCGCCCCGCCCGCCGCAGACACGCCCGCGCCCTCCGCGGGGGCCGCGCCGCCCGCGCAGGCGCGCGACTCGAAGCCCGCCGCGGTCGACGGCTTCTGAGCCGCGCCCACCCGGCTCCGCCGCGCGTCAGCCGGCCGGCTCGAGCGAGCGCTCGGCGTTCGTGCCGGCCTCGGCGACGTCGACCGACGCCGTGCCGGCGGGTCGCTCCGCGGGCCCCTGCGCCTCCCACGCGGGGCGCCCGACCTGCACCGTCCCGAACCGGGGCGCGAACGGCGCGAGGACGTACTGCTTCACGAGGTACCAGGTGAGCCCGCGCTCGACGAGCCGTGGGTCGATGTGAGGCGCGAGGCGCGCGTGCAGCTCGGGGAGCGTGCTCCAGTGCGCGCCAGCGAGCTCGTGGTGCGCCGCGTGCAGGCCGTTGTTGAACAACAGGAAGTTCACGAGGCGCCCCGTCCAGCTCCGTGAGTGGTCGTAACGAGACCACGGGTCGGCGTCCACGTGCTGCTCGTAGTTGAAGAACATGATCGTCCACAGCGCGAACACCGACGGGATGGCCGTGACCAGCAGGAACGTCACGGTACCGGTCGCCCACCCGTGGAGCGCGATGGCGAGCGCGAGGAGCGCCACGTCGACGCCGAGCCAGAGGGCGTACTCGCCAAGGATCCTGCGGTAGAGCGACGGCTGCCGCTCACGCGCCTTGCGAATGAACTCCCGGATGGGCTCCGACTGCCAGTACGCGGACACGAAGAAGTAGACCAGCGCCATCGGCAGCGTGTGCCGGCGGGTGAGGCGCCAGGTGATCGTGGCGTCCCCCGGCCGGTTCACGTACTTGTGGTGGTTCAGGTTGTGCGTCGGGATCCAGGCGAAGGTCGGGTAGCCGTAGAAGAGGCTCAGCCAGTTGCCGAACGCCTCGTTGGCTCGCTTGCCGGTGAAGGTCGGCGAGTGGTTGTGGTTGTGGGCGATGACGCCGCACGCGAGCGCGAGGTATGCGTGCGCCCAGCACAGCCACGGCGCGAGCGCGGGGCGGGCGTACGAGAGCGACGCGAGTCCCGGAGCGAGCACGCAGGCCCAGAGGAGCGTGCGCCAATCGGCCGGGTGCCTCAGTCGCATGACGCGAGACCCTGGGTCCCGCGCCCCCGGATGGCAACCCCGGGGCGGGTCAGTTCTCCGTCGTGTGGACGTACGCGATGGTCCGGATCGTCGCGAGCAGCCTCGCCCGCGCCGAGGGCTCGAGATCGACGAACCGCACGCCCATCCCCGGGTTCGGGTTGGTGGAGAACGCGCGGACCGGGTTCACCCACTGGACGACGCCGTCCAGCACGAACGGGTCCGGTGCGCCGGGGGGCGCGAAGCGCAGCGTGAGCCGGGTGCCGACCGCGAGCGGCTCGTTCGTCCGTACGAAGATCCCCACGGCGGAGATGTTCGAGATCGATGCGTAGACGAACGTCTCCTCCGTCTCGCAGTCGACCGACCAGGTGACCTCGACGCGCTGGGCCGTCCGGCGATCCGCCGGAGCGTCGGAGGGCATCGGATCGCGCTCGTCGTCCCGCACGATCCCGCCCTAGCCCCTCGCGCGGGCTCTGTCGAGCGCGAGCGGGGCGGGCGGCTACTTCACGACCAGCGGCCCTGCGTCCAGGCGGTCCTCGTGGTGCTTCCCGCGCTTCACCTCGAGGCGCTTGTTGCCCATGAAGAGGCCGTAGAAGACCCGGTACTCGCCGGGGGAGAAGTTCGGCTCGAGCACGAACGGGTGGATGTCCGTCACGTAGTCGCCGACCCTCCAGAGGTGAAAAGGGTAGCGATCCTCGAGCGTCTTGTGGTCACCGTTGAAGCGTCGCTGGAAGCCGTCGATGTGGATGAACGTCTCCCAGTTCCCGGAGATGGGCGCGACCACCTTGTAGTGGACCCGGAACTGGTACCGGGTGCCGGGCCGGACCTCCCCCACGGGGTCGCCCCCGGGCGTGGTCACGTCCCAGCCGATCGCGTCCAGCTGCCCGCCGAAGTTGCCGTCCACCTTGCGCGTCGGGTTCGGCGGGTCGCTGGAGATCCAGGCGTCGAACGGGTTCCGCGTCGTCTCGCCCTCAGAGAGCGTGTTGGACACCAGCAGGATCTCGCTCGATCGCGCGTCGAGGACGGCGACGTTGCGCGCGGGGGTCGTGCGACCGCGGTGGAGCGAATTCACTTGCGGCAGATCTTTGGATCGGAGCGCGAGCCAGCGGCGCCCGCTCGGCGCCGCCATGAGCCAGTCGAAGGCCTCGTTGGCGCCATTGAACGTCGGCACCTCACGGCCGGCGTGGTAGCTCGCCGACCCCGATCCGACGCCGAGCAGTGCGAGCTCCTCGCCGGGCTTCGCGACGCGCCGGTACGTGTCGAAGACCTCCTTCGGCGAGATCTGCGCAGCGAGCGCGGGGTAGTAGCCTAGGCTCATCACGAGGCCGAGCCCGGCGAACGCCAGCAGGGCTGCGGTCGCGCGGCCGGGCACCGGGAGCCGACCGCGGGGCGCGTCGAACACCGCGCGGGCCGCGTCGCGCGCGGCGAGCGCCGCGGCCGGGCCGAGCAGCACGATCAGCGGCAGCGCGATCGCGGCGAGCGGCGCGCGCTGGCGCACGAGCGCCGGGACGGCCGCGACGCGCGCGACGTCGAGGAGCCCGGCCCCCTGGAGCCACGCAGCGAGCGAGAACGCGACGAGGAGCACCTCGACGACCGCCAGCGAGAACAGCAGGTTGCCCCCGAGCGCCGTCCGCAGCGTGCGCGGCCAGCGCAGGTACTCCTCGCGGCTCCAGCGGCGAGCGCCGGGGGCCGGCCGCTCGAGGAACGCGATGGCGAAGGCGCCGGCAGCGACCAGCGCGCCGAGTCGCACGAGCTTCGACGCCCCATCCGTGAAGCTGGCCGGAAACGTCGCGCCCTCCACGACGAACGGGGCGAGCCCCTTCTCGGGGAGGTTCTTGAAGTCCGAGGCGAAGAGCACGAGGAACGCGGCGACGCCGAGCGCGAGGGCGCGCGAGCCCTGGGCGCCCCGCTGGAAGTCGCGAAGGAAGAGCGCGACCAGCGCGGCGAGCGGCGCGACGGCGACGAACGCGATGCCGCCCGTCACTGGGAGGAGGAGGCCGTGGACCGCCGTGGCGACGATCGCCGCCACCGCCGCGAGCGCGCGCAGCTCCACCTCCCCAGCCGCCGCGCCCGCGCCGTCGCGCGCCGGCGCCGCGAGACAGCGGCCCAACGCGAACGGCACCACCGCGCTCCAGGGGAACAGCGCGTGGCCGAGCTGGTGGATCACGCCGTCGTGCGTGGGCAGCACCCGCCGCGGCTCGAGCGCCGCGCCGACGGCCATGTCGAAGGCCTTGGTGTCGGCGAGACCGGCCAACGTGGCGACCCCGCCCCACGACGCAGCCCCGGCGCCGATCGCCAAGGCGAACGCGCCGAACGCGCGACCGAGGCGGTCCGGCTCCGGCCGCGCGACGGCCGTGATCCCCCACGCGACGCCGGCGGCGAGGAGGGGCACGGCGACGCCGAGCAGGACCCCGCGACTGGCGAACCCGATGCCGGCACCTGCCAGCCCGACCGCGAACGCGACGCACCGCCAGACCGGCCGCGCCGCACGATCGAAGATCGCGAGGCCGAGGCCGGCGATCGCCACGGCGAAGCCGGCCAACGTGACGATGTCGCCCAACATCGTCCGCGCTTGGACGAAATAGAGCGGCGTGGTCGCCAGCACGACGGCCGTCATCGCCGCGGAGACCCGATCGGCGAGCCGGGCGACCAGCACGCCGATCGCGAGCACGCCGAGCGCGCCCCAGAGCGCGAGCGGGAGCCGGCCGGCCCACTCGTGGAGCCCGAGCCAGCGGAAGCCGAGCGCCGCCGAGGTGAACGGGAGCTGCCCGCGGGCGAGCTCTCCCAGCGTGGGGACGGAGTTGACCGCCCCCTCGACGACGAGGTGGGTCCCTCCGAGGAGGTTCAGCCCGATCCGGCGGGAGAGCTCGGCGAACCGGAGCTCGTGAGGATCCCACAGCCCCGCGCGGCTGAGCGGGGCGAACAGCGAGACCGCAGAGAGGATCGCCGCCGCCGCCACCCAGCGCGTCGGCGCGGGGACGGGGTCGGGAGGCGGCTCGGCGTCCGGCGGGGCGGCCATCTGGGCGGCGGACCCTAGCCGGGGCGGCGCGCGGTGACCAGCGGGCGCGTTGGCGCGGGCGGTCGCCCCGGGCGGCGCTATGGTGCGCGCCCCATGCGCGCCGGTACCCTCGCACTCGTCGGCCACACGAACGCCGGCAAGTCGACGCTGCTGAACGCGCTCGTCGGCGAGCCGCTGGCGGTGGTGTCGCGTCGCCCAGAGACGACGCGGGACGTCCTGCTCGGAGTGACGTCGACGGACGACTCCGAGCTGTCGCTGCTCGACACGCCCGGGCTGCACCGCCCCCGCTCCGAGCTGGGCCGCCGGATGAACGCCACCGCGCTCGGCTCCGTGGAGGGCGCGGACGTCGTGGTGCTCCTGGTGGACGCCGCAGAGCGCCTCGCCCGGCGCGGGTCCGCGCCCGATCTGGACGCCGACGAGCTCGAGCTCCTCCAGCGCGCTCGCCGCACCGCCCGGGTGGTGGTGGCGGTGAACAAGGTCGACCGTCTCCGCGACAAGACGCGGCTCCTCCCCTTGCTCGCCGCGATCGCTCGCCACGAGCGGGTCGAGGCGGTCGTCCCCCTCTCGGCGCGCGTGCCGGCCGACGCGGCGCGCCTGCGCGCGGTGCTCGTCCCGCTGCTGCCGGAGGGCCCGGCCGTCCACGATCGCGACACGCTGACGGACCGGCCGCTCCGATGGTTCGTCGCCGAGTACGTGCGCGAGCAGGTGCTGCTCCAGACGGCCGGCGAGGTTCCGCACGCGACGGCGGTCGGGGTCGACCTCGTCGAGGAGCGGGGCAAGGTGCTCCGCGCCGTCGCGACCATCCACGTGGAGCGCCCGGGGCAGCGCACCATCCTCGTCGGAGCGGGCGGGCAGCGCATCAAGGCGGTGGGCACCGCCGCCCGGGAGCGCCTGGAGGCGCTCGCGGGGCGCAAGGTCCACCTTGAGCTGTTCGTCCGCGTGTCTGCTGGCTGGAAGGACGGCCGGCGCGCGCTCGACGATCTCGGCTACGCCGCGCCGGCGGGGGCGCCGCCCGCGCCCGGGAGCGGCGCGCCCGGGCGCGCCCGCCCGAAGCCGCGGCCTGGCTCACGCGCCGCCGGCCGCCGGAGGACGCTCGCGTGACGCGCCCGCTCGTCGCGATCGTCGGCCGCCCGAACGTCGGGAAGAGCACGCTCTTCAACCGCCTCGCGGGCGCGGGGCGCGCCATCGTCCACGACGCCCCGGGCGTGACGCGAGATCGCAATTACGCCGACGCGTTCCTCCAGGGTCGCGCGCTCACGCTGGTCGACACCGGCGGCCTCGACCTGGATCGCGAGGACCCGATGGGCCAGGGGATCCGACGCCAGGCGCTCGCCGCGATCGACGAGGCCGACGTGATCGTCTGCCTTCTGGACGGCACGGCGCCGCCGACCCCCGCCGATCGAGACGTGATCGCCCTGCTCCGCAAGAGCGGGCGGCAGGCGATCTTCGCCGCCAACAAGATCGACGGCCCGACGAGCCGGTCGGCGCTCGACGAGCTGTGGGCGCTCGGCGTGGAGGACATCGTGCCGGTCTCGGCGCTCCACGGCCGTGGGCTGCACGCCCTCGAGCGCGCGGTGGCGGCCCGCGTACCGCCGCCAGCCGGCGACGCCCCGGGCGAGGACGGCGTGCCGCGTGTCGCGCTGGTGGGACGACCAAACGCCGGGAAGTCCTCGCTCCTGAACCGCCTGTCGGGGGAGGAGCGGGCGCTCGTCGACTCCGCGCCGGGTACGACGCGCGACCCCGTCGATGCGCGCGTGGTGGTGGACGGCCGGGAGCTGGTCGTGATCGACACCGCCGGGATCCGTCGGCGGCCGCGCGTCGAGCGCGGGGTGGAGTCCCAGAGCGTGATGCGCTCGATCCGCGCCGTCGATCGCGCGAGCGTCGTCGTACTGGTGTGCGACGCGACGGCGGGGATCGCGGACCAGGACCAGCGCCTCCTTGGCCTGGCCGCGGAGCGCGGGCGCGCGATCGTGGTCGGCGTGAGCAAGATGGACCTCATCGCGCGCGCCGATCGCGAGCGCGTGCTGGCAGCCGCCCGGGAGTCGCTCGCGTTCGCCAAGTGGGCGAGCGTCCTGCCGCTGAGCTCCCGCACGGGCGCGGGCGTACGGGAGCTGGTCCGCAGGGTGTTCGACGCCTCGGACGAGTTCACGCGCCGCGTCCCGACGGGGGAGCTCAACCGCTTCTTCGAGGCGGTGGTCGCGCGACGCCCGCCGCCCACGCACCGGGGCCGCGCCCCCCGCATCTACTACGTCACCCAGGCGGAGACGGCCCCGCCCGTCTTCGTCGCGATCACGAGCTCCCCCGAGCACGTGAAGGAGTCGTACAGGCGCTTCGTGGTGAACCAGATCCGCGAATCGTTCGGGTTCCGATCGGTGCCGGTCACCCTGCGCTTCCGCGGCCGAGGCGGGCGCGAGGGCGAGCCCCCGGGGCGACCGGCGCGCGGGTGAGCCGGGCGGGGAGCTGACGCCCCGCGACGTTCAGAGCGGCGCGGGCGTGATCCCGGACGCCCCGAGGCGCGCCGCGATGAGCGTGGCGGCGCGCATGCCGTCGAGGGCCGCGCTCACGATCCCGCCCGCGTGCCCCGCGCCCTCGCCGACGGGGAGCAGACCCGCGAGACCGACCGCCTCGAGCGAGGCGGGGTCGCGGAGCATCCGCACCGGACAGCTCGTGCGCGTCTCGACGCCAACGAGGATTGCGTCCGCCGAGGCATAGCCGCGGAGCTGGCGATCGAAGACGGCGAGCGCGCCACGCAGGCGCTCGCCGACGCGCACGCCGCCGGCGTCGAGCACGACGTCGAGGTCGGCCGGGGCGACCCCGGGCACGTAGCTCGTACGCGGCAGGGTGCTCGAGGTGCGGCGCGCGAGGAAGTCCGCGACGCGGACGGCCGGGGCGCGGAGCGCCCCGCCGCCCGCAGCCCAGGCCGCGCGCTCGATCGCCTCTTGCAGCGCGATCCCGCCCGTCACCGGATCGAGGCCCGCCGCGATCCAGTCGCCGGGCTCGATCGCTGCGACGACCCCGGCGCAAGCGAAGGGCGAGTCACGCCGGCGCAAGCTCATGCCGTTCACGACCAGCTCCCCCTCCCGCGTGGACGCCGGCACGATGAACCCGCCCGGGCACATGCAGAACGAGAAGACGCCCCGCCCCTCGATGTCGGCGGCGAGCCGATACGACGCGCTCGGGAGGCGGGGGTGACTCGCGAAGCGACCGTACTGGGCCGCGTCGACCAGCCGCTGCGGGTGCTCGGCGCGGACACCCAGCGCGAAGGGCTTCGCGGCGAGCCGTGCCCCCGCGCGGGCCGCCAGCTCGAGGGTGTCCCGCGCCGAGTGACCGGCAGCGAGCACCACGAGCTCTGCGCCCACCTCGCGACCTCCCGCCAGCGCGACGCCCGCGACGCGCCGCCCGGCCGCGCCCGCCTCCGTGCGCAGATCGGTCACCCTCGCGCCGAAGTGGAACACGACGCCGACGCCTTCGAGCGTCGCGCGCAGCGCCGTCACCACGGCGGGGAGCACGTTGCTGCCGATGTGCGGCCGCGCGTCGGTCAGGATGGTGGACGGCGCGCCGTGGGCGACGAGGATCTCGAGCACGTCGCGCACGGGCCCCCGCTTGTGCGCCCGGGTGTAGAGCTTGCCGTCGCTGTAGGTGCCCGCTCCCCCCTCCCCGAAGCAGTAGTTGCTGTCCGGATCGACGACGCCGTGCCGCGTGAGCCCCTTCAGATCCCGCCGACGGGGCTGGACCGGCTTCCCGCGCTCGACGATCGCGCTGGCCACGCCCGCCCTCGCCAGCTGATAGGCGCAGAAGAGCCCGGCCGGCCCCGCTCCGACGATGACCACCCGCGCGGGGAGCCGCACCTCACGGACCGCGGCGCCGCCGACCTCGGTGGGCGGCGCCCCGAGGCCGACCACCAGGCGCCAGCGCACCCGGCCGCGGCGGGCGTCGAGCGACCTCTTCCTCACGTGGAGCGGCCCGACGGCGCCGACCGAGCACCCGAGCGCGCGGGAAACGCGGTGTCGGAGCGCCGCCTCGTCGTCCTCGTCGTCCAGGCCCAGGTCGAGCTGGATCTCGTCGGGGAGCTCGGGATCGGACGCCATGGAGCGCGGCGGTACCACAGCCCGGCCACGGCGGCCTGCTACGCTGCGCCGCGATGCCCGTCCTCGAGTTCCACTACGACTTCTCGTGCCCCTACGCCTATCTCGCCTCCACCCAGGTGGAGCGCCTCGCCGCCAGGACGGGCGTCGAGCTCGACTGGCGGCCCTTCCTGCTGGGCGGCGTGTTCAACGCGCAAGGCGTGAACCCGATGCAGACCGCCGCGCCCGCGCGCACGCAGCTCACCGGGCGGGATCTCCACCGCTGGGCAGAGCACCTCGACGTGCCGCTGCGTTTTCCGGCGGGGCACCCGAACCGGACGGTGACCGCGCTGCGCGCCGCGATCGCGACGGGCGAGCTCTCGCGCGCCTCTCGCGCGCTGTTCGACGCCTACTGGGTCGACGCGATCGACGTGTCGTCCCCCGAGGCCGTCGCGAGGGTGCTCGACGCGGCGGGCTTGGACGGCGCGGCCGCGGTGCGCGCGGCAGAGTCCGAGGAGGCGAGGAACGACCTGCGCCGCCGCACGACGGAGGCCCTGGAGCGCGGGATCTTCGGCGCGCCTACGTTCTTTCTGGGTGGGGAAAGGTACTGGGGGCAGGATCGTATGGATTTCATCGCGCGCGCGCTCGGCCTCGAGGGGTGGCCGGAGGGCCTGCCGGCGCTCACGGGGCCGCGCGCGGAGGAGTTCGAGCTCTGGTTCGACTTCTCCAGCCCGTTCGCCTACCTCGCCTCCACGCAGGCCGAGGCGCTCGCGGCGCGAACCGGCGCGCGGCTGCGCTGGCGGCCGTTCGTGCTCGGGGGGCTCTTCAAGAACATCGGCACCCCCCTCGTCCCGATGCAGACGCTCCCGGCCGCGAAACAGGTCTACCTGGCGGAGGACATGGCCCGGTTCGCCCGCCGCTACGGCGCGCCCTTCCAGTTCCCGTCCGGGTTCCCGCTGCGGACGGTGCTGGCGCTCCGCCTCGTCCTCGCGGCGCCGGAGCCGAGCCGAGCGCGCCTCATCCACGCGATCTATCGCGCCTGCTGGGTCGACGATCGCGATCCGAACGACCCGTCCGTCCTCGGCGCGGCGCTCGCTGAGGCGGGCCTCGATCCGAGCCTGCTCGGCGCGGCGCAGTCACCGGAGATCAAGCAGGCGCTGCACGACGCGACGAACGAGGCCACGCAGCGTGGCCTCTGCGGCGCGCCGACGTTCGCGGTGGGCGAGCTCCTCTTCTGGGGGCAGGACCGCATCCCGTTCGTCGAGCGCGCCCTCGCCGGGTGGCGCCCGGCGGTGGGCTGAGCGCGTGGCTTGACGGTCGGGGAGCGAGGACCAATGCTCCGCGCCCGCGCGAAGGACGCGCGGAGCCCGAGGAGCAGCCATGTCCGTCATTCGATCCGGCGCCGTGAAGTGGAAGGACGCACCCACCGACCTCGAGGGGCCCGAGCTCCGCGTGGGCGACCGCGCCCCCGCTGACTTCGCGCTCGTCGGGGCCGACCTCAGCGCGCTGAGCGGGGCCGATCTCGCGGGCAAGCCCCGGATCCTCTGCGCGGTGCCGTCGCTCGACACGGCCGTCTGCGACCTGGAGATGCGCCGCTTCAACACGGAGGCGGAGAAGATCCCGGGCGTGAAGGTCGTCTCCATCTCGCTCGACCTCCCCTTCGCGCTCAAGCGCTGGTGCGGCGCCACGGGGAGCGATCGCATCCAGGCTGCCAGCGACTGGAAGGAGCGCGCCTTCGGCCGCGCCTACGGCGTGTTCGCCCCGTCGAAGGCCCTCCTCGCGCGGGCGGTCTTCGTGATCGGCGCTGACGACACGGTGCGCCACGTCGAGTACGTCGCAGACGTCGTGCACGAGCCGAACTACGACGCGGCCCTCGCGGCGGCGCGCGCGCTGGCGTGAGATGGCGCGCGAGCGCGACCACGGCGGCGAGGCCGAGCCGAGCGGGGCGTCCCGCGCCGGCCCGCGCTTCGCCGACGCCGATCTCTCCGGAGCAACCTTCGAGCGGTCCCGCCTCCACCGCGCGCGGATCGTAGGCTCCACGCTCGACGAGATCTCGCTCGAGGACGTGGCCCTCCCGCGCGCTTCGCTCGTCGACGCCAACGCGTCGGGGCTCTCGATGCGGGACATCGACTTCTCGAGCTGCGTGGTCGAGGACGCGACGTTCGTCGACGCGCGGCTCTCGGACGTCGACCTCGCGCGGGTGTCCCTCGTCGACGCCAACCTGGAGGGCGCTCGCCTCGAGAACGTCAACCTCTCCCGGGTGAAGCTCGTGGACGGCTCGATGGCGGACGCCAGCCTCGAGGACGTGAGCGCGCCGCGTCTCGCGATCGCCGACGCCGACCTCACGGCCGCTTCGTTCCGAGAGTGCGATCTCGCCGCCTCGAGCTTCGACGACGTGAAGCTCACGGGCGCGCGCTTCGACCGCGTCGACCTGCGCGACGCCGTGATACGCAACGCGGACGTGCGGGGCCTGACGATCGACGGCGTCCGCGTGGACGAGTTGCTCGCCCGCGCTCGGTCCGAGCGCGGCGACGGCGGCTGACCCCGGGCTGAATTCCCGCGTGATCTCGCCGGGTTCGCCGCCGCGCGCCGAAGCCGCGTGACGCCGCCGTCGCCCCGGCGTGTAACCAGCCCGTGCCCGGCGAGCCAGCCACCTCGGAGCTGACGGCGATCCTCGCGACGGGGCGCGTCCGGGGCGCCGCCGAGCTCCTCGTTCGCGGCGAGACGGAGACGCTGCTCGCGCTGGCGCGGGCGCTGGTGGTGGACGAGGCGGTCGCGGAGGCCATCGTCCAGTCCGCAGTGGAGCGATCCCTCCCGTCGCTTCGAGACGCGCCCGCCAAGCCGTCGCTGCGCGCGTGGCTGGCCGGCGCGGTCGTGCGCGACGGCGCGCAGCGGCTGCGTGAGCTGGGCGCCGCGCTCTGGGGCGTCGAGCCCGCGACGGTCGGCGCGGCGGCCGCCGATCTCGCTGCGGACCCGCTGCTCGACGATCCGGTCCTGCTCCGCCGAGCCCTCATCCGCCTGCAGCCCGGCGACCGCGCGCTCCTCGTGCTCCACCACGGCGCCGGCTTCGGCGTCGAGGAGTGCGGCGCCGCCTTCGCGCTCGGCGCCGCCGCCGCGGAGCAGCGCCTCGCCCACGCGCGTGGCTGCGTCGCCGGTGCGCTGGAGGAGCTGGCCCGCGCCGACTCGGGACAGGACGGGCCGATGACCCTCCCTGCGCCGCCGCCGGTGGAGGCGAGCTCGGCGCCCCCTCGCTTCGCGCGCTCCTCGCTCCCCTTCCGCCCGATCGACCCGACGCTCCCGGATCTGGGCGCCGCCGCCGACGAGTGGGGCGAGGCGACGGCGGTGCGACCGCCGGAGTGGCTGAGCGCCGCGCGGGACGCGATGGCTCGCGACGCGCTCGGCGCCGCCCTCCGCGAGCACTTCGGCGATCCCCCCGCCGAGCTGGTGACCCGGCTCGAGCGCGCCATCCGCGCGCTCCCCGCCTGAGCCGCGGGCCTCGGGCCGAGCCCGAGGAGGAGCCGGCGCACCTCACTCGTGGAAGCGCACGTTCGTCTCCAGCGCCTCGCGTCGCTGGCGGCACCCGTTGGCAGGCGCCTCGGCGTCCTCGTAGCCGATCGAGATGCCGCAGAGGAGCCGCTGGTCCTCCGGGAGCCCGAGCTCCCTCCGGACGACCTCCGGGTAGTAGCGCAACGACGCCTGGGGACAGCAGCCGACGCCACGACTCCACAGCGCGAGCACGAACGACTGCAACCACACGCCCACGTCGAGCGCGACGCCGAGCCCGAAGTGCCGTCCCATGGAGACGAACGCGACGTGAGGCGCGTCGAAGAGCTCGTAGTTCTTGCGGAGCGCCGAGAGGCGGCCGGGGCCGTCGTCCCGCGCCACCCCGAGGCTGCCGTAGAGCTCGACCGCGCAGGCCACCTGGAGCCTCCGATACTCTCCCGGGAAGGCATCGATGGGATCCTCGGGGTTGCCCAGATCGCCCTGGTCGAAGCGCTCGAGCATCCCGCGGACGACGCGATCCCTGGCCGCCCCCGAGGCGACGTGGACGCGCCAGGGCTGCACGTTGCAATTCGAGGGCGAGCGCTGGGCGAGCTCCAGCGCCTCGCGCAGGACGGCGCCGGGTACGGGGCGGTCGCGAACGAACCCGCGGATGGTCCGCCGGGAGCGGACGACCTCGTCGAAGTCGGGCATGCGGGGGACGTACCATTGCCTCGCGGCGCGCGCGAACGCATGCCCACTCCGCATGCCGACGCCCCTCGACGCGGAAGAGTACGTCAACCTCGAGAGCTTCAAGCGGGACGGCACCGGCGTCCTGACGCCCGTCTGGGTGGCCCCGCTGGACGGCAAGCTGGTCATCTTCACCCTGAGCGAGTCCTACAAGGTGAAGCGCATCCGGCGGGACCCCCGCGTGCGGCTCGCTGCGTGCGACGTGCGGGGCGGGCTGCGCGGCCCGTTCCACGAGGGGAGCTGCCGGATCCTCGAGGCCCCGGACACGATAGCGCAGGCCCACGAGGCGATGCGGCGCAAGTACGGCTGGAAGATCTCGATCGGCGACTTCTTCTCGCGACTGGTCGGCCGCATGCGAAGGCGCACCTGGCTCGAGGTGACGCTCACCGCACCCGGCTGAGCGGGCGCCCGCGGCTCGGCGCCGCGGCCTCAGGCGGGCTCGACGTCGATGTCGCAGCTCAGCTCGGTGCCCAGCCCGGCGAGCTCGGATCGCAGGCGCTGTGGGCCGACGCCCGCGGGGACGGTCACGCGGAGTCGCATCCGGAAGACGGCGTCCCCGCTGAACGGCGCGCTCTCCAGCCTCGTCTCGAGCTCCTCGATGTTGGCGCCGAGTCGGTGGAGCAACTGGCTCGTCCGGTGCACGATGCCGGGCTGATCGAGCGAGTACGTCTCGACCCGGAACGCCAAGCCGGCGGCGGGAGGCGCCGCGTCGCCGCCCTCGGAGCCGAACGCCACCTGGAGGTCTCGCTCGACCCCCAGCGCCGAGAGCGCCCGCCGCGCCTCCGCGAGGTGCTCCGCCGACCCCTCGCCGAGGAGCAGCAGCGCGAAGCGCCCGCGCAGGTTCACCATCCGGGAGTCTGCGACGTTGAGCCCCGCGTCGAGGACGCAGCGGCTGACCTCCTCGACGAGCCCGGGGCGGTCTCGTCCGATGGCGCTGATCACGAGCTCCGGCATGGTCGACTCCTCTCGGCGGCTGCGTCAGCGCGCCGCGTAATCCTCGATCGGGGGGCAGGTGCACACCAGCTTGCGATCGCCGGCCGCGTTGTCCACGCGGCCCACGGCGGGCCAGAACTTCCTCTCCCGCGTCGCGCGGGTGGGGAACGCCGCGACCTCGCGCGAGTACGGGTGAGGCCACTCCGTCGCGCACACGGCCTGTGCCGTGTGCGGCGCGTTCTCGAGCGGGTTGTCGCCGCGCGGCCAGACGCCCGCCTCGACGGCGCGGATCTCCTCACGGATGCAGCGCATCGCCTCGACGAACCGCTCCAGCTCGTGGAGCGGCTCGCTCTCCGTCGGCTCGATCATCAACGTCCCCGGGATCGGGAAGCTCATCGTCGGCGCGTGGAAGCCGTAGTCCATGAGCCGCTTCGCCACGTCCTCGACCTCCACGCCGCTCGTCGCCTTGAACGGGCGAACGTCGAGGATGCACTCGTGCGCGACGCGACCCCGAGCGCCCGCGTACACGACCGCGAACTCCTCTCTGAGCTCGTGCGCGAGGTAGTTCGCGGCGAGGATCGCCACCGCGGACGCTCGCCGCAGGCCGTCCGGCCCCATCATCCGGATGTACGCCCACGAGATCACGAGGACCGAGGCGCTCCCCCAGGGCGCGGCCGCAATCGCGCCGCTGCCCGGCGCGCCGTCGCTCGCGGCGATCGGGTGCCGCGGGAGGTAGGGCGCGAGGTGCGGCGCGACTGCGATGGGCCCCATCCCGGGCCCGCCCCCGCCGTGCGGGATGGCGAACGTCTTGTGCAGGTTGAGGTGGCACACGTCCGCGCCGTAGTCCCCCGGGCGGCAGAGGCCGACCTGAGCGTTCATGTTCGCGCCGTCCAGGTAGACCTGGCCCCCGTGCTCGTGGACGATGGCGGTGATCCGCCGGATCGACTCCTCGAACACCCCGTGGGTGGACGGGTACGTGATCATCAGCGCCGCCAGTCGCGGCGCGTGCTCGCGCGCCAGGCGCTCCAGATCCTCGAGATCGACGTTCCCTCGCGCGTCCGTGCGGACGACCTTCACCTCGAGCCCGGCCATCACCGCGCTCGCCGGGTTCGTGCCGTGCGCGGACGCTGGGATGAGGCAGACACGACGCTGCGTCTCGCCGCGGGCGTCGTGGTACGCCCGGATCGTGAGCAGCCCGGCGTACTCTCCCTGCGATCCTGCGTTCGGCTGCAGCGAGACCGCGGAGAACCCGGTGATCTCGGCGAGCCACCGCTCCAGGTCGGCGAAGAGCGCGCGGTACCCCGCGGCGAGCTCGGGCGGCGCGAACGGGTGCAGCCTCCCGAACTCGGGCCACGTCACCGGCATCATCTCGGCCGAGGCGTTGAGCTTCATCGTGCACGACCCGAGCGGGATCATGGCGTGGACGAGCGACAGGTCGCGTGACTCGAGCAGCCGCAGGTAGCGCAGCATCTCCGTCTCCGACCGGTGCGCGTGGAAGACCGGGTGTCCCAGGAACGCCGAAGTCCGCACGAGCCCCGTCGGCAGCGAGTACCCGGCCCGGGCGACGAGCTCCGCCGCGGCGCCTCGCGGCCGGCCGTCGGCGAACACCTCGAGGAGCGCGTCCACGTCTGCCGTCGTGGTCGTCTCGTCGAGCGCGACGCCGAGGGAGCCGTCCTCGTACCGGCGGAGCAGGTGACCCCGCTCGAGCGCGCGCTCGTACGCCCGCGCGAGTCGGGCGGCGTCCCCCGTCACCCGCAGGGTGTCGAAGAAGTGCTCGCTCGCCACGCCGAGACCGACCCCGCGGACCCCGGCGGCGAGCGCCGAGGTGAGCCCGTGCGCTCGGGAGGCGATCGCACGGAGGCCGTCCGGGCCGTGCCACACCGCGTACCCTCCCGCCACGATCGCGAGGAGCGCCTGCGCCGTGCAGATGTTGCTGGTCGCCTTCTCGCGGCGAATGTGCTGCTCGCGAGTCTGGAGCGCCATGCGGAGCGCCGGCTTGCCGTGGGCATCCCGTGAGACGCCGATGATCCGCCCCGGGAGCTTGCGCACGAGCTCGGCGCGCGCCGCGAAGAACGCCGCGTGAGGGCCGCCGAAGCCGAGCGGCACGCCGAAGCGCTGGGCGCTGCCATACGCGAGATCGGCGCCGAGCTCCCCCGGGGCGGCGAGGAGCGTGAGCGCGAGCAGGTCGGCGCCCAGCGCCACGAGCGCGCCGGCGGCGTGCGCCCGCGCGATCACCTCGCGCGGATCGTGCAGCGCGCCGTCCGTGTCCGGGTACTGCAGGACGACGCCGAACGGGCGGGTCGCAGGGTCCTGGAAGTCGAAGCGCGCCGGGTCGGCGACGACGACGGGCAGCTCGAGGGCCTCCGCCCGGGTGCGCACCACCGAGAGCGTCTGCGGATGGCAACGGTCCGAGACGAGCAGGGTCCGCGCGGCAGGATCCGACGCGGCGTCGTACATCACGTGCATCGCCTCGGCGGCCGCCGTAGCCTCGTCCAGCAGCGACGCGTTGGCGACCGGCAGCGCCGTCAGGTCGCAGACCATCGTCTGGAAGTTGAGGAGCGCCTCCAGTCGTCCCTGCGAGATCTCCGCCTGGTAGGGGGTGTACTGGGTGTACCAGCCGGGGTTCTCGAGGACGTTGCGCTGCAGGACGGGGGGGGTGAAGGTGTCGTGGTACCCCATCCCGAGGTGGCTCTTCACGAGGCGGTTACGCGACGCCAGCGCCCGCAGCTCCTCGAGCGCCGCCTGCTCCGACGCCGCCGGCTCGATCGCGAGGGCTCGGTCGAGGCGGATGTCGGCGGGCACCGTCTGCTCGACCAGCTCCTCGAGCGACGAGAGGCCGAGCGCGGTGAGCATCTTCGCCACGTCGGCCTCGCGCGGGCCCACGTGTCGACTGACGAATCCGGGTGAGACGTTCGAGTCCACGGCCATGCCGCGGAGCGGTAGTGCCAAACCGAACCGGGCGGAAGGTCCATCCGAGCACGGCGTGTCGGGCGCCCGCTCTCCACGCCGGTCGGCCAGGAATCGTGCTCTAATCGCCGCGTGCTCCGGGACGACCCCTCGTGATGCCGCCCCCCGGCCGCGGCGGCGTGCGGCTGTTCGCCCTCGGGACGCTCACCGCCTCGACGCTCGCGCTCGAGGTGTTCCTGACCCGCTTGCTCTCGTACACCGTCCCGACGCTGCTCGTCTACCTCGTGCTCGGCGTCGCGATGGCAGGCTTCGGCCTCGCGAGCGCGTGGCTCACGCGGCGCGGCGCGACCGATCGCCCGCCTCCCACGCTGGCGGGGTGGAGCGCGGGCTTCTCGATCTCGCTCGTGGTGTGCTCCGCGATCTTCACTCGGCTCTCCCCGTGGCTCACGTGGGAGCCGTACTACGCGCCGCTCGCCGCGCTGCTGCTCACGATCCCGTTCTTCGCGGTGGGCGTCGCCGTCACCCACGCGCTGGCGTCCGCCGGTCCGGCGCTCGGCCGCACGTACGCGGCCGACCTCTTCGGCTCCGGGCTCGGCTGCGCGCTGCCGTTCCTGCTCCTCCCGTGGCTCGGCGGTGAGCGGCTGATCGCCGCGCTGGCGGCGCTGGGCGCCGTCGCGTCCGTGCTCTTCGTCGTCGCCGAGGGCCCGGAGCGCCCGCGGCGCGTCCCCCGGCTCCCGCTCGCCGCGCTGGCGATCGGCGGCGGCTCGTTCGTGCTGGCGCCGGCGTGCTTCCCCATCCTCCGCGAGCCGCTCGGTCAGGTCGCCATCATGGAGCGCCACGGGACGACGGCGCGGTACCGGATGCGCCGGGTCATCGACCGCTGGAACTCCGTCGGTCGCGTGGAGGTGTTCGTCTTCGACGGCGCCCCCGGAGGGGCCGACTACCCGTTCCGGTTCTACGCGCAGGACGGCACGGCCGGCGCGCTCATCGCGCGGTGGGACGGCCGCGATCGCCTCGCCGATCCACCGGAAGGCCCCGATCCGCGCCTCGTCGCGCGGATCTGCAGCGACACGCTGTTCGGTCAGGGATGGTATCAGCCGCGGCAGCGGGCGCTCGTGATCGGCATCGGCGGCGGCATCGACCTGCAGTGCGCGCTCTATCACCGCGCCGCGCACGTCGACGCCGTGGAGATCAACCCGGACACCGTCGCCATCCACCGCGGACAGCTGGCGGCCGAGCTCGGTGGGATCGGCACCGACCCACGCGTCCACTGGCACGTGCGCGACGGGCGCAGCTTCGCGCGCGCGGCCGCCCCGGCCAGCTACGACATCGTCCAGCTGAGCGGCGTCGACACGAAGCAGCACCTCGCCTCGGGGTCGCTCTCGCTCAGCGAGAACCAGCTCTACACGCGAGAGGCGTTCGACGACTACCTGCGGGCGCTCGCGCCCGGCGGCCTGCTCTCGATCATCTACTTCGGCGAGCCGGCCCTCCTGCGCCTGGTCGGGACGGCGCTCGACGCGCTCGCGGCGCGTGGAGCCGCAGATCCGACGCGGCACCTCCTGGTGCTCGGCAACGCCGAGGTCTACGGCATCCTCGTGCACCGCGAGCCGCTGGACGAAGCGCGACTCGCAGCGTTCCGCGCGCACGTGCAGTTCACCCACCGGCCGTTCCGTGGCTTCCACGCGCCGTTCCTCGATCCGTTCGGGTACGAGACGTGGAAGCGACCGAAGGTGCTCTACACGCCGGAAGCTGCGGCGGACCGCCGGATCGCGGACCTCGCCGCCGCCCACCGGAGCGGAGACGTGGCCGCCGTACGCTCTGGGAGCGAGTGGAACGTCGAGCCGGTCACCGACGACCGGCCGTTCTTCTTCGACACGGCGCGGTACGACCGCCCCGGCCTGCTCCGTATCAGCCACGTGCAGGCGCTCGGGTCCGCCCTACTCGCCGTGCTCGTGCTGGCGCTGGCGGGGGCGCTGTGGCCCGTCCGCCGCTTCGCGCGAGGGCTCGGCGGCCGCCGCGTGGCGCGGGCGGGCGCGGTGTTCGCGGGCGTGGGGCTCGGCTTCCTCGGGATCGAGGTGTGGCTGCTCCACCGCTTCGCCACCTACCTGGGTCACCAGACGTACTCCCTCGGCGCGGTGCTGGGCGTGCTGCTGGTCGCGGGAGGTGCGGGCTCGTGGCTCGCGCCGCGCTGGATCCCCACGGCCGAGCGGCGCATGACGGCCGGAGCCGCCCTGGTCGTGGCGCTCACGGTGCTCGTAGCGCTGGTGACGCCCCCCCTGTTCGCGGCGACCGGCGGAGCGAGCCTCGGCGCCCGCACGGCGGTCGCCCTCGGCCTCCTCACGCCGCTCGGCCTGGCGATGGGCAGCGTCTTTCCGGCGGGGCTCGCCTGGCTCGCGCGCAGCCGCGAGAGCGCGCTCCCCTGGGCGATCGGCGTGAACTTCTTCACGTCCGTGCTCGCGACGGTCGGCGTGGTCCCGCTCGCCCTCGCGTGCGGGTACCGCGCCGTGCTCGTGGCGGGGATCGCGGCCTACGCGCTAGTCGCGCTCGTGGGCGCGGGGAGCGCCCGCCACGAGCCGCCCGCGCCGTCGGCGTGACGCGGCGGCGGTCCCCGTCGCCAGCCCGCGCGACCGCCCTCGCCGCGCGCCGGGCCAGCGCTCAAGGGAGGGGGCGCGGTCGCTGCGGCGGCCGCGGGCCACGCCGGGCAGCCCGCCGCACCAGCCGGTCGCACAGCTCCCCGAAGCCGACGCCCGCGACGGCGGCCGCCTCGGGGAAGAGGCTCGTGGCCGTCATCCCGGGGAGGGCGTTCAGCTCGAGGAGGGTGACTCCGTCCACGCCGCGCGCGGCGTCCACGACGAAGTCGCACCGGGAGAGATCACGCGCGCCGAGCGCGACGTGCGCCGCCACGGCGACTCGCTGGATGCGCTCCAACAGCCCCGGCTCGAACGGCGCGGGGCACACGTGCTCGCTCCCACCCGGGCGATAGCGGGACACGAAGTCGTACCAGTCGGCGGCGAGTGGGCGCACCAGCGTCGGCGGCAGGGCGCGGGGGATCCCTGCGTCGTCCTCCAGGACGCCACACGTCACCTCGTCCCCGAAGACGAGCGCCTCGACGAGCGCCGCGGCGTCGTCCGCGAGCGCGGCGTCCAGCGCAGCCACGAGCGCAGCGTCCGCGTCGTCGACGCCGACGCGCCCGACCCCGATCCCGCTGCCGCCGCTCGCCGGCTTCACGATCACCGCCGGCCCGAGCTCCGCGCGGACGCGCCGAGCAGCGCCCACGAGGTCCTCTCCGCGCTGCACCACGGCGCCCGCGGCGAGCGGGAGCCCCGCGGCGGCGAACGCGCGCTTGGCCGCGGGCTTCGACGCCGCCAGCGCCGCCGCGAGCACGCCCGATCCCACGTAGGGCAGGCCCACCACCTCGAGGAGCCCTTGCAGACAGCCGTCCTCGCCGAGCGCGCCATGCGTCACCGGGAAGGCGACGGCGGCGCCCCGGCCCGCGAGCGCGCGACCGAGCTCAGCGTCCAGCTCGAGGCGCTCGACCCCGTGGCCGGCCCCCTCCAGCGCGCGCGCGACGGCCGCCGCGGACGCGCGGCTCACCTCGGCCTCGACCGAAGGACCCCCGGCGATCACGATCACCTCGAGGGGCGCGCCCGCGCTCACCCGGCCCTCCACGCCGGCGACCGGCCCAGACGCGCGCGGGGGCCGTGGCTCACGCGCTCGGCTCCCCCAGGTGGACGAGCTCGATCCCGAGCCGCTGGCTCACCTCGAAGATCCGCTGATCGCGGTAGAACTCGCCGAAGACGATGCGCTGCACGCCCGCGTTGGCCACCAGCTTGAAGCAGCTGAAGCACGGCGACGCCGTCACGTAGATGTCGGCGCCCTCCACGCGGACGCCGTTGCGGGCCGCCTGGACGATGGCGTTCGCCTCAGCGTGCACCGTCCGCACGCAGTGGCCATCCTCCATGAGGTGGCCGTCGTCGTCGCAGTGCGGGAGCCCGCGCACGGAGCCGTTGTACCCGGTCGTGAGGATCATGCGGTCGCGGACGACGACCGCGCCCACGTGCTTGCGATCGCAGGTGGACCGAGTCGCGACCTCGCGGGCGATCGCCATGAAGTAGTCGTCCCAGCTAGCGCGCGGTCGCGGCATGTGCGTCTCTCGTCTCCCCCGCGCCGACGCGCGGGCGGCCGTGTATAACGCGCCGACGCGCGGGCGGCCGTGTATAGCGCGCCGACGCGCGGGCGGCCGTGCAAGACGCGCCGCCCGCGCTCGGGCGACACCCGGCCGAGTCCGACGCCGGCTTGACCGCCGTCGGGGTTCGTGGCTTCCTCGCCGCGTGAAGATCGCGGCGCGCGGGCGCAGTTGGATGGGCGGCGTGGTGCTCGCTGGCGTCCTCGCCGCGGCCGGCGCGATCGGCGCCGGCCGGAGCCCCGGCGCCGAGGCGGAGCGGCTGCTGGCCGCGCTGCCCTCGGCGTCGTCCAGCGCGCGGATCACGAGCGTCCCGGTGGAGCGAGCGCGGGACGCGCTCCGTAGGGCGGCCGAGGCGCGCGCCGCGGGCGACGCACCCCACGCGCCTCAGCTCGAGGACCTCGGGCTCGAGTGGGCCCAGGCGGCGAGCGCGCTCTTGCGCGCCGCGCGAGCGGAGGCAGAGGCCGACACGGCGGAGCGTGACCTGGCAGACGCCGAGCAGCGCGCGGCGCGGGCTCGCGCGCTCGTCGAGGGCGCTATCTCCCGCAAGAGCCGCGCAGAGGAGGCCATGCGGCGCGCGGGGTCGCTGGCGTCGCCGAGCGCGGCGCCGCCGCCCCCGGCGTCCGCCGGCGCCCCACGGGGTGAGCCATGAGCCGGCGCCGCCTCGCGCTCACCACGCTCGTCGTCGGGTTCGCGGTGAGCTGCGCGCCTACGCCCGAGCCGCGCTCGCTGCGCGAGCTGGAGGACGTCCGGAGGAGCGCCCAGGCGCGTGAGGCGCGCGCGCTGGCGCCGCAAGCGTACGCGCACGCCGAGGAGCTGCGCGCTCGCGGCCGCCGCGCCCTCGAGGACGGAGACACCGCGGCCGCACAAATCCTGGGCGAGCAGGCGATCGCTGCGCACGGGCACGCGTTCGCGCTGGCTCGCGTCCTCCGCGCGGAGCGACGGGTCGCACAGGCGAAGGTCGCGCAGCAGGAGAAGGCGAAGACGTTGCGCGACCTCGAGGCGCAGCTCGCGACACTGACGGCCGACGCCGACGCGCTCGAGCTCCGCGCGGAGGTGCTGCGCGCCTCCTCGCTCCCCGCGCCGAGCGGCGCCACGGCCCCGGAGCGCGAGGCGGCACGGCTCGCCGCCGCGCGCGCCCTGGTGACGGAGGCGCGGCTCCTGTGCGTCGCGGCGCGGCTCGTCGGCGGGAAGACCGCCGAGCTCGACGCCGCCGACGCAGCCACCGCGCGGGTCGAGGCGGAGCTCGCGCGCACACCAGCGACGGCCCCGATCGACGCCGCGCGCGCCGCGCGCACGGCGTGCCTCGCGCGACTCACGGCCGCGCGGCGGCCGGCGACGACCAGCGCCCCCGCGGCCGGCGCGGCCGACGCCCTGTTGAGCGAGCTCTCCGCGCTCGCCGACGCGGCGCCGAGCCGCGACGAGCGCGGGGTCGTCGTGGTGCTCCGGCCGTTCGACGCGAAGGGCGCGTTGTCCCCCGCCGGGCGCGTGCTCGTCGAGTCGCTCGGGCGGGTCGCGCGGACCCGCGCGGGGCTGCCGCTGCTGGTCGTGGTGCACGGCCGCGGCGACGCAGCCGACGCCGAGCGCGGCGCGGGCGTGGCCCAGGCGCTGCGCGCCGCCGGCGCGGGCAACGTCGAGGTCGCGCTCGCCGGCGATCGGCTCCCGATCGTGGCGCCCGGCCGCCGCGACTCCGCCACGCGCAACGCGCGGGTGGAGGTCGTGTTCGTCGTGCCGAGCGCGTAGAAGTGTGGAGGCACGCTCAGCGCCGCGCCGCTCCGTCGCCAGGGCGGGCAGCGCCCGGCGACTCCCGCGCGAGCGCCGCCTCGAGGTGAGCGCGCAGCCGCTCGGCGTTCCGCAGCCAGCGGGAACGCTCGGGGCGCGCAGCCTCAAGCCACGCGTCGAGGTGCTCGCGGGCGAGCTCGAGCAGCGCGCGGCGCTCGGCCGGCGAGGTCGCGTCCCCCGCGAGCCCTAGCGCCTCCAGGGCCTCGTAGTAGTGGCGATCGTACGCGGGGACGAAGAACACCGACGGCTCGTCCAGCGCGCGACCACCGCTCGCGGGCATGCGCACCGCCGCGGCCGCGCGGACGGCGGGCAGCGCCGCCGCGAGGTCCCCGCGGCGCTCCAGCGCGATGGCGAGGCCATACCAGGCGAGCGCGAGGTGCACGGGCGTCTGCGCCAGGCCGAGCGCCGCGCGATACCCCCGCACCGATGCGTCGACGTCGCCCAACACCAGGCTCGTCTCGGCGCGATTCAGCAGGATGTTCGCACGAGCGTCGGTGCGCCACTCCACCTCGAGGGCGCGATCGTACGCACGGCGCTCGCACCGCGGATCCCCGAGCCTCGCGCAGGCGATCGCCAGGAGGAACCACGCGCTCGCCTGCCGGGCCACCGGGAGCCTCGGCAGGCTGGCCTCCAGCAGCGCGCGCGCCTCGGCGAAGCGCCGGGGGCGATCGTCGGGGATCGCGTCCGGCCAACCGAGGAGCAGCTCGGCCATCAACGCGTCGAGCTCGGCGGAGCGCACGCCCTCTCTGCGAGCCAGCTCGACGACGGCGACCGCCGCGCGCTGGAAGCCAGACTCGAAGCGCCACCGGCGGGCCCGCGCGGCCGCGATGGCGAGCCGCTCCACCGCCTCCGCGGTCCGGCGGGCGCGGTGCGCGTGCGGGTCGCGAGCGGACTCCCAGGCGTCCGCTCGGGCCGGCGCCGGCGTCACCGCGAGCGCGGCCGACGCGACAGCGACCCCCAGGCGCCTCACGGTACCCGCCCCGCGGCCCGGGCGCGCGCGACCTCCGCCCACGGCCCACCGGCGCGCGCCGCCTCGGCCCAGCGCTCGCGAGCGTCGGGGTCGCCCCGCAGCGCTGCGACCACCGCCACGAGCGCTGCGCGCTCGGATGGCAGCGACGCGAGTCGGCGACCCCACGGCCGCTCCGGCTCGAGCGCGCGCTCGAGCGTGGGCAGGTCGCTCGCGGTGCGCACCGCCCTCCGAGCCTCCGCGCCGCGGCCGGCGCGGTCGAGCGACAGCGCGAGCCCCGCCGCGATCAGGGACACTGATCCAACGGGCGCCCACGCGCGCTCCGCCTCACGCAGATAGGTGAGCGCCTCGTCCACGGCGGCAGGCCCCTCGGCCAGCGCGACCAACCCGGCCTCGATCATCGCCTCACCTCGACGCCAGCGCGGAGTGAGCCATGCCGCCCGCGGCGCGAGCCGCCGATACGCGGCGCGCGCGTCCTCGACGCGCCCCACGGCGAGCGCGACGCGGGCCAGATCGAGGAGCGCGTCCGGCGACTCTTGCGTGAACGCCGCAGCGCGCACCGCGGCGAAGCGCTCCCAGGCGTCGGCGTCCCGCCCGAGCGCGTGCAGCGCCCTCCCCGCGAGGAGCTGCGGAGACGCCGCGCGAGGGCGGCCGGTCGCGGCCTCGTCCGCGGCGCGGAGGGACTCGGCGGGCGCCGTGGCGAGCCGAGCCTGGGCCGTCGCGAGCTGGGCGCAGTACCGCACCCGCGACCGATCGGCGGCGCCGAGCCCCGCCGCGCCCCGGCCCGGCGCGCGCGCCGCGCACTCGGGCGGGGGCCCCGCCCGCGCCGCGACGCCGAGCGCGCCGCCGGGCGGCGAGGCGAGCAGCGAGCCCGCCCAGAGCGCAGCCGCCGCCGTGAGCCCCACGCTCTAGGCGCCTCCCGTCCGCGCGACGCCCTCGTCGCGCGCGCGCCCTGTCTGGGCGGCGGCGACCACCGCGGCGTCGTCGACGCACTCGCACCGCGACTCCGGCGACCGCAGCTCCCACCGCCCGCCACCCGCCTCGGCGGCGAGGTGCGTGAGTTCGCGCCGGTCGAGCGCGACGCCCGCAGGGCCGCCCACTCGCACTGCCGGTACGCCCGCGGCGCGCAGCGCCGCGAGGAGGCGCTGCGCGGCGCCCGCCTCGGCGAGGACGCCGACGCGCGGGGGGCTCGGCGGCAGCCCACCCTGGTGGCGAGCGGCGCGCCCGAGCGGGACGAGGTCGAGCGCGAACCCACACGCCGGGCGCGGCGCGCCGAACCGACCGAGGAGCTGGTCGTAGCGCCCGCCGGAGCCCACCCGCTCCGCGGCGCCCTCGGCGAGCACCCGGAACGTTCCCCCAGTATAGTAGTCGAAATCCCACGCCTCACCGAGGTCCACCCCGAGGCTCGGCGCGATGACGCCAGCGGCGACCGCGGAGCACAGCGCCCGCAGCTCCGCGAGCGCGTCGCGCGCCGGTGTGGGATCCAGCAGGCGCGCGGCCTCCTCGAGGACCTCGACGTCGCCGTGGAGCGCGGGGAGCTCCACCAGCGCCTCGCGGACCGCCGTGGGGAGCGCCGCGTCGCGGGCGCGGCGCCCGAGCTCCGTGGCGTCCTTGTGAGCCAACGCCTCGACGAGCGCCGCGCGCTGCTCGGCGGTGAGAGGCGCCATGAGCGCGCGGGCGACTCCGGTGTGCGAGAGCTCCACGTGGAACCGCCGGAGCCCCGCGGCCCGCACGGCGGCGCACGCCGCGCGGATCGTCTCCTCATCCCCCTCGGGAGCGGCGAGCCCGACCAGCTCGATCCCAGCCTGCGGCAGCTGCTGCTGACGCCGCGCGCGCTCCCGGCGGCGCCTGAGCACCGAGCCCTGGTAGGCGAGCCGCACCGGCCCTTCGCGATCGCCCAGGCGCGTGGCGACCAGGCGCGCGATCTGGGGCGTCATGTCGGGCCGGAACGCCACGAGCTCCCCCGTCTCCGGCTCGACGAAGCACACCAGCTCGCGCGGGTCGAGCTCACCCAGCCCGCGCTCCAACACGCGCACGAGCTCCAGCGCCGGCAACCCGACCCGCTGGTACCCGTGGAGCGCGAAGCTCTCCATCACTCTGCCGGCGAGCCACGCCTCGACCGCGGCCTCGGCCGGCAGCAGGTCGGCCATGCCGGCGGGGAGCGCGTGCAGCGCTGGAGGTCCGGGGTCGGTCACGGGGGTCACTCTAGCAGCGTCACCGGCGTCCCCTACCCGCGCGCTTCGCGGCGTGGCAAGGATCCTCGCATGAGCCACGGCCCCTCCGCCGACGCCCCCGAGGTCCGCGAGCGCGGCGCCCCCCGCGACGGCGCCCCCCAGCTGCTCGATCGCCGGCTGTTCTTCCAGCTCCTGGTGTTCGAGGCGACCGAGCCCTCGCCGGGTGACGTGCTCGCGAACCTCCGCCGCGCGCTGGTCGACCGCGGCGTCTCCGCGGTGGTCTACGCGGACGTGGGCGCTCCGGCCGGGTTCGGGCTGCTCTCGATGTCGGAGGATCCGGCGGACTTCGTGACCCGGGTGCGCGTGGCGTGCCATGGTCTGGGCGGAGGCGTGCGCCAGCGCCACGAGCTCACGATGCTGGGGCGGACGTACTCGACGGGCTACGAGCAAGATCTCGAGCACTGGTTGCTCGAGCGCCCGAGGCGCACGGTGATGAACGAGGAGTGGCCGTGGGCGATCTGGTACCCGCTCCGACGGACCGGCGCGTTCGAGCGGCTGGACGCTCCCGAGAAGGGCTCTATCCTGCGCGAGCACGGCACCGTGGGCCGCGCCTACGGCGAGGCCGACCTCGCGCACGACGTGCGCCTCGCGTGTCATGGCCTCGACGCGAACGACAACGACTTCGTCATCGGGCTCGTCGGGCGCGACCTGCACCCGCTCTCCCACGTCGTGCAGACGATGCGAAAGACCCGACAGACCGCCGAGTTCATGCACGACATGGGTCCGTTCTTCGTCGGGCGGGCGGCCTACCGCACCCCGTGACGGCGCCGCCGCCCCCCGCCGCCGTCGTCTTCGATCTGGACGGCACGCTCGTGGACTCGCTGGGCGACATCGTCGCCACGACGCAGTACGCGCTGCGAACGGAGGGTCACGCGACGCCGTCCCCGGAGACGCTCGCCACTTTCGTCGGCGACGGGGCGCGGCTCCTCTTGGCGCGCGCGAGCGGGCTACCGCCGGAGTCCCCCGAGGTCGACGCGCTCACGCGCACCTTCCAGGAGCGGTACGAGGCGCACGCGGTCGACACCACCCGACCGATGCCCGGCGCTCTCGAGGCGCTCGAGGCGCTCGCCGCGCTGCCGCTCGCCGTCTGCACGAACAAGCCGCGGCGAGCCACGTGGGCCGTCCTGCGCGCGCTCGGGCTCGCAGAGCGGTTCCACGTCGTCGTCGCCGGCGACGAGCTGCCGTGGCGCAAACCCGACCCGCGGGTCCTCGTGCGCGTGGCGACGGCCCTCGGGCTCGAGCCGGGCGCGCTCGTCATGGTCGGCGACGGCCCGCAGGACATCGAGTGCGGACGCGCCGCGGGCGCTCGGACGGTCGGCGTGCTGGGGGGCATCGCGCCGGAGGCCCGCATGCTCGCGGCGCGGCCGGACATCGTGCTGCGGACACTCGGCGAGCTGCCCGCCGTCGTGGACGCCTGGCAGCGCGCAGGCGCGCTCCGCTAGGGCGCCGCCTCGCTGAGCGCCCCCGCCGTGGCTCGCGGCACGGCGCCGGCCGCGGGGCGCGCGTCCTCGCCTCGACGCACGAGCGGGCGGAACACGAGTCGACACGCGAGCCGGCGCCCCGAGCTCCGGTGGGGGCGCGTCGAGAGGAAGAGCAGCGAGCCCTGGCTGCGGCACCGGAGGACGCCCCCGTCGTAGGTGTCGATCCCGTCGCGCACCAGCTCCGCCGTGACGTCGATCTCCTCGACGAGGCGCTCGCCCAGGGCCGTCCGCGGCGCGAACAGCTCGCGGACCGGGACGAGGATTGCGCTCTCGAGCTGGAGCCACCCGCAGACGGCGCCTACCTGGAACGCCACCTCGTACTCCCCTGCCCCCACGGCGACGACGGCGGCGAAGTAGCCGTCGAAGGTCGGTCGCGCGCGCGCCACCGACGCGCTCACGGCTCCGTCTCGCGCCAGAAGCACCGGCACGTCGAGCCGCTCGTGCGAGAAGTCGTCCACCGCGACGTCCCAGCCGAACCGGTGCTGCGTGAGCAGCGTGGTCGCGAGCTCGAAGCCGAACGCGCGCACCTCCATCGGCTGGTTCATCCGACCCTCGAGGAGCGTGTACGCGAGGCCGTGACGACGGAGGCCGACGCGCGCCGCAGCGTCGTCCACGAGCGGGACGGTGGTGTCGGTCGCGAGGTTCACGTCCAGCTCGAAGCCGCGGAGCGCCGTGATCTCCTCCTGCGTGGGGTAGAAGAGGAGCCGGCCGAGCTGCCCCAGCGCGTCGATCCGCAGATCCTCGAGCGCGGGCGGGCTCCCGACGGCCTCGAAGAAGCGCTCCGCTTCGCGAACCAGCTCGAGGCACGCGGCCTGCACCCTGAGGACGCGGTCGTACTGCTCGCGCGAGATATCGGGCGGCTTGCGGACGGGGGCGCCGTCCGCCGTGTAGTCGATCACGCTGCCGTGGTCCGCCGTGCAGGCCTGCTCGAGCGCCGCCACGTAGCGCACGAGCGCCGCGATGGCAGCGTCGTCGACCACCGAAGGATCGATGAGCCCGGCGCGCGAGCGCTCCCACCCCGGCGTCCGCGCGAGCAAGAGGTAGGCGCCCTGCACCTCGATCCCCCACTCCTCCGCGAGCAGCGGCTCGAGGACCATCTGCGCGGTCCCGGTGTACCCGAGATCGACGAAGAGCAGGCGGTCGCCCTGCGCGAGCCCCACCTCGCGCTCGAGATACGCCCGGAGCCGCGCGCGATACGCGCGAGAGCGCTCGAGGACGCTGGCGAGGCGCTCCGGGCTCCGGACCAGGCCGCACAGCGCCTCGAAGGGCTGCGCCGCGCCACGCGCCGCGTCGCAGAGCGCGGCGACCTCGCCGGGCGTGAAGAGGAGCTGTCGCGCGAGCGACTCGAGCGCCGGCCCCGCCATGCGCGCCAGGTAGCGGTCCACGTCGTCCCGCGTGCGGAACGACGCGGCGTAAGCAGCGAAGCGGCTGATCTCGACCGGATGCGTGCCCGCGTCTCCGTAGATGGCGCGATAGGCGAGCATCGGCAGCCAGCCGTCGCGCAGCAGGAAGAGGAGCTTCGGGGGCTGCCCGCCGGCCGCGGACAGCGTCTCTTGCCGCGCCCGAATCCAGCGCGCGAAGGCGTGCACCACCGGCCCGACGCCGACGCGCCCGAGCGCCTCGGCGGGATCGGACACCGCGCTCGCGGCGAGGATCGGCGCGTACGGCGCGGGCTGAGACCGGCTCCGCCGCGGCGCCGGGTGCAGCAGCGAGCCGGCGGCGACGGCGAGGCGCGACGCCTGGGCGACGTGGCCGGTCGCGTGAGCGAGGTGAACGGCCCGGATCCCGAGGTTCGCGGGCGCGTCGGCGTCTGCGATCTCGTTGTCCCCGAGGTGCACGACCTGATCGGCGCGCACCGACAGCCGCTCGAGTACGATCCGGAAGAGCCCCGTCGACTTCGACACGCCGGCATCGGACGAGCAGAACAGCCGGTGGAGCGCGCGGAGGGCCGCCGCCGGCAGCACCCGCTCGAGCAGCGCGCGGAGCTCCTGATGGCCCAGGTACGTGTCGCTCACGACGACGATCTTCAGCCCGCGATCGCGCGCCTCCTCGATCAGGCGCACGGCCGCCGGGTGCGCGAAGCAGGCGCGGGCCTCCGCCTCGAGCTCGGCAGCCGCCAGCCGCGCGATCTCGGTGTCGCCCAGGTGCGGGAACGCGGCGCGATAGATCTCGGGGAGCTTGACCTCGGTCCGCCCCGACCGGACCCGCGCGAGCGCGCGCGCGGTCGCCTCGGCGCGCTGGCGGAGCGCCGCGTTGAAGCCGAGCTCTGCAAACGCCGGTGCGTGCTCCAGATCGTGGAACACATCCGTCGGGGACGCGCAGCGTCGCCAGATCACGGTGTCGAAGCAGTCGAGCGACAAGACCTTGACGCCCTGGAAGCGCGGAAGGATGGCGCTCAGCTCGGCTGGCGAGACCCGGAGCACCGCGGGTGGGGACGGCTCCGGGCGCGTGGCAGGCGGCATCATCGCGGGCATCGACGCGAGCGAGTGCACGACGCGTGCCCGCTGCGGTCGGGCGGCCGTGACCCGACCGGGCGGCGGCGGCAGGGCGCGCATGGCTCTTGCACGCGGGCGGCGGTGTCCACCTCGGTCGCCCCTGGCGGTCTGCTCGCCCCGCGACGCTGCGCAGCGCGAGTTCGACGTGATCGCGCTCCGCGGGGCCGCGCGCGGGCGCGGTCGAGGGGCCAGGGGGAAGGGAGATGAGCGAGCCGCTGCTGCTCCACTCCCTCGGGGAGTTCGCGTGCCTCACGCTCCCGGCGCTCGAGGCCGCGGGCGCGAGCGTGATCTGTGAGATCGGCGCCGAGCACGGCGGGAACACCACGCACCTCGGCCGCTGGCTCGGGCCCCGAGGCGGCCGGCTCGTGTCGATCGATCCGTCCCCAGGCGCAGCGTACCTCGACTGGGTTGCGGCGCACCGCGACCTCGCGCGCCACGTCGCGCTCCCGAGCCTGGAGGCGATCCCACAGGTCGGCGCCCAGGACGCGTGGTTCGTCGACGGCGACCACAACTGGTACACTGTCTTCCACGAGCTCGCCGCGATCGAGCGCGTGCAGCGCGCTGCCGGTCGTCCGCTCCTCGCGTTCCTCCACGACGTCGGCTGGCCGTGGGCGCGGCGGGACCTCTACTACGCCCCGGATCGGATCCCGGAGGATGCGCGGCAGCCGCACTCGTGGGATCTGGGCGTCCGCCTCGGCGCCGCCGCCGCCGCGCCGGGCGGCTTCCGGGGCTGCGGCGCGTTCGCGGTCGCGCTCCGCGAGGGCGGCCCGCGCAACGGCGTGCTCACGGCGGTGGAGGACTTCGGTGCGGCGAGCCCGGTCGAGTACTTCTGGGCGAGCGTACCCGGGGTCTTCGGGCTCGGGGTGCTGTTCGATCGCGCTCACCCGGCGGCAGCCGACCTGGCGAACCTGTTCGGTCCGCTGCACGACCACCCGCTGCTGGCGAAGCTCGAGCGGAGCCGCCTCGCCAACTACCTCACCGTGATCGACTGGCAGGATCGCGCGGCGGTGACCAGCGCGGAGCGCGCCGACGGAAGCGAGCCGGCTCGCCGCGCGAGCTGAGCGAGCGGCCCCCGGGTCAGGCGTCGCGGAGCGCGTGATAGGCTTGCGAGATCTCCGCGAACCGGCGGAGCAGCCGGACGCGATCGGCGGGCGCCGCGGCGCTGTGTCGGTCGGGGTGGAGCTCCGCCGCGAGCCGACGGAAGGCCCGCCGCACGTCGACTGGCTGGGCGTCGGGAGGCAGTCCGAGGGTGCGCAGCGCGCGCCCCTGCGTCTCGAGGCTCGGGGGCGAGGCTCGCGCCGCGGAGCGCGGGCGCTCGCGCTCGGCCGCGCCCGCGCGTGCCCGCGCGCGCGGCTTGCCGTGGAGGAACTCCCGTGGGGAGAGCGGCGGCCCCGACGCGCGCGCCGACGCGCCGGCGACATGGAATCTCAGCGCCGCGTCCCGGAGCGAGAACAGCGCCTCGAGCCTCGCGCGGAGCTGGTGTCGCAGCGCCGCGTCCACCACCGTGGGCGCGATCCAGCCGGCCTCCACCAGCGCGTCGCCGAGCCGGGCCCCCGGGGTGAACGCGGACGCCGCCCACGCCCGCTGCACGTGCTCCGACGCGACGAAGCCCTCACGCACGAGGATGTCGCCGAGCCGCGGCGCGGGCGCGGGGGTGTTCACGTCGGCGACGAGTCCCCGGTCGAAGACGATCCGGTGCGTAGAAGACCGCCCCGACGTCGACTCGACCAGCTCGAGCGTCCCCGTCACGCCTGCGCGGTGCAGCTCGCCGAGCAGATCGCCGAGCGTGGTCGCGCCGAGGCGGCCGGGGAGTCGCATCGCGACGCACCGCTACCGCGGCGGGTCCACCCCGGGCAACTTCGCGGCGCCCTCCTCACCCACGATCACCTCGGACGCCACCGTCACCGTCGACGCCACACAGCCACGAGCCCCGGCCCCGGGACAGACCACGCCTCGCGCGCGGACCCGGATCGGCCCCCGCCCCATCGCCGTGGCGACCAGCGAGACGGCGAGGCGGGCTCGCCGCGCGCCGCGCGCCGACTCCTCCCCACCCACGACGCGCGAGCGGAGCGGGCGGGCGAGCTCCGGGGCCTGCACGACCACGGCGTCGGCCCACACCAGGCGCCCGCGCGGCGTCTCGACCTCGAGCTCGCACCCCACGCGCCCCGGCTGGGCGATCGGAGCGCACGTGAGCCGGGCCTCGAGCGGGGACGGCGCCGCGGGGCGTGCCGGCGCGGTGAGCGTCGACGCTGCGCTCACCGCCGCCACGAGCAGCCAGCCGCGACCGCTCACGTCGAGCTCGGGGGCGAGTAGTGGTCGACCAATCGGATCGGCTCCGGCGTGAGCCGCAGCTCGACCGCGGCCCGCACGCCCTGGGGATCACCGCCGATCTGGAAGGGCGACTCGGGCGACGACTCGATGCGCACCGCCTCGACGAGGTAGTCGAAGGCCACGCTCGGATCGTCGAAGTCACCGCGCCAGATCGCGGGGAAGTTGGCGACCAGGCGCGCGGAGGTGATGGTCGAGATGCGCAGGTGCATCCGGTCGTCGCGCTCGTCCGCGTACGGGAAGAAGCGGAAGCCGAACCCGAAGTACGGAATGGTCGCGACGCTCGCGACCCGCGCCGGGCCCTCGTAGATCACCTCCCCCGCCGCGATCTCCGGCCCCTGACTCGCGCCACCGTCCAGCACCCGGCGCGCGGGAGCGCCGAGGTTCACCACCCTGAAGTGGGGCTGCGGCCGGACGACATAGCTCGGCAACGTGCGGGTAGTGGCCGCCACGGCGTAGCCGAGCGGACCGGCCGCGAAGCGCCGGAGCGGCGTCCGCGACAGCCGGGCCCGCGTCGCCGAGTAGTCCGCGAGCATCACCGCGTCGGCGCCGAACCCCGCGAACGGCGCGAGATACCCCTCGCACTCGACCAGCCGGAGCGATCGGCTCCCCGCCTCGCGCTGGAGCCGCCGGACGTCCGCCTCGAGCTCACGCCCGCCGGCGCCCGCGCCGACGACCCACGCGAGCGCGTTGCCCGTCCCGAGCTTCAGCAGCCCGAACCGCGGTGTCTGGGCGCCCCGCCGCCGCGCCTCGCCGACCACGTCCGTCACCACGACGGTGAAGGTGCCGTCGCCCCCTCCCGTCAGGACCGTCCCGTACCCGCGGTCCACGATCACCCGCGCGATGTCCGGGCCGTCCTCGAGGCGCCGCGAGACGAAGACGTCGCCACCGTCCAGCACCCGGTCCAGCATCGCGATGAGGTCGGCGGTCACGCGCTTGGCGTTGCCGTTCACCACGACCGCGATCCGGTCCTCACGGAGCGGACCCGGCGCCGGTCCCGCCGGCGCCTCGATCCGAGGCGCCGGCGCTGCGCGGCGCTCGGCGGGTGACTCCGACATCTGGCTCCGGCCAGCGTATCGCGCCGCCCGGCCGGCTGCACCCGCCCGCCTCCTGCTCCGCGGAGCCGACGAGTGCGCTATGAGCCGCCCGTGAGGTTCGTCGACGAGTGCACGCTCCGCGCCGAGGCAGGTGACGGCGGCAGGGGCTGCGTGGCGTTCCGCCGCGAGAAGTTCCAGCCGTTCGGCGGGCCCTCGGGCGGAGACGGCGGGCGCGGCGGGGACGTCGTGCTCGTCGCCGACCCGGGCCGCAACACGCTGCTGGAGCTGCACCACCTGCGCACCGTGCGGGCCGAGCGCGGCGAGCACGGGCTCGGCAAGGACATGTACGGACGCGCGGGCGCGCCGGCCGTCGTCCGGGTGCCGCTCGGCACCATCGTGTACGACGACGATTCGCGCGCGGTGCTCGGCGAGCTCGTCCGTCCCGACGACGAGTTGGTCGTCGCGCGCGGGGGGCGCGGAGGGCGCGGCAATCTCCACTTCGCGACGCCCACCGACCGCGCCCCGAGGCGCGCCGACCCAGGGGAGGCGGGCGAGCGTCGCACGCTCCGGCTCGAGCTGCGCGTCATGGCGGACGTCGGCCTCCTCGGCTTCCCGAACGTCGGCAAGAGCACGTTCGTGAGCGCCGTCAGCCGGGCTCGCCCGCGGATCGCGGACTACCCGTTCACCACGCTCGAGCCACACCTCGGCGTCGTCGCGGTGGGCGACACGCGGCGCGGGCTCGCCCGGACGTTCGTGATCGCCGACATCCCCGGCCTCATCCCGGGCGCGAGCGAGGGCGCCGGGCTCGGCGCGCGATTCCTCCGCCACCTCGAGCGCACCCGGGCGCTGCTCCACCTGGTCACCGTGTCGGACGAGCCGGGGCGCGAGCCCGTCGCGGACTACCAAGCGCTCCGCCTGGAGCTCGCTCGGTTCGATCCGGGGCTGGCGCGACGGCCCGAGGTGGTCGCGCTCTCCCAGGCGGATCTCCCCCACGTGCGCGCCGCCTACCCGGACCTCCGCGCGCGCTTCGCCGAGCTCGGCGTCCAGCTCCGCCTGGTGAGCGCCGCTACGCACGAGGGCCTGGACGACCTGGTCCAGGAGCTCGCCGAGCACGTCATGTGAGCCGAGCCGGCAGGCGTCGAGCGCGCCACCTCACGCGCCGAGCGCGGAGTCGAACGTGTCGAGCTCGCCCTCGCCGTACTCGTGGAGCTCGAGGTTGTCGAAGCGGGTGCACTCCTTCACGAACCGCACGCGGACGACACCGGTCGGACCATTGCGCTGCTTCGCGATGATGAGCTCGGCGATGCCCTGATCCGGGCTCTCGTCGTGGTAGTAGTCGTCGCGGTAGATGAAGAGGATGCAGTCGGCGTCCTGCTCGATGGCGCCCGACTCGCGCAGATCGCTGAGCTGGGGGCGCTTGTCCTTCGCGTTGCGGGTCTCCACGCCCCGGTTCAGCTGGCTGAGGGCCAGCACGGGGACGCTCAGCTCCTTCGCCAGGCGCTTGAGCCCGCGCGAGATCTCGCTGATCTCCTGCTCGCGTGTCGAGGCGTCCTGCCTCCCCTGCATGAGCTGCAGGTAGTCCACGGCGACCAGCCCGAGCCCACGCGCGGGCGCCTGGCCCTCGGCGCTCCGCGAGATCTCCGCCTGCAGTCGCCGGACCTTCGCGCGCAGGTCCAGCAGCCCGAGCCCCGGCGTGTCGTCGATCCAGATCGGCAGGCGCGAGAGGCGGCTCGCGGCGTCGGTCAGCCGGTTCCACTGGTGCTGCAGGCGCCCCGAGCGGAGCTCCTGCATGTCGACGCGCGACTCGCTCGAGAGCATGCGCGCCGCGACCTGGTCGCGCGGCATCTCCAACGAGAAGAACGCGACGCCCCAACCCGGCTCTTCGACGGCGCCGTCGCCGAACGGATCGTCCTCCGACCGCACGGCGACGCGCCTCGTGCGGGCGATGTTCGCCGCCATGTTCAGGACGAGCGAGGTCTTCCCCATCCCGGGGCGCGCCGCGACGATGTAGAGCTCGCCTGGGCGTAGGCCGCTCGTCTTCTGGTCGAGCGCGGTGAACCCCGTCGGGACGCCGAGCATGCCGTCCGGCCGCGCCTGCGCGGCGCTGAGCTGGGTGAACAGGTCCTGGAGCACCCGCTGGACGGGCTGGACGTTGCTCGCCTCCGGGATCCGCGCGACGTCGAACACCGCCTGCTCGGCGTCGTCGATGAACGCCTGCACGTCCCCGGCGACCTGATAGCCCTCGGCCGCGTAGCGCTGGCAGGCTCGGATCAGCTCGCGGAGCCGCCACTTCTCGCGGACGGTGCGCGCGTGCTGCTCGAGGTTCGCCGCGGCGGGCGTCGTCTCCGTGAGCTGGAACAGGTACGGGACGCCGCCGATGCGATCGAGGAGGCCTCGATCCCGCAGCCAGCCCGCGACGCCCACGGCGTCGGCCGTGCCGCGCGAGGTGTTGAGGTCGATGACGGCCTCGAACACCCGCTGGTTCGCATCCGAATAGAAGTGCTCTGCGCGCAGCAGCTCCTGCACGCGATCGAAGGCATCGGTCCCCAACAGCACCGCGCTGAGGACGACGGCCTCCGCCTCGGCGTCGTGCGGCGGGACCCGGGGAACGCCACCTGCAGTCACGCGATTGACTCCAGCTTCTCCACTCGTCGTCCTCCGGAGACGCAACGCGCCGCACCCCGAAGATCGCGAGACCTCCGGGGTGCGAGCGGCGAGTATCGTCGCACCCTGCGGGGCCCACAAGCCCCGCGGGCGGCGACGCTACTTCTTCGTGACGACGACCTTCAGCTCGGCCATCACCTCGGGGTGCAGCCGGATCGGGAGCTGGAACTCCCCGAGCGCGCGGATCGGCGCAGCGAGGGTGATCTTGCGCCGATCGATCTTGACGCCGGCGCGCTCGTACGCCTCCTCGACATCCTTGGACGTGACGGAGCCGTACATGCGCTCATCGTCGCCGACGGCGCGGGCCAGGGTGACGGTGACCGCCCCGATCTGCCGCGCCAGCTCGTCGGCCTCGGCACGGGCCTTCGACGCGACCGCGAGCGCGGCGCGCTTCAGCTCGTCGACGCGCGAGAGGTTCGCGTCTGTCGCCGGGATGGCGAGCCCTCGCGGCAGGAGGAAGTTCCGCGCGTAGCCCGGGCGGACCCGCGCGACATCGCCGCTCGAGCCCAAGTTCTTGACGGTCTCCTTGAGAATCACGCGAATCGCCTGTGCCATCGCTTGCCTCCGTTCAGTTCGAGGTGAAGGGGAGGAGCGCGATGCTGCGCGCGCGCTTGATCGCCACGCCCACTTCACGCTGGTGCTTCGCGCAGTTCCCGGAGATGCGCCGGGGCACGATCTTCCCGCGATCCGTCACGAAGTAGCCGAGCCCGTGAGGGTCCTTGTAGTCGATGCTGGGGGCGTCGTCGCCGCAGAACGCGCAGCCGCGCCGACGACCACGGCGACCGTCCTCCCGGCCGTCGCGCAGCTCGCGCGAATCACCGAACTCCCTGGACTCGCGCGCCTCGCGCGCTCTGCTCTGCTCTCTCATGACTCCTCCTCGGCGGCCGCGCCGGCGCCCGCGTCTGCCGCTGCTTCCATGACCTCCTCGGCGTCGATCCCTGGGTCCCGCCGACGATCCGGGTCCATCTCGACGAGGCCGAGCCGCCGCTCGATCGTGTCCTCGGGCTCGGGCTCGGCAGGAGCCTCGATGGCCTCGAACTTCACGGCTTCCGGATCGACGCTCAGCGTGGCCGCGTCCACGTCCCCGCGGACGAGCACCGTCTGGAACTTGAGCACGTCGTCCAGCATGCGGAGATTGCGCTCGAGCTCGTTGACCGCCTTGCCGCCGCCCACGTACTTCACGTACACGTAGACGCCGCGGCGGAGCTTGCGCACCGGGTACGCGAGCTGCCGGCGGCCCCAGGTCTCGACCAGCGTGAGGCGCCCCCCCTCGCGGCCGATCGCCTCCTCGACTCGGCCCGCGACGCGGGCCGCGCTCTCGCGCGCCACGTCGGGGCGCAAGACGTAGATCGTCTCGTATTCGCGTGTCGTCGCCGACGCGCTGGCTGCTGCTGACATCTTCGGATCTCCTCTCGGTCTTTCGGCCCCCCCTCTCGGGGGAGCAAGGAGCGGCCTTCAGGCCTTCTTTCGGTTGACTTCGTTCATCGCCCGCTCGACGCCGTGACGTATCGCGAACTCTGCCGCCTCCGCGGCACGGGCGATCACCTCGGGGAGGCGGGCCCGTTCCTCGGGGGGCGGCGTGCCTAGCACGAAGTCTGCCACCGCGCCCGAAAAGGAGGGCGGGGGCCGCCCGATCCCGACCCGGACCCGGGCGTAGGCGTCCGACCCCAGGCGCTGGGTGATGGACCGGAGCCCGTTGTGCCCCGCGTGACCGCCGCCGACCTTGAGCCGGACCTCTCCGAACGGGAGGTCGAGCTCGTCGTGGACGACGATGAGCTCCGCCGGCGTCAGGCGGTGGAACGCGAGGGCGGGCTGCACCGAGTCGCCCGAGGCGTTCATGAACGTCTGCGGGAGCAGGAACAGCACCTGGACCCCGGACACCTCGCCCAACGAACAGCGGGAGGAGAACTTGGCGCGAAACGGCGGCGCGCCCCAAGAGGACGCGACCCGCTCGACCACCAGGAACCCGACGTTGTGGCGCGTGGCCTCGTAGCGCGGGCCGGGATTTCCGAGCCCGACGAGCGAGATCACTTCTTCTTGTCGGACTTGGCCGCGGGCTTCGCGGCGGCCGCGGCCGGCGCCTTGCCGGCCGGCGCCTTGCCGGCGGCGGCCTTGGCGTCGGCCGGCGCGGCGGCTGCCGCCGGGGCGCCGGGAGCGCCCTCGCCCTCGCCCTCGCCCTCGGCACCTCGCTTCGACTCGCTGACCACGGCAGCGAGCGTCTGCGCGGGGGGGAGGCGGACCACCACCCCGGCCGGGAGCGAGAGCCCCGCCGTCGTCACGGTGTCGTCGAGGTCGAGCTCCGTCACGTCGTGCGTGAGCTTCACTGGGATGAGCGACGGCAGGCAGGCGACGGGGAGCTTGCGGTAGACCTGCCGCAATGTCCCGCCCTTCGCGATCCCCTGCGGCTTGCCGGTCAGCTCCAGCGGGACCTCGACCTCGACGGCGCGATCGAGGTGGATCTGCATGAAGTCGACGTGGAGGAGCTCCCGGCTCACCGGGTGGTACTGGTACTCGCGGACGAGCACGGTGCGGCTGGCGGCCCCCTCCACGGCGAGCTCGATCGGCGTGTTGCGGCCGAGCTCACTGCTGATCACCTCGACGAGCTCGCGGGGCGAGACGGCGATCGACTCGGGCGCGAGCTCGGCGCCGTACGCGACGGCGGGGATCTTCCCCTCCGCGCGGAGCCGGCGGGCGCCGCCCTTGCCTGCGGCAGTGCGTGGGGTGGCTTCGATCTTCCTGAGCTCCATGGTGGTGTCCTCTCGAGAGTCGGCGGCGGCGCGGGGGCCGTGGTCAGACGAACAGCGAGCTCACCGAGTCGCTGTGGTGGATGCGGCGAATGGCCTCGGCCAGCAGGCGCCCGATGGAAAGGTAGCGGATCTTCTTGCTCGCGCGAGCTTCCTCGGAGCCGGGGATGGAATTCGTCACGACGACCTCCTCGAGGGGAGAGGCCTCGATGCGCTGGATGGCTGGGCCGCTGAACACGCCGTGGGTCGCGCAGGCGACGACCCGGCGCGCGCCTCGGTCCATCACCGCGCGCGCTGCGTTGGCGAGCGTGCCGGCGGTGTCGATCATGTCATCGATGATGATGCAGTCGCGCCCCTGCACGTCGCCGATGAGGTGCATCACCTCGCTGACGTTCGCGCGCTCGCGACGTTTGTCCACGATCGCGAGGGCTGCATCCAGCCGCTTCGAGTAGGCACGGGCCCGCTCGACGCCCCCGGCGTCCGGCGACACGAAGACCGCCTGGCTGTCGAACCGCTGCTTGAGATAGTCGTCGAGGAAGACGGGCAGCGCGTACAGGTGATCGAACGGAATGTTGAAGAAACCCTGGATCTGACCGGCGTGGAGGTCCACGCACACGACCCGGTTCACCCCCGACGCGACGAGCAGATCCGCGACGAGCTTCGAGGTGATCGGGGTGCGGGGCGCGACCTTCCGATCCTGCCGCGCGTACCCGTAGTAGGGCATGACGGCCGTGATCGACGACGCCGACGCCCGACGGAGCGCGTCGCACATGATCAGCAGCTCCATCAGGTTGTCGTTGACGGGCGAGCAGGTGGGCTGGACGATGTACGTATCCATCCCACGGACGTTCTCGCCGATCTCGCAGAACGTCTCGCCGTCGCTGAAGCGCTGAATCCGTACCTGCCCGAGCGGCGTGCCGAGCACCTTCCCGATCTCGAGGGAGAGCTCGGGGTTGGCGTTTCCGCTGAACAGGCAGACGCGACTGGCGGCCAAGGCGACGACTCCCGGAGGGCGGGGCCCCGCGGGGCCGGCGCCCCCCGACAAGGGGGCCGCCTCTAGCAGCCCGATCCGGCCCAGTCAACGAGCCGTCACCTGGGCGTCGGGGCGCGGGCGCCCGCCGGGCCCGTCTCACCCGTGCGCCGCAGGCCCAGCCGGGCTACGAACCCGGGTTCATGCTGCTGACGGATGGCCGCTTCGGGGGGCGCGACCCCCACTTGGTGCACGGCCCGAGCGGCTTCCGCGTGTGGCTCACCGAGCCCACGGGGATGCTCACCCAGGTGGGCGAGCAGACCTCCGCGGACGAGGAGGTCGCCCGGTTCCTCTCAGAGACGGCGTACGATCGGGTCCTCGCGAGGCGGCGTGGCTCTGAGCCGCTGCTCTTCCTGCACGACTGGACACGACTGCAAGGCTACTCGTCGCAGGCTCGCTCCGTGATGACGACGTGGGCGCTCGCGGTCCGCACGGACGCCGCGCGCATCTCGGTCGCGCTGGCGCCGCAGGCCAAGCTCGTGCGCATGGGGGTCTCGGTCGCGGCGGTGTCGCTCCAGCTGGTCGGCTTCGAGTTGGAGGTGGTGGAGTCGCTCGAGCGCGTCTTCCGCGAGCTGGGCGTGCGGCCCGCGCCGTGACGCCGCGGTGACGTGCCGGCGCGCGCCGCGCGCGCTGACGCGCCTCAGGCCCGGAGCAGCGCGCCGGCGTCCGCCGGGTGCGCGACGGCCCAGCGGTGTGCGGTGTACGCGGCGATGAAGTGGCAGACCCAGCCGAGCGTCCCCCCGCTGCCGACCCAGAACCCCGGCGTGATCACGAACCAGAAGAGCGCCCGCAAGAACTTGCCGTTGTAGAGCTGACCCAGCCCCGGCGCGATGAACGAGAGGAGCGCCGCCCAGCCAGCAGAGTTCGAGACGGATCGCGTGCTCATGAGGCAGCAAGCTGCGTCGCCCCAGGGCGCTGTCAACGCTGCCCCCGCGAGCGAGCGTCAGCGGTACGGGTTCGACAGGTCGACGGAGTCGTCCTTGACGGCCGGCTTCGCCGGGGCGGCTGGCTTCTCGGCCGCCGGGCGCGCGGGCGCCGCGCCGCGGGCTCCGCGGTGGGTCGGAGTCGCGGCCTTCTCCTCCGGCGCCGCCGGGGTACCGGACGCGGGCGGCTGCTCGACCGCGGCGGCCGACGCCGTGATCGCGGGGGACGGCGCTGGAGCCGCCGCCACGGCGGGCTCGACGGGGGCCGGCTGGGGCGGCGGTGGTGTCGCGGCGACCGGCGGCGCGCCGGCCCCGCCGCCGGCGGCGAGCACCGCGAGCACGAGGCCGAGCGCCGCGGCCGCGCCGAGGCCGATCGCCAGACCCTTGCGCGAACGCTGGGGAGGCGAGGCGTCGCCCTCCGGCGCTGCGGGGCGCGGGCTGGCTACGGTGACGCCCGCGGCGGAGACCGTGCTCGACGGCGGAGCCGACGCGTACCCGTGCGCGCCCGCGACCTCGGGGACGGCGACCTGGCTCGGCTCGCTCCGCGCGAGCCAGGCGCGCACCGCGTCGCGCGCCTGTGAAATCTCCTGGCCAAGGACCTCGGTGACGTACGCCGCGACGTCGCGCTGGGAGGAGATCGTCTTCGACGCGGTCGCGGCTTCCTCGAGGGCGTCGGCAAACTCTCGACAAGACTGGAAGCGCTTCTCGATGTCGCGGTCGAGCGCCTTCATCGCGACGGCGCTGAGTCGCAGGCTGATCTCGGGGACGATCTGGGTCAGCCGCGGGATCGGCTCCGAGACGACACGCGACAGGGTCGCCGCCTCGTTCTCCGCCTTGAAGAGGCGGCGCCCCGCCAGCACCTCCCAGAGCACGATCCCCGCGGAGAACACGTCCGCCCGGCGGTCCACATCCGGGCTCCCTGCGGCCTGCTCCGGCGCCATGTAGGCGATCTTGCCCTTGAGCTGCCCGACCCGAGTGGCGCTCAGCCGGGACTCTGCGCGCGCGACGCCGAAGTCCGTGATGCGGGTGAGGCCGTCCACTCCGACCAAGACGTTCTGCGGAGACACGTCACGGTGCACGAGCTCGACGAGCCGCCCCTCGTGATCGTGCAGTTCGTGCGCGGCGTGGAGACCCGCCAAGGTATCGACGAGGACGCGGACTCCGATCGACGCGGGGACCCGCCCGCCCACCGTCGCCGCGCGCGCGAGCAGCCGCGCGAGGGTGTCGCCCTCGATGTACTCCATCACGATGTAGTACCCGCGGTCGCTCGCGCCGACCTCGAGGATCGGCACCACGTTCGGGTGGTGGATCTGCGCCGCGAGCCGCGCCTCGTCGAGGAACATGTCGACGAATTCCTGCTCTCCGGCGAGGTGCGGGTGCAGGCGCTTGATCGCCACGAAGCGCTGGAAGCCGCCCATCCCGGACAGGCGCGCGAGGAAAACCGTCGCCATCCCGCCGGACGCGATCTCCGCGACCAGCTCGTAGCGATCGAGGCGCTGCTTTCCCTCGGGGCCGACGTCGAGCAGCTTCGCGGCGGGCACCTAGAAGCTCCCCTCCGCGCCGACGATGCCCTGCGCCGAGTCGACCGCAGCCCACGGCGAGATGCGGCGCTGCGCGGCCTGGGGACGGCGCGGTGACGCGGCCGCGGCCGGCGGCGGCGCCTCCGTGCCCCAGTCGGTCGCGAACAGCCCGATGACCAGCGTGAGCGCGCCCACGCCGCCCGTCACGATCGCGAGGAGGTTCGTGCGATCCTGCTTCTCCACGCCACGCTGGTACTCGGGGCAGTTCGTGCCCAGGCCGGCGCAGCGCTCCCGGACGGTGTCCGCGCCCGGATCGTTCTGCGTGTCGATCCCGCTCCACGCGGTGATCCCGCCGGCGACCACCGTGAGGCCGACGCCCGCCCAGAACACCCCCGGGGGGAGCCCACCACCCGCGTCCCCGGCGTCGCGACGACTCCGGGACGGCTCGCCGGCCGCGGGCCGCGCTGCGCTCGGCTTCGCCTCGGTCGGTGAGGGCTCCCGCGCCGGCTTCTCCGGGATCGGCGGGGCGGTGAACGCGAGCTCGCTCGAGCCCGCCTTCTTCGCCTCTACGGGCTGCGCGGCGGTGCGCCCCTCGCTCCACTCCGCGCGCACGTTGTGTGCCCCGGGCTGGAGCCACAGCTCGCGGGAGGTCGCCGCGGCCCCGTGGACGAGCTTGTTGTCGAGCACCAGATCGCAGGGGGAATCGCAGCGGACCTGGACGCGGTGCAGCTCCTTCTCGGCACGCGCGAGCACCGCGCGCGCGACCTTCTCGAAGCTCGCCTCCCCCGGGTGGCGCGCGAGCCCGAGCGCGGCGAGCGTGGCCGCGCGCTCAAGCTGGCCCGCCTTGTCGCGTGATCGGATGGCGTTCTCGAGCGCGGTCACCGCCGGCGCGCGGCTGTCCGCCTTCTCGAAGTGCTCCGCGGCCTCGACGAACTCCTCCGCCTTGAAGGCCTTTCGACCGAGATCGAACTCCTCCGCCGCGGCGGCGAGATCATCCTTCGACGGGGACGCCGCCTGGGCATCCACCTCGGACGGAAAGCTGGCGGTCACCGTTGCTGCGGCGAGCGCACCTGCGACGAGCAAGGCGACCCTCTTCGGATGCATGACCGATCCATAGAGTACAACGGGCCGCCACCCCGGGCGAGGGAATCGACGCGCTCCAGCCCCACGGTCGCCACATGACGCGGCGCGTTGTCGCGGCGGGGGGAGCTCCGGGGCGCGCGCGCGGCACGCCCGGGCGAGGGGCGCCGTCGTCGCGCGCCCCGGCGGGTACTCGCTCCCGGTCGAGCCTCGCAGGTCCCCGCACGCGCGCCTGGCGGCCTCGCGCGGCCCCGGGTGCGCCGCGGCGCCTCCCCCAGCGAGCCGGCGGGGCGGGCGCCGGCGCTCAGGTCATCTCGATCAGGAGGCGATCGGGGCTCTCGAGGAGGTCGATGATCGTCCGCGCGAAGGCCGCGCCGATGTGACCATCGATGACCCGGTGATCGAACGACAGGCTCAGCAGCATCACGTCGCCGGGGACGATCTGGTCGCCGCGGACGACGGGGCGACGCTTCATCTCGTGGACGCCGAGGATGGCCACCTCGGGGTAGTTCACGATGGGGGTCGCGAAGAGCCCGCCGAGCTTTCCCAGCGACGTGATGGTGAAGGAGGACCCGCCGAGGTCCTCCTTGCCGAGCTTGCCGTCCCGAGCCAGCGCAGCGAGTCGATCGATGTCGCGCGCGACGTCCAGCACGCTCTTGCGGTCGGCGTCCCGCACCACCGGTACGGTGAGCCCCGCGTCGGTCGCGGCCGCGATGCCGATGTCGTAGGAGGAGCGGAGCACCAACTCCTGCTTCGCGTCGTCGACCAGGCAATTGAGGGCCGGGTGCTGCCGGAGCGCCGCGACCGCCGCCTTCACGATGAACGGCAGGTAGGACAGCTTCACCCCGGCGCGCTCCGCGTGCTGCTTGGAGCGGTCGCGCAGCGCGACGAGGCCGGTGCAGTCGCACTCGTCGACGTAGGTGAAGTGCGCAGCGGTGTGCTTCGAACGCGCCATGTTCTCGAAGATCCGCTTGCGCAGGCCACGGATCGGCACCCGCTGCTCTCGCGGGCGCGCCGGCACCGGCGCCGCCGCCGGCGCGCTCACGACCGAGGGCGCCTCCGGCTCGGGGCGGACCGTGATCGCCTCGTGGCGCGTGTCCGCCATCGCGATGGTCGGCGCGGGCGGCGCCGTCGGGATCACCGCCTGTGCGCCGCGCGCCGCGAAGCGCTCCACGTCCTCGCGCGTGACGCGGCCTCCCTCGCCGGTCGGTCGGACCCGCTCGATCGGCACACCGAGCTCGCGCGCGAGCTTCCGCGTAGCCGGCGCGGCGAGCGGCTTCTCGTTGCGGTAGCCGTCGTCCGCGCTCGCGACCGGCGCCGGCGGCCGGGGCCGCGGACTCCCCATGCCCGGGAGCGACTCTCGGATGTCACCCACGGCGCTCGCGACGACCTCGCCCGGGGGCTTCTCCGGCGCGCCGGCGGAGGCCGTCGTCGCGGGCACCGGCGCCGCCGACGCCCCGGCGGCGCCCCCGACCTCGAGCACCACCAGGACCTTGCCGACGGCGACGACCTCGCCCTCCTTCGCCCGGAGCTCCGCGACCCGCCCGGCCTTGGGCGCCCCGATGGTGACCGTCGCCTTGTCGGTCATCACCTCGACCATCTCTTGGTCTTCGCGGACCTGATCTCCGGCCTTCACTAGCCAGCTCACGATCTCGCCCTCGGTGACGCCCTCGCCGATGTCGGGGAGCTTGAACTCGTAGGTCGCCATGGTCGCGGATTCCTTTCGCCTGGATCTCGTTCAACGGCCTCGTGGCCGGCGCGGATCGCACCCGCCATCCTGTCGGACGGCTGGGCGCGACATCAAGCCCTCGCCGTCTCGAGCAGCGCCGGGAGGATGCGGTGGGAGAGCGGGAGGTACTCCATCTCCAGCGTGTACGGGAAGGGCGTGTCGAAGCCGGTCACGCGACGCGGCGGCGCCTGGAGGTGAAAGAACACCCGCTCGACGACCAGGCTCACCAGCTCCGCGCCGAAGCCGCACGTGCGCGGCGCCTCGTGCACGACGACGAGTCGGCCCGTCTTCTCCACGCTCGCCTCGATCGCCCGGATGTCCACCGGCCACAGCGTCCGCAGATCGATCACCTCGCAGTCGACCCCCTCCTGCGCGGCCCGCTCCGCGGCGTCGAGCGCCTCGTAGAGCATCGCGCCGTACGCGATGACCGTGACGTCGCGCCCCTCGCGCGCCACGCTCGCCGACTCGAGCGGCACCGTGTACTCGCCCTCCGGGACGTCGCCCTTCGCCGCGCGGTAGATCCGCTTGGGCTCGAAGTAGAGGACCGGGTCCGGATCCGCGAGGGCCGCGAGGAGCATGCCCTTCGCGTCGTACGGGTTCGACGGGCACACGACCTTCAGCCCGGCGACGTGGATGAAGTGCGCCTCGGGGTGCTGCGAGTGGTAGTGGCCGCCGCGGATGCCGCCACCCACCGGTGTCCGGATCACCATCTTGCACGGGTACTCGCCCCCCGAGCGGTACCGGTACTTCGCGAGCTCGCTCACGATCTGGTCGTAGGCGGGCCAGATGAAGTCGGCGAACTGGATCTCCGGCACGGGCACCATCCCGTAGAGCGCCATCCCGATCGCGGCGCCCACGATCCCGCCCTCGCTGAGCGGCGTGTCGATCACGCGATCGTCGCCGAATTCGTCGTAGAGGCCGGCGGTCACCCGGAACACGCCGCCGACCTTCCCTACGTCCTCGCCGAGGACGACGATGCGATCGTCCTTCTTCATCGCGACGCGCAGCGCGTCGTTGATGGCCTGAACCATGTTCATCTGAGGCATCGGATCTCCAACGGTGAGAAGCGGGCGAAGGTCAGTGCGCGGACGGCGCGCGCGGGCCGCGCAAGAGCTCGGCGCGTTGCTCGACGAGGTGCCAGGGGGGATCGGCGAAGACGTCCTCGAAGAGCGTCTCCAGCTGGGGCGGAGCCGTCTTCTCGGCGACGGCGATGGCCTCCCGCACTTGGCGGTCGGCCTCGGCGCGGAGGGTGTCTTCGTCCGACTCGGACCACACGCCGAGGCGCCCGAGGTGACGGCGGAACCTCTCGATCGGGTCCCGCTCGAGCCACGGATCGACCTCCTTCTTGTCGCGGTAGCGGTTCGGGTCGTCGCTGGTGGAGTGCCCGCCCACACGGTACGTGAGCGCCTCGATCAGCGTAGCCCCCTCCCCCCGGGCGGCGCGCTCCACCGCGCGTCGCGTGACGGCGATCACGGCCAGCACGTCGTTGCCGTCCACGCGAACGCCCGGGACGCCGTAGGCGATCCCCTTGCCGGCGAACGTCCGGGAGGCGGTCTGGCGCTCGACGGGCACGCTGATGGCCCAGCCGTTGTTCCGGCAGAAGAACACCGTGGGCGTGCGGAAGACTCCCGCGAAGTTCATCGCGACGTGAAATTCGTTCGAGGACGTGGAGCCGTCCCCGAAGTAGACGAGGGCGACGGCGTCGTCCTTGCGGAGCCGCGCCGCCCAGGCGAAGCCGACCGCCTGGCTCATCTGGGTGCCGATGGGCGAGCTGATGCTTCCCCACCGGGCCTGCCGGCACGTGTAGTGGTCCGGCATCTGGCGCCCCTTCACCAGATCGTTGGCGTTGCCGAACATGTTGTCGATGAACCGCTGGAGCGGCAGCCCGCGGAGCAGCGCGGCGCCGAACTCGCGGTAGCAGGGGAAGCCCCAGTCGCGCTCGCGGAGCGCGAACGCCGAGCCCAGGATCGCCGCCTCCTCACCGAGAGAGCCGATGTGGAACCCGATCCGACCCTGGCGCTGGAGCGTGACGAGTCGCTCGTCGATCACCCGAGTGCGCACCATCGCCGAGTAGAGCTTGCGCAGCTCCTCCGTCGACAATCCCGGATCGACAGCCGGGTCCGGCGTGCCGTCGTCGCGGAGCACGCGGACGATCTCGTCGTGGGTCTCGGTGAGGGGCTGAGAGTCCATCGGGGCGCGCGAGCCTAGTCCAACACCCGCCGACGGGAACCCCGAGTTGGCGGCTTGACGCGCCGCGGCGGGCGCTCGGCTCCGCTAGTCCGCGACCGCCCGGCCCGCCTCGGCCAGGGCCTGCTCCACCTCGGCCGGCGACAGCGCGAAGCCCTCGGCCAGGCGGTCGAGCACGGAGCGCTCGACCTCGCTCACACCCCCGGACACGTGCGCGAGGAGGCTCGCGACGCGCAGCACCTCCTTCGCGTGGTCGGCTCGCGTGACCAGCCGAACGACCATCGAGATGCGCTTGTCGAGTCCATCCTCGCCGAGCTGCTCCTCGAGATCCGCGAGGAGCGCGTCCACCTGGGGCGCCGCGACGCGGCCCTCGCAGGCCGCGAGCACCACGTGCTGAAACGCCGCGCGCTCGGTCACGTCGAACTCACCGTCGGCGTTCGCGACGAGGTACGCGCTCTCGACGACCGCCTCGAACAGCGCGGCGGCGAACGGGTCGAAGCCCGTCGGGCGGGTCACCTCGTCCGACTCGTCGTCCGTGGGCTTCGATCCGTAGACCCGAGCCGCCGCGGAGAGGATGGAGGTGCTCACGCCTGGCTCGGCGTACGAGGGCGGCGCGCCGAGCTGCTTCGCGACTCGCTCGAGGAGCGTCGGGAGGGGCTGCATGGGGGCACGCGAGGCTACCCGGAATCCGCCGCCGTGTCAGCGCGACCGCCCCTCCAGCCGGCACGACGAGCCACGCCGCAGAGCGTCAACGCCGCGCCAGGCGACTGGCCGGCACCAGCGCCGGGCCGCTCTCCGCCCGGGGCGCCTCGCCGCACCCGGCCTGCAGGAACGCCTCGGCCGCGTGGTAGCTCGACCGCACCAGCGGCCCGGCGGCGACATACCGGAGCCCGAGCGCTTCGCCGCGATCGGCGAACTCACGGAACCGCTCGGGCTCCACATAGCGGGCGACCGGCGCGTGCCGCGGCGTCGGCCGGAGGTACTGGCCGATCGTCACGACGTGGACGCCGGCGGCGGCCAGATCCGCGAGCGTCTCGAACACTTCGTCGTCCGTCTCGCCGATGCCCACCATGAGCGAGCTCTTCACGAAGCGGGCCACGCCGGCGCGGCTCGCGTGGGCCAGAACCGCGAGCGAGCGCTCGTACCCGGCGCGCGCGTCGCGGATCGTCGGGGTGAGGGAGCGCACGACCTCCACGTTGTGCGCGAAGACGTCCGGGCGCGAGGCGAGCACGACGTCGACATCGTGGAGCCGACCCGCGAAATCTCCGACCAGCGTCTCGACGAGCAGACCGGGCGACTCGGCGTGCAGCCGCTCGACCGTGCGCGCGACGTGCGCGGCGCCGCCGTCGAGCAGATCGTCCCGGTTCACCATGGTGAGCACGACGTACCTGAGCCCGCCCTGGGCCGCGGAGCGCGCCACGTGGTCGGGCTCCCTGGGATCGACGCCGCCGCGAGGGTGGCCGGTCGTCACGGCGCAGAACCTGCACGCGCGAGTGCACGTGTGGCCCAGCAGCATGACCGTCGCCGTCCCCTGGGACCAGCACTCGCCGAGGTTGGGGCAGCGCGCCTCGCGGCACACCGTGACGAGCTCGAGCGCGCGGAGCCGCGACTCGAGCTCGACGTAGGCGGCGCCGGACGGGGCCTTGACCTTCAGCCAGGGCGGCTTGGCGGCGGGCGGCGTCAACCCTGGCATGCGATGGACTCCGCGGGATCCGCCGCGCCGCGCTCCGTGAAGATCGCGGTGACGAGCCGCGCCGGCGTCACGTCGAAGCTAGGGTTCCAGACCGCGACGCCGGCCGGGACGTGCTGGACCGCGCCCGCGTGCGTGACCTCCGAGCTTCGCCGCTCCTCGATCGGGATCGCGGCGCCGGTCGGCGTCTCGAGATCGACGGTGCTGAACGGGGCCGCCACGTAGAACGGGCGATCGTGCATGCGCGCCAGGCAGGCCACGCCGTAAGTCCCGATCTTGTTGGCCACATCCCCGTTCCGCGCGATCCGATCGGCGCCGACGACCACCAGGTCGATGCGCCCCGCGGCGAAGCGGGCCCCCGCCATCGAGTCCGTGATCACCGTCACGGGGATCCCGTCGCGCGCCAGCTCCCACGCAGTCAGCCGCGCCCCCTGGAGGACCGGGCGGGTCTCGTCGGCGAGCACACGGATCTGCTTGCCGGCCTCGATCGCCGCGCGGATCACGCCCAGCGCCGTCCCGTAGCCGCCGGTCGCCAGCGCGCCGGCGTTGCAGTGCGTGAGCACCGTGGCGCCGTCGGGGACGCGCTCGGCGCCCAGCCGCCCGAGGGTGCGGTTGGCCTCCACGTCCGCGCGGTGGATCGCGCGGGCCTCCGCTGCGAAGCGCTCGCGCCGCTCGGCGGCGCTCGCGCGACCGAGCTCGCGCGCGAGGGACCGCATGCGATCTACCGCCCAGCGCAGGTTCACCGCCGTGGGGCGCGCGTCCACCAAGAGCCGCGCCGCGGGCTCCAGGGCCTGCGCGAAGTCGACCGCGCTCGCCGCCTCCCGGGCCGCGAGCACCATCGCGTAGCCCGCCGCGACGCCGATGGCGGGGGCGCCGCGCACCACGAGCTCGCGGATCGCCTCGGCCGCGGCGCCCACGTCGCGGATCTCGACGTACGTCTCCTCGACCGGGAGGCGCCGCTGGTCGAGCAGCAGCAGCGTGGTGTCGTCGAGCGAGAGCTCGGCTGCGGAGTAGTGCGCCTGGCTGAGCGGGCTCGGATGCGGGAGGATCACGCGGGCTCCTGGGAGGCGCCGCCCACGCCGCGCAGGGCGGGCAGCGGAGAGCGGCTGGGGCGGCGCGAGCGAACCATCAGGACGCCGGCTTGTCGAGGCGCTCGGTGAGGAGCCGGGTGACGAGGCGTGGGTCGGCGGCGCCGCGCGTGCGCTGCATCGCCTGCCCGACGAACCAGCCGAGGACGCCCCTCTGGCCCTTGCGATACGCCGCGACCTGCCGCTCCGCGCCCGCGATGAGCTCGTCGCAGAGCGCGGCGAGCGCCGCCTCGTCCGCGACGACCCGCAGCCCGCGCCCCTCGGCGATCGCGCGAGGTGACGCATCGGTCCCCTCGACCTCGAGCTGCAGATCCTTCGCCTGCTTCCCGCTCAACACCCCCTCCTCGACCAGCGCGAGGAGCTCCGTCACCTGCTCGGGCGTCACGCGGAAGGTCGCGGCGAGGCCGTCGATCTCGGCGCCGCGGAGCACCTCGGTCGGGATCCAGGCCGCAGCGCGCCGCGCGTCGGCCCCGAGCGCGAGCGCACGCTGGAAGAACTCCGCGATCCGGGGGTGGCTCGCCAGCGTGCGGGCGGCAGCGGCGGGCACGCCGAGCCCCTCCGTCCACCGCGCCCGGAGCGCGGCCGGCGACTCCCCGAGGCCGGCGCGCGCCGCCTCCAGGAGCGCCTCGTCCACCCGCAGCGGGGGCAGGTCGGGATCCGGGAAGTAGCGGTAGTCGTGCGCCTCCTCTTTGCCGCGCAGGGACGCCGTGCGATCGGCCTCCGGATCGTAGCTGCGCGTCTCGGCGTCGACCGCCGCGCCCGCCTCGAGGAGCGCCACCTGGCGCCGCGCCTCGGCCTCGATCGCCCGCTGGACGAAGCGGAACGAGTTCAGGTTCTTGAGCTCGACGCGCGTCCCGAGCGTGTCGCTGCCTTGGCGTCGGACGGAGACGTTGGCGTCGCAGCGGAAGCTCCCCGACTCCAGGTTCCCGTCGTTCACTCCCTGGAAGACGAGCACGTCGCGCAGCGCGCGCAGGTACGTCGCCGCCTCCTCGCCCGAGCGCAGATCCGGCGCGCTCACGATCTCCGCGAGGGGGACCCCGGCGCGGTTCAGGTCGACGAGGGAGTCGCCGCCGTGGCCGTGCACGCTCTTGCCGGCGTCCTCCTCGAGGTGGAGCCTCTGCAGGGTCACCCGGCGAGGCCCCGCGCTCGTCTCGAGGTCGAGCTGGCCGCCGGTCGCGAGCGGCCGCTCGAACTGGCTGATTTGATACCCCTTGGGCAGATCCGGGTAGAAGTAGCTCTTGCGCGCGAACACGCTCTCCTCGTGCACCGTGAGGCCGAGCGCGAGCGCCGCCCGGACACCGAGCACGATCGCCTCGCGGTTCGCCGCGGGCAGAGCGCCGGGCAGCCCGAGGCAGACCGCGCAGACCTGGACGTTCGGCGGCGCGCCCGCCGAGGTCGGACAGCCGCAGAACAACTTGGTGCGGGTCAGGAGCTGCGCGTGCACCTCGAGGCCCACCACCGTCTCCCAGCGCGCGCTCATGCCTCCGCCGCCGGCGCGGCCCTCAGTGGTGCTTCAGCCGAGTCACACCCGGGTGCGTCGGATCCCCTGGCTCGTGCCGCGGGTTGTCGCTCTCGAACGAGCCGTCCCGGCCCGGGATGCTCATCAGCAGGTCCTTCTCGTAGATGAACTGCTCGCGCGAGTCGTACGGCGCCGGGTGCATGCCCGTATCCATCCGGATGGCGTCACACGGGCACGCCTCCACGCAGAACCCACAGAAGACGCAGCGGATCTCGTCGATGACGAAGCGGGCGGGGAAGCGCTCGTACCCGCGGCGCGCGTCCCCCTCCGGGTACTCCGCGGGCTCGATGTGGATGCACTGCGCGGGGCAGGCGGTCGAGCAGCACAGGCACGCGACGCAGCGCGGGGAGCCGTCCACGCGGTGCGTGAGCCGATGGACCCCGCGATAGCGCTCCGGGTAGGGGCGCTTCTGCTCTGGGTACGAGAGGGTGTTGATCCCGTCGTCGATCGCCTCGAGCACCGGGTCGTTCCGCTGCCCGAGGGCCAGCTCCTTCGTGTTCACGAAGAAGTGCTTCATCGTGAGGCCGAGGCCCTCGAGGATGGTGGGCACGTAGCTCTGCACCGCAGCCGTGCGCTCGGGGCGGCGGACCGGGGCGCCCACGACCTTGCGTGGGCCAAGCGGAGCGCTGGAGGACCGAGGCTCTTGGGGGGCGCGCGTCATGTCGAGATCCTCACTCAAGCCTGCATGGTTGCGCTGCGCGTACCGCCACGGGATGCCGCGTAGCGGGCCGCCGAGGTCTCCAGGAACCGGCGCTTGCGGGCCGGCGACAGCAGCAACCGGAAGAAGGCGATGGCGCCGACGAGGCCGAGCGCCGCGACGAGGGCGTGGGTCGCGTCGCCGAGCGTCCTCAGCGCCGACTGGACGGTGCCGCTCGCCTGCTGGAGCGCGAGCACCACGAGCGCCGTCACCAGGATGTTGAGCAGCGACGCCGGCAGCAGCTTGCGCCAGCCGAGCTGCATGAGCTGATCGTAACGGAAGCGCGGCAGCGTCCAGCGGATCGTGAGCTGGACCCAGCACATGCCGACAACCTTGAGCACGAACCCGAGGAACCCGAGCAGGATGACGACCGCGTGGGGCAGCGGCTGACTGAACAGCACGCTGCCGCCCACGGCCACGTGCAGCCCCGCGCGGTCGAGGAACGGGACGTGCCAGCCGCCGAGGAACAGCACGACCACGAGCGCGCTGGCGGTCACGATGGCGACGTACTCCGCGAAGAAGAACATCGCGAACTTCATCCCCGAGTACTCGGTGTAGTACCCGGCCACGATCTCGCTCTCACCCTCCGGCATGTCGAACGGGATGCGCTTCGACTCGGCGATGGCCGCGGTGAGGAAGAGCACGAAGGCGAAGGGCTGCACGAAGATCCCCCACCCGTGCTCGACCTGCCAGCGGACCATCTCGTCGAGCCGGACGGTGCCGTAGATCATGATGCAGCCGACGATCGTCAGCCCGAGCGTGACCTCGTAGCTCACCATCTGGCTCGCGGCGCGGAGGCCGCCGAGGAGGCTGAACTTGTTGTTGCTCGCCCACCCCGCGAGCGCCGCGCCGACGATGCCGGTGCCCGCGAGCGCGAAGAAGTAGAGGATGCCGACGTTCAGGTCGAGCGCCTGGAGCTTCACCGCGCCCTCGCTGCAGACTCCGTCTCGCGGCACGTAGGCGGCGAGGCGACCGAGGTCGAGGGTGTCGTTCGCGCCGACGCCGAAGCAGAGGGTGTCGCCGAAGGGGACCACCGCCATGACGACCAGCGCCGGGAAGAGCGAGATCATCGGCGCCAACCCGTGGAGGAACTTGTCCGCGTTGGGGGGGACGAAATCCTCCTTGAAGACGCTCTTCAGGCCGTCGGCGGCGGGGTGGAGGAGCCCCGCCACGCGGAGCCCGACCGTGTCGCCGCGCAGGTGCACGATCGTGTAGACCGCGCCGCCGAGCACCGCGCCGGCCAGGAGGAACGCCCCCGCGCCGTAGCCGAAGTCGCGCAGCGTCCGCCCGATCTCCGTCCCGCGGAGCGATAGCCCGAGGAGCGCGGTGACGCCGTGCGCCGCGAACCCGAGGTAGACGAACTTGCGGGGATCGCCGGCGGACGCCACCCAGGCATCGAACGAGCTCCGCACGCCTCGCGTCCGCACCGCCCCGCCGATCCCGAGGAGCGTGAGCCAGCCGACGAGGATGAAGAGCTGGCTCAGCACCACCGCCCGCGCCGTGCGGCCGCCCGCGTCCGGAGGCGCGACGAGCTGCAGGGCGATGACGGCGCCAGCCACGAGCACGGCGGGCGCGCCGACCAGCGCCTTCACGACGTGGGCCGGGAGGAACGCCACCGCGCGGTTCGGCCCGATCGAGTCCTGGATCACGGCGCGCTGCCGGCGATCGGCCCAGGTGAGCAGGCCCGCGATGTTCAGCCCCAGCATCACCACGACGGTGAACGCTTTGAGCAGCGCGAGCAGGATGAGCGTTCCCATCAGCGGGCCTCCAACGCCGGGGCGTCGGCGACGATGGCGCCGGCCTCGTTGTCCATGGCGCGCCGCACGTCCGCGAGCCTCCGCCAGTTCATCGCGTGACCGAGGCCACGGCCCACGGCCGCCACCACGCGCCAGGCGGGGTGGGCGTCTCCCTGGATCCCGATGGCCTTCTCGCTCCGCTGCGCGAGACCTGCGGCGTTCACGAACGTGCCCTCGCTCTCCGCCCAGCTCGCGATGGGGAGCACCACGCCCGCGGCGCCGACCAACGGCCCCTGCCAGGCGGCGAGCGCAATCAGCTGCTCGGCGGTCTCCAGGCAGCCCGCGAGGGCCGGATCCCCGAGCTCCGCGCCCAGCGCGAGCACATGCGTCACCTTGCCGGATTCGATGTCCGCCGCCAGCTCGGCCGGCGCGCGAGGGTCGAGCGTGGAGGCGACCGCGCGGGCGCCTGCGGCGTTCGGGTTGCGATCTTCGTGCCGGAGGACGCCGTCCGCCGCCCCGCCTGCGCGCCCGGCGAGGTACAGGTTCCCCGTGCCGATCCAGCGCCGCGCGAGCTCGACCATCGCGAAGTTGTCCTCGTTCGAGCACTGGGCGGACAGCACGACGCCCATCCGCTCCGGCGCGACGCCCCTCAATCGCTTTGCCGCCTCGAGCACCGCCGGATCGAGCTCGCTCGGCTGGCCGTCGACGTACGCCTCGAGGACCCTACCCTCGTGGACGCGCCGGTAGTCCAGCATGCCCTCATCGCACATCCACCACCGGTTGACGGCCGCGTTCTCGCGCGGCCGATGGCGGAACACCGTGTGGGAGCGCGGATCGTAGTCGAGCCAGGCGTTGCAGCCCGTCGCGCAGCCCTGGCAGACCGCCGCGGCGCTCCGGAGGAACCACACGCGCGCCTTGAAGCGGAAATCGACGGCCGTGAGCGCGCCCACCGGGCACACGTACTCGGTCATCAACGTGTAGCCGTGATCCAGCTCGCGCCCCGGCGCGACCACGATCTCGTTGAGGTTCCCGCGCTCGCGCACGCTCAGCACTGGGTCCTTGGCCACCTCGGCGCTGAACCGCACGCAGCGCGTGCAGATGATGCAGCGCTCTGCGTCGTAGACGATCGTGGGCCCGAAGCGCACGGCCTTCGGCTTGTGCACCGGCTCGTCGCGCATGCGCTTCGACTTGGCCTGGTGCTCGAGCCAGTAGTCCTGCAGGCGGCACTCGCCCGCCTGGTCGCAGATCGGGCAGTCGACGGGGTGGTTCAGCAGGAGGAGCTCCTGCACCGCGCTCCGCGCCTTCGTGACGTGCTCGCTCGTCGCCGAGCGGACCTCCATCCCCTCCGCCACCGGCTGCTGGCACCCGGGGACGAGCTTCGGCTTGCGCTCCTTGACGTACTCACCGAGCGCCGGGTCCCACCGCAGCACGTCCAGCATGAGCGCGCCGCGCCCCGGGGGAGGAAGGAGCTCGACCAGACACATGCGGCAGTTCGCAGCGACGCTGAGCCCGGGGTGCCAGCAGTAGTGCGGGACGTCGACCCCGGCGCGGTGCGCGGCGCGGAGCACGGTGTCCCCCGGCTCGAAGGGGATGTCCTGGTCGTCGAGCTTGAACGTCGGCATCGATCCCTAGGCTCCTCCGCGCACGGCGCGGCGCCGCTCCGGCTTCATCGGTCGCACTCCCCGCCGATCATGTTGAGCGAGCCGAAGCACGGGACCACGTCAGCGAGCATGTGCCCGGTGATCAGGTGCTCGAGGCCGCCCGTGACGTAGAAGCACGGCGGCCGGATGCGGACCCGCCACGGCGTCCCGCTGCCGTCGCTCACGAGGTAGAAGCCCATCTCGCCGTTCCCGCCCTCGGTGTACGAGTAGACCTCGCCCGCCGGGAGCTTGAGGCCCTCCATCACGATCTTGAAGTGGCGGATCGTGCCCTCGATCGTCGAGTACACGTCCCCCTTCTCGGGCAGGACGACCCGCGGATCGTCGACGTTGACGGGGCCGTCGTCCGGCATGCGACGGACGCACTGCGCGAGGATGCGCGCGCTCTGCTTGATCTCCTCGATGCGGACCAGGAAGCGATCGAGGCAGTCGCCGCGCGTGCCCACCGGCACCTCGAACTCCACCTCACCGTAGCGGAGGTAGGGCGCGGCCCGCCGCACGTCGTACGGGACGCCGCAGGCGCGGAGCGCGGGGCCCGTCCAGCCGAGGCTGATCGCGTCTTCCGTGCGGATCACTCCCACGTTCTCCAGACGATCCAGGAAGATGCGGTTGCCGTAGAGCAGGCGCTCCACCTCGCCCAAGACCTGGAGGATGTGCTCGACGGCGGCGGTGACGTGCGGCTTGAAGTCGGCCGTCGGCGGCTTCGCCATCCCCCCCACACGACCGAAGCTGTGGGTGAGGCGCGCGCCCGTCTCCTCCTCGAGGATCTCCCACACCATCTCGCGGCACTTCATCATCCACAAGAACGGGGTGAAGGCACCGAGCTCCATCGCCATGGCGCCGTCGCACGTCAGGTGGTCGCTGATGCGGGCGAGCTCGCCCAGCGCCATCCGGTACCACTGGCACCGCTCGGGGACCTCGACGCCAAGCAGCTTCTCGCAGGCGAGCGAGAAGCCGACGTTGTTCAGCATCGGCGAGACGTAATTGCAGCGATCGACGTAGGGGTAGCACTGCGTCCACGTGCCCCGCTCGCACATCTTCTCGAAGCCGCGGTGGAGGTAGCCGACCTGCACGTCGCAGCGCGCGATGCTCTCGCCGGAGAGTTCCATGACCACGCGGACCGTCCCGTGCATGGCGGGGTGCGACGGGCCGACGTTGATGAGCATCGGCTCGACGGGGAGCTCGACCTCAGAGCCTTCGAGATCGCGATCCAGCGCTTCCATCACCGAACCTCGCGCGCGGCCGGGTCCACCAACGGCGGACCGATGAGGGCGTCGTCCTCCCCTGCCGGGTGGGCGTGCGTCTGCCGCCCGAAGCTCATCCCCTCGGAGGACCCGAACGGCTCGATCTTGTCGATGTCCGGCACCTCCCGATAGGGGACGAGCGGCTGGGCGCGCTCGGCGGGGTAGTCCTTGCGGAGCGGATGACCGACGAATTCCGGGTAGAGCAGGATGCGCCGGAGATCCGGGTGGCCAACGAACCGGACGCCGAACATGTCCCAGCACTCGCGCTCCGCCCAGCTCGCGGCGGCCCACAAATCCGACACCGACGCGATCTCGGCCCCCTCGCCCGACGCCGCGCCGACGCGCGCCTTGATCCGCAGCCGGTGCCCTCGTTCCAACGAGTGGAGGTGCGCGACGACCTCGAACCGCGGCTCGCGGTCCGGGTGGTCCACGGCGGTGAGGTCCACGAGCATCGACATCTGCGCGCGCGGATCGTCGCGGAGGAAGGCGGCGACCGCGTGCCACGCCTCGGCCCGGACGAGGGCGGTGTCGTCGCCCACCTGGGAGTGGACGGCGAGGAGGTCGTCCGGGAAGTGTCGCCGGAGCAGGTCGAGGAGCGCTTTCGCCATGGTGGTCGCGTGGCTCCGATCAGGGGCGGGAGACGCGGGAGCGCCGCAGCTGGACGAGGCCGGCCGTCGGGTCGACGGCGGGATCCTGGCGCGGCTTGACGACACCCGGCCGCGAGTCGCCTCGTTGGATCTTGTCCTGGAGGAGCAGGAGGCCATCGAGGACGCCCTCGGGCCGGGGCGGGCAGCCCGGCACGTAGATGTCGCACGGGACGATCTTGTCGATCCCCGGGACGCAGGCGTAGTTGTCGTAGAACCCGCCGACGCTGGCGCACGTGCCGAAGGCGAGCACCCACTTCGGGTCGGCCATCTGCTCGTAGATGCGCTTGAGCACCGGCGCCTGGCGCTGCGTGATCGTGCCGACGACCCACAGCAGATCGGCCTGGCGCGGCGAGAAGCGCGGCGCCTCGGAGCCGAACCTGGAGAAGTCGTAGCGAGGCCCCGAGACGCTCATGAACTCCATCCCGCAGCACGCGGTGACGAAGGGGTACATGAAGAGCGAGTACTTCTGCGCCCAATGCAGGAGGTCCTCGAAGCGCGTCGTCGCGAAGCCCGGGCCCTGCCCCGTCTCGATGGCTCGCTCGAGGGCCGCGGTGTCGCCCCCCGCGCCGCCGCGCTTCAGCTCTCCCACTCGAGCGCTCCCTTCTTCCAGCAGTAGGCGAGCGCCACCAAGAGCGCGGCGATGAACGCCAGCATGGTGAGGAAGCCCGTCCACCCGAGGCCCTTGAAGAGCACGGCCCACGGGTAGATGAACACCGCCTCGATGTCGAAGACCACGAACAGGATGGCCGTGAGGTAGAACTTCACGCTCATCCGGACCCCGCGCGCGCCATCGGAGTCGTTGCCGCACTCGTAGGGCTGGAGCTTCTCCGGGTTCGGGTTCTTCGGCCCGAGGTAGTGCCCTCCGAGCCAGAAGACCGCCACGATCGCCGCGCCGACGGCGAAGACGAGGAACATCGGCAGGTAGACTTGGACCAGCTCGGACACGGTGCTCGGTCGCCCGACCGGAGGGAATTTCGTCGGGCTTCGGGGACTTAGTCAACCGGCCCAGGGGTGTCAAACGGCGCCGGGCCGAGGCCCCGTCGCGCCCGCCCAGGCTAGTCGGCTCGCTCCACCAGGGCCCGCCAGCGCTGGAGGGCGGGGCCGAGACGCTCGGCGATGCGGGCCTCCCACGGCTCGACCGCCGCGTCGGGAGCGCCGGCGGCGCGCGCCTCCGCGACGGCGCCCAGCGCCGCGAGGCCCCGGCTGCGCCGGACGAACGCCTCGGCGAGGAGCGGCCAGAGCTCCGCCTCCGGGCCCCCCAACCTGAGGGCCCGGCGCAGCGGACCGATGGCCTCGCCTGCGCGCTCGTCGGCCAGCATCGCCCGGCCGAGACGAGCGTAGATGTCGTGCGAGGCGGGGCCGTCGCCGGCATACTGCACGGCGAGCCGGAGCACCTCCTCGCCCTTCTCCACCTCGGCGAGCGCGACGCAGGCGCTGCCGAGGAGGCCGAGCCCGCGCGCGATGACCGCCCGCGCCTCGGCTGCGAGCCCCTGGCCGTCCGGCGTGCGCAGGTAGATGGCGAGGGGCGCCGGCCAGGCGCCGAGCAGCTCGAGGATCCGGACGTGATCGCCCCGCTCCGCCGCCCGCTCGGCCTCCGCCACGCGGGCCAGGTCGATCGACCCCCGCGCGCCGCGCGCCGCGCGATCGAGCTCCTCGCGCACGTGGGTGCGGAGCCGCGCGCGGAACTGCTCGAGCGAGAACGTCTTCTCGATGCCGTCGTGCACCACGCGGATGACGGAGCGCTCCGGCTCGATGGCGAGCTCGCCCAGGCTGTAGCCGTAGATCGGGGCGAGCAACAGGTAGCGGACGCCGACGTGGAGCTGCAGCGCCTCGAGATCCGTCGGGCGGGTCGGCGGAGGGCCGGGCGGATCGTCGGCGACGAGCGCGGCGACGAGCCGCCGGCGGAAGTCGGCGAGCGTGAGCCGCTGCGTGTCCTCGGGAGTGCTCTCCGTCTCGGGGCCGCCGACCACGAAGTCGACGAGGGTGTTGTCCGGGTTGCGGCGATCCACGGTCAGCGCCGTGATGCGCGCGCCCGCGATCATCGCGAAGGCGAAGAACCGCGACCCGACGATGTCGCAGAGCGCCTGGAAGCTGCCGATCCCTTCGCCGACGCGCTCGAACCAGCCGTCGGTACGGATCGGATCGAGCGACAGGACGAGAGTGGAGCTCATGAGCGCGCGACCGGGCGGCCACGCGAGGATCGCACGGGTGCGCCCAGCGGGGAAGGGCAGCGCCGCTCCGGGGTGAGAATCGTTCGCGCGCCGCGGGGAGGTTCTAACGGGGAGCCGCGCCGCCCGAGCGCCGGACGAACACCTCGGCCTGGCGCCCGCGGCCCTTCTTCTTCCCAACCGACCGGTAGTCGCGCGCGAGGAGCGCCGCGAGCTCGGGCACCTTGCGGATCCCGAAGCCGCCGAACGATCCGACGATGTCGAGGATCACCGGCGGCGCGTTCTGCTCGAGATCCTGCACCGCGAGCCGGCGCGCGTCCCGCGCTACCCAGGCGGGCTCCGGGCGCTCCCAGAAGGGCGGCACCACGCCGGCGAGGTACACCGAGAAGACGTACCTGGACGCGGGACGCCGCTGGCACTCCACGTGGAGGTCGGGCTCGAAGCCCCAGACGAAGAGGGAATCCCCTGGCGCGGAGTGGAGCTCCACCACGTCGCAGAGGGGATCCCGCGTGAGGCGGGCCCAGTGCCCGCGCCCGCGCTCGCGCTCGCGGAGCCACACGCGATCCACCGCCGCGCCGAGCGTCACGCCGCCGACCAGCGCGACGAACACCCAGCGAGCGAGCTGCCGGCCGATGCGCGTGCCGCCATCGAACGCCGGGGCGAGCGAGAGGCCGCTCGCGAGCGCGATGAGCGGCAGCGGGAGCATCCAATAGTGAGGCCAGAACCGGCGCGTCTGCGCCACGGAGGCGACCGCGACCATCGCGCCCAGCCCGGCGCAGACGAGCAACCCCTGGGCGCGGAGCGCCACGAGGACCGCGCGGAGCGAGCGCGACCGCGCTCGGCGCAGGGCGAGCGCGAGGCTCCCGGCGGCGGAGCAGGCCGCGGCGACCCAGACGACCTTGTCCGCCCCGTCGGTGAACCACGTCCACATCGCGCGATGCCCCTTCTTGTCCGCGTAGGGGTCCATGTACGTCACCAGGTTGTAGGTGACCGTCCAGTACCAGAGCGTGTCGAGCTCGCCCGCCGCGGCGTAGCGCGCCAGGATCAGCGCCGGCACCAGCGCCCACCCGCCGAGGAACGCGGCGATCGCCGCGAGCCGCGACCGCCACGGGCCGCCCTCGGCGGCGAGGGCCACGAGCAGCCAGACCAGAGCCGGCGCCACGAGGAGCGCGGCCGTCTGCTTGCTGGCCGCCGCCAGCGCGCAGCACAGCCCGCTGGCGAAGTAGGCGGCCGTCCGCCGCGGGCCGGGGCGGCAGCGCAGCACGCCGACGGCGAGGACCGCGTAGCCGAGCGCGACGAGGGGCCCGGCGAGCACCTCGCCCTGCATCGCGATCCCGGCGTCCGGGTGGAGGTACATGCAGTGCACCCAGGCGTGCAGCACGCCGGCGATCGCGCCCCCGAGCGGCGAGCGGACGGCCCACCCGCCGAGGCACAGCGCGCCGAGCGCCAACGCCGCGCAGAGCCACGTGGCGACGCGGAGCCCGACCCACCCGTGGAGCCCGAAGATCCACTGGCACAGCCCGAGGAACCAGTACAGCACGGGGCCGCGCTGGCTCACCGCGTCGACGTACGGGAGCCAGCGCCCGTGCGCGAGCGCCAGCGCGAAGGCGCCCATGTACCCTTCATCCGTGCTCACCGGCGCTGGCGCGCGAAGCAGGAACCAGCCCTGGACGCCGAGCCCGAGCGCGCCGGCGCACGCCGCGAGGACGATGGCCGGGACGTTGCGCCGTGAGCGAGCCGCCATGGGGCGACCCTACCAACACCGTGGCGCCCAGCAATGGAAGGGCCCCGGCGCAGGCCGCGCGTGCCGCGCGCTGGTACCCTGTCCCCGGTGAGCCCTCACCCCGATCCGATGCCGTCGGCGGCGCGCCTCGCGCGGCGCCTCGAGGACTGGTACCGCGCGTGTTCGCGCGACCTGCCGTGGCGTCGCCACGCGGATCCGTACGCGATCTGGGTGAGCGAGGTGATGCTGCAGCAGACGCGCGTGCAGACGGTGCGGCCGTACTACCTGCGCTGGATGGCGCGCTTCCCCGACGTGGGCGCGCTCGCTTCGGCACCGGAGGATGCCGTGCTCCGCCTGTGGGAGGGGCTCGGGTACTACTCGCGCGCGCGCCGCTTGCACGCCGGAGCCCGGGTCGTGCTCGCGCGCCACGGCGGAGAGCTGCCGCGCACGGCAGCGGGGCTGCTCGAACTGCCGGGCGTGGGTCCGTACACGGCGGGCGCCGTGGCGAGCCTCGCGTTCGGGGAGCGCGTCGCCGCGGTGGACGGCAACGTCGTGCGCGTCGTGGCGCGCCTGCGCGGGATCGACGCCACCGGCGCGGCGCTCGCTGCCGCGGTCCACACCGTCGCGAGCGCGCTCGTGCGGGCGGCCCGCGCGCCCGACGCGCTGAACCAGGCGCTGATGGAGCTCGGGGCGACGCTCTGCACGCCGCGCGGCCCGCGCTGCGGCGAGTGCCCCGCGCGCAGCGGCTGCGTCGCCCGCGCGAGCGGCCGCACGGCGGAGCTGCCGCGCCCGGCGGCGCGCCCGGCGCCGATCCTCGTCCACGCGGTCGCGGCGCTGGCCCGACGCGGGAGCCGGGTCCTCGTCGGCCGCCTCGGCGCCGACGCGCCGCGATGGGCCGGCCTGTGGACGTTCCCCACGGCAGAGGTGCGCCCGAACGAGGCGCCGGCCACCGCCGTGGAGCGGGCGGCCCTGGCCTGCGGCGCGCGCGTGGCGGGCGTTCGCAGGGTCGCCTCGCTCGAGCACACCGTGACCCGCCACCGCGTCACGCTCGACGCGTTCGAGTGTCGTCCGGTCGGTTGCACCGGCCGCGCCGCGCCCCCGTGGGTCACGCGTCGGTGGGTGCCCAGCGCGGCGCTGGGCGAGCTCGCGCTGCCCGCGCCCCACCGGCGGCTCGCGCGCGCCGCGCTCCGGGGCGACGGCGGCGGCGCGCTCACCCGCGGCTGAGCGTGATCCCACCGAGGATCACGATCGCCGCGAGCAGGGTGCGCGCCTCGGGCAGCGTGCCGAAGACGACCCAGGCGGAGAGCGCGGCGATGGCGGGCTGCAGGTTGGTGTACACGGCGACGAGCGAGCTCTCCGCGCGCCGGAGCGCCCACGCATTCAGGAGATAGGTGCCGAGCGTCGGGCCGGCGAGGATGAACGCCAGCGTGAGGTGCACGCGAGGCGGCAGCTCCACCCAGTCGACGCCGAGGAGCGCGGGGCCCGTGAGGGGCAGCGCCTCGAGCGCCCCGAACACGAAGCACCACGCCATCCCGGGGAGCGCGCCGACCCTCTGGAACACCGGACGCGCCAGCACGAGGAAGGAGGCGTACGCGAGCACGTTCACGACGAGCAGGAGGTTCCCGACCAGCTTGTCGTCTGCGAGGTCGAGCCGCTCGACGCGAACCAGGACCAGGGCGCCGGCGGCGGCGATCGCGACTCCCACGAGGCGCCGCGCCCGCGCCCGCTCGCGGCGCGCCGCGATGGCGATGGCGAGCGTGAACGGAGTCAGGAGCAGGATGGCGACGGCCGCGCTCACCGGATCGGAGCGGGACAGCCCCTCGGCGAAGAGGAGCTGGTTGATGCTGATGCCGAGCGCGGCGGCCACCGCCAGCAGCCCGAGGTCGCGCGCCGGCGGGAGCGGGCGGAACGGGAGCCCGGCGGCGACCGCCAGGATCGGCGCGCCGAGCACCAGGCGGAAGCCGATGAGCGCGGGCGGCCGCATGTAGGCGAGCACGACCGTACCGGCGACGGGCCACAGCCCGAACAGGATCTGGACGGTGAGCAGCGCCCAGTGGAGCCGGCCCGCGGGCGCGGCGCCCGGGGGGTGGGATCGCGACGCCAACTACACGCTCGCCGGATCGCGCTGGTCGGGATCGATCCCGAGCACGCGCAGCGCCCGCGTCACCTCGGCGGCGTCGAGCGCGCCCTCCTGGCGGAGCGCGTCGATCGCCGCGAGCGCGACGCTCTCGGCGTCCACCTCGAAATGGCGGCGGAGCGCCTCGCGGGTGTCGCTCATGCCGAAGCCGTCCGTACCGAGGGTCACGAAGCGACCGGGGATCCAGCGTGCGACGAGATCGGGGACGGCCTGCACGCCGTCGCTCGCGGCCACGAACGGCCCCACGATCCCGGCGAGCTGCTCGGTGATCCACGCCCGCCGCGGCGTGGCCGCCGTGGGCTGGAGGCGGTTCTCACGCTCGCAGGCCAGCGCCTCGCGCCGGAGCTCGCCGTAGCTCGTGACACCCCACACGTCGCTCGAGATCCCGAAGCGCTCCGCCAGGAGCTCCTGCGCGCGCAGCACCTCGCGCAGGATCGAGCCGGAGCCGAAGAGCTGGACATGGTGCGCGAGCCGGGCCGGCGCCGCGCGGAGCCGGTAGAGCCCACGCAGCACGCCCTCGCGCGCGCCCTCCGGCATCGCGGGCATGGCGTACGCCTCGTTCTGGAGCAGCACGTAGTAGACGACGTTCTCCCCGCGCTCGAACATCCGCTCGAGCCCGTCCTCCACGATCGTCGCGAGCTCGAAGGCATACGCCACGTCCCACGCCCGGACATGCGGGTACGCGAGCGCGAGGAGCTGGCTGTGGCCGTCCTCGTGCTGCAGGCCCTCTCCGTTGAGGGTCGTCCGGCCCGCGGTCGCGCCCAAGAGGAACCCGCGCGCGAGGGCGTCTCCCGCGGCCCACAGCTGGTCCCCTGTGCGCTGGAAGCCGAACATCGAGTAGAAGACGTAGAACGGGATCATCGGCTGCCCGTGCGTCGCGTAGCTGGTCGCCGCCGCGAGGAACGACGCCACGCTCCCGGCCTCCGTGATCCCCTCCTCGAGGACCTGGCCGTCCTTGCTCTCGCGGTAGAAGAGCAGCTTCCCCTTGTCGACGGGCTCGTAGAGCTGGCCGAGCGAGGAGTAGATCCCGAACTGCGAGAAGAGCACGTCGAGCCCGAACGTGCGGGCCTCGTCCGGGACGATGGGGACGATGCGACGCCCGATCGCCTTGTGCCGGAGGAGCTTCGCCAGCAGCCGCGCGAAGACCATCGTCGTCGACGCCTCGCCGCTCGCCATCCCCTGCCGGAACTCCTGGTAGAGATCCGTGGCCGGCAGCTCGAGCGCCACCTGCGCGCTCGAGCGGCGGAGCGGGAGCGTGCCCCCGAGCGCCCGGCGGCGCTCGCGGAGATACTCCACCTCGGGGCTGGAGAGCCCCGGGTGGTAGAAGGGCGCCTCTTCCAGCTTCGCGTCGGGCACCGGCAGCTCGAGCAGATCGCGGAAGCTCCGGAGCTCGTCGAGCTCGAGCTTCTTCTTCTGGTGGGTGACGTTGCTCCCCTCGAAGTCCGCCCCGAGCGTCCAGCCCTTGACGGTGTGCGCGAGGATGCAGGTCGGCTGGCCCGTGTGCTCGGTGGCCCGGCGGAACGCAGCGTAGACCTTTCGATAGCTGTGCCCTCCGCGACGGAGCTTGCGGATCTGGTCGTCCGTGAGGTGCTCGACCATGCCGAGGAGCTTGGGGTGGACCCCGAAGAAGTGCTGGCGCGTGTAGCTCCCCGGGGCCGACGTGTACTTCTGCCACTGGCCGTCCACGACCTCGTTCATGCGCATGCGCAGGAGGCCCTCGTCGTCGCGGGCGAGGAGCGCGTCCCACTCGGGCCCCCAGATGACCTTGATGACGTTCCACCCCGCGCCGCGGAACACCGCCTCGAGCTCCTGCACGATCTTGCCGTTGCCCCGCACCGGGCCGTCCAGGCGCTGGAGGTTACAGTTGATGACGAACACCAGGTTGTCGAGGCGCTCCCGCGCCGCGATGCTCAGGCTGCCGAGCGCCTCGGGCTCGTCCGTCTCGCCGTCGCCCAGGAACGCCCACACCCGCGACCGCGAGGTGTCGGCGAACCCGCGGGCGTGCAGGTAGCGGTTGAAGCGCGCCTGGTAGATCGCGTGGAGCGGCCCGAGCCCCATGCTGACCGTCGGGAACTCCCAGTAGCTCGGCATGAGCCGGGGGTGGGGGTACGAGGAGAGGCCCACGCCGTCCACCTCGCGGCGGAAGTGCTCCATCTGATCGATCGAGATGCGCCCCTCCAGGAACGAACGCGCGTACATGCCGGGCGCGGCGTGCCCCTGGTAGAAGACTTGGTCCCCGGGGCCGTCGCCGTCCTTGCCGCGGAAGAAGTGGTTGAACCCCACCTCGTAGAGACTCGCGCTGGACGCGTACGTGGAGAGGTGCCCGCCGATCCCGGGGAAGCGGACGTTGGCCCGCTGCACCATGGCCATCGCGTTCCAGCGGACGATACGGCGGATCCGCTTCTCCATCAGCTCGTCGCCGGGGAACGCCGGCTCCGCTTCGCGATGGATCGTGTTGACGAAGTCGGTGACCAGCGGCTCGTTGGGGAGCACGTCGTGGCGGCGCGCGGCGTTGATGATCCGACGGACCACGTAGCGCGCCCGGTCGTCGCCGCTGGCCGCGATCACCGCCTCGAGGGACTCGACCCACTCTCGGGTCTCCTCCGGGTTCCGGTCGGCTTGGTCGGGACGGTAGGCGCTGCGCACGTCGGCTCCTCCTTCAGGGGGCGGCGTTCGTCTACGGCTGCCGGCGCGCGCGTTCAACCGGGAGCCGACACCAGGCGCACGCGCGTGATCTCAGCGGGGGCGCCGAGGCGCATCGGCGGCCCCCAGTACCCGGTGCCGCTGCTCACGTAGAGCTGCGCGTCTCGTAGGCTCGCCAGGCCCGACACCCACCGCTGATCGATGCGGACCAGCCAGCCCCACGGCCAGATCTGCCCGCCGTGCGTGTGCCCGGATAGCTGGAGCCCGATGCCCGCCTCGGCCGCGGCCTCGAAGCCCTTCGGCTGGTGCGCCAGGAGCACGCACTCGCGCGACGGGTCCCGACCGGCGAGGGCGCGCTCGAGATCGAGGCCGTGGCCCCGGCCGAAGCGGCGGGCGCTGGCGTCGTCGACGCCAGCGAGGTCGAAGGACTCCGCGCCGTCCCCGATCGCCACACGCTCGTTGCGGAGGACTCGGATCCCGAGGCGCGCGAGCTCCTCGATCCAGGCATCGACCCCGGAGTAGTACTCGTGGTTGCCGGTGACGAAGTAGACGCCGTGGCGCGCGCGGAGCCGACCCAGGGGCTCCACGTGCTCCCGGAGCTCGGCGACCGTGCCGTCGACGAGATCGCCGGTGATGGCGATCACGTCGGGCTCCAGCGCGTTCACGCGGGCGACGACGTCGGCGACGAAGTCGCGCCGGATGGTCGGGCCGACGTGGACATCCGTGAGCTGCACGATGGTGGTGCCGTCGAGCCGCCTCGGGAGCCTGCGGAGCCGGACCTCCACCTCCCGCACGATCACCCGCGAGAGCCCGCCCACGACCCCGGCCACGCCGGCGCCCCCGCCGAAGAGCACCGCCCCGAGCGCGGCGATCCGCGCCAGCGTGAGCCGCCGCTCGGGGTCGAGCGGGGGCGAGAGGCCGAGCGCCACCGCCCCGTGGGCGCCGAGCCGAGCGAGCTCGCCGACCGCGACGCTCACCAGCAGGAGCAGCATGAACCCGAGCCAAGAGGTGAGCGCCAGCACCACCGTGCGGTGGCCTGCCGCCGCGAGCGCCCTGCCGAAGCCGAGCCCCACGGGCACGCTGAGCCACGCCAGGATCAGCGCCGCGGTGGCGACCCGATGCCAGATCGGCGGCAGCTGCGCGTCCCGGACCAGGCGCGCCCAGAGGTACGCGTGGACCGCGCCGGTGATGGCGCCGCCGATGCCGAGGAAGATGGCGAACTGGGCCCACCGCGGCATCAGGCGACGACCTCAGGGGAGCGGCGGCGCCGCGGCGCGGGGTGACCGGGAGGCATCGGAGCGGCGCAGCCGTGTGCATGGAGCGCGGCGCGCGGAGGCGCAACCGCCGGCGCGATCCGGTCGCGCCGCGCCGTCGGAGGACGCGCCTTCACCGGGTCACCCTCCGACGAGCGTCGAGATCCCGGCGAGCGTCCCGAGATCGTGCACGTCGCCGGGGAGCGCGGGCACGTCGACGCGGATGGTCGCGCGGTCGGCGCCGATCGATCGTTCGAGCGACGCGAGGGACGCCGTGTCCGCGCTCGCGAGCGACTCCTCCTCGTGGAGCGCGCGCTGCAGCCTGGCCACGCCGCCCTCCCCGAGCGCGATCCCGGCGGCGGCGAGCGCGGTGCCGACCTCGGCGTCCGACGGCTGCGCGCGCGGCCGGCGGTGGACCCGGTTGACGACCAGCGCGTCGGTGCTCATGCCCTGCTCCCGCAGTCGCTCCGCGAAGAACTCCGCCTCACGGAGCGCCGCCGGCGCCGGCGTGGTGACGACCACGTAGGCGAACTCCGGGCTACGGAACGCGGCGGCCACCGCGTGGGCGCGGGCGCGAAACCCGCCGAAGAGATCATCGAGCTCGGTGATGAGCTCGGCCATCTGCTCGAGGAACCCGCCGCCCGTCAGGCGTCCGATGCCGCGGAGCACCACGGAGACGCTGCGCGCCACGAGGTTCAGGCTGAGGCGCCCCGTGCTCTGGAACGCCTCGATGAACCACCGCATCGCCGCGCTGTCGAGCGCGCCGACCATGCGATCGGGGGCGTCGAGGAAGTCGAGCGCGTTGCTGGTCGGCGGGGTGTCGAGGACGACGAGATCGAAGCGCCCCTCGCTCTGCACCGCGAGCAGCTTCTCCATCGCCATGTACTCCTGCGTCCCGGCGAGCGTCGTCGAGATGTAGCGGTACAGGCGGTTGGACAAAATGCGATCTCGCGCGGCCGCGTTCGACGCGTGGCGAGTCACCAGGTCGTCGAACGTCCGCTTCGTGTCGAGCATGACCACCGTCAGCTCACCCGCCACCTCCAGCCCGGCGGCCGCGAACAGCTCGCGCGGCACCGTCGTCTCCTCGGTCGCCATGCGCTCCAGCCCGAGCGAGTTGGCCAGCCTGCGGGCCGGATCGATGGTCATGCAGAGGACGCGCTTCCCCTGCCGCGCCGCCGCGAGCGCGATCGCCGCAGCGATGGTCGTCTTACCGACGCCGCCGCAGCCGACGCAGAGGATCACCCGCCGCTTCGCGATCAGCGGTTCCAGCGTTGGGCGGCTCACGGCGCGGGGCGCATAGCACGGCGGCGCGAGCGAGCCGGACGGGATCCGCCCGATCCGGGCGCCAGCGGGGCCCGCCGCCAGAAAAAGTTGGCCCGCCGCGACTCGCCGGGGCACGTCGAGAGACGTGGAAGGTCTCCTCGACCGGCGGTGTGATCCGCGCGACGATGGCCTGCGGTCGCTCGAGCGGCTGCTGGCGCGCCTGCGCGCCGCGAGCCACGTCGAGGCGCTCGCGCTGGCGGACGCCGAGGGCCTGGTGATCGCGGGGGCGGGGGCGCGCGCGGCGTGCGAGGCGTTGGGCGCGGACGCCGCCCTGGCGGCGGCCGCGGCGCCCGCCAGGAGCACCGCGAGCGCGGCCAACGACACCGTCCCGGACCGCCTGGATCACCTCACCCGGAGGACGCGCGTACGCCGGCTGACCGTCCACGGGGTCGAGGTGCTGCTCGCGGCGCGGTCCGACCAGGCGCTCCCCGATCTGGCGAGTGCCGCCGCGGCCTGCGAGCGGATCCTGCGCGAGCGCGCGCGCGGGTGACGTTCCCGCCGACCGGCGCTATGCCGCGATCGTCGTGAGCGGACGCGTCGATCTCCACTGCCACTTCCTCCCGGCGGTGGACGACGGCGCGCCGGACCTGGGCGAGTGCCTCTCGATGCTCCGGGCGCTGTCGGGCGCCGGGTTCGAGCACGTCGTGGCGACGCCCCACATGCGCCCCGGCATGTTCGACAACGACCGCGCGGGCCTGACGGCGGCGTGGGAGCTGCTCGGTCCGGTGCTCGCGGCGGAGTCCGGCCTGCCGGCGACGGCGCTCTCCAGCGAACACTATTTCGACGACGTGGTGTTGGGCCGCCTGCTCGCGGGAGAGGGGCTGCCCTACCCGGGCGGCCGCGCGGTCCTCGTCGAGCTCTACGAGACCGAGCTCTTCCCCTGGGTGCAGGCCCGACTTTTCGATCTCGCGCGGCAGGGGCTGACGCCCGTCATCGCGCACCCGGAGCGATACCGCACGCTGTGGCGGGATCCGTCCCCGCTGGAGCGCCTGGTCGACGGCGGGTGCGGCGCGCTGCTCGACGTTGCGGCGCTGGTGGGCAAGTACGGGCGCGAGCCGCAGCGCTGCGCGGAGCACCTGCTGGGCGAGGGTCTCTACCACGCGGCCTGCACGGACGCGCACCGCGCGCGCGACGTGGACGCCGCCGTCCGCGGCATCGACCGGCTGCGCGCGCTGCACGGCGCGGAGGAGGTCGAGTTCCTGTTCGAGACCGGGCCCCGCGAGCTGCTCGCCGGTCGCGTCCCGGAGTGAGCGCGCGCTCCGACGCCGGCGCCGGAGGCGCTCGCCTGGCAACGCGCCCCAGGCGCTCGCCTGGCAACGCGCCGGAGGCCCGCCGCCGAGAACTTGCCCCGCGACGGCGGGAGGGTTGATGCAGGGCGGCGATGCTCCGATCGAAGCTGGCGGCCCTCGTCGTGGCGGGCGGGCTCGCGGCGAGCGCGCTCGTGGTGCGCGACGCGGCGGCTCGCGCCGAGGCCGAGGTGCGCTACACGAAGGCGCAGGCGTACTCCGCGGCGCTCCGCTACCTGCGGGTGGACCTCGGCGTCGAGGTCACGGAGCGAGATCCGGACGCCGCGTACCTGCTCTTCAAGTACTCGGTCCCTGGCAAGGCGACGCCCACCAGCGGCGCGATCGAGGTCGTGGAGGTGCGAGACCGCGTGAAGCTCGTCGTCCAGCTCCCGAAGCTGCCGACGTACCACGAGCAGGCCATGCGGGACGGGCTCCTGAAGAAGCTGGCGGCCGAGTACGGGGAGCCGCCCCGCGACGCCGAGCCGCCGGAGAAGCCGCCAGAGAGGTCGCCGGAGAAGCCCGAACGCCCGCCGAAGAAGCGCTGAGCGCGTCCGGTCGCGATCCGGGGACGCGCTCGGCAGGGTGATCCCGGCTGAGCGCGGCGGCGATCCGAGATATGAGCGGGCCGGTGACCGCACGACTGCCGCCGACCATCGGGCGCTACCGCGTCGTCCGCACGCTCGGGCAGGGCGCCATGGGGCTCGTCGTGCTCGCCCACGATCCGGTGCTCGACCGCGACGTGGCGATCAAGGTGCTGCGCGCCGATCTCGGCCTGGACGCCGCCGACCGCGAGGCGCTGCTGGTCCGCATGCGGCAGGAGGCGCGTGCCTCGGCGCGCGTATCCCACCCCAACCTGGTCGCGCTCCACGACATGGGCGAGGAGCCCGACGTCGGGCTGTTCCTCGTCTTCGAGTACGTCCACGGCGACACCCTCGAGAAGCGCCTCGCGCGCGGCCCCCTCGGGCCCGAAGCCGCCGCGAAGCTCGCCCGTGAGCTGGGCGGCGGCCTGACCAGCGCGCACGAGCTCGGCGTGCTCCACCGCGACGTGAAGCCGGCCAACGTCATCCTCGCGCAGACCGGCGCCAAGGTCGCGGACTTCGGCATCGCGCGCCTCCCGAGCTCGACGCTGACCCGCGAGGGCGGCATCCTGGGGACGCCGGCGTACTCCGCGCCGGAGTCGATCGAGCACGGTACGTTCTCCCCGGCGAGCGACCAGTTCTCGATGGCCGTCACGCTGTGGGAGGCGATCGCCGGGCACCGGGCGTTCCCGGGCGACGACGCCGTGGCGGTCGCCGCGCGCATCCACGCCGAGGAGCCGGCGCCGATCGCGGGCGTGTGCGGGCTCGATCCGCACGTCGACTCGGTGCTGGCGCGCGCGCTGGCCAAGCACCCCGAGTCGCGCTTCCCTTCTTGTCAGGATTTCGGCCTGGCCCTCGCGGAGGCGCTCGAGCTGAGGCGGCGCGGAGCGCTGCCGACGCTCCCGGACGCGCGCCACGAGCACCTCCACCGGACGTCGCGCTCGCGATCGCTGGCGTGGATCGCGCTGGGCGCGCTCGCGGGCGGGGCCGTCGCGACGGTGATCGCGCGCGAGGCGCCGCGCGCCGCGCCCACCGACGCCGCGGCGAGCGCCGCGGCGCAGCCGATCGACGGAGGCGCGGAGCCGGCGGACGCCGGCGCGCCGAAGGATCGCAGGCAGCCCGCGCACGCGCGCGCCGCACCTACGAGCGCGGGCGGTGTCTCCGCCGCGACGGCGAGCACCGCGCGCGCGCTCGCGCCGGGCCCGGACGCGAGCCTGCCCGACGCGGCTGCGGTCGATGGCGGCGCGCCCGCGCCGAAGCTCCCCGCCGACGCGGCGAGCGGGGATCGGTGAGCGCGGCGCGCAGCGACCGAGGCCGCCTCGGCTGGACAGCCGAATCCGGTGCAGACGCACGATACGAACGTCAGCGGAACATGTGGAGTCTCGTCGCTGGTTCGGCGCGAGCCGAGCGATCCAGCGCTTGACCAGGGTGCGCGAGCGCAGTACTCGCCGCGACGACACTCGCTGCGGCGGGTGGAAGCATCGGAGGCGATGATGAAGCTCAACGTATCGGTGGCAGGACTTGCGTACTTGGTGTTCCTCGGCGCGTGCAGCGCGAGCGACGGCAGCAGCACCGGAGGGCTGACGGACGGCGGCAGCGGCACGGGCGGCAGCGGCGCAACCGGCGGCAGCGGCACAGGAGGCAGCGGGGCGACCGGCACCGGCGGCACCGGCGCGACCGGCACCGGCGGCGGCACCGGCTGCCCCGCGGGCCCGGTCGGCGCGCAGTGCCAGCAGATCGGCACCGGCAACGCGACCTGCGACACGTGCATGCAGACCAACTGCTGCAACGAGACGAACGCCTGCTTCGCCGACACCGGCTGCGCCGGCTTCAACCAGTGTCTGACCGACAACTGCGCGTCGGCGTCGGACATCCAGCAGTGCGCCCAGACGGCGTGCGCCGCCTGCCTGACGCAGCCCGTCGTCGACCTGTTCAACGCGGTCGGAGCGTGCGTTCAAGCGAACTGCGCGACGGAGTGCGGCTGACGGCTCGCGGCGGCGGCTGACGGACGTCGGCCGTGGCCCGAGCGCGATCGCCGAGGACGCCCTCCGGCAGCGGCAAGCGCGCCGTCGCTCGGAGGGCGTCGTCGTCGCCGGCGTTCGCGTGGATCGCGAGCCTTGCCCGGGCCGGGCGGGGGGCCGCGCGCCCGATCGCCGCTGTCGCCCCCGCGCTCGCGATCGCCTGCGCCTCACACGCACCCGTGGGCGCGCCGGACGCGCCCCGGCGGGCCGCTCGCGCGACGAGCGCCCACGAGAGCCCGCTCGCGCCCGGGCCCGCGCCGGCGGCGACCCCCGCGGCGCCGCGCCCGGGTGGCGCCTCCGCTGCTCCGCGCTGCGCTCCCGTCGAGCTCGCCGTGCCGCAAGCGCTCCCGGTGCCCGGCGGCGCCCCCGTCCCCGCGATCGAGGACCCGGGCGGCACGCTGGCGAGGTTCCACGCGGAGGTGGCCCAGCTCACCCGCGGGCGCGCGACGCAGCCCCTCCGCATCGCCTTCTACGGCGACTCCAACCTCACCCTGGACCAGCTCACCGGCGCGCTCCGCCGCACGCTCCAGCACCAACATGGGGACGCCGGGCACGGGTACGTGGCGGTAGGCAAGCCGTGGCGCTGGTACTCGCACGAGGACGTGACCCACGAGGCGCTGGGCGAGTGGGCGATCTTCACGCCGACGACCGTCCGTGATCGACGCGCCGCCTATGGCCTGGGCGGCATCCTCGCCGCGACCCGCGAGCGGGGCGCGCGCGCGCGGTTCGGCACGGCGCCCGCCGGCGCCGAGGTCGGCACGCGCGCGTCCCGGTTCGGCGTCCTTCACGCGAGGTCGGACGGCGGGGGCGCCTTCGCCATCCGCGTGGACGGCGCGGAGGCGCGGCGGATCGACACCAGCGAAGGGGACGAGGTCGCGCGCTACGCGACCGTCGAGGTCCCCGACGCGCCGCACCGCTTCGAGATCGTCGCCGAGGGGGCGCGCCTCGTGCGCCTCTATGGCGTGGTCCTCGAGCGCGCTCAGGGGGTCGTCGTTGACTCCCTCGGCATCGGCGGCGTGAGCTACTGGGATCTCTCGCGCTTCGACGAGGAGCTCAACGTGGCGCTGCTCCGCGCCCGACCCTGGTCCCTGGTGCTCTTCCTCGTCGGGGCCAACACCTTCAAGCACGAGGAGAACGCGGCGGCCGTGGCGCGCCTGGTCGCGCTGCACCGCCGCGCGGTGCCCGGCGTGCCGATCGTCGTGATGAGCCCCCCCGACCACGCCGCGCGGCCGACGGACGCGACGAGCGACCCGCGCTTCGCCCGGATCGCGGCCGAGCTCCGCCAGGCGGCGTTGGGGTCCGGCGCGGCGTTCTGGGACCTCCGTCAGGCGATGGGAGGGGAGGGTTCGATGCCGCGGTTCTTCCACGCCGGCCTCGCGGCGCGCGATCTCTACCACTTCACCCGCGAGGGCGCGGCGGTGATGGCGAGCCGGGTCGCGCACGCGCTCTGGGGCGGCGCCGCCCATCACCTCGCCCGCGACCCCGCGCTCGGCTGCTACTGAGCGCCGGGCGAGCGCGCCGAGCGCGTCACCCGTGCGAGGGGGCCGGCGGCCCGGCGAGCAGCTCGCGGCGCTGCTCCTCCAGGTGCCACGGCGGCCGGGCGTACACGTCGTCGAAGATCGAGTCGCGCGGCGGGTTCGCCCGGCCCTCCACCGCCGCGATCGCGGCGGAGATCTCGTCGCCGATCTCGGCGTCGAGCTGCGCGTCGTGCGCGTCGTCGACCAGCCCCTGGTGGACGAGGTAGCGCCGGAAGCGGTCCAGAGGGTCCCGCTTCTTCCACTCCTCCACCTCCGCCTCCGAGCGGTAGCGGGTCGGGTCGTCGCTGGTGGAGTGCGCCCCGATCCGATAGGTGACGCACTCGAGGAAGGTCGGGCCGCCGCCGTCACGAGCCCGCGCCGCGGCGTCGGCCGTGGCGCGGTAGACGGCGAGCAAGTCGTTGCCATCCACCCGCACGCCGGGGAGCCCGTACGCGCGCGCCTTGATGGCGAGCGTCGCCGAAGAGGTCTGGCGCGAGGTCGGCACGCTGATCGACCAATGGTTGTTCTGGCACACCAGGACGCACGGGACCTTGAACACCCCCGCGAAGTTCATCGCGTTGTGGAAATCCGGCTGGCTCGTCGCGCCGTCCCCCATGAAGCCGATGGCGACCATCGACCGCCTGCGCATCTTCGCCGCCCACGCGGCGCCCACGGCCTGGGGGATCTGCGGGCCGATGCAGCTCGACCACGAGACCTGGTTCACCTGCCGCGCGCTCATGTGGCTCGGCATCTGCCGCCCCTTCAGCACGTCGAGCTCGTTGCCGAAGACCTGCGCGATGTAGCGGTCGAGCGGGAAGCCCCGCACCAGCATGATCGCGCTCTCGCGCAAGGCTGGGAACACCCAGTCCCCCGGATCGGCGGCGAACCCGACGCCGATCGGCGTCGCCTCCTGCCCGGTGCAGGTGCCGTAGAACCCGACCCGGCCCTGGCGCTGGAGCGCGACCATGCGGACCTCGAGCAGCCGCACGCGGCGGAGCTCGCGGTACATGCGGAGCAGCGTGTCCTGCGGCAGGAACGGATCGGTCGCCGGATCGGTGCTGCCGTCGTCGCGGAGCACCTGGAACAGGCCGAGGTCGGGCGCGGTCGGGGCCGTCATCGAGGCCAACGTACCACGGCCGCCGGACGAAGGAACCGCTCTCCGGCGAGGCTCGCCGGGCCGGGCGCGCCGAGCTCCGGTCACCCGGCGGCGCGCCGCGCGGCGGCCACGCGCGCCAGCGCCACCAGCGCGTCGGCGACCGCGTCCGCATCGGCGCGGGACGCGTCGGCCGCGAGCCGCTCCAGCGCCGGCCTCGCCTCGACGATCCCGGCGGCGCCCACCGCGACCGCGGCGTGGGTGCGCGCGTCCCGGCTCCACGCGTCGAGCCCTCGCACGAGGTGCGCTCGCGCCCGCTCGTGGCCGAGCCGCGCGAGCGCGATCCGCGCCTGCCACGCGAAGCGCGAGCCGCCGAGCCCGAGCCGGCCGAAGGCGTGGCGCTCGAGCGCGCGGGTCGCCGCGCTGAGCCCGAGCTCGCCGCAGAGCTCGATCGCCGCGACGAGATCGTCCGGCGGGACGCGGGCGCCCGACGCGGCCACCGCCGCGATCAGCGCCGGGTGCGCCGCGACGCGGCCGCTGCGCGCGAGGAGGATCGCCGCCGCGAGGGCGACCGGCGGGGCCGGGTCGGCGAGCGCGCGCTCCACGCGTGACAGCGCTCGCTCGTCGCCGCCCAGTCCGTGCTCGTCGGCCAGGCGCAGCGCGAGCCAGCGCACCTCGGCGTCCGGATCCGCCAGCGCGGCGGCGAGGACGGCGAGGGGCACGTCGGGCGCCAGCCGTCCGAGCGCGAGGAGCGCCTGAAAGCGGAGCGACGGCTCGGCGTGCCCGAGCAGCGCGCGGAGCGGCTCGACCACCTCGGCGGCGCCGGGCACCGCGAGCTCGCCGAGCGCGAGCACGGCGAGCTGGCGAACGCGGAGCGACCCATCCGCCAGCGCGGCACAGAGCGGCTCGAGCTGATCCTCGGCGCGCGCGTCCGCCAGCGCCAGGGCCGCCTCGGCACGGACCGCCTCGTCGCCGTCCCGCGCGAGCACCTCCGAGAGCCGCGCCCGCGCGCTCGCGCGATCGGCCCGCGGACCCTCCGGGGCGGCGTGGCGCGCGAGGTCTCTCACGGCGCCGAGGCGGACGTGCGGCCGCGGCGCGCCCGCGTCACGGAGCGCGGCCGCGAGCGAGCGAGGGAGCGGCGAGGGACCGAACACGCGAAGCGGACGGTAGCAGGTCGCCGCGCGCGTGGACCCGTAGCCACGCCGCGCGCGCGCGTTAGCCGTGCGCCCACCGGCGGAGCCCCTCGCTCGCGAGCTGCAGCGAGAACGAAGCGGCCGCGACGGCCGCCGCGCCGACCGCGAGCACGTGCGGCGCCCGCAACATGCCGAGCGTCCCCTGCTCGAGCAGCGCCCCGAGGCTCACGCCGTCGGCCGGGCCCAGCCCGACGAACCCAAGCGCGGCCTCCCCGAGCACCAGCCCGGCGGCGCTCGTGCCGAGCTGGATGGCGACGGTGCCGAGGAGGTTCGGCAGGACGTGGCGCGCGACGGTGCGGAAGCGCGAGACACCGAGCGCGCGCGCCGCCTCGACGAACTGCGCGTCCGCGAGGACCCTCGCCTGCGCCGCCGCCAGCCGCGCGAACGGCGCCCACGCGGTGACGGCGAACACCAGCCCGATGTGGAGACGCGACGGGGTCGCGACCGCGCTCAGCACCGCGAGCGCCAGCAGGAACGTGGGGAACGCCTGCACGAGATCGCAGACGCCGAGCACAGCGCGCTCCGCGCGCCCGCGCGCGAGGCCGGCGGCGGCGCCGAGCGGGAGCCCGACGCCGAAGCCCACGCAGGAGACGACCGCGGCGAGCCCGAGCGCGCGGAGCGTGGCGTGGCCTACGAGCGCGCCGAGCTCGAGACCCGCGTCGCCGCTGCCGAGCGGCCGCCCGGGCCCGGGCGGCGCCCAGGCGAGCTCCAGCGTCATGCGCCCGGGCTCGGCCGAGCGCGCGGCGAGGATCGCCGCCAGCACGACCAGCGACGCGAGCGGCCCCAGCGCAGCGAGCGCGCGCGCGCGCCGCGTCGCCTCCGAGCTCACGCGCGCCCTCGCGGGTCGACGGCGGCGGCGACGGCCGCGGCGGCCGCCTGCGCCGCGACGAACAGCATCCCCGCCGCGATCACGCTCGCTTCGAGCACGGGGAGGTCCCGCGACGCGTACGCCGCGAGCATCAGCGAGCCGAGCCCGGGCCGCTCGAACAGCCGCTCGAGGACGACCGCACCGCCGAGGAGCGCGCCGAGCTGCGTCGCGACGACGACCGCGATCGGCGCAGACGCCGCGGGCAGCGCGTGGACGATCCACACTCGCGCGGCCGAGCCGCCCTTCGCGCGAGCCACGTCGAGGAACTTCGCGCGGCCGAGGTCGAGGAGCGCGGCGCGGGCGATCCGCGCGACCTGCGCGGCGAGGGGGAGCGACAGCAGCCCAGCCGCGAACGCGACGCCGCCGAACCGGCTCTCCGGATCGCCGGGGAGCGGAACCCAGCGCAGCTCCACCGCGAGCGCCCACGTCGCGAGTGGTGCCAGCGCTAGCAGCGGCGTCGCGGCCAGCACGAGCACCGCGCGGTGCACCCACTCCCGGCGCGCCCCGAGCCACGGCCCGACGCTGCCGAGCGCGAGCGCCACGCCGAGCAGCGCGCCGCCCGTCACCGCGAGCCCGGCGAGCTCCGCGGTGGGGACCAGCGCGTCCGCGACCTGCGCGAACGCCCGCACGCCGGGGCGGGCGAGCGAGTCGCCCAGATCGAGCGTGGCCAGGCCCCGGAGGAACACCGCGTACTGCACGGCGAGGGGGCGATCCATGCCCAAGCGAGCGCGCAGGGCGGCGCGATCGGCCTCGCTCGCTTGCTCGCCGAGCACGAGCGCCGCCGGGTCGCCCGGGAGGAGGCGGAGCGCGAGGAAGACGAGCGTCGCGAGCGCGAAGAGCACGCCCGCGGACGCGACCGTACGCCCCAGCGCCTCGCGCGCAATCCGAGCCAGGACCCGTGACGCGCGGGCCACGTTCCCCGCCGGGTGGCGTCGCGTGGCGGCAGGCGGTCCGGGCGCTCCCCCGCCCCCCGCCATCAGTCGCTCGCCGCGTCCGCGGCGTCTGGCGACGCGTCGGTGCCGGCGTCCCCGCCACCGGCGCCCCCCGACCCACCGCCTCCCCCGGCACCGGATCCTCCCCCAGCCCCCGAGGCGCCCGAGGCGCCTCCGGCGCCCGACGCCGCGCCAGCTCCGGCGGCGCCGCTCACGCCCCCGCCACCAGCGACCCCGCCCCCGCCGCTCGCGCCGGCCGAGCCGGCCGAGCCGCTCGCGCCGGCCGAGCCCGCGCTGCCGCCGCCGACGCCGCCCGAGCCGGAGGCGCCGCCCGAGCCGGAGGCGCCGCTCGCGCCCGAGACTCCACCGGAGCCCGACGCCCCGCCGCCAGCCCCCGCCGCACCGCTCGCGCCCGCTCCCCCGCCGCTGGCGCCGGTGCCCGCCCCACCGCCGGTGCCGCCGGTCGCGACCGAGGCGTCGTAGCCGACGAAGCCGGCGTCCGTCCCCGTGCAGCGCTCGGTGGAGTAGCCGTCCGCGAGCGGCTCGCCCGCGAACGGCACCGTGCAGACGCGGCCGCCGCTCCGGTCGACGACCTCGGCGCCCCACGGGTTCGATCCACGCAGGTCGACGCAGGAGTAGCCCCCCCGGCAGTCGCTCTCGCGGTCGCAGCGCCGCATGCAGAAGGTCCGGCGGAGGCGGGGGCTCTCCTGCGGATCCCGGCACTCGGGCGCCGACGAGACGCTCGGATCGTAGGCGACGCACACCGCCTCCTCGGGGCACGAGTCCGGCTCGCAGTTGAACAGCGTGCAGTAGCCGCCCGGTTGGGTGGTGTCGCAGAGGCGGTCCCCGGAGGCCGAGCAGTCCGTCGAGAGCGCGCACTCGTCGCCGATCTCCGGCGCGCAGCCGAGCGCGAAGAGCAGCGCGACGCGGGGCGCGGCCGCGCGGAGCCAGCGGGTCCAGGACATCGGCGCGCACTCTACCAGCCCGGCCCCCGAGGGAAAGCGCCGGGGAGAGGCGCCGCCGTCATTGTGCGAACGCCGCTGGCGCGCTACTCGACCGGTCGGGCCGAGATGCCGAGCGGAGGGGATTTCAGCGCCCTCGAGCGAGCGGGCCAGCACGAGGCGGCGGCCGAGGTGGCCGAGCGCGCCGGTGAGCACGCCGCGGCCGCCCGGCTCTGGGAGCTGGCGTGCCGCTGGGACCGCGCCGCCCTCGCCGCCCTGGCTGGGGGCGATCCTTCGTCCGCGGCGGTGCATGCCGCCCGCACAGGCGATCCCGCGCTGCTCGACCGCGTGACCGAAGCGCTGGGCCGCTCGCCGAGCGACGCCGCGGGCGTGGCCCGGCGCCTCGAGCGCGCCGGGCTCGTCGGCGCGGCGGCGCGCGTGTTCGACGCGGCGGGAGACGCCGAGGCGGCCAGCCGACTCCACGAGCAGGCGGGCGCGCTCGATCGAGCGGCCAGCGCGGCGCGCACGAGCGGCGATCTCCGCCGAGCCGTGCGCCTCGGGGAGGCGTGGCTCGAGCGCGAACCCGATCACGACGACGCCCGCGTGGCGGTCGCCGAGGCGCTGCTCGCGCTGGGGCGCCCGGACGCGGCAGCGCGTCGCCTCCAGCAGCGGCCGCCGGAGGCGCCACCGGACGCGCGCTTCGCGCCGCTGCTGGCGCGGGCGCTCGCGGCGGCTGGGATGGGGGCGGCGGAGGGCACGACGAGCGGCACGCCGCGCCCCGAGCAAGAGACGAATGCGCCGAAGGCCGCCACCGAGCGGATCCTGTTCGGGCGCTACGCCGTGATCGCAGAGGTCGCGACGACCCCGACCGCGCGCGTCTACCGCGCGCGCGATCGACTGCGCGGAGACGCCGAGGTCGCCGTCAAGGTCTGCAGCGTGGCGTCCCTGCCCGACGGGGGGCGGGACGCGATCGCGCGCTACGAGCGCGAGGCGCGCGCGCTCGGCGCGCTCGCCCACCCCGCCATCGTACCGCTGGTCGCGTGGGAGCCCGGCGGCCCCGCGATCGTCACCGCGTGGATGAGCGACGGTTCGCTCGCCGAGCGACTCGCCGGCGAGCCGCTGGCGCCCGCGCACGCGGCCGAGATCACCGAGCGGGTCCTGGTCGCGCTCCGCGAGGCGCACCGGCGCGGGATCTTGCATCGCGACGTGAAGCCCGCCAACGTGCTCTTCGACGGGGACGGCGCCGCGCGCCTCGCCGACTTCGGCGTGGCCCACGTGAGCGACGCCGCCGCCACCGTGACCGCGGGCGTCCTCGGGACGCTCGCTTACATGGCGCCCGAGCAGCGCGCCGGCGCGCCGGCGACCCCGGCGAGCGACATCTACGGCGCCGGCGCGATCTTCTGGCACGCGCTCGTCGGCGCGCCGCCGAGCGACGGCGAGGGCGCCTCCTGGCCGGCGCACCTCGGGCCCGCCGAACTCGACGCCGCGCGCCGCCTGGTCGCTCCGGAGGCGGAGCGCCCACCCGACGTGGACGCCGCGCTCGCCACCCTCCGTGGGGTCCGCTGGCCCGCGCGGTCCCCGCCTCGGGCGTCGCGCGTCGCGGCCTCCCCGCCGGCGCCGGCGTCGCGACGTCCGCGCCTCGTCGAGCGCGACGACGGACGAGCTTTCGACACGCTGCTCGAGCGCCCCGTCGCGTTGATCGCCGACACCCCCGCGGTCCGCGTCACGCTCCGCGCCATCGCGGCGTTGGAGCAGCCCTGCCTGCCGCAGCCGCTGGCGTGGCGCCCCGCGGAGGGCGTCTTTTGGGTCACGCAGCCGACCGGGGCCCCCGCGGTGGAGCTCACGCCCGCCGAGCGCCTCGCGATCGATCGCTCCCTGGCGGCGCTCCGAGCCGCCGGGGGCGACCCGTCGCTGCTCGCGCTCGATCGCGCCGTGCGCACGCCGACGGGGCCGGCGCTGCCGCTCGCCGATCGCGCCACGCCGCAGCCTCGCGCCGCGCCACGCCAGGGCGGTCGCGACCCGGCGCGCGAGGGTCCGGCCCGTTGACCCAAAGGTGCACGGGTGCGACGCTTCGCCCGTGGTCGACCTCCCCGCTCGCGCACCCGCCCGAACCCTCCTCCCGCTCGTCGCGCTCGGCGTCCTCGCCGCGTCGACGGCGTGCACCGACTCCATCCCAGACGGGCTGCGGCGCACGCCGGCCGGCAACGGCGCCTCGGTGCGGTGGGACAGCTACGCGAAGCCGCTCCCCGCGATCCCGCTGCCGAACGACGCCGCGACGTGGCCGGACCCGACGAGCCGCACCGGGCAGCGCATCAACGCGAGCACCCTCGCCCCCACCAGCGTCGAGCGCGTGGTGCGCGAGAAGTTCGACCAACTCGAGGGCTTCGGCACGTTCGCCCCGATCACCATCTCTTTCGACAAGCGTGATCCGAACGACCCCCGCGCGGCCCTGGATCTCCAGGGGATCGCCGACCGACACCAGGGGGACGACTACGAGTTCGCCGACGACGCCTTCTACCTCGTCAACCTCACGACCGGCGTGCCGGTGCCCCTCGACCTCGGCGCGGGTTCGTTCCAGTACGTGGTCAAGGACAAGGCGAAGTACTGGACCAACGACCACCACCGCTGGGAGCAGAACCTCCTCTTCGAGACGCTCGACGAGACGATCGACCCGGTGACGCGCGCGTTCGACCCCGCGCGCACCACGGACGGCACGCGGAGCGGCCAGGGCGTCTATCGCCCGGAGTGGGACCAAGACTTCGATGGCGTGCTCGACCGCCCGAACCTCCTCGACCCGACGGGCTGCCAGGACACCTGGGCGTTCCTGGCGGAGCGCGAGGGCAAGGACGCGCTCGAGCAGCAGGAGCTCGAGGCGGCGCGCGACCGCTGCATCACCGACTCCCTCCTCACCTGGTACGAGCGCGAGACGGACACCCTCGTCGCGCGCCCGCTCATCCCCCTCGAGGAGATGACCCGCTACGCGTTCGTCGTCACCGATCGCGTCCGCGACGCGGACGGCAAGCCGGTCCGCTCACCGTTCGAGTTCGTCTACCACCCGGGCCAGGAGTCCGGCGTCGCCCGCCTGCAGGAGCACCTGGAGAACCCGAAGCTCGCGACCTACTTCGGCGACCTCGGCGGCAGCGGCCTCGCGCACGTCGCGTTCGCGTTCACGTACACGACCTCGCCCGTCTTCGAGGACATGCGGGTGCTGCGCGACGGCCTCTACGGCAAGGGCCCGTTCGCGCGCTTCGCCAAGGAGTTCCCCGCGCGAGCCGACGCGCCGTACTCGGTCGGTACCATCAACCGCGAGGACGCGGAGGGGGGCGCGGTGGAGCCGGATGGCTGGCAGGATCTCACGCAGTGCGCGGGGAAGACGAGCACGCCGTACATGGTCGACCTGGTCCAGATCCAGGAGACGGTGAAGTCGCTGGCCCAGCAGGGGTTCGGGATCGACGGGCCCGAGCTCGACGACCTCGTGGCGTCGCTCGGCAACCTCTCCCACCTCATCGTCGGAACGGTCGACGCGCCCTACCTGATCGACGGCGGGCCGGAGAACAAGGACCCAAACGCGTCGTTCGACGTGGACTTCCGGACGGGGGACGCCGCGAAGCACCGGGACAAGATCACGTTCCTGATCTCGGTTCCCCGGGAGACGGCCACGCGGAAGCAGCCCTTCCCCATCACGTACTACGGGCACGGGTACACGGGCGCGAGCGTGGAGTCCCTGGGCTTCGCCGGCAGGATGGCGGAGCAGGGCATCGCCACGATCGGCGTGAACGCCGTCTCGCACGGCATCGCGCTCGACGAGCAGACGGCCGGGCTGGGCAAGTCGCTGTTCAAGCAGGCGTGCTACGCGCCGTTCGCCTCGACCTTCTTCGACGGCCGGGCGAAGGACCTCGACGGTGACTCGCTCCGCGACTCGGGCGGCGACTACTGGACGGCCTACCTCTTCCACACGCGAGACGTGGTCCGGCAGAGCGCGCTGGATCTCGTGCAGATCTTCCGCACGCTGAAGGGCTTCGACGGCCAGCAGAAGTCCCACCTCGATCTGAACGGCAACGGGCAACTCGACGACCTCGCCGGGGACTTCGACGCCGACGGGACGCCCGACGTGGGCGGGCCGAGCGTCGACTTCTACACGTGGGGGCAGTCGCTGGGCGGCATCCTCGCGCCGTTCGTCGCGGCGCTCGACCCCCAGGTCGTGGCCGCCGCTCCGAGCGCCGGGGCCGGCGGCCTCCTGGACGTGGGGGCCCGCACGACGAACGGCGGCGCGTTCGAGGGCATCTACCTCCGCCTGTTCGGCACGCTGGTGGTGTCGACGCCCGCCTGCCGCGAGCGCGATGGCACGGGCGCGTGCACCCGGCGGCGCGACGGCACGGCGTGCGGTGACTCCGAGCACAGCCTGCGGTTCATCGTGGTCAACGTGAATACGACGGCCGAGGTGGAGTTCGGCTGTGTGGACCCGGCGAAGTTCGCCACAGGCGGCACGGTCTTCGCGCGCAACCGCACGAGCGGCCAGGTCCGCTGCGCCCGGGTGGCGACGGACGGCACCTTCCGCATGAGCCTGCCGACGACCACGGGCGACGCCCTCGAGCTGGACCTCTACGACGTGCCGGACGCCGTCGACACGTACGACGGCGAAGCGGGCTGCAACCCGACGGTCGGCGAGGAGGCGCGGGTCGCCCTGATCGACACCTGGGGCAAGGGCTGGGTGCCGAACGGCGCGCCCGACCCGCTCGGACTCGTGGAGGGGCCGGTCTGCGAGACGGAGGACGGCTGCATCAAGTGGCAGAACACGTACATCCCGGCGGGCTCGCCGCTCTACGCGGTGACCGACGGCTTCGGCATGCCGCGGCAGACGCCGAGCCTCCGGCGGATGCTGAACGTCGCGGCGAGCATCATCGACTCGGGCGATCCGATCAACTTCACTCCGTACTACGCGCTCCGGCCCACCGTCGATCACGAGGGCCAGCCGATGCCGCCCAAGGCGCTGCTCAACATGGTCCAGATCGGCGACACCGACGTGCCGCTATCGGCCGGCATCGCCTCAGGGCGGGCGGCGGGCGCGGTGCCGTTCCTCCGACCCGACGCCGCCGAGCGCTACTTTGCGCACGCGGACTACGTGACCCCGGCGAAGCTCTACGCGGACCTCGGCGGGCGGACGCCGAACGCCGTGCTCGTCGACGAGGGCGTCCTCGAGGGCATGGCCCGCCTGCTCCGCCACCCGGCGCCGGGCTGCCGGCGCAACGTCGTCGCGTATTCGGCGGCGGACGTGTACTGCCACCCCAACTGCGAGACGGAGGGGTCCGGCGACGGGTGCCCGTCGGACACCGTCTGCGCCAACGTCGCCGCGGCCGGCGACCCGCCCGCCCTGCGGTGCGTGGAGGCGCCGGTGTGGGAGGGCGACTGCCGGCAGTACCTCTACGACCCGGACGGAATCGACGAGGGCCAGATGGGCTACGGCGAGGGAGAGGCGACGACGCCGCTCCGCCTCGGCCGGATCGCGACGCCGGCGAGCCCGGACACGATCACCGACGTCTGGGCGCCGCGACTCCTCGGCACGCCTGGGACCGCGGACGCGCAGGGCTGGCAGGGTAACGCGCGCGTGCTCGCGCAGCTCATGACGTACATCTACCCGCGCGGGAACCACGGCATCGAGCCGAACAACCCGTGCGAGGCCTTCCAGGTGGGGCGTTACTTCACGAACCTGATCGGCCGGTTCTTCGCGACCAGCGGCGCCGATCTCTACTACCTCTCGCACCCGACGACGCACCACTGCCTGGCGCGCGAGGAGGACGCCGGCGGCTGCAACTTCGTCGAGTCGCCGAAGTAGCGGATCGCGCCGCCCCGCCCGCGGTCAGCGCGCGCTCGACGCGGGCGCGGGCGGCGGCGGGGGCGGGCTCGACCCGGCGGGCGCGCTCGACGCGCCGGGGGCGGCCGCCGACGCGACGGGCGGCGCGCTCTTCGGCGCGGGCGCTCCGACAATCGGCAGGACGAGCTCACGCCTCCGCCCGTCTCGCAGCAGCGTGACGCGGAGCTCGCTCGCCGTGCGCAGCGACTCGAACGCCGCGTGGGCCTCGGTGTCGCGGCCGATGGGCTGCCCGTTCACGCGCAGCACGATGTCGCCGGGCTGCAGGTCGACGCCCTCCCACCACTCGAACGGACGGAGCTCCACGATCCGGAAGCCCACGAACCGCTGCCCGTCGAGCTCGGGCTCGAGCTGCACGCGCCCGAGGAACCGGCCGAGGCCGCCCGCCACGGCGGCGTCCACGTCGCGCCGCTCGAGCTGCCGCACGACGCGCTCCGGCCGCGGCTGGCCCTCCTCGTCGAAGGGCTGGTCGGCCTCGACAGCCGGTGGGGGCGCCGCGCCCCCGCAGGCGGTGAGCCCGAGCGCGAACCAGGCGGCGAGCGCGGCGCGTCTCACGAGGGCCGTTCTGCCCCGGGCCGGCGCCGGACGGCAACTTTCGTGCGCGCGGGCCGCGCCTGGGCCGCACGCTCCGCGCCGACAGCCCCGCGCTGGACGGCGTGACGCGGCCGTGTAGAACGGCCCAGGCCCCGACCCGCGCCCTCCGGAGGACTCGCCGATGACGACCGACGCCCGCATCCCCGCCCAGCCGATGGACCCCGAGCAGGCCCTGCGAGTGCTCGAGACGTACCGGGGCGCGGACGTCCCGTGGCGCGAGGGGCGCGCCTTCGGGTACGTGTTCGACGCGCGCCACGCAGCGCTCGAGGCGGCGAAGCGCGCGTACGTCGCCTTCCTGAGCGAGAACGGCCTCGATCCAACGTCGTTCCCGTCGCTGCTCCGGCTGGAGAACGAGGTGGTGCGCATGTGCGCGAACCACGTCCACGGCGACGAGCGGGTCGTCGGGAACTTCACCACCGGCGGCACGGAGTCGATCCTGCTCGCGATGAAGGCCGCGCGCGACTGGGCGCGGGCGAAGCGCCCCGAGATCACGCGCCCCGAGATCCTGGCGCCCATCACCGCGCACGCGGCCTTCCACAAGGCGGCGGCCTACCTCGGGCTCGGCATCCGCACGTTCGCCGTCGACCCCCTCACGTGCCGGGCCGACGTGACGGCCGCGCGGGCGGCGCTCTCCGATCAGACGATCGCGCTCGTGGGCTCCGCGCCCTCCTACGCCTACGGGGTCGTCGACCCGATCCCCGAGCTCGCCGCGCTCGCCGCGGAGCGCGGGCTGTGGATGCACGTCGACGCCTGCATGGGGGGCGTGCTCCTCCCCTTCCTCGAGAAGCTGGGCGAGGCCGTCCCTCCGTTCGACTTCCGCGTCCCCGGGGTCTGGAGCCTGTCGATGGATCTCCACAAGTACGGCTTCTGCCCGAAGGGCGCGAGCGTCGTGCTCCACCGCGACAAGGGCCTGCGCAAGTACCAGATCTACGCCTGCTCGGAGTGGGCCGGGTACACTATCGTCAACGCGACGGTGCAGAGCACGAAGAGCGGCGGGCCGCTCGCCGCGGCGTGGACGACGCTGCAGACGATCGGCGAGGAGGGCTACCTCGCGCTCGCAAGAGACATGCGCGAGGCGACGCGGCGCTTCGCCGCTGGCATCGCCGACATCCCGGGCCTGCGCATCCTCGCGCAGCCGGACATGACGCTCCTCGCCTTCACCTCGGATGATTTCCACGTCTTCCACCTCCCCGATCTGATGAAGCGCCGCGGGTGGTACGTGCAGCCGACGCTGGGCACCGGTCCCCTCCGGGAGCACGTGCACCTCTCCGTCACGTCCGCGAACGTGCCGCACGTCGACGCTTTCCTCGCCGATCTGCGCGCCGCCGCGGACGAGGCGCGGCGCCTGCCGCGGGACGAGACGGCCAAGGAGGTGGGCACGATGGCGGCTCAGATCGATCCGTCGACCCTGGACGACGAGACCTTCGGGCAGCTCCTGGCCTTCGCGGGGATGCAGGGCGCGGGCGTCCCCGAGGCGACTGCCGGGATCAACCAGATCCTGCAGGAGCTCCCCGCGCCGTTGCGCAAGGCGATCCTGATCCACTTCCTGAACGACCTCTTCGTCTGACGCGCCCGCGCGCTCCGCGCGCCACGCGCTCCGGCGGCGACGCTCAGCGCCGCCGGCTCCTGCGCGCCGCGCCGCCGCCAGGCCCGTCCGCCCCGGACAACACCCCGAGCGTCGCCTCCAGGAGGCGCGCGAACACCTCGTCCACGCCCTGCGCGCCGTCCACGTGGACCACGCGGTCGCCAGGCACGAGCTCCTCCGCCCGCGCGTATCCGCGCGCGAGGCGCGCCTGGAGGGAGTCGCGCTCGAAGAGCTCCGGCGGCGCGCCGCGCGCCGCGCGCCGCCCCGCGGCGACGGCCGGCGGCACATCGAGCACGAACACCAGATCCGGGCGGAGCGCCCGTGCGTTGACGGCGCGGACGAACGGGAGCGCACCGTCCCCCTCCGGCGAGGTGCACGACTGGTAGACGAGCGACGATAGATCGTACCGATCGCACACCACGACGGCGCCGGCGGCGAGCGCTGGCGCGATCTCCTGCTCGACGTGATCGAGGCGATCGGCCGCGAAGAGCAGCGCCAGCGTGGCCCAGCCGGGCGGTCGCGACCCCGCCGCGTCCGCCACGACGACCCGCCGCGCGAGCGCGAGGCGGATCAGTGAGCCCACCGGTCCGGCGCTCGGCTCGGCGGTGAGGCGCGCGTCGACCCCGCGCTCGCGCAACGCGTCCACTAGCCGGCGAGCCTGCGTCGTCGTGCCAGCGCCGTCGATCCCCTCGAGGACGACGAAGCGCCCGGACGCCGCCTGCGCCGAGGCGGCGCGAGGTCGCGCGGCGCGCGACGCCCCCACCCGCCCCGGCGCGCGCCGCGACGGCCGGCTGGCGCGGCGGCGCCCGCTCACGGGGCACCCGACCCGGCGGGCTCCGGATCCACGCCGAGCACCACGTTGTCGATGAGCCGCGTCGCGCCGGCGAACGCGGCCACGGCGAGGAGCGCCTCGGCAGGAGCGGTCCCCCCCTCTGGGAGCGGCTGGACGGTGTCCGCCGTCGCCAGGTCGACGTAGTCGACGCGCAGCCCCGCAGCGCCGAGCGAGACGATCACGGGCTCACGCAGCGCCGCGACGGCGCGCTCCCCGCCGGCGAAGCGCCGGACCGCGGCGGCGAGCGCCCGCGGGATCGCCAGCGCGGTCGCGCGCTCGCTGGCAGACAGGTACGCGTTGCGGGACGACAGCGCGAGGCCGTCCGCTTCGCGCACCGTGGGGTGACCGACGACCTCGATGGGCAGGAGCAGATCCCTCGCCAGCCGCTCCACGACACGGAGCTGCTGGTAGTCCTTTCGACCGAACACCGCGACGCACGGCCCGGCCACGGCGAAGAGCTTGGTGACGACCGTCGCGACCCCCTCGAAGTGGACCGGCCGCGACCGCCCGCAGAGGTGCGTCGAGAGGCCGTCGACCCGCACGCGGGTGCGCTCCCCCGCGGGGTAGATCGCGGCCGCGGCAGGCGCGAACACCAGCTCGGCGCCCGCCGCCTGGCACTTCGCGACGTCGCCCTCGAGGTCGCGCGGGTACCGGTCGAGATCCTCCGTCGGGCCGAACTGCGTCGGGTTCACGAAGATCGTCACCGCCACCACGTCGCTGCGCCGCGCGGCCTCGCGGACCAGCGCCTGGTGGCCCTCGTGGAGCGCGCCCATCGTGGGGACCAGGCCGAGCCGCCGCCCGCCGCGCCGGACGGCCTCGCACGCCTCACGAAACGAGTCGACGCCGTGGTGTACCGTGACCGGCATCTGCTCACTCCTCGGCGGGCCCATACGCAGCGGGCCCGGCCTCGGGGAGCGCGGCGGCGCCCGTCGGCTCGCCGAGCGTCCGCGGCGGCGCCATGCCGAAGCTGTGCTCCGGCGCGGGGAAGCTCCCGTCGCGGACCGCCGAGACGTAGTCGCGGGTCGCGCCGACGACCGCGTCGCCCAGCTCGGCGAACCGGCGGACGAACTTCGGCGCGATGTCACGGTACATGCCGAGGAAGTCGTAGCAGACGAGCACTTGTCCGTCGCACCATGGGCCGGCGCCGATCCCGATCGTGGGGATCGAGATCGTCTCGGTGATACGCCGGCCGAGATCGGCCGGGAGCCCCTCGAGCACCACGGCGAACGCCCCAGCCTCCTCGAGCGCCTGGGCGTCGCCGAGCACGCGCGCAGCCGCGTCCTCGCTCTTGCCCTGCACTCGGAACCCCCCCATCGCGTGCACCGACTGGGGGAGGAGCCCGACGTGCCCCATCACCGGGATCCCGGCGCCGACGAGCCGGCGGGTCGTCTCGGCCACCTCGATCCCGCCCTCCAGCTTCACGGCCTCGCACGCCCCCTCCTTGAGGAGACGCCCCGCGTTCTCGAGCGCGCGCTCCGTCGAGATCTGGAAGGTCAGGAACGGCAGGTCGCCGACCACCAGGGCGCGTCGCGCGCCGCGGGCAACGGCCCGCGCGTGGTACGCGACCTCCTCGAGCGTCACCGGCAGCGTGTTCGGCAGGCCCTGCACGACCATTCCGAGCGAGTCCCCGACCAGGAGCACGTCGGCGCCGCCTTCGTCCAGGAGCCGCGCCAGCGTCGCGTCGTACGCCGTCAGCATGGCGATGCGGGGCCCAGCCTGCTTCCTCGCGCGGAGCGACGGGACGGTCACCTTCGGGTCGATCATCGGCGGGCAGCCTACCAGAGCCCGGAGGGGCCGGCGCGGACGGACCGGGACCGCGCGGCCCCGCCCGGTCGCGCCGTGCGCGCGGCCTACTCCACCGCACGCGCGACGAAGCGGCGGAGCGCCGCCTCGAGCGGCTCGTCGGTCGTCACGCGGACCGAGGTGGCCCGGTGCCGGCGCGCCCACGCGGCCAGCTCGTCACAGAGCCCGGCGAGGCGGCGCGCGTAGGCCTCCAGGGCCGCTGGGTCGAGGGTGGCCTCGACGACCGCGCCCGTCTCGGCGTCCACGAGCGCGCAGTCGCCCTCCAGGTTGGGCTCGAGCTCCTCACGCGAGAGGACGTGGACGAGCGCCACGTCGTGCCCCGCGGCCGCCGCGCGGCCGAGCGCCGCGAGGACCGGCCCCGCGTCGAGGAAGTCGCTCAGCACGACCAGCATCCCCGGGCGCGCCGCGGTCACGACCACCTGCTCGACCGCGCGCGCGAGATCGGCCGTCCCCTCGGCGGGCGCCGCAGCGAGCTCCGCCAGCACCGCCGGCAGCCCGGCGCGCCCCCGCCGGGGCGGGCCCACCTTGGCCAGCGCTCTCCCGTCCGTCTGACGCGCCACGACCACCTGCGCCCGCTCCGACCGCGCGAGCGCCATGTACGCGATCGCGGCCGCGAGCCGGCGCGCGGCGACGATCTTCGGCGGCTCGCCATGCCCGAGCGACGCCGAGGCGTCGACCAGCAGGCGGACGACCACGTCCTCCTCCTGCCGGAACAGCTTGAGCATGGGCTGACCGGAGCGCGCGAACGCGAGCCAGTCGACGCGCCGCAGATCGTCCCCGGGAGCGTAGGGGCGATGCTCCTGGAACTCGGCGGAGCCACCGCGCCGGCGCGCCGCGTGCTCGCCCGCCGCCCCCGAGCGGACGCGCACCTCGAGGCGGCGGCGCAGCACCTCGAGCTCGCGGACGAAGGCTGGGTCGAGGAGGGCGTCCGCGCTCATGCGAGCTCGCGCGGCCCCCGCACGCCGGGCGCCGAGGGGACGACCTCGACCTCCTCGCGCGCGGCGGCGTCCTCCGCCTCCAGCGCCGCCTCGAGCCTCGCGATCGCCGCGGCGTGCTCCGCCACGACCTTGCTCGCGCGGCGGCCCGCCGCGCCGAGCAGCGCGACACCGAGCACCAACCACCCGAGCGCGGCGACGACGCCTGCGAGCAGCAGGGACTCCCGCTCCGGACGCGTCGAGGCGACCAGCTCCATCATGTACGCGGCGTAGACGGGCGAGGGGGACGCCACCACGTACGAGCCGTCTGCGCCGCGCGTGAGCAACCCGGCGATCGCCATCAGCACCCACGGCCCGAGGAAGGCCACGAGCAGCGCGCCGGCCTGCAGGAACCGGGGCAGCGACGCGCCGCCGGCGCGTGACCGGCACCAGGCGCCGAAGCCGACCTGGAACCCGAAGAAGCTCGCGACGTAGGCGGTGAACAGCGCCACCCGCAGGGCGTCGACCTCCGCGCTCGGCCCCCCTCGCCAGAGCTCCAGCACGACGCCCGCGACCCCCACGGTGAGCAGCGCGCCGAAGCCGAGCCCGAGGACCATCGTCGACGCGTTCATGAGCCCCGGCCCGAGGTATCGGCCCAGGCGCGTCGCTCCCTCGCGGTCCCAGCGCACGCGCACTCGCCGCGACGGCCCGAGCGGCTCGCCCGCCACCACGAACACGGCGAACGTGAGGAACGTCCAGAGGACGGTGGTGGCGAGGGCAGCCGCGGCGAACTCGTCGCTCGGAGCGACGGGGAGCGCCGCGACGCACGCCAGCGTGACCAGAGGCGTGCACACCATGAGCCACCGGCGGAGGCCGGACGAGCGGTCCTCGCTCGGGCTCGCCATGCTGGCGATGGTCCCCTCGTACAGGAACCACGCGGGCACCAGGGTGAAGACGAGCGGCGCGAACACCAGGATCGCGACGTACTCCAGCCCGAAGTCCCCACGGACGTAGGCGGTCGGCATCCACACCGGCGCGCCGGCGGTGACGCCGGACCAGAGCTCGTGGACCCCGAACGAGATACCGACGCCCAGCCCGAGGTAGCCGGCGATCGAGAGGTTACTGGAGACGAGCAGCGTCACGACCACGGCGGCGGCGGAGCTGGTGAACCGCGCGCTCACGCTCAGCCCGAAGGCCACGCCGAGGACGGCGAAGACGCCGAGCAGCACGAACGCCATCACCACCTCGACCGCGGTGACGCCGCCAAACAGGAACGGCAGCGCGCCCACCGGCGCGAGCATGACCACGTACGCCCCGATGTAGGTGAGCGCCGCGAGGAACTTCCCCCGCGCGACCTCGGTCGGGGTCATGCCGGTGAGCAGGAGCGCCTCCCACGTGCGCCCGCCGCGCTCGCTCGCGACGGTGGAGGCGGCGATGGCCGGCGCGATCCACGTCACGACGGCGTACGCGAGGGAGAAGAACACCTGGTAGAGGACGTGTCCGACCTCGGCCGGCGCGGTGGAGACGCTGGCGATCCCGCCGATCGCGCAGAGGAGGAGGGCCATCGCGCTCGTCAGCACGGCGAGCAGGATCGGCGTCATCGTGAAGCGCGCTGCCTGCTGCATCTCGCGGATCCAGATCGGATTGAGCCGCCGCGGCGCGGCCGACCGGACGTGCCCCTCGCCCACGGACGCGGGGGCGCCGCCGCCCGGCGCGACCCCGGACGTCACTGGAGCTCTCCCTTCGTCACCTCGAGGAAGATCCGCTCGAGCTCGTTGCGCTCCGGCTCCACCGCCACCACGCCGACGCCGCGGCCGACCAGGTAGCGCACGACGTCGGCGACGAAGCGATCGTCGCCGACGTACTCCACGGCGAGCTGGCCGGCGGGCAGCGCCTCGACGACGCCGATGCCCGCACCGCCCTCCAGGAGGGGCACGACCGCGCGCGAGTCGCCGAGCACGCGCAGCTTGAGGCGGCGGCGCGCGCTCCCCGGCACCGGGGCGCCCCCCGCGGTGACGGACGGACCCGCCGGCTCGCTCGGCTCCGCGCCCACGGCGGGGCCGCCCTCCGCCTCCGCGGTCCCCTCCGCGGCAGGCGGCGCGACCGCTCGGTCGACACCGTACGCGTCCCGGGCGCGCTGCTCGGCGAGGCGCTCCGAGATCTCGGCGATGGGGCCGGCCACCAGCAGGCGCCCGCGCTCCAGGATGCCGACCGACGTGCACACGTCGGAGAGCTCGGTGAGGATGTGACTCGAGAGGAAGATCGTCTTGCCGATCTCGCGGAGCTCCAGCAGAAGATCGCGGATCTCGATGCGGGCGCGAGGATCGAGATCGCTCGCCGGCTCGTCCAGGATCAGGATCTTCGGATCGTGGAGCAGGATGCGCGCGAGGCCGAGCCGCTGCTTCATGCCCTTGGAGAGCGCGGCGACCAGGCGATCCTGGAGGTTACGGAGATCCGTCAGCTCGAGGGCGGCGTCGACGACGGCGAGATCCGGCACGCCGAAGGCCTGGGCGAAGAACTCCAGGTACTCGCGGATGGTGATCCGGTCGTACACGCCGGCGTGATCGGGCATGTAGCCGATCACCTTGCGCACTCGCTCGGGGTCCACGGACACGTCGAAGCCGTCGACCTCGACGCGCCCGGCCATGGGCTCGAGCAGCGTGGCCATGACGCGGATGGTCGTGGTCTTGCCCGCGCCGTTCGGGCCGATGAAGCCGAAGATCTCGCCCGGGCGCACCTCCAGGTTCACGTCCCGCAGCACGTCCTGCGCGCCGTAGCGGTGCCACAGGTGCCGGACGCGGATCGCCGGCACGAACCTGGACTCCCCGGGCACCTCCGCGTTCATGGAACGCCCCCCCACCCGACGACCCGCACGAGCGCGCGATCCACGTCGACGCTCAGCCCGGAGTCGCTCGTCTTCCCCTCGCCGCCGTCGAGCTGGGCCAGCACCACCGGCACGTCCCGCGGCCACCACTCGGTGCCCGGCGCCGCCTGCTCCAGCGCCCCCCACGCCGCCCCGGCGCCGATCGCCGCCGAGTCGACGCTCGCCGTGAAGAGGTCGGCGCGCAGCGCCCCGGCCGAGCCGCCCGAGCGGCCGATGCGGGGATCGAGGGGCGAGCCCGTCGCCACGTCTACGGACTCGCCGTCGCGCACACGCGCGAAGAAGACCGCCGGTTCCCCGGGGAGCTTCACGACCACCGCGACGAGATCTCGCGCCGTCCGGTTCTTGACCACCGCCGATGCCCCTGCAGGGACGACGCTCACGCCGCCGCCCAGGCCGAGGAAGCCGTCCTCGCGCACCACGACCGTCTCCCACGGACGCGCCCGCAGCGCCTCGAGCCGCGCGCCGTCGCGGTCGAGCACGAGGGTCCGAGCGGGCGGCTCGGCGCCCGCGACGTCCAGCACGTGACCGCGATCGCTCGCGCGCACCGTGAGTCGCTCGGAGGACGACGCGAAGAAGCCACGGAACCGCGTGGCGGCCGCGCGCCCGATGCCCGCGCCCGACTCGACCAGCGTGAGCCGCCGCGCGCGCCCGCTCACCCCACGCGCGACGATGCCGAGCGCCACGATGGAGAAGAACGCGATCGCCGACGCGATCGGCAGCCACACCAGCGCGCGGAGCGGGCGACCCCGCCGCGCGGCGAGCCAGAAGCTGATCGGCCCGGCGAGCACCGAGTAGAGCAGGAGGAGCGCCGCCGCGACCGCGATCGACCACCGCGCGCCCTCGTTCGGGTCGAGCTGGCGGCGCACGTCGTCCACGCCGGAGACGTCGAGCGCCGCGGCGGCGTGCGGGAACGCGACGGTGGTGCGGCGCTCCCACGCGTGCCGGACCAGGTCGGCCACCGACAGTACGACCCAGCGATCCGTCACGTGCGTGGTGTCCCACGGGTCGAAGGCGAGGACGTGGACCTCGCCGAGCCCGTACGAGGCCGCAGCGCCGAACGGAGTCGGCCGGAGGTTGCCGCCGCTCCAACCGGTGAGCGCCCGCGCGACCGCGGCCACCGGGGCCGCGGTCTCGCGCAGGGTGCGCCCCGTGTTCCAGCTCGACTCGTCCGCGACGACGAACGAGCGGGTGTCCGAGAGCGCCGCGGCGGGCGGCGCGCGCGTGACCTCGCCCCCCACCAGCGACACGAGCGTCGGGTCGCGGAGGTCCTCCGGGATCTTCGGGTACACGGCGAGCGCGCCCCCGGCCAGCACCCAGCTCACGAGGGCCTCGAGCTGCTCGCCGCGCAAGCTCGCGAGCCGGGACACGTCGGAGAGGACGACGGTGGCGCTCGCCCAGCCCGCGGCGACCTCGGGGAGCGCGAGATCGCCGGTCGCGGGGACGACCGTCGGCGAGCCGACCTGGATCTGGAGCACGCCGTAGCCGCGGCTCGAGCCGATCCGCGCGCCGGCGACGGCGCGCCCGCGGATCCCCGCCGCGATCCGGCTGGGGACGCCGAGGTCGACCACGAGCGGCTCGAGCGCGCCCGGGTCCGGCAGCGAGAGCGCGGTCCCCGGCAGCGGCGATCCGCTCGGATCGAGCGCGCGGACGCCGAGCTCGAGCGAGGAGCGCGAGAAGCCGTGCGTGGGGAGCTGCACGACCACCGTGCTCCGGCCAGCCACGGCGAACGGCGCGCGGGTCACCGCCTGCAGCGAGGACGCCCCCGGCCCGCGAGCGTCGACCACCAACGTGCCGGCGATCTCCTGCTCCGTCGTGTTGTGGACCCGGACAAGGACGGAGAACCAGCCGTCGCCAGCGGCGATCCCGCGACCGAGCACGAGCGAGGTGTCGAGCGCGATCCCCGACGCCGCCGCGACCGGCCCCGCCTCCTCCGCGCGCGCGCTCGACGCCGCCAGCGCGACGATCGAGAGGGCGAGCGCGGCGAGGGCGCGCGCGGCGGAGCGGCGCGCGCTCATCGACCCTGGAGCGCTCGTTCCACGCCCTCCGGCCGCGCGGGGACGCCCCCGACCAGCGAGGCGACGACCGCGTCGGTGGTGACTCCGTCCGCCTCGCCCTCGAAGCTGCGGATCAGCCGGTGGCGCAGCACGGGCGCGGCCACGCGCTGCACGTCGGAGAACGCGACCTGGGCTCGGCCCTCGAGCAGCGCCACCGCCTTCGCGGCGAGCACCAACGCCTGGCCCCCGCGGACCCCGGCGCCGTAGCGGAGCGCGCGCTTCACGAGGTCGCTCGCCCCGGGGGCGTCCGGGCTCGACGCCGAGACGAGCCGCGCGGCGTAGCGCGTCACCGGCTCGGCGACGGCCACGTCTCGGCAGAGCGCGCGGAGCGCGAGCACGTCGTCCCTGCCGAGGATCCTGCTCGGCAGCGCCACCGCGTGGGCGGTCGTCCGCTCGAGGATGGCGGTGAGTTCGTCCTCCGTCGGGTCGGGGATCACCACCTTGAGAAGGAAGCGATCGAGCTGCGCCTCGGGGAGCGGGTAGGTGCCCTCCATCTCGATCGGGTTCTGCGTGGCGAGGACGAAGAACGGCTCCTCAAGCGGGTGGCGCGTCCCGGCGATGGTCACCGCGTGCTCGGCCATCGCCTCGAGCAGCGCGCTCTGCGTCTTGGGCGTCGCGCGGTTGATCTCGTCGGCGAGCACGACCTGGCCGAAGATGGGCCCGCGGTGCAGCTCGAACCGACCGGCGCCGCCGGCTGCCCCGCCGAGCACCAGCACGTTGGTGCCCGTGACGTCGCTCGGCATGAGGTCGGGCGTGAACTGGATGCGTGAGAAGGAGAGATCGAGCGCGGACGCGAGCGTCTTGACGAGGAGCGTCTTGCCGAGCCCGGGCGCGCCCTCGAGGAGTACGTGGCCTCCACCGAGCAGGGCCCACAGCACCTGGTCGACCACCGCCACCTGCCCGACGATCATCTGGCCGATCGCGTCCCGGAGCGCGCGCGTCGCTGCGCTGGCCCGCTCCAGCCGTGCGGGGAAGCTCGTCGCGTCGTCGCTCACGTCGACGCCAGCCTACCACCGGGCGCGGTTCGCTCCCGGACCCGGGCCTCCGCGGCGACCATCACGGCTGGAAGTAACGCCCCACGTGCTCTCGGTACTCCTCGGGGACCTCGGACCGGTCCATCCCCTCGACCTCACCCGGACCGACCTCGCCGAGCGCGCCGGATCCCGCCTGCTCTGCTGTCTCTCCCGCGCGAGCGGGCGCGCGGCCGGTCGTGGCGCCGTGCAGGGGCGCCCCGCCGCCGAGCCGACCGCTCGCCTTGCTCCGCACCTCACGGCCGTCCACGCGCGGGGTCTCGCCGCCGTGGGCGCCACGCCCGTGGTCCTTCCGGCTCCCTGGGCCGCCCGGCGCGCTCGGGTCCCCGCCCGACGGACTCGGGCCCGCCCCAGGCGACCCGCGCTCGGAGCCGCCGCGACCGGGCTCCTCCCCCCCGCCCGAGGTGCCCCCTCCAGGCATCGGTACGCCTCCCAGCCCCCGCTCCGCCTCGGCACCGCCGCGCTCGGCCTCCCCGAGGCCGCGCTCGCGCTGCGCATCGGGGCTGGCCTCGGGGCGCGCCAGCTCGCGGAGCTGCTCCTCCAGCTCGGCGCGCCCCTCCGGGGTCCGCAAGCGGCGCGCCAGCTCCTCGAGCTGCTCCCGCGTCATCGGGCTCGCTCCGCTGCCCCCGGAGCCCTCCATGCGCTGCTCGAGCCGCTCCGCCAGACGCCGGCGCTCGTCGGCGTCGAGACCCTCGAGCGCCTTGCCCAACGACTCCGCGAGCCGGCGCTGCGCCTCCGGATCGCCCGAGCGACCGAATTCCTCGAGATCGCGACGCGCCTCGTCGGAGAGCTTGCCGTCGAGCTCTCGGGCGAGCTCGCGCAGCGCCTGCGCCGACGCCTCGCGCTTGGCGAACAGCTCGCGCTGCGCCTCGAGTGCCCGCGCGAGCGCCTCCGCGCCCTTCTCGCGCGCCGCGCGCGCAGCCTCCTCGAGCGCCTCCCTCGCTGCGCGGCGCGACTCCGCCTCCTGCTGGTTCGCGAGCTTCTGCATCTCGCGATCGAACTCGGCGAGATCGCCGTCCCCCAGCGCCTTCGCCGCGCCCGAGAGCTGGCGCTCGGCGAGCTTGCCCACGGCCGCCTCGCGCCCCGGCCGGTTCGCGCGATCCCCGAGGCGGAGGCGCTCGGCCGCCAGGTCGTCGCGGAGCCGCGCGACCCGCGCCTGCGCGTCGCGCCGCTCGACGCCGCGCGCGAGGTCCGCCCGGAGCTTGCGCGCCTCGGCCGCGAGGCCGCGCAGGCGCTCCTCCTGCGCCGCGTCCCGCCCGCCGAGGGTCTCGAGCGCCTCGATCTTCTCGAGCCCGAGGAGCCCCGGGAGCCGGACGATCTCCGCGCCCGGCGGCGCGGGCGGCGCGGGCGGCTCGGGCGGGAGCGGCGCGAGAGACGCCCACGCCACGCCGGCGGCCGCCAGAGCCCCCGCGCCGTACCACCGCTCGAGCCAACGGACGCGCAGCGCGCGGCGATCCGCACGCGAGAGGGCCTCTGCGGCGGCGCGCAGGATGGTCCCGCGCGGGCCGCCTCGATCCGCCTCGGAGCGCCGCGCCTCGAGCGCCGTGACGATCGCCTCCCCGGCCCCGAGGCGCGCGTCGAGGAACAACGCGACCTCTTCGTCCGTCCATCGCCTGCGCAGCGCGACCGCGGCGCCCGCGAGCGCCCCGAGCAAACCCAGCGCCGCCGACCACGGCCGGAGCTCCCCGGCGCGGATCGACCAGAGCGCGCCGGCGGCGGCGGCGCCCGCCACGAGGCCGACCGCTGCGCCCGCCGTCATCCTGCGGAGCAGGAGCCGCGCGCGCACGCCCCGCGCGGCTCGCGAGAACCGATCCTCGAACGTCGCGAGGTCCGCGGCCGGCATGGTCCCTGGCAGCGTAGCCAGCTCGCGGCCCCTGTGCCAGCTCGGCGGCGCACGGATGGGAGCGGCGACGCAGCCGCTGCGCGTCGGCCCGGGGGACGGCGCCGCCGCGACCAGGGCGGCCGCTGGTGCATGGCATCGCGCTTGCTTCCTCTCGCCGGCGCGGTGAGTCGGGCGGCACCGCACCGATCGCGAACGCCAGCTCCTCCGCCGATGCCTCCGCCTCGCTCCGCTCCCGAGCCCGTCCGCTGGCACACCCTGCCGGAGGACGAGGTGACGCGACGGCTCGGGGTCGACCCGCGCGCGGGCCTCTCCGCGCGCGACCACGCGGCACGGCTCGCGCGGCACGGGCCGAACGCCCTGGCGCACGCGCCGAGCAAGTCGCTGATCGCCATGCTCGGTGACCAGCTCCGGGACTTCATGGTGCTGGTCTTGATCGCCGCCGCCATCGTGTCCGGGCTCGTGGGCGAGCTGAGCGATACGCTCCCCATCGTCGTCATCGTCGGGCTGAACGCTACGCTCGGGGTGGTCCAGGAGCGGCGGGCGGCGCGCGCGCTCGAGGCGCTGCGCGAACTCGCCGCGCCTTCGGCGAGGGTGCTGCGCGGCGGCGAGGTGCTCGTGGTGGCGACGGAGGAGCTCGTGCCCGGCGACGTGGTGCTGCTCGAGGCGGGCAACCTCGTCCCCGCCGATCTCCGGCTCGTCGAGGTGGCTTCGCTCCGCATCGCGGAGGCCGCCCTCACGGGCGAGGCCGACGGGGTCGACAAGGTGACGCACGCGCTCACCGGCGACGACCTCCCGCTCGGCGACCGTGCGAACCTCGCGTTCCGGGGGACGCTCGTGACCTACGGGCGGGCCGTGGGCGTCGCCGTGGCGACGGGCGCCGCCACCGAGGTCGGCCGGATCGCCGGGCTCCTGGCCGCGGGCGACGCGCCACGGACTCCCCTCCAGCGCCGGCTCGAGCACTTCGGGCGCCGGCTCGCCTGGGCCGTGCTGGCGCTGTGCGCTGCGCTGTTCGTCGCCGGGCTCGCGCGCGGGGAGGAGCCCGTCCGCATGTTCCTCACCTCGGTGAGCCTCGCCGTCGCCGCGATCCCGGAGGCGCTGCCCGCGGTGGTGACCATCGCGCTGGCGCTGGGCGCGCGGCGGATGAGCGCCCACGGGGCGCTCGTCCGGCGCCTGCCGGCGGTCGAGACCCTCGGCTCCATCACGACGATCGGCTCGGACAAGACGGGCACACTGACCGAGAACCGGATGCAGCTCGAGGCGCTGCACGTGGCGGGCCGGCGGTGGTCGGCGCAAGAGGCGCCGGGGGAGGGCGAGCCGTGGACCGAGCTCTTCCGCGCGCTCGCCCTCAGCAACGACGTGACCTTCTCTGCCGCGGGCGAGGCCGTCGGCGAACCCACGGAGGTGGCGCTCGCGGCCGCCGCGCTGGCCCACGGGCACGATCGACGGGAGCTCGCGCGGCGCCTGCCGCGGGTGGCGGAGCTGCCATTCGACGCGGTCCGCAAGCGCATGGCGACGCTCCACGCGACCGCGGACGGCGCCGTCGTCGCCTACGTCAAGGGCGCGCCGGAGGCCGTGCTCCCCCTCTGCTCCTCGGAGCTCGCCGGAGCGCTCGACCGCGACACGTGGCAGCGCTCGGCCGAGGAACTCGCCGCGAGCGGCCTGCGCGTGCTCGCGATCGCGCGGCGCACGCTCGGCGCCACGCCCGAGGACGTGCGCGACGCGGAGCAGGAGCTCGAGCTGCTCGGGCTCGTCGGGCTCGTCGACCCGCCCCGGCCGGGTGTCGCGCAGGCCGTCGCCGAGTGCCGCACGGCCGGCGTCGTGCCGATCATGATCACCGGCGATCACCCGATCACGGCGCGCGCGATCGCTCGCCGGATCGGCATCGTGGAGGGCGAGGCGACCGTCCTCACCGGCCCGGAGGTCGCCGCGCTGGACGACGCCCGGCTCGCGGCGCGCCTGGAGGACGCGCGCGTGTTCGCGCGCGTCGACCCGGCACAAAAGCACCGCATCGTGTCCGCGCTGCAAGCGCGCGGCGAGATCGTGGCGATGACCGGCGACGGCGTGAACGACGCCCCGGCGCTCGAGCGCGCCGACATCGGCGTCGCGATGGGGCGCGGTGGGACGGACGTCGCGCGCGAGGCCGCGCACATGGTGCTGACGGACGACGACTTCACCACCCTCGTGCGCGCGATCCGCGAGGGGCGTCGCATCTACGACAACGTGCGCAAGTTCATCCGCTACACGATGACGAGCAACACGGGCGAGATCGTCGCGGTCGCGCTCGCCCCGGCGGTCGGGCTCCCGATCGCGCTCCTCCCCATCCACATCCTCTGGATCAACCTGGTCACCGACGGCCTGCCCGGGCTCGCCCTGGCCGAGGAGCCCGCGGAGCGGGACGTGATGCGCCGGCCGCCGCGCTCGCCGACGGAGAGCGTGTTCGCGCACGGGATGTGGCGCCACATCGTGGGGTTCGGCGCGTTGATGGGGGGCGTGTCGCTGCTCGCCCAGGCGCTCGCGGCGACGCCGGGGCGGGCCTCGAGCCTGGTGTTCACCGTGCTCTGCCTGGCGCAGCTCGGGCACGCCCTCGCCATCCGGTCCGAGCGCACGTCGCTCTTCGCGCTCGGGCTGCGGTCCAACCGCACGCTCACCTGGGTGGTCGCCGGCAGCGTCGGCCTCCAGCTCGCGACGCTGTACGTCCCGCCGTTCGGCGCGGTGTTCCACACGGTCCCGCTCACCGTGGGAGAGCTCGCGCTAGCGTTCGCGCTCGCCTCGGCGGTGTTCATCGGCGTGGAGTTCGAGAAGCTCGCGCTGCGAAAGTTCGCACCTGAGGGGCGCGCCGCGCGTACTCGGATTCGCGCCGCGGGGTGAGGCGCGTGGGTGTGCCCCAGGCGCGTCACAGTGGTCCAACCAGTGTGGTTCCGTGGCGTCAGGTACGCCGCGTCTCGCCGCGAACTGCGGCAGTTCCGGGCTGGCACGACGGTTGCTCCAGGGGACCGCATGAGGACGCGAGAACGACCGAGGGTGGCGCTGGTGGTGGCCCTCCTCCTCGCGGCGGCGGCGCCGGGCGCGCTCGCGCAGCCCGCGGCGGGCGCCACCGGGAGCGTGGAGGGCGCCGTCGTCGCGCTGGAGGAGGGGGAGCTGATCGTGGATCTCTCCTCGGCGACCGGCGCGGCGGTCGGCGATCGCGTGGAGCTGTGGCGCAAGGTCCAGCTCCGGCACCCGGTCACCGGCCGGCCGGTGGCCGACCGCTTCCGGATCGGGACGCTGGAGCTGCTCCAGGTGGGCGCGCAGCTCTCGCTCGCGCGACCGGACGGCGCGCTCTCGCGCAAGCCGGCGCCTGGAGATGTCGTGGTGCTCCCGCGCCGCGCGGCCGCGCCGGCGCCCGCCGGGAGCGAGACCCCCGCGCCTCCGTCCGGCGTCACGGCGGCGCCCGCGCCGGACGCCGCCGCCGCGACGCCGGCGCTCGACGCCGACGCGACGGCGGTCTCGCGGCTGTTCGACGGGCTGCGCGGGGCCCCGCTCGTGGCGCGCATCCGCGCCTATGAGGACTACGTCCGCGCCCACCCGCGCGGCCGTTACGCGGTCGTCCTCTTCGAGGAGGCCGCGGCCCTGCGCCGGCTGCTCGAGCCCACCGAGACGGCCGGTCTGGCGACCACGCTCGCGCTCCGCTCGCACGAGGCCCCGCGCTCCGTGCTCGCGCGGGCCCCGGTCACGGTGGGCGTGGAGCTCACAGGCGAGCCGGTCGGCGCGGTGCTCCACGCCCGCGCGAGCCACGAGCCGGCGTACCGTTCGGTACCCATGCGCCCCACCGGGGGCGGCTACTGGGCGGCGACCCTCCCGGCCGATCGGGTCACCGGACCGCGCCTCCAGTACTTCGTGGAGGCGACGCGCGCGGACGGGACGGCGGTCGCCGTCGTCGGCCGCCAGGACGCCCCCATCGACGTGCGCGTCGACGAGCGCCCCACCGTGGGCGGCGACGGGCGCTCACGGAACACCGCGTCCGTCTCCACGGACTACGCAGACTACAACCGCGGCCGCGGCAACGACGTGGCGTGGCAGACCGAGGGGGTCCTCGGGATGCGGCTGCGGGACGTGGGGGTGCGCGCCGTCCGCTCCGGCTTCGGCGTGTACCGTGGCGTCGGCGGATCGGTGGAGGAGCTCGACGAGCGCGGCCTCGCCGGCCGCAGCGTCGGCCTCACGTACGGCTACCTCGAGACGGAGCTCGGCCTGAGCCGGCTGACGGGGCTCGGCGGGCGGCTGGTCCTCGGCCTGGAGGACGACGGACTCGACGGCGGCTTCCAGCTCTCGCTGCGCGTGGGATCGGACCTCGAGACGAACCTCCTGCTCGGCGGCGAGGTCCTCGGAGGGGTCGGGCTGCGCGGCTTCACGCAGCTCGATCTCCGCGCCATCGAGCGGGTGCCGATGTCGTTCCGCGTGGAGGTGACGAACCAGCCCGCAGGGACCTCCAGCGACCGCGGCGACACGGACGATGACGAAGCGCGCGAGGGGAGCGAGGTGGGCGCCCGCGCGATCGCCCAGGTGGGCTACGTCGTGGCGCCCGGCCTGGAGCTCGCGCTGCGCGGCTCCTACCAGGGCAGAACGATCCGACATGCCGGTCCCGGGATCGGCGGAGCAGTGGGGTTCTCATGGTGACTCGTCGCGCTCTCGTCACTCCGCCTGGCGCCGCCTGCCGGCGCGCCGTGGCGCTCCTCCTCGCCGCGACCGCCGCACCGGCGCCTGGGGTGGCGCGCGCCGACGCCCCTCCGCCGGGCGCGGCGCCGCCGGTGGCGCCCGCCGCTCCCGCGCAGCCCGACGCCGGAGCGCCGGCGCCGCGGGGGCCCGCCGCGCCCCGGGTCCACCACGCGCCGATCGCGTCGGCGAAGCCCGGCGAGCCGCTGCTCGTCCGCGCCGAGCTCGAGCACCCCCACCTCGTCGCCAGCCTGGTGGTGGTCCACCGCGCGCTCGGCGCGCACGCGTGGTCGGCGACGCCGATGCTCCGCGCGGAGGGCAACGGCTGGGTCGCCACCGTGCCGGCGGCCGCGGCCCGGGCGCCCGGCCTCGAGTACGTCCTCGAGCTCGAGCGCACCGACGGCGCCCGCCTGCCGGTGTTCGCCACGCGCGACGAGCCCCACCCCGTGCAGATCGCGCCGGCGACCCTGGACGAGAGCGAGCGCCTCCTCGACGAGCGCGTGGGCGGTCGGCGCAGCGTGTTCTTCGCCAGCTCCGAGTACGTGACCTTCGGGCGCGTCACCGCCGCCCTCCCGGACTCGGGGAGCGCCGCCTCGCGCCGGGTGGACGACCGGTACTGGCGAGCCGAAGGCGGGTATGCCTACCGCCCGCTGCGGACCGTCACCGAGTTCCGTCTCCGGCTGGGCGCCGTGCGGGGCGACGCGCCCGTCAAGTCCGAGGGCTACGATCCCGGCACCGCCGAGGGCGACCCGTTCGCGGTCGGCCTCAACTACGGCGCCCCGACGGTCCGCCTCCGAGTGACGGACGGCGTGCACGTCGAGGGCGAGGGGCTCGTGAGCATCAACCAGATCGGCTTCTCCCTCGGGATGGGCGGCGCGGTGCTCCTCGGCGACCCCTACGGCGGGCGGCTCACGATCGGGTTCGAGACGGTGCAGGTGTTCGGGACGCGCTTCTACTCACGCCTGGACGTACCCATCGCCCCCGGGCTGCTGCTCGCGCCCATGGTCGAGGTCACCGACATGCCGAGCGCCGAGGACTACGGCGTACGGCTGCTCGGGGAGCTCGCGATGGACGCCGGCCTCGGCCTCTCGGTCACGCTGCGCGGCGGCTGGCAGGCGCGCGAGGCGACGAGCGGCGGCCCCAGCGCTGGGGCGGGCGTGAGCTACGCGTTCTGACCCGCGAGCCCGCGAGGAGCCCGCTTGGCGGCCCTGGCGTTCGGCGCTAACCGGGGCGCCATGATCCCCCGTATCGTCCTGCTCCCCGGTGATGGCGTCGGCCCCGAGGTCGTCGGCGCGGCGCGCGCCGTCCTCGAGGCCGTGGGGCGGGCCGCGGGCCGCGAGCTCGCGTTCGAGGAGCACCCGATCGGCGGCTCCGCGCTCGACGCCTGCGGCGAGCCGCTCCCCGCGCCGACGCTCGCCGCCTGCCGCGACGCCGACGCCATCCTCCTCGGCGCCGTCGGCGGCCCGAGGTGGGACGACCCACGCGCCCTGAAGCGACCGGAGCAGGGCCTGCTCGGCCTGCGCAAGGAGCTCGGTCTGTTCGCCAACCTCCGGCCCGTCCGCGCGGTGTCCGCGCTGCTCTCCGCGTCCCCGCTCCGCGAGGAGCGCGTGATCGGGACGGATCTCGTGGTCGTGCGCGAGCTCACCGGGGGCCTGTACTTCGGCGAGCCGCGCGGTCGCACGGCGACGCCCGAGGGCCGGCGCGCGGTCGACACGCTGGTCTACACCGACATCGAGATCCGCCGCGTCGCGCAGGTGGCGTTCGACCTGGCGCGCAAGCGCCGGCGCAAGGTGACGAGCGTCGACAAGGCGAACGTCCTCGACTCGTCGCGGCTGTGGCGCGAGGTCGTGGTCGAGGTCGCTCGCGACTACCCCGACGTGGAGCTCGAGCACCAGCTCGTGGACTCGTGCGCGATGCGCCTGGTGACGGCGCCGGCGGGCTTCGACGTGCTGGTGATGGAGAACATGTTCGGGGACATCCTCTCCGACGAGGCGTCCGTCCTCGCCGGCTCGCTCGGGATGCTGCCGAGCGCGTCGCTCGGCGCGACGCGGCGCGGGCTCTACGAGCCCATCCACGGGTCAGCGCCGGATATCGCGGGGCAGGGCGTCGCCAACCCGCTCGGTACGATCCTGAGCGCGGCGATGCTCCTCGAGCTCTCCCTCGGGTGGGCCGACGCCGCGCGCGCCGTCGAGCAGGCGGTGGAGGCCGCGCTCGCGCGCGGCGCGCGCACCCGCGACCTGGGCGGCGGCACGGGCGCGCTCTCGACCTCCGGGATGACCGAGGCCATCCTCCGCGAGCTCACCGCCCCGGCCGCCTGACGCTGGAGGCCACGCCGGGCCCGACGCTGCGACCACTGCCATGTACTTCATCGCCCTCCCGCGCCCCCCGGACGTCCGCGAGCTGGAGCAGCACCTCGCGAGGTGGCGCCCCGACCTCCGGTTCACCTACACCCGCTCGACGCGCATCGAGCGCAACCGGCAGACGGGGCAGATGACCACGACCGTCCAGGAGGTCCTCTGGGCATCGACGGATCGGCTGACCGGCGCGAAGGTGTTCGTCCAGTCCGGGCACATCTATGTCGGCGCGGCGGTACGGCAGCTCGGCCTCAGCGGGTTCTTCCAGTTCATGCTGGGCAGCGGCGCCTCGGCCCGGCAGCAGCTCGCGCGCGACGTCGCGCTGTTCCTCGCGTGGCTCACGGGCGGCTCCGCGAGGAACCGCCACGGCGCGGTGTCCTGACTCACCGCTCGCGGCCCACCCGCGACCGGGCCGCCGCTGGCGGCGGGCGCCGGCGCGCTCCGTTTGGGCGGGCAGCGGCTTGACGCGGCTCGGGCGCCGCGGGAACCTTCGCGACATGCGGTTCACGCGCTGGTGCTCGGGGCTCCTGTTCGTGGGGTTCGCGGCCTGCTCGGCGGCGAGCGGGGGCGGCGGGGCCGCCGGGGGCGGCGGGGGCGGCGGCGGCGGCGGGAACCAGGACGGCGGCGGCGCGGCGAGCGCGGGCGGCGCCGGCACGGGCGGCGCCGGCATGGGCGGCGCCGGCACGGGCGGCGCCGGCACGGGCGGCGCCGGAGCGGGCGGGAACGCCGGCACGGGGGGGATGGCAGTGGGGGGGATGGGATCGGTCGGCTCCGGGGGCACCCAACCGACCTCGGAGCAGTGCAACCAGCTCGACGACGACGGCAACGGGCTGGTCGACGAAGGCTGCACCTGTCAGGACTCGACGACCCAGCCGTGCTGGCTCGGCGCGCCCGAGCGCCGCTCGCAGGGCGCGTGCCGCGACGGCGTGCAGGCGTGCACCCTGGTCGGGGAGTTCTCGACCTGGGGCCCCTGCGTCGGCGCGGTGCTCCCGAGCGGCGAGGTCCCCGGCAACGCGATCGACGAGGACTGCGACGGAGAGGATCCCCAGCCCTGCGTGCCGTCCCACACCTACGAGGTGTGCGCGAGCGGGGCCGACGAGGACTGCAACGGCCTGCAAGACTGCCAGGATCCGGCGTGCGCCGCGGGCTGCGGCTGCGGCGCGGAGCAGTGCGGGAACGGGCTCGACGACGACTGCGACGACGACGTCGACTGCGCGGATCCGGACTGTGTGTCGGCGACCGAGTGCAAGCCGGTGTCGGGCTGCGTGGCGGTGTTCCCCTTCTTCGTAGAGGTGTTCTGCCAGAACGGCGCCGACGACGACTGCGACGGCAAGGTCGACTGCGACGACCGCGACTGCCGCAGGCCCGGGAGCTGCGGCTGCGGGCAGACGGAGGCGAGCTGCGCGGACGGCGCCGACGACGACTGCGACGGCGAGACGGACTGCGGCGATCTCGACTGCCAGCAGTGCGCGCCAGGCAGCAAGCGATGGTGCGACGACCCGGTCTACTGCCACTGGGGCGAGCAGCAGTGCGGTCCGGACGGCCGCTGGGGGCAGTGCATCGAGACGACCGCGCCGTCGGGCTGCTCCGGATCCATCTACAACCTGCAGTGCTGCCTCGCGCAGGGCAACTGTTGCCAGAACTACCCGACGGACGACACCTCCGTCGGCCAGTGCGATGGCATCGTGACCTGCCGCAACTAGCGGCGAGCCCGAGTGCGGAGCCGTCCCGCGAGCCGGGGGAGTCACGCGGTCGCCGCCGTGGCGTGGCTCGCCCTGGCCGGCTGCCGCGAGGCGGGCTCCGGCCCAGCGGGGACGGGGCCGGCCGCCGCCAGGGCGCGCGGCGCGGCGCCGGCGCCCGCCGACGTGGGGTCGGACTGCGCCGACGTCGGGGCCGCGCGCGCCTGCTGGTCCGAGGGGAGCCCGGGGAGCGTGCTCGGCGTCGTCGCGGTGCCCCGCCCTCCCCCGCCCCACGGCGCGCCGGGCGACTGGCGGTGTCGGGGCGCCGGCGCGGAGCGCACGTGCGCTCCGGCCGCCGAGAGCGCGGGGCCGTTCGAGTGCGCGGGCGATCGCTGCACCCAGCGCTTCCCCCGTCTCCCCGACGACCACGAGTGGGAGTGCGCGGACGTCGACGGAGTCGTGATCTGCCGGAGCTGGAGCGCGGGCGCCGGGTTCGTGCCGGGGCGGCCCGACTCCGGGTACCGGTGCGGCGCCGTGCGGGGCGAGCCGGAGGAGCGCGTGTGCGTGGATTTCGCGCCGGACCGCCCGCCCGGCGAGCCGTGGGACTGCTCCTTCGGCAACGAGCCGGGCACGCCGAGCCGCACCTGCGTGCGTGGGGGCCGCGAGCCGCTCGGTCGCCGGTGCGGCTCGGCTTGCCCGTTCGGCGCCGTGTGCGCCGGAGATCGCTGCCTCCCCCTCGCGGCGCGCCCCGACTGCTGGACGGATCGTGACTGCGCGCCGGGCGCGCGGTGCGCCTTCGCCACGTGCCGGGAGCCCCCGAGGTGACGCGGATCCGGCGGCTGGGCGCGCTCAGCGTCGCGCTCGGCGTGGCCGCGTGCGCGGCGCGCGAGCCCGCGCCCGTCGCCGAGGCGCGGCTGGTCGTCGCCGCGCCGATCGAGGGCGACGTCGCGCTCGACGAGCTCAAGTGGACTCCGCCCGGCGCCGCGCGGATCGTACGCGCGGGGCGCGAGGTGGAGCTCGCGGTCCGACCCGCCGCGGCGCCGGGGGGGCTCGTCCTCGGAGCGCCGGGCGCTTGCCCACGCCGATGGACCGGCACGGAGTCGGCAGCGGAGGAGCGGGTGCGGCTGGTCCCTGCGTTCGGGGTGCGCGGGGGCGATCTCGCGCAGCTCGGCTACGGCGCGCCGTTCGAGCTCCGGCTCGTGCCCGGGTGTGACGAGGCGCGCGCCGCGCACGTGACGTGGCGCGTGACCTCCGGCGCGACGATCGACCTCACGGCGGCCGAGGACGGCCACGTCGCCCGGGGGCGGCTGCCCGACGCGGAGGCAGCCGGGCTGCGCGCGCCTCCGTGGGGCCTCGCCCCGATCTCGCCCCGTTCACGAGGTGAGATCACGCTCGAGGCGAGCTGGGAGCTCGAGGGAGTACCCTCCCGGCGGACGGTCCGGGTCGCCGCCGCGGCGCGCGCGAGCGGCCTGCCGAGCGTCGCCGTCGGCCAGCGCCTGTGGCTGGCCGGCGCTGGCTGGCGCGTCCAGGACCGCCCTCCGCGCGCCGCAGGCGGAGTCGCCGCGGCGGGCTCCTGGAGCGCGCTCGTGCCGGACGAGCGCGGGCGCTGGACGCTCGTGGACGCGAGCGGCCGCGCGCTCTCGATCGTGGTCGGGCGCCACGCCGAGACGCCGCTCGACTGCGGGCGCAGCGAATGTCACCACGACGTGGCGAGCGCGGCCACCGGCACGCGGATGGCGACGACCTTCCACGACCTGCTCGGGAGGCTGCGGCCCTCGGAGCCCGCCTGCGCGCTCGGCTGCCACGCCGTCGGCGAGCCGGGGCTCGCCGACGGCGGCTTCGCCCACGTCCTCGCCTCGCTCGGCGCGCCCCCGCGCTTCGAGACGGGCCCCGCGGCGTGGGACGCGTTGCCGCGCCCCCTGCGGCGCCTCGGCGGCGTCGGCTGCACGGCGTGCCACGGCCCCGGAGCGATCCCAGAGCCGTCTGCCTCCTGGGCCATCCTGCGGGCCGACGTGTGCGCGGTGTGTCACGACGCACCGCCGCGTTACACCCACGTCGAGGGCTGGGCACGCTCGAAGATGGCGACGGCGGACCGCGATCCCGCTACGCGGGAGCCCGCGTGCCGTGGCTGCCATGGGACGGCTGGGTATCTGGCGCGGATCACCGGGGCGCCGGAGCGGGAGCTCCCCCCCGGCATCGCCACCGGCATCGCCTGCGCTGCGTGCCACGCGCCGCACGGCGCGCACGCGGGGGAGCTGATCCGCGACGTGGCGTCGCCGACCGGCGGGCCCGCGATCACCGACGCCGCGAGCCGACTCTGCGCGAGCTGCCACTCGGACCCGAGCCCCGGCGGGCCGCGCGCCTCGGCGGCGACGCTGGTTCACGGCGCGGCGCCCGGGGCGACCCCGCCCCACGCGGCGGTCCCCGGCGGGTGCCTCGGCTGCCACGGCGACGGCGACGCGGCGACCACCACCGCCCGCGGCCACGGCCACGCCTTCGCGGTCGACCGCTCGCGCTGCGCGACGCGCTGCCACGTGGGGGCGCCGCCGCTCGACGACCGCGGGGCGCTCGCGCGGCGCGCCCGGGAGCTGTATCGATCGCTGGGCGGCGAGGCGCTGGCGGAGGGGACGCCGCCCCACGCGCGCCGCCGCGCTGGAGCGCCGAGCACGCGCGCGCTCGAGGCGGTCCGCCTGGTGCTCGAGGACCCGGCGGCGTGGGCCCACAACGCCCCTTACGCGCGCGCGCTGCTGGAGGGCGCGCGGCCCCGCTAGCGCCTCGGCGCGGTCGCTCGACGCCACGCCCCCCGATCGCGTAGAAACCTCGCATGCGTCCCCACCCCCCCGTGCGCTGGCTCCTCGCCTCGATCGGTCTCGCGCTCACAGGGTGTCCCCCGGCGGAGGCCCCGCGATCCGGGGACGCCGCCGAGGACGCAGGGCTCACGGAGGGCCCGAGCGACGTGGAGCTCCCGCCGCTCCCCGAGGGCGGGTCGAGCGCGCCCTCCGCGGCGGCCGAGCCCGGCGTCGTCCCCGTGCGACCGCCCGACTCCCGTCCCACGGGCACGCTCCCTCCCGCGGTGACGGCGCCCGCGCTCGAACCGACCCGCGCGCGAGTCCACGCCTGCTACGAGGCGGGCCTGGCGCGCGACCCGGCGCTCGCTGGCCGCGTCGTCGTCCGGCTCACCGTCGAGCCGGACGGGCGCGTGGGCCGCACGGAGCCCCATGAGCCGCCCACGCTCGGCGACCCGGCGGTCGTGACGTGCATCGAGGAGGTGCTCCGCGGCGTGCGCTTCCCCGCGCCGAAGGGGGGGCGCGCGGTGGTCCTCGTACCGTACGAGTTCGCGCCCGCGGACGCCGGCGCCGCGCGCGCCGAAGGGGGGGCGGGCTGACCCAGCCCGGCTGCCCATCGGCGCCCGCGCGCGCCGCGATCGGCTGGGTGGAGTGCGGCTCGGCTCCGGCCCCGAGCCCGGCGTTCGGCGCGCTGGCTGGGCGAGCCTCCGCGAATGAGTGGGCACCGCCCCCACCGATGGCACCGCCCCCACCGATGGCACCGCCCCCACCGATGGCACCGCCCCCACCAATGGCACCGCCCCCGGCGCGGCTCGTAGCGAGCCTGCGCGACGAGCTCCGCGCCTGCTACGTGCGAGCGCGAGCTCGCGATCCCAAGCTCGTGGGGAACGGCTACCTCGCGTTCCTGGTCGAGGCGGACGGCAGGGTGGCCCGGAGCTGGAACTACCGACCGCCGACAGCGAACGATGACGCGACGCTCAGGTGCATCCACGACCGGGTGCGCGTGCTCAGGTTTCCTCGCCCGCCCGGTGGGCGACGAACCATCGTGTCGCCGGTGGGGTTCGTGGGCAGCGGCCCGCGGACGCCCGCGTCCGCGCCCGCGACCCGACGCCAGTGAGCCCCGCTCCCACGACCCGCGCCCCGCCCATGCCTTCCCGCCCCTCCCCTCACCGAGCGCGCTGCCTGCGCCCGGCCGTCGCCGCCGTCTTCGCGGCGCTCGCCGCGTCCGCCGGCTGCGCGCTCGAGGCCGCCCACCCCCCACCCAGCCCGCCGGCGGCCGCCGAGCCCGATCCGGGGCCGATCCTGGACGCGAGCCGCCCGGCGCCGCGCTTCCTCGTGCAGGCCGAGGGCGGGGCGCGCCTCGCGTCCGAGGAGTGGGTCGGCGTGAGGCCGTTCGCGGTGGTGACGTTCGCGAGCTGGTGCCACGTGTGTGAGGCCAAGCTGCCGATCGTGCGCAGGGTCGCGGAGCGCCACCCCTCGGTCGCGCTCCTCGTCGTCTCGGCCGACGAAGAGGAGACGTGGCCGCGCGTGGCGGCGTTCGTCCGCCGGCACGGCCTCGCGGGCGCTCCGCTCGTGCGCGCCACCAGCTTCCCCCGCTTCGCCGGGGCGTACGCACCCCACGCGACGGTGCCGACCGTCGTCGTGGTGGGGCGGGAGGGCCGCCCGATCGAGTACCAGCGCGGCCTCACGGACGAAGACGACGAGCGCCTGGAGCTCGCCTTCTCGCTCGCGGAGCGGGGTGGCGCCGCGGGGCAGCGCGCGCCGTAGTATCCTGCGCCGGTGGAAGCCGCTCCGCCCCCACGCTTGCAGCTCCGCGCGGCCGGCGCGACCCACGTCGGCCGCCGGCGCCAGCACAACGAAGACCACGTCCTCGTCCGCGACGACCTCGCGCTGTTCGTCGTGGCGGACGGCGCGGGCGGCCACCTGGCGGGCGACGTCGCGAGCGCCCTCGCCGTCCGGTCCATCGCCAACTACGTCGGGGCCACCGTACGCGCCACGTGGGAGAAGCCGGAGCTGGACACGTTCGGCATCCCGTACGGGGCGCGCCGCCTCGCCGCCGCGGTGCTCAAGGCGAACCGTGACGTGATCGAGATCAGCCGGTCGTCCAACCAGCACCGCGGCATGGGGACGACCGTCGTGGCCGCTCAGCTCTCGTCGCGCTCCGGGCTGCTCCACGTCGCGCACGTCGGCGACAGCCGCTGCTATCGCCTCCGGGGTGATCACCTGGAGCTCCTCACGCAGGATCACTCCCTGGTGAACGAGGTGCTCGAGCAGCGCCCCGAGCTGGAGGACGAGGTCCTGGCCCGCCTGCCGCGCAACGTGGTCACCCGCGCGCTCGGCATGGAGGAGAAGCTGCGAGTGTCCATCCGGTCACACGCGGTGGCGCCGGGGGACCGCTACCTCCTCTGCTCGGATGGCCTCTCGAACCCGGTCGACGCCGAGGCGCTGGCCGCGACGCTGTCGGCGGGGGATCCCCCGGAGCAGACCGTCGCGCGGCTCGTCGATCTCGCGAACGAGCGTGGGGGCCCGGACAACATCGGCGCGGTGGTCCTCGACTGCGCCAGCGATCCCCGCGGCGCGGCCGGCGATCTCGCGCGCGTGAGCACGGTCCCCGCCGCGCCGTGGACGGACGACGAGACGGACACCGCCCCGGAGCTCTTGATCCTCGGGATCGAGGAGCTGACGCTCCCCGGCGGGTCGGGCGTCGTGGTCGTCCCCGCGTCCCGCGCGACCGGCGATCTGCTGGACGCGCTGGACGCGCTCGTCGGCGGGCGGCCTCGGAGCTGAGCCTCGGAGCGCGCGTCCACGCGCCGCTTCCCCGGCAGCCGGGGTGGCCTAGGATGCCGCGGTGCGCCCCATCGTCCTGCCCTTCGCGACGTCCGAGCTCCCTCCGGTCGGAGGCCGCATCGGCGGCGCGCCCGAGGACTTCCGCGTCGACGAGCTGCCGCTCTACGCGGCGTCCGGCGCGGGCGAGCACCTGTACGTCCGCGTGGAGAAGCGAGCGCTCACCACGCCGGCGCTGATCGGCGCGGTGGCGCGCGCCGCGGGCGTGCGCGAGCGGGACGTGGGCTACGCCGGCCTGAAGGACAAGCACGCCGTCACCTCCCAGTGGCTCTCGCTGGCCGGGCGCATCCCCGATCCGGGCACGTGGTCACTCCCGCCCGGGGTGCGCATCCTGGAGACGACCCGGCACGGCAACAAGCTCCGCACGGGACACCTCGCGGGGAACCGCTTCCGGATCCGCCTGGTGGATGTGCCCCGGGACGGCGCGGGCCACGCCGGCGCGCTGCTCGCGGCGCTGGCGGCGACCGGGCTCCCGAACGCCTTCGGCGCGCAGCGCTTCGGGCACGACGGGACCAACCTGGTACGGGCGCTCGACTGGATCCGCGCCGCAGCGCCCGGTGCGCGCCCCCCCGCGCGCTTCCTCGGGCGGCTCCTCGCGAGCTCGTTGCAAGCGGAGTGGTTCAATCGCTATCTCGTGCGACGGATCGCCCGGGGCGTCTCGCGGCTGGTCGCGGGCGAGATCGTGCGCCTCGCGGGCACGGGCTCCTACTTCCGGGTGGACGACGCGGAGGCAGAGCAGGCACGGCTCGCCGCCGGTGACCTCGTGCTCACCGGGCCGCTCCCCGGCCCGAGGCGCCGCCCGGCGCCGGGCGGGGACGCCGCCGCGCTCGAGGGCGAGATCCAGCGCGAACTCGGGCTCGACGCCGACGCGCTCGCGCGCCTGGGCGACGAGGCCCCGGGCGCTTGGCGCGATCTGCTGGTGCGCCCCGAGGCCATCGAGTGCATCGGGCCAGCCGACGCAGCCACGGAGGGGACCCTCGAGATCGCGTTCAGCCTGCCGGCGGGGAGCTACGCGACCGTCCTCATCCGCGAGCTCACCCGTGTCGACGGCGATCGGGACGTAGGGTAGCCTCGGGTCATGTCGGGAATCGATGTCTCGTCCGTCGTGAACCTCGCCGAGCCGAAGCTCGAGGCGCTCGTCGAGCTGATGCTGCTGGCGGCCTCCGCCGATGGTGAGCTCGCCGAGGTCGAGCTCGCGCACTTCACCGAGAGCGTCCGCTCGCTGACGAACGGCACCATCGCCGGGCCGCGGCTGCAGGCGCTGGTCGAGCGCACGCAGGCGGCGATCGAGGGCGACGGGCGAGAGGCCCTGCTGGCGTCGATCCGCGACCGCCTCCCCGACGCGGGCGCCCGCAAGGTGGGGCTCACGCTGGCGATCCAGGTCGTGGCCGCGGACGGCATCGTGAGGACGAGCGAGCGCGAGCTCGTCATGGAGACCGCCGAGGCGCTCGGGATCGACGGCGACACGGCCGCCGATCTGGTGCGTGACTTCGGCAAGACGTGACCAGCGCCTCTCGCGCGAGCGCGCGGGGTCAGTCCTCGGGGAGCATGCGGAGCACCGCCATCGCGATGCCCGCGACCACGAGCGGCCCCGCGATCCAGAACGGGCGCACCGGCCCGAGGGCGAGCGGCTCCCCCGCGAACGCGGCGTACGCGTAGTCCCCGGCCATCACCGCGATCCCGACGACCAGCGCCGCCACCGGTGCCCGCAGGCGCGCGGCCATCGACGGCGCCTCCCTGGGCGCCGGGTAGGCGTGGGCGCTCGGCGCCGGGACGCCCACCCGGGCCCGCGACACGGGCGGCGCGTGGCGCTCCACGTCGAGCCGTGGCGCGGACGCGGCGTCGGCGTCGTCCAGATCGTCGATCACCTTGCCGCCGAACAGGGCGTCGCCCGGCGACGCTGCCGACGCGCCGCTCGGGCGGACGCCGGACGCCGACCGCGACGCCGCCGCGAACGTCCCCGAGGCCTGACGCGAAGGAGCGCCCGACGTGGGCGGACCGGGGGTAGGCGCGGGTGCCCGTGGCGCCGAGGGCGCCCCGGCGCCCGACGGCGCGGCGGACACCGCGCCGCTCGACGGCGCGGAGGGGGCGGCGGCGCTCACGGGAGGCGGCGCCAGGACTAGATCGGGGATCGACCTCGCGAGCGGGCGCGTCGATGGGATCCCGACGGTGCGCCCCGGCTCGGTCACCGCGATCCCCGCCGCGTAGTCGGGCGGCGGGCGCTCGGTGTCCAGGCTCTCGGTGGCGCGCCCCGCGCCGGACCGGATCCCGCGCTCCGCTGCCAGCGACGCCTCGCTGAGCGGCGTGATCCCGAGGGCTCGCTCGAGATCGCGCCAGAACTCGGCGACCTCGTGGTAGCGGTGCTGCGGATCCACCGCGAGCGCGCGGGCGATGACGGCGTCCGCCGCGGGCGGGAGGTCCACCCCTTCCGCCCGCGGCGTCGGCCTCCGTTGCTCGTCGACGGCTTGCGCCATCAGCGCGGGGACCTCGCCCTCCAGCGGAGGGCGCCCGACCATCACCTCCACCAGCATGAGCGCGAGGCCCCACACGTCCGTCCACGCGCCCGTCTGCCCGTAGCGCTTCGGCAACCACTGCTCCGGGGCTCCGTACGCGGGGGTGAAGGCCGAGAGCCCGGTGTCCGTCGCCGACTGCCGGCCGACGATCTGCGTCGCCGCGCTCTTCACCTTCCCGATCCCGAAGTCGACGATCTTCGGCGCCTCCTGGCCGTTCACCTGAGCGAGGAACACGTTCTCCGGCTTGAGATCCCGGTGCAGGATCGCGATCTCGCCGTTGGGCCCGGGGAAGTGGTGGGCGCGGTGCAGCGCGTAAGCGACGGGCGCCAGGAGCCGCACCGCTCGCTTGGGCTTGAGCGGCCCGAGGCCGTCGGCGCGCCGCTGGATGAGCATGTGATCGAGCGTATGGCCCTCGAGCCACTCGAGCGCGATGAACGGCACGAAGGCCACCTTCGGGCTCTCCAGCGTGCCGACGTGCAGCGGCCGCACCACCTCGGAGATCGAGGCGGAGAGGCGGAACAGCAGCTCTGCCTCCTCGCGAAACCGCTCGAGGAACTCCGTCTGCGCTCCGCCGGCGAGCGACGCGGGGACCTTCAGGCACTTCAGCGCGACGGGCGCCCGGAACGCGTGGTGGTGCGCGCGGTAGACGACGGCGAAGCCCCCCTCGGCGACGACGGCCTCGACGGCGAAGGCGCCGGCCTGCAAGGTCCCGACGATGCCGAACACGTCTTCTGCCACGGTGCCGAGCCTACACGATCCCGGCTACCTGCGCCGGGGCCCGCGTGGCGGCGGCTCGCCCGCGCGCGCCAGAGTATGCTGCGCGCCCCATGCCCCTCCGGACCCACGCGCCGCTCCCCAGCCACGCCCTCGGGCTCGACGCGGACTCGCTGCGGGAGAGCCTGCTCGGCCACGTGCTGCACACCCGCGGCAAGCACCCCGGCGACGCGACGTCGCTCGATGTCTTCTGGAGCGCCGCGCGCGCCGTGCGGGATCGGCTCTTCGAGCGGTGGACGCGGACGATGCGCCAGTACGACCGCGAGCAGCCGAAGCGGGTGTACTGGCTCAGCATGGAGTTCCTGATGGGGCGGCTGCTCGAGGAGTCGCTCCTCGCGCTCGGCGTCCGCGACGCGATGCGCGACGCGCTGGCAGACGTCGGGCTCGAGCTCGACGACGTCCTCGGCGAGGAGCCGGACGCGGGGCTGGGCAACGGTGGCCTCGGCCGGCTGTCGGCCTGCTACCTGGAGTCGATGGCGACGCTGGGGATCGCCGGCATGGGGTACGGCCTGCGGTACGAGTACGGGATCTTCCAGCAGGACCTGGTGCGCGGGGCCCAGCTCGAGCGGCCCGACCAGTGGCTCCAGCACGGCAACGTCTGGGAGGTGGCGCGCCCGGAGCGGCTCTACTGCGTGCGCTTCGGCGGGCGGGTGATCCACTACACCGGCCCCGGAGGCAGGCCAGAGTACGAGTGGGTCGACGCCCGCGAGGTGAACGCCATGGCGTACGACGTCCCCGTGCCCGGGCACGGCAACGGCGTGGTGAACACCCTCCGCCTGTGGAGCGCCAAGGCGACCCGCGAGTTCGAGCTCGGGCGCTTCCACCAGGGCGACTACGTGCAGGCCGTCCAGGAGAAGAGCGAGAGCGAGAACATCACGCGCGTCCTCTATCCAAACGACGAGCAGCTCGCCGGCAAGCGGCTCCGGCTCGAGCAGGAGTACTTCCTCGTCTCGGCGACGCTCCAGGACGTGGTGCGCCGCCACCTCGTCGCGCACCCCGATCTGAGGAACCTGCCCGACCACGCGGTCTTCCACCTCAACGACACCCACCCGGCCCTCGCGGTGCCCGAGCTGATGCGCCTCCTGCTCGACCACCACAAGCTCCGGTGGGACGAGGCCTGGTCGATCACCCAGCGCTGTTTCGCCTACACGAACCACACCATCCTGCCCGAGGCCCTCGAGCGCTGGCCCGCATGGCTCTTCGAGCAGGTGCTGCCCCGGCACCTGCAGATCGTGTACGAGATCAACCAGCGCTTCCTCGATGACGTGCGCCGGCGGCGCCCGACGGACGACGCCCTGCTCCGCCGCGTGAGCCTCATCGAGGAGGGCGACGAGAAGAAGGTCCGGATGGCCCACCTGGCGATCGTGGGCTCGTCGCGGGTGAACGGCGTCTCCGAGCTCCACTCCCGCCTGCTGCGCGAGCACGTGTTCGCGGACTTCGACGCGCTCATGCCCGGCAAGCTCGGCAACGTGACGAACGGGGTCACGCCGCGCCGGTGGCTGCTCGGGTGCAACCCGGAGCTGGCGAAGATCCTGCACGACCGCATCGGACGAGGCTGGGAGTCCGATCTCACCCACCTCGCCGCGCTCGAGCCCCTGGCGGACGATCCCGAGCTCCACCGCGCGTGGCGCGAGATGAAGCGCGCGCGAAAGCTGCGACTGGCAGCGGAGCTGCGCCGGCGCTGGGGCATCGTGCTCGAGCCAGACCACCTGCTCGCCTCGCACGTGAAGCGCATCCATGAGTACAAGCGCCAGCTCCTGAATGCGCTGCACGTCGTGAGCCTTTGGCAGAGGTACCGCGAGGCGCCGCCACGGGACCTCGCGCCGCGCACGTTCCTCTTCGCGGGCAAGGCCGCGCCGGGCTACGCGATGGCGAAGCTCGTGGTCCACCTGATCGGCCGCGTCGCCCGCACCATCGACGAAGATCCGGCGGTGCGCGAGCACCTCCGCGTGGTGTTCGTCCCCAACTATGGCGTGAGCTGGGCGGAGCTCATCATCCCCGCGAGCGACGTCTCCGAGCAGATCTCCACCGCTGGTACCGAGGCCAGCGGCACGGGGAACATGAAGTTCGCGCTAAACGGCGCGCTCACCCTCGGGACGCTCGACGGCGCCAACGTCGAGCTGGCCGAGGCGGTGGGGCACGAGAACTTCTTCGCCTTCGGGCTCGATGTGGACGAGGTGCATCGCCTCCGGGAGCGCGGCTACGACCCGCGGAGCCACTACCTCGGCGAGCCGGAGCTCCGATCGGCGCTCGACGCCATCGCGAGCGGAGCGTTCAGCCGCGACGACCCCGCGCTGTTCCGACCCATCGTGGACTCCCTGCTCGACCGCGGCGATCCGTACCTCGTCCTCGCCGACTTCCGCAGCTACGCCGCCTGCCAGAGGAGCGTGGAGGCCGCGTGGCACGACTCGGCGAGCTGGACACGCCGCTCCATCCTGAACGTCGCGCGGTCGGGGCGCTTCTCCAGCGATGAGAGCATCCGGAACTACGCGCGCGACATCTGGGGCGTGCCGGTGCGCTGAGCGCGCCGCCGAGGGCCTCGAGCCTCGGCGGCGCTCACCTGCGCCGCCCGGCGCCGACGATGCGGTCGTCGCCTTGCCGGCGCGTCGTCCCTTCGCGGTCGAGCTGCTCGAGCAGCGGGATCGCCTGCTTGCGGCTGACTCCGGCCAGCTCCTTGAAGTCCGCCACGCTCAGCCGAGCGGCGCGCGCCAGGTGATCGCCGACACGTGCGCGCAGGGAGTCCAGCGCCAATTCGTCGAACCATAGCCCTCCGAGGCGCCGCGCGCGGCCCGCGGACGAGAGGCGCTGGAGCGCCGCCTGGAGCCCGGCCTCCGACTCGCCGAGCTCGCTCGCGAGCCGGCTCTCGAGCGTGCCCTCGAGCCCGACCGAGGCGAGCGCAGCGCCGAGCCGCGCCTCGAGCGCGCGCGCCGCCGGGCTCGCGCTCGCCAGGAAGACGGGGGTGGCGACGACGCCAGCCCGCGTGTCCACGTAGAGGCGCCGCTCGCGCTCCGCCCGGCGCACGCAGAGCTCGCCCACGTCCCGCCCGGCGCGCCGCGCGAGCCACGAGCGGAGCGTCTCGAGGGGGAGGCCCGCCTCCTCCGGCGCCGTCCGGTGATGCGCGACCACGCGCTCGACCGCCAGCTCGACGAGGCGGGCCACGCCCTCCGCGGCGGCGAACCCCTCGCCCTCGCCCAGCGCGACGCACGTCGGGCGAGGGCGTTTGCCGGCGAGCTGGCGATGCACTGCCCCGGGCTCCAGCCCGAGCCGCCGCTCGAGCGTCGCCGCGGCGAGCGCGCGAGGGGACACCGCGCGGACGAGCCCCTCGAGCGCCTCCGCCACCGCGCCCCCCCGCAGCGCCTCGAGCGACGCCACGCGGAGCGCGCGCGCCGCGGCGTGGGACGCCGGCGGGACTCGCTCCGCGCCCGCGTCGAGCACCATCCCGCCACCGAGCACCTGCCCCCGCTCGCGCGTGGCGGTGAAGCCGCGCACCACGAACCCCACCCCGCCCTCGCACGGGATCGGGTGCTCGAGCGTGAGGTGCGCCGTCCCCTCGCCGAGGCGGACGACGCGCGCGCCGACGCGCCCGGTGCCGAGGTGGAGCGTCACGGCGGCGCCGTCCCCGAGCGAGCCGACCGCGTCCGGCAGCGCGCGCAGCGCCACGTCGATCCGCGAAGTGATGGGCAGCTCCGGGTCACGGGTGAGCACGTCTCCGCGGCCCGCGTCACTGATCGCCAGCCGCGCCAGGTTCACGGCGACACGCGCGGGCGCGACGACCGAGGTGACCGCGCGGCCGTGCACCTCCAGCCCACGACACGACGACGCGATGAGCCCGCTCGAGCCCGCGAGGAACACCTCATCACCGACGGCGAGGCGCCCGCGCGCGAGCGTGCCGGTGACGACCGTCCCCGTACCACGGACGGTGAAGACGCGGTCGACGGCGAGCCACGTGCGCGCGGAGTCGCCCCGCGCCTCCGCCCCAGAGACGAGCTCGCCCAGGCACGCCGCGACCTCCGGCACGCCGGCACCCGACGGCGCGGCGGTCGCCACCACGCCGACGATCTCCAGGCCGAGCGCGGCGACGGCCTCGCGCGCGTCGAGCTCCGCGAGCGCGGTCGTCTCGGCGTCGACCAGATCGGTCTTCGACAGCACGAGGAGCACGCGACGGAGGCCGAGCAACGACGCCACGGCCAAGTGCTCTCGGGTCTGCGGCATCACGCCATCGTCGGCCGCGACGACGAGCACGACGAGCTCTACCCCGCCCATGCCGGCGATCATCGTGTGCACGAGCTTCCGGTGCCCCGGGACGTCGATGAAGCTGATGCCCGTGCCCGGGAGCTCTGCGAACCCGAGCTCGATGCTGATGCCGCGCCGCTTCTCCTCCGGGAGGCGGTCGGTGTCCGTCCCCGTGAGCGCTCGGACGAGCGTCGTCTTGCCGTGGTCGACGTGACCGGCCGTGGCGACGACGAACCGTCGCGGAGGGGTCGCCGCACGCTCGGCCGGGCCGGGCGCGCTCATGGGTTCGGGGCCGCGATCGCGTGGGGCGCGCGCGACCAGCCGAGCCACGCGCGGGCTCGCTCGGCTGCGCGGGCGAAGGCGACCCCCGCGAAGCCGTGCGCCACCACGGCGACCGCGGGTGGCACCTCGTGCGTGTAGTACGTCCAGCACTGCCGGCTGGTACCCCAGTACTCGAGCGCCACGCCGAGGAGCGCACCCCCCACGAAGCGCAGCACGTCGGCCCGCGGGTCGCGCACCCGGACGAGCACGAACACCATCACGCCGATCACGAGCTGGGTCGCCGGCGTCCCGACGGTGTGCCACGCGAACCAGGTCATCCACGCCACGAAGGACGGGAGCAGGATCCAGTACGCCGCCACCCAACCGCCGACGCGGCGCTCCGGGCGGCCGGGCGACGCCGGCGCGAGGTGCCCGAGGACGAGCGCGATCCGCTCCACCACGAGCGCGGCGATGGGCCACGCCGGGAGGATCCAGAGCGGGGGACGCTCCGCGGTGAAGTAGGTCCACAGCGAGGTGACCGTCCCCCACGTCTCGATGAGCGCCCCCCCGGCCAGGCCCGCCGCCAGGAGGGGGAGATCCCGCTCCCACGAGGCGTCCCACGCGATGGCGGCCGCCATGAACGCCCACGTGCCCGCCAGCAAGAGGTCGACCCCGGCGTTGGCGTCGAGCAGATCGCTCCACCGGTAGCCGACCGCGCCGCCCACGGTCACGAGCAGCGCGAGCGCGAGCAGACCGCGCCGATCGTAGCGATCGGCCACGAACCGCCAGAGGGGCTCGCGCGCCATGGGGCCGCAGGATACCGCACCCTCGAGGGAAGGCCGCGCCCCGCCGACCCAGCGGCCGGCGATGGGTTCCCGGGCCGCCCTCCGTCTGCTATCTCCCCCGCGCGATGAAGCGTCGGCCCGACCGAACCCGAACCAGCGACGAGCGCGACGTGGACACGCGCGAGGACGACCAGGACGAGGCCCTCGCCGCAGCGAACGACCGCGACGATGGCGAGGACGACGACGAGGACGACGACGAGGACGAAGACGAAGAGTACGAGCGGCGTCGCCGCGCCCGAGCCCGCAGGCGCCGGTTGGAGCGCGCGCGCCTCGCCGCCCTCGCCGCGGAGGCCGGCGCTGGCCGGTCGGGGAGCGACGACGGGCTGGAGGTCACCGGGGGCAGGCTGCTGGTGGCGGCGGGCATCATCGGGCTGCTGGTCCTGACGCGCTGCGAGCCGTTCGTGAAGGCGTTCCGCGCCAAGGAGCCACCGCCCACCAACTTCGAGGTGTTCGAGCGCGGCGCGCCCGGCGAGGTCTCCGTGACGCTCATCACCGCAGATCAGGGGCGCCTCGCGTGCGCGAGCGACCGCGAGCTCGAGGGTCATCGCTGCGAGTACAAGACCGACAAAGAGCGTTGGCCACCACCGCCCGGCGCCCCGGCGGACGACAACAAGGCGAACGTGATCCAGCCGTATCGGACTTCGTCCGACAACAAGCTCATCATGATCGCGGGGCTGTGGGCGGAGCCGACCCTGGCGCTCCGCCTGCACCGGGAGCCCCCCGGGGTCGTCGAGATGAAGAAGCAGGCGCGCTTCGTCGCCACCTGCAAGGTCCGCCCGCTCGGCAAGCTGGACTCCCGGGTCCGCTGGGACCTCGGGCAGCCGTGGTCGAACGACGGCGTGGCCTGGGTGGTGAAGGCCGAGCAGTGCCGCCTGGGCGACTCGCTCTGAGCCGCCCACCCCCGCCGCCGCGCCGCAGGGGAGGCCCGCTCAGGCCGGCGGCGTGCCGCGGAGCTTGGCGGCGAGCAGGTCGCCCAGCGTGCCGAAGCCGCCCTCCGCGGCGAGCTTCGACCGGTACTCCTTGTGGGCGCGCCGCTCCTCGTCCACCTTGAAGTCCTTCACGCTGAGCTTCGGCTCGCCGCGACGCGGATCCACCTCGAGGATCTTCGCCTCGAGGACGGAGCCGGGCTTGAAGGCCTTGCGAAGATCGGTGCCTCGCGCCGTGCCCGTCTGCCCGGCGGGGATGAAGCCGCGCGCGCTGCGACCGGTCACGCCGAGCAGGCGGACGACCAGCCCGGCCGGCTCCGCCTTCGTGATCTCCACCTTCACGCCCTGGCCTCGCGCGACCTTCTGCGGGGCCTCGTCCGCCCGACTCGCTGGAGGCGCGGCGTGCAGCGCGAGGCGCTTCTGCCTCGCGTCGAAGGTCCCGACGACGACCGGTACCTCTTGCCCCACCGGGTACGCCTTCTCGAGGGAGGCGGACTTCTCCAGGCCGGCGTCGAGGACGTGCAGCAACCCCTCGACGCCCGCCTCCACCTCGACGAAAACGCCGAACGGCTCGACCCGGGTCACCTTGCCGGTGTGCCGCGAGCCGGGCGCGTAGCGCGCCCGCGCCTCGGCCCAGGGATCCTCCTGCAGCGCCTTGCGCGAGAGCCAAATCTTGCCGCGGTCGTCGATCTCGAGGACCTTCACCTCGATCTCCTCGCCCACCCGGAACAGATCGCCGAGGTGCGCGCGTGGATCGTGGCTCGCCTCCGGCGGCGGGATGAGCCCCTCGATGCCGGCCGCCGCCGGGATGGCGACGAACACGCCCCATTCCATCACGGAACGCACGACGCCCGGGTGCACCTGGCCCACCTCGAGCAGCGCGAGCGCCTGCTGGCGCCTCGCGCGGGCCTCCTCCTCGAGCATGGCCCGGCGCGAGACGACGATGTCGCGGCCCTTGCCCTCGTATTTCACCACCTCGAACTCGAGGCGCTGCCCGATCGAAGCGGCGAGGTTCGCCGTCCCGGGGTGGAGATCCATGCCGGACGCCGGCGCGAACGCCCGCAGACCGTCGAGATCGACCTCGACGCCGCCGCGGATCACGCCGGTGATCAACCCGTGGACGCGCGTGCCCTCCCTGGCCGCCGCCTCGACGCGCGGCTTCGCGTCCTCTTCACGGAGCGGCTGGCGCGTGAGCACCACAAGCCCTCCGCGCAGGCCATCGGTGTGGACGCGCGCGACGAAGCGGTCCCCCGGGCTCGGCACCTCGTCGTCGGCCGCCATCTCGCCCCGATCGAAGATCGCGAGCGCCTTGCCGGACAGATCGACCATGATCGCGTGATCGAGCACGGCGGTGACCTTGCCGAACACGTCCTCGCCCACGTGGAACGGCGCCTGATCCGTCGAGGGCCGTGCGCGGTGGCCCCGCTCACGCGCAGGACGCCGGTCGCGCTCCGGACGCGCGCCCTGCGCCTCCTCCGCGGCGGGCGCGGCGCCCTCGGGCCCGGCGGCGGCGACGGCGCCCTTCTTCTTCCTCCTGCGCTTGCGCTTGCGCTTCTCGCCGTCGGCGGGCGTGGCGCCGTCTGCCTCGGCCGCATCGCCGTCGGCGGCGTCACTCCCGGCAGCGTCGCCGTCGGCAGCGTCGCCGTCGGCAGCGTCGCCCTCGGCGGCTCCGTGCGCGGCGGCGTCGCCAGGCGCGGACGCCTCGGCCTCGCCTGCGGCGCCTTCGGCGCCCGCTGCGGGAGCCTCCACACCCGGGCTCTCGGCTCGGGGAGCGGGATCGATCGACGAGGCCGGCGTTGCGGACGCCTGGTCGCTCGGTTCGGAGCTGGTGACGTTCATGGTGAGGCTCGGCGCGCGAGGCACGAGCTATATCCCGCCGCGGCTTCGCCGCCAACCGCGCGCCGCGGGCCATGGCTGCGGAGGCCGTCGCGGGGGAGCCGCCGCCGGGCGCCCCGCGTCGGCGGGCTGGCAGCGAGCGAGGCCGCGGATCGCCCGGCCGCGCACCGGCGCTCCGCCCTCAGCGGGCGACGGGGAGCCTGCGATTGACGCCTCCGCTCCGATCGATCGTGAGGCCCTCGACGCCCGCGTCGGGCCCTCCGAGCCGCGCGACCAGCGCCTCGGCGATGGCCGTGAAGGCGAGCGCGGGCGGCGAGCCAGGGGCCGCCTGCACGACGGGGATCCCGGCGTCCCCCCACTCGCGGATCGCGGGGTAGATCGGCACCTGGCCGAGCAGCGGGGCGCCCGCCGCCTCCGCGACCTTGGCGCCGCCACCCTCGCCGAAGATCGGGTAGCGCGTGCCGTGCTCGCACTCGAACCAGCTCTGGTTCTCGACCACGCCGAGCAGGCGGATACCGACCTTCTCGCACATGCTGACCGACTTGAAGACGTCGGCTAGCGCGACCTCCTGCGGGGTCGTCACCATCACCGCGCCGGAGACGGACACCTTCTGCGCGAGCGTGAGCGCTACGTCCCCGGTGCCAGGCGGGAGGTCGAGGACCAGATAGTCGAGCTCGCCCCAGCGCACGTCCTTCAGGAACTGGACGAGCGCGCCGTGGAGCATCGGGCCACGCCACACGATGGCCGCCCGCGGATCCTCGAGGAGGAAGCCGATGCTCATCAGCTTGAGGCCGAAGCGCTCGAGCGGATCGATCGACTGGCCGTCGCTCGACGGCCGCCCCGTGACGCCGAGCATCGTCGGGACGCTCGGGCCGTACATGTCGGCGTCGAGCAGACCCACCCGGTGCCCCGCGCGCGCGAGGGCGAGCGCCAGGTTCGCGGCGACGGTGCTCTTGCCGACGCCCCCCTTCCCGCTCATCACGAGCACGACGTGCTCGACCTGGGGGACGGGGTCTTCCGGACCGATCGCGCGGCTGGCGCTGCGGGGCTCGCTCATGGCGGCGGGGAGGTACGGCCCGGGCCCGGGCGTGTCAACCGGAGCCCCGGGGCCCGGCCGACCTGCGCTATCCTCACCAGATGCGGTCCCCGCTCCAGGTCGCCCTGGCGCTCGCCCTCGGGGTCGGGTGCTCGTCCGAGGCCGCGCCGACTCCAGCGGAGCGTGCGCCGGCGTTCCGACACCAGGCGCTCTTCGATCGCGTGGCCTCGAGCGCGGACGGCTTCACCGTCGTGGAGGGCGACTGGCTGGAGGACTACGGCGACGCGCCGTTCTACGGGCTCGCCGCGTCCTCGCGCCTGGTCGCCGGCGGGCGGGCCGAGCCGTGGGGGGGCCGAGCGGCCGCGGCGCGGGCCCGCGCGCGCACGCTCATCGACTCGGCGGACTTCGTCAACGGGGACGTGAACGAGCTCGCGATGAGCGCGCTCGGCCTGATCGAGCACGCCGCCGCCACCGGCGACCTCGGGGACGTCGAGGCGCTCGAGGTCTTCCTGAAGAAGCTGCAGACGCTCGCGGCGGCGCTCGGCCACTACCTCGCGTCCGTCCCGGTGGAGAGCTGGGCGTTCCGCACGTACGGTCCCACGTCGATCACCGCGCTGGTGGGGCTGGTCGCGCTCCAGCACGCTCACCTGGTCGGCGGCGAGCACCGCGAGGAGCACGTGGAGTTCGCGAAGGCCCTCGAGGCGGCCACCGTCCGCGAGGCGTGGACGGGCGCGCACTTCGCCTTCGCGCCCGGGGAACCCCGCCTCGACCTCTACCCGAACGTCGCCATGACGCTGCTCGAGTCGCGCCTGTACCAGCTCACGGGCGACCCGGCTTACCGCGACCGCGCGAGCCAGCTCCACGCGGCGATCCAGCCGCTCCGCCTCGCGGAGTCCCCCGCCCACTACTACACGGAGTATTCGGCCGTGGAGATGGGGGCGAAGACGCGCGACTACTCGACGCTCTCCGCCCACAACTACCTGATGTTCTCGCTCCTCCTCCTCTTCGAGTCGACGGGTGAGCCGCGCTTCCTGGAGGAGGCCGACTCGGTGCTCGATTGGGTGGATCGAGATCTCTCCGGCGAGTGGTGCCTGTCGCACGTGCACGACGAGCCGTGCGCGCCCGCTTGCACCAGCGCCCCAGTGTGCGTCGCGGGAGCTTGCGCCGAGGAGCGCTGCGGCCCGGGCGTGCTCCACCACCGGATCGATGGACGCGTGGCGCTCCCGAGCGATCCCGAGTTCTTCTGCTCGGGCTGCAACCTCCAACTCCTCTACGTGCTCTGGTACCGGCAGCAGCTCTGAGCGGAGGGCGCCCCGCGAAGACGCCGCGAGCCCGTCGATCAGCGGCAGCGCTCGAAGGAAGACGCGAACGAGTCCCGCACCACGCGCTCGCGCTGCGCCTCGTCGGGGAGCGCCTCGAGCGCCCCCTTCGGGTAGTGGCGCCGGTAGGCCTCCCGCGCGGAGGCGCAGTCGCCGGCGCGCACGTAGCAGGCCGCCGCCGTGTGGAAGAGCGCCTGCAGGCCCCCCGTGAGCCGCGTGTCGTCCGGGCCGCGCGGCGCCACGCGCGGGGCGAGGCGCTCGATCGCGATGAGGCGCTCCCGGCAGTGCGCGGCGGACCTCGCCTCGAGGTAGGCGCCGTCCGACAGGCCCTGCAGCGCCCCGAGCAGCTCGTCGCGCTCCGTCGCGTCCCCACCCCGGCATCGGAGCGCCGCGAGCTGCTCGGCCAGCTCGGCGGCGCGCTCGCGGCCCATCGCCGCCTCGGCGACGTACCACGCCGCGACGCGCTCCTTGCCCGCCTGGCAGCGCCCCGCGAGCATCTCGCACTGCCCGTGCGTCACGGCGAGGCGCCCGAGCAGGCGTGGATCACGCTGGCCTACGGCGGAGAGCTCGGCGAGGCAGCCCTCGCCGTCGGAGTGCATCATCTTGCGGTGCGCGGCGGCGACCCGCTCACCGAGGTCCTCGGCGGCGGGCGGCGGGCCGGCGTCGCTCCGCCCCTCGCCCGCAGCGCACGGGCAAGGACACACGCACGCGCCGCGTGCCGCGGCCACGGGCGGCTCCCCGACCGCGCCCGACGGGCACCCCGGCGACGCCGGCGCCTGGCCCCCGCGACCGCACGCCGCGAGGAGCGCCGCGGCGAGGAGCGCGACGCGCGGCGCTACTTGCCCTTGCACTTGGGCACGCTCGACTCGAAGGCGCCGCGGATGATCTTCTGCTTCGTCGCCGCGTCGAGCTTGTCGGCGTTGATCAGCGGGTAGCCCTCTTCGTACACGCGATACGCTGTCGCGCAGTCCTCCGCGCGCCCGAAGCAGCTCGCGGCGAGCTGGTAGAGGTTCCGGTCCAGGTTGACGATCTGGGCGTCGTCTTCGTCCTTCGGCTTCACCTTGCCGCGGAGGCGCTGCACGGTCGCGTACGCCGCCTGGCAGAAGGCGACCGGCTTCTTCGCCATGTAGGCGCCGTCCTGAAGATCCTTGAGCGCGCGGAGGATGGTGTCCCGATCGCTCATCTTGCCCTGGCAGTACATCATCACCAGCGCGTCGACGAACTTCTCCACGCGCTCGGGCCCTTCGAACCCTCCAGCGCCCTCGGCGACCTTGCGGGCGAGCTCCTTGCCGGCGTCGCACTGGCCGGCGAGCATCAGGCACTGCGCGCGGAGGTAGCCCATGCCCCCCCTTGGATTGGTGGACTGGTGGGTCGGGTCCAGCCGGTCGTGGGCGTCGAGTTCCTGGAGGCACGCCTTGCCGTCCTTGGCGGCCTGCTTCTGGATGGCGGCGTCCCAGTGGGCGCGCGCCTCCGCGGTCATCTCGACCTTGCGATCGACGAGCGCTGCGGCGGCCGTCGACTCCGGAGTGTCCGGCGTCTCGAGCTGCGCCCGCTCCGGGTTCTCGCCGTTCGCGATCGGGCGCAGCGTCAGCCGGATCGGCACCTTGCACCCCTCGACCTCGGTGGCGGACTCGGCCTTGCACTTCGAGAGCTCGCCGCCTTGCTTGTCGGCGTGGACGCTCGTCTTCCGGCTGGCGCCCGCGCCGAAGCCGTAGACGCTCCCCTCGGCCGAGCCCTCTACCTCCGACGCGCTCCCGAGCGCGAACGCGCCCAGGTTGTACGCGTGGACGAAGTGCGTCGCCCCGGCGCAGCCCGGCACCCGATCGAGGTCCCCACGATACACCGCGGGGCGTGACGCGGTCCGCGTGCCGGCGACGTAGTACTCCATGCGGAAGCGCTCGCCGGCCGAGACCCGCCCGCCGAGCGTGGCGGCGCCGAGCGGCAGCTTGGCGTGGAGCTCGCCCTCGTCGGCGATCTCGAGCTTCTCGAGGGAGCCGCTCGTCCACTCGACGGGGAGATACGCCCCGAGCGATCCCGAGACGCTCTCGTTACGACACGCCTCGAGCACGGTGAGCGTGCACCCCTCGTACTTCACGACGACCACGTCGCGCGCCGCGAGGCTCTCAAAGCTCGACAGGTCCGTCGCGTCCCACTCGAGGATGAACGGGCGGAGATGGTTCGCCGGGTTGCAGGCGTTCTTGCCGGCGTACGTCTGACCCATGAGGCCGCTTTGGCCCGAGGGGCGCTGGCCGTGCGCGCCCGGGACGCCCGGCGAGCAAGACGACACGAGGAGGGGGGCGAGGCCGGCTGCGGCGAGGTGGGCGAGCTTCATGCGGGGGCTCCGGAGCGCCGACGGCGCGGGGCCGCTCGGCGCAGCGGAGCCTGACCGAGGCGCGTGCGGCTGTCGAGCGCCCCCCGGGGGAGCGCGCCGGCGGGCGCTCACCCGGGGCGAGGACGAACGTGCGCCGACGCGGGACGCGCCGGCGCACGGGGCGGACGCTGGGATCCGCGCGGCTCAGCCGGAGGAGGCGCTGCCGCTCACGTCGGCGCTCGCCTGGACGGAGACGCTCACCGAGGCGCTCGCGCTCACGGCCGCCTGGACCTTGGCGGTGAACTCGGCGCCGAGCGACAACGCGCAGCCCGTAGACGCGGTGATCTCGCCGGCGACGCCGCCCGCGTTCGTCGCCACGGAGCCAGCGGCCTTGGCCACCAACCCGGCCTGCTCGAACACGGCCAGCACCGCCGGGAGGTTCGCCTCGAGCGTCGTGGCCAGCGTCGCGTTGCCGGAAGCCTGCACGACGATCTTGGGAGGCGTGCACTCCGCCTCGAACGTGCCCTGGCCGTTGCACGCAGCCTTGCACTCGGCGTCGAGCTCGCACTCGGGAGGCGTGAGCTCCGCCTCGCACTTCGGCTCGGTGTACTCGACCGAGCAGCCGCCCTTGCAGGTCGCCTCCCCGCTGCATTGCACGCCGCCGGTCGCGGTGATCTTGCACTCGCCGGTGCAGGTCCCGGAGCAGGTGCCCTGGCACTCGCCCTTCGCCGTCCCGGTGCAGGTGCCGGCGCACGTGCCGCGCGCGGGCCCGCCGGTGCACTTGCCTTCGCAGGTGCCGGCGCAGTTCCCCGCGGCGGTGCCCTGGGCGGCCTGGCCGTCGCAGGTGCCCTCGCAGGTGCCGTCGCAGGTGCCCTCGAAGCTGGCCTCGCAGCCGCCGGAGCACTCGCCGCTGACGGTGCCCTCGCACGCGCCCTCGCAGGTCGCCGCGCAGGTGCCCTCGCAGGTCGCCGCGACCGTCGCGGAGCCCTGACACGTGGCGTTCGCCTCGCAGGTCCCCGAGCACTTGCCGCTGAGCTCGCCCGGCGTGCAGCGCGCCTCGACGCTCCCGGGGGTGCACGACGCGTCGGCGTTGCAGCTCCCCTCGCAGGAGAACTGGGCCTGGGCGTTGACGGTGCACTTGCCGCCCTCGACAGTGAACGACACCGTCCCGCTCGCGCTCGCCGACGCCGTGATCGCGGCGGAGGCCTGGTCGCACACCGCGGTGAGCTGGGCGTCCGTCACGTCCTTGCCGTCGCCCTCGTAGCTGGGCGTCTCGCCGAGATCCTTCGCGATCGCGCTGCAGGCGACCGCGAGCTTGCCCTTCATCTCCCCGGCGACCTCGACCAGCGCGTCCACGGACGCGGTGAAGGCCTCCGCCTTCGCCTCGATGTTCGCCTCGCACTTCGTCGGGTCCTCGGCCGCGCCGCAGCCCCCGGTGAACGCCGCGCCCGCGAGGGCGAGCACGACCGGCCCCGCCCAACCCTTGAAGTCATGTTTGAACATCTGCGTCTCTGCTCCGTGGTGAGGGCGCCCCGGGAGGCCCGGGGCGGGCACCCGAGGGTCGGGGCCCATGGTTCGACGGCGCCAGCGCGCCTTCGATGCAATCCCGCCGGGTGCCGGCGGGGACCGCCCCAGTTATACTCGACGCCGTGGCTCACGCTTCCCGCCGCGCGCTCTTGGTCCTCGGTTCCCTGCTCCTCGCCGCCTGCGGCGCCGCGCCCGCCCCCGGAGCCTCGAGCGCGCCGGCCGCAGCGCGCCCGCCGGACTTCGAGCTCGACCGGCTCGGGGGCGGCACCGTCCGCCTCGCGGACCACCTCGGGAAGGACGTGATCCTGCTCGACTTCTGGGCGACCCACTGCGACCCCTGCCTGGCGGCCATGCCCCACCTCGACGCCCTCTACCGCCGCCACCGGGGCGATGGTTTCGTCGTCCTCGGCATCTCGATCGACGGGCCGGACACCCTGGCGCGCGTCGCGCCGACGATCGCGCGCCTGGGGGTGACCTTCCCCATCCTGCTCGACACGGAGACGCGCGTGGTCGGCCTCTACAACCCGAAGACGAGCGCGCCGTTCAGCGTGCTGATCGGCCGGGACGGCGGCGTGGTCGCCAAGCGCGAGGGCTACACGACGAGCGGCGCGAACGAGGTCGATCGCGACGTCGAGGCGGCGCTCGCCCAGTAGCTGGTGCGCGCCCCCGCGGCGACGCAGCGGCTCACGGGGCGAGGTACTGATCGGCGGCGTCCCACAGCGCGTCCGGGTTCGCCCCGGCGATCTTCTGCACGATCTTCATGTCGTGCGTCGTGATGAGGAAGTTCGTCGGGAACGACCCGAGGCTGTCGCGGACCTGGGCGAGCTTGTCGTTCGGGTCGAGCACGAACGGGAGCCCCATCGCGTACTCGCTCGCCCAGCCCTCGAGATCCGCCTTGGTCGCCGGGCCGCCGACGCTGTCCTGCACGAGGGCCTCGAGATAGCGCAGGCCGCGGGGGGCGCGCGCGTCGACCTCCTCCTCGATGGGCTCATAGTGGAGCTGCTGGCCGTCCTGCGTGATGTAGTCGCCGCCGGCGTGCTCGGCCCGGCAGTAGCCGCACCACACCGCGGAGAGGTTGACGTGCAGCAGCCGGCTCCCCTTCGCGCCGTCCGGATCGTAGTAGTCGCTCAGCTTGATGACCTCGAGCGCAGCCGGGTCGTAGGCCCCGGCCGCGGGATCGCGCCAGCCGAGGAACTGGAAGTTCGGGATGACCGAGTACTGACTGAACCCGTACGGCCCCGCGGGGTACGGGTCGGCGCCGAGCCCGACGGGATCGGGGCCGCCGCTCGGCGTGGTGGAGAGCGAGGTGTCGAACGGGTCGCCGCGCTCCGCCCCGCCGCCGTCGTCGCCGGAGCAGCCGCCGAGCGAGAGACCGAAGGCGAGGATCAGCGGCAGGGCGAATCGGTTCATGGGAGGCTCCGGCGCGGGGTGCTAAGGGAGTCTTTCCGACCGCCCGGGGCGGGTCAAGTCAGCCCGGGGCGGTGGTGCTTCCACCGAGAGAGAGCCACTCCCCATGCCCCGCTTCGTCCCTGGTCTCGCCCGCGCCCTCCGCCGCGCGCTCCCCGCCATCTTCCTGGTCGCCATCGTCGCCGCGCACGCCCCCGGGTGCTCGCCGGACGAAGGGGAGGCGACCTGCACGGGGCTCTCGACCTCCGAGGGCTGTCTCGCGAAGTGCGACGTGACGAAGTGCGCCACCGGTCACGCCTGCGTCGCCAACGACTGCAGGCCGACCTGCTCGACCCAGGCGGAGTGCCCCGCCGGTTACAACTGCGTAGGCGTCTACGTGGACGAGGCGCTCGTCGGCGGGGTCGCCGTGCGCGAGAACCCCGACGGCACGCCGCTCACCGGCACGCACTGCTTCCAGCTCCCGTACGCGGCCTCCGGCTCGACGGGCCAGGGCACCGCCTGCGATCCGGCGAAGCCGGAGGAGGAGCAGTGCGACACGCTGCGCGGCTACCGCTGCGTCGAGGGGACGTGTCAGCTCCCGTGCTGGTCGCACGCCGACTGCGGGGCGGCGGGCCACTGCGAGATCGCGACCGCCGGGGCGCGCGGGCACTGCGTCGGCGACGACGCGCCGCGGGGCGCGGGGCAGTACGGCACCGCCTGCCCCGAGCTCGAGGGCTGCGACACGGCCAGCGGCTTCGAGTGCGCGGGAGGCGCCGCCACCGATCCCGACAACTACTGCACCCTGGCGACGTGCAGCGCGGACACCGACTGCGCGCTCGGGTACGCGTGCGTCGCCGCCCCGGCGCGCGAGGGCGCCGGCTCCATCGGCGGCGAGAACCGCTGCGAGAAGCGCGACTACTGCCGGCCTTGCGAGACGCAGGGCGACTGCGCCGGCTACCCGGGTCAGGTGTGCGCCCGGGACTCCGGCGGGGCGAAGATCTGCACCGTGGTCTGCGATCCCAACCTGGAGAACGCCTGCCCCTGGGGGACGGCGTCGCTGTGCGGGGTCACGGACACCGAGCTCGGCGTCGCCACGTGCTCGCACAAGGCCGGGGCGTGCGTGGGAGACGGCGGCGCCTGCACCCCGTGCGGCGCGGACGGAGACTGCGGCGCGAACGGCCTCTGCCTCACGCTCAGCGGCACGCTCGAGCGCGTGTGCGTCGACCTCGATCACCGCTGCACGACGGACCAAGAGTGCCCCTACTCGCCCGGAGGCCCGCTGCTGCAGTGCGCGAGCGCCGCCGTCGGCACGCCGACGACGAGCCCGCTCTTCGAACGCTGCCTGCCGCCGAACATCGCTCCCAACCCGATCTACGGGACGAAGTTCGGCTGCTGGATGTGAGGGCGCCCCCTCGGCTCAGAAGCGCGCGGTGAGATCGAGCCGCGCGCCCTCGAACGGCGGGAACACGCGACAGACGCCGCCGACACAGCGGAGCGCGCCGCGGCGCTGGCCGACGAAGACGCCGACGCTGGAGTCGCTCGTCGGTCGCCACGTGACCTGACCGTTGACATAGGTGCCGGGCTCTCCCGGCCGCGTGTCGTACTCGAAGCCGCCCGCAACGGAGAGCGTGGACCGCCAGTCGACCCCGAGGAGGTGCTGGCCCTCGACCCACGGGGCGTCCGCGTTGCCGACCGTCTGCCGCCGCCGGCGGTGCACGCCCTGGTTTTGCAGCGCCAGCGCTCCGCCGAGCGGGAGGATCACGTCGTAGCGGGCGTAGGTCTCAGCGTAGAACAGCGTCGTCTCCCCGCCCTCGACCGCGAGCGGGCGCGCCGTCTCGTCCAGGCGCCCGCCGAGCGTGACGTTGGCACGCGACCGCCCGCCGCTCCCCTCGAGCTCCAGGCCGCTCGCCACGTCCCACACCCGGTTCTCGAACGCGCGACGGATCTCGCACCTCTCGTTACTGACGCTCTCCGCCCAGGTCGACCAGCGACCCGCCCACAGGAACACCCCGGCGCCGTCCCCGACCTCCAGGTCGCCGCGCAGCCGGCCACCGGAGACGCAGGTGTCGTACCCCTCGAAGGCGGTGTCGACCCACTGGGGCTCGGTCGTCGGCGGCGCGTTGTAGCCGACGGTCGCGAACTCGTTCGCGCGGGCGAGCTTCACGTTGGAGCGCAGCGGGAAGAACCGCCGATGGTGCTTCCCCTCGAAGGTGAGCACTACCGGCCGCGCGACGGCGCTCGTGGAGAAGTAGAGCGCGTGCCCGAGGGATGGACCGCCGCGGGCCGCGAGCGAGGGCTCGCCGCCGCGCTCGAGGCGCTGCAGCGCGGCCTCGGCGTACGCGCTCAGGTGCTCCCCGAGCCGAGGGAGCTCGAGCGACTGGGAGGCGGTGAGCGTGCGGTCGGCGCTCCGCACGACATCCTGCTGCAGCGGCGCCTGCCGCACGAGCAGCGAGCCCTGGGTGCCGAGCTTCCACGCGGGCGCGGCGAGCTCGATCTGGGCGGCGACCAGGCGATCGGGAGCGTAGGTGCACGTCTCGAACGTGGCGCACTCCCCCGTGTCGGGCGCGAAGTCCGTCTCGGTCGCGCGCGGCATCCCGGCCTCGGTCACCGCGAGCCAGCTCGGCGTCACGCTCGAGTCGACGCCCAGGTAGCGGCCGCTCGCCTCGTCGATGCGGAGCGGGTTGCCGGAACCGCCGAGGCCGGTGACGCGCAGGCGCAGCTCGGGGCCGAGCCGCGCCCGGTAGGTCGCGCGAGCACCGCGGAGGGTGGTGTCGCTGGACAGCTCATCCAGCTTGCGGACGCTCAGCACGTAGCCACGCCCGAGCTGTGCGCTGAAATCGCCCGCCGTGAGCTCGAGATCGCGCGAAGTCCACCCCACGTCCCACTTCGCCGGGTACACCCAGTCGATGTAGCGGTTCGAGAGCTCGAGCCCTGCGGCGTCGACCTTGCGGCGGAAGAACACCGGATCGGAGACCGCCCCGGGCGGCAGCGGTCGCGCGCGCAGCTCCACCAGATCGAGGCCGATTTGCACCGGATTCGGCCGGAGGAGGAAGAGCGCGCTGTCCAGACGGAGGCCCGCCTGCCACTCGCCGGACGACGCGCGCAGCGTGACGCGGTTGTACCAGAGCGCCCAGCCGTCGTTCGCGAGCGTCGACACGTCCGCGGCCGAGGTGTCGCGGTTGTCTGCGTTGTAGAGCAGGCTCGACGCCTCCGTCACGTCGACGTGGACGGGCGCGCCGCCGACGGATCCCGGCTCGAGCGCGACCACCGGTCGCGCGACGCCACCCGCGGCCGCAGCGACCGCCAGCGCGAGCGCCGGGCGGAGCCGGCGGCTCACGGCGCGGCCAGCCGAGCGTCGACCCACGGCCAGATCTCGGAGCGCTGATCGCCGTACCAGTAGCGGAGGATCTGCATCGTCCGCGGATCGACGAAGAGATTCAGCGGCTGCGCGTTGCTCCCGGCGTAGGGCTCCAGGAGGAAGTCCGCGTCGAGGCCCAGCGGGAAGTTCGTCTCGAAGGTCTCGCCCCACCCGGCGAGGTTGTCCGCCGACGCGGGCTTGCCGGAGGCGTCCTGGAACAGGAGCGAAATCGCGCGCAGCCCCGCCGCGCGCCGCTCCTCGACGAGCGCTGGGAGCTCCTCGTGCTCTACCTTGCACGCGAGGCACCACACCGCCGCGGTGTTGACCAGGAGCAGGCGGGCCCCGGACGCACCGGAGGGATCGTAGAAATCCGCGAAAGCGAGCGTCTCCAGCGAGGCCGGATCGAAGGCGGCCTCCACCGGATCTCGCCACCCGGGGAACGTCAGGTTCTCGAGCACGCCGGCCTGCAGCCCGTAAGGCCCCCCCGGGTACCCACTCCCGGAGGCGTCCGGCTGCTGGAGCAGCTCCGGGGGGATCTCTGGCGTGCCGGTGCCGCACCCCGCCACGAGGACGACCGAGGCCGCCACGAACACCGCCGCCGAACGCATGGCGGGTCTTCTACGGTCCCGCACGGCGAACGGCAAGCCCGCCGGGCGCCGGCGAGCGCACGCTACCCGCGCGCCTGGCGCGCTCCACCCTGGAGCGCCTGCAGCAGGGCCCCGGGGCGATCGCTGATCACGGTGTCCACACCGACCCGGGCCAGGCGCCGCGCCTCCTGCGGGTCGTTCACCGTCCAGGTGCCGAGGAAGGCGCCCCGAGCGTGCACGCGCTCGACGAACGCCGACCCGACGAGGGAGTGCTCGGGGTGGACGCCCGCCGCCCCCAACCAGCGGAACCCCGGCGCGCCGCCGACCCCACGCTGGCGCGCGTGTACCAGCCAGGCCACCGGCACCGGGCCCCCCCGCGCCAAGAGCGCCACCAGGCGCGGATCGAACGACGAGAACACCAGGGTGCGCGAGGCGTCCGGGTGGCCCGCCACGAGCTCGAGGCACCGCCGCACGAGCCGCCGTGGGCGGCTCACGTCACGCTTCAGCTCGATGTTGAGCCGCTGGCCGTACGCCCGCGCCCAGGCGAGCACGTCGGCGAGGGCGGGCGCGCGCTCGCCTCGCCCGACATCGACGCGCTGGAGCTCGTCCTGCCCGAGCGACTCGACGTCGCGCCCGTCGCGGCCGGCGCTGACCCGCGCGAGGGTGCGGTCGTGGAGCACCACGACCGCGTCGTCCGCCGTCAGGCGGACGTCCAGCTCCACGCCGTCGGCCCCCTCGCGCCGGGCGAGCTCGAACGCGGCGATCGTGTTCTCGGGCGCGGCGTGTCGCGCGCCGCGGTGCCCGAGGAGGATGGGTCGCTCCGCCCCCCGCGCCCACGCGTGCGATGCCGGCATCGGCGGTAGTATCGCGCAACCGCGGGCCGACGGGGGACGATCCGTGGGCGTGCCGGCGCCCCCGCCCCTGTTCCCCGAGCTCGGGACCCCGCTCGAGGGGCGGTCGCTGCCGGCGCGACTGGCCGGGGTGGCCGGCGCGCCGCGACGGCTCCACCTGCACGGCTCGCTCGCGGGGGGGCCGGCCGTCGCCATCGTCGGCGCCCGACGCGCGAGCTTCGCCGGCCGGGTGTTCGCGCGACACCTCGGCCGCGCGCTCGCGCGCGAGGGCCTGCACGTCGTCAGCGGCGGCGCCGAGGGGATCGACACCGCGGCGCACGAGGGCGCGATGGCCGGCGGCGGCACCACGACGATCGTCGCCCCGGGCGGGTGGGAGCGGCCCTTCCCCGCGGTCAACGCCGAGCTGTTCCGTCGGGTCGTGCGCTGCGGCGGCGGGTACTTGTCCGTTCGCTCGCCGGCCGACGGCGTGGTGCGCGGCGCCTTCTTGCGGCGTAACCTCGTGCTGGCGGCGCTCGCCAGCGCGCTCGTGATCGTAGAGGCCCGCGACCACAGCGGCGCGCGGCACGCCGCGCGCTGCGCCCGAAAGCTCGGGCGCCCGGTCTTCGCCGTGCCGCACGCGCCCTGGGCGGCGGGAGGTCGGGGGTGCGTGCTCGAGCTGCGCGAGGGTGCGTGCGTCGCGGCCCGGGCGAGCGACGTCCTGGAGGCCCTCGCCGGGATCCTCCGGGACGGATCCCCGGGAACGCTGCCGGACCCCGCCCGGGGAGCGGCGACCGAAGCCGGCCTCCGAGTCCTCTCAGCGCTCGACCGGGGCGCTCGGGACGCGGACGCCATCGCGACGGGAAGCGGCCTCGCCCACGGCGCCGTGCAGCTCGCGCTCGTCGAGCTCACCCTGGCGGGCGCCGTGACGATCGACGCGGCCGGGATCCCCCGGCGGACATGAGGCCGCTGGCGGGAGCTGACGTCACGGCGAGAGGCGGCGCCCGCGGCGCGGCGCGTCGCCCTGGGTGCTCGGCGCCGGGCGCGCGCTCCGCCGCGTGTCGGCGATCGCCGCCAAGACCTCCTGGATCGCGGTCACGCCGACGAGCGCCGTGAGCCCGATCGGATCGTACGGCGGCGCGATCTCGACTACGTCGAAGCCGACGATGTCGGCGCCGACGAGCGCCCGCAGCAGCTGCTGGAGCTCCCACGTCGTCATCCCGCCTGGCAGCGGGAGCGACACGCCGGGCGCGAACGCGGGGTCGAGCGCGGTCACGTCGACGCTGACGTAGATCGGCCCCGTCCGCACGAGCTTGCGGACGGCCCGGATCGCCGCGTGCAGATCCCATCGCACCTCGTCCACGTCGACGACCTCGAAGCCCTGCTTGAGCGAGAAGTCGAGCTCGTCGCCCGAGGACCAGGGTCCTCGCAGCCCCACCTGGAGCGTGTGCTCGGGACGCACGAGCCCCTCCTCCACGGCCACGCGGATGACGCTCCCGTGGTGGATCCGTGACCCCCACGCCGGACCGGCCGCGTTGTCGTGCGCGTCGATGTGCAAGAGCCCGACGCTCCGGAGCTTCGCGCGCTGCAGGCCGCGGAGCACCCCGAGCGTGATCGTCTGGTCGCCACCGACCCAGCCCCCGATGACGCCCGAGCGCGCGATCGCCTCGGCGCGGACGGCGATCGCCTCGAGCGCCTCGTCGAGCTGGTGCGGGTTGACGCGAACGTCGCCGGCGTCGGCGACGGCGAGCTCGTCGAAGATGTCGATCCCGAGCGCTGGCGAGAAGCGTCGCGCCAACGCGGAGGCCTCGCGCACGGCGCGCGGGCCGAGGCGCGCGCCGGGACGGAAGCTCGTCCCGCCGTCGAACGGGGCGCCCACGAGCACCACGTCCACCGCGGAGCTCCCCTCCGGCGGGATCTCGGGGAGCCGCAGGAAGGTCGGCACCCCGGCGAACCGAGGCAGCTCCTCGCTCCTCCACGGCGCGAACTCGCGGCCGCCCGTCCCGCGCCCGCGAGCCGAGGGCGCCGGCCGTTCGGCCCGCTCGGCCCGGCGAGCCGGCGGAGGATCGGTCGACCGCGGCGCCGCCGCCGGCTCCGCGGCGCGCGTGCGCGGGTTGCGCTGCGTGGCGGGCGCCGCCTCCGGGGGGCGACGGGGCGGCGCGGCGCGCTTCTTCTTCATCCTCTCGTGGAGGATGCCAGCCGCGGCCGCGGCGCGCCAGCCCGACGCGCCGCCTGCGCGCCGCGGCTCAGTCCGTGCAGACGGCCTCGACCGCGCGGACTCCGCCGGGACGCCGCTCGCGGAACGTACCGGGAAGCAGCGGCGGGTTGTGCTCGATCTCCGTGGCCTTGAGCACGAGGTCGCGCTCCTTCCACGGCACCACGAACCGCAGCGAGCGAGGGACCTCGGCGCGGCACGCGGGCCCGCTCGGCGGCACGTCGGGCTCGAGGCCCTCCTCGTCGACGATCGCCGCCGCCGTCTCGACCGGGGAATGGTCGGCGAGCTCGACGTGGTACGCCTCCACGCCGGCCTGGTCGACCTGGACCCGGAGCAGACGCACCCGCTGCTCGGCCCAGGGCTTCTCCCAGTCCTCGGGGTGCGGGACGAGCCGGAGGTGCTCCGTCGCGGCGTGGCGACTCGGGATGCGGACCGCGTAGGCGCCCGCGTCCCACTCGAGCGAGGCCGAGGCGGGCGCGTGCACCAGCACCGGCGCGTCGCCTCGGAGGAGCTGGACGAGCGCGAACGGCGGCACCGGGAGCTGCGTGAAGCGAGCGACGTTGCAGGCGGAGGCGCGCCCGTGGAGGAAGGTCTTCTGCAGGGCGTCGAGGAGCGTGAAGCGCTCACCGTCCGAGGCGAGGCGCACCACGGTCGCGCCGAACGGGCTCACGACGTCGAACCGCAGGCTCTCGGGCGACGCCGCGAGGTAGTGCACCGTACCGCGCACGCGCCCGCGCTCGCCGATGTAGTCGATCTTGGCCTCCGCGCGCACGCCGCGGCTGCACTCGGCCGTCGCGCGCAACCTCCCGAGCGCGCTCTCCGCGTCCGGGAACCGGGAGGGCGGAGGGCCTCCGCACGCGGCCGCGAGCCCGGCCCCGGCGGCGGCCACCGCGACGCTCCGCGCGGCGGCGCGTGAGCCGCGCCCGCGCCTCATCCGACGCGCAGCGCCTCGAGGAGATCGAGATCGGGGAACGGCAGCTCCATCCGTACGTGGGCGACCGCCACGCTGCGCTCGTCGCAGAGACGCGCCAGCGCCAGGCCGTCGAAGAGCGCGACGGGCGCGGCGCCGACGATCGCCGCCTCTTCGCGCGCGCCGCTCAGCACCTGACCGGTCGTGACGAGCCAGCCCGCGTGCGCCGGCCCGTAGTGGTGGAGGCCGCCGCGCAGCTCCGCGACACGCTCGCGGCCGATCTCGCGGCCGTCCCGCCGCAGCACCACGGCGACGCGCTGGTCCCCGCCGCTGCCGCGGAGCCGGGCCGCGAAGTGGAGCTCCGCGTTCCCGGCGCCCGGGCGCCGCACCGCCGCCACGTCCGTCGCCCCACCGCGCTCGAGCAGCAGGAGCATCAGCTCGGCGAGCCCGCGCGGCGGGAGCTCCTGGAGCTTGCGCAGCAACGCGCGAGAGGCGGCGTCCCGATACCGCTCGACGGCGGCCTGCGCCTCGCGCTCGAGGCGCCCGAGGTCACCGTCGAGGGACCAGTCCGTCAGCGCGACGCGGCCGGCGGCCGCGCGGAACCGCGGGCGCTGCCCCGCCTCCTGGCGGCGCAGGTTGTCGGCCCGGACCGCCGCCGAGATCGCCGCCTGCGCGTGCTGCGGATCGCCGGCGAGGCGGCCGCGGCGCTGGGCCGCCTCGACGAGGCGTGCCATCGGCACCGGGCCGGCCTTCGCGTCGAACGACGCGAGCAGCGACGCCGCCGCGTCCGCGAGCGGCTCGCCGGAGAGGTCGTCGAGCTTGGCGTCGGGGCGGCTCTCCCGCCGCTCACCGCGATCCCGCTCCCCGCGGTCACGATCTCGCTCGCCGCGATCCCTCTCCCCGCGATCCCGCTCCCCGCGGTCGCGATCCCGCTCGCCGCGATCTCGCTCGCCGCGATCCCGCTCCCCGCGATCCCGCTCGCCGCGGTCGCCCCGCTCGCGGTCCCCGCGCTCCCGATCGCCGCGCTCGCGGTCCCCACGGGGCTCGCGCGGGGCGTCCGCCGCGGCCTCGATCACCTCGGCCGGCGCCTCGCTCACCGTGTAGCCTGGAAGATCGTCACCGCCTGACCGCGGGCCATCCTCGCTGCGGCCCCGGCGGCGCCGCCCGCGCTTACGCCGCCCTCCGTCGCCCTCGTCATCGTCCTCATCGGCGGGCGCGCTGCCCAGGATCGGCTCGTCGTCGTCCTCCTCCGGCGCGAACATCGCGGTCGCGGTCGCGGCCAGCTTGGCGCGGCGGCGCTCCTCTTCGTCCGGGCTGGATGCCTCTTCCTCTTCTTCTGCGGCAGCGCCAGGGGTCGGCTCGGACTCGGGCGCCGGCTCCATCGCGAAGGCGGGGTTCTGCGCGATCCGATCGAGCGCCGGCGTGCGGTCCGCGAGGCCCTTCTGGATGGTCGCCGGGTCCCACTCGCGGAGCGCGAAGACGCCCGGCTTGAGGCGCACCAGCGGGTTGTCCTTCTCCGCCTTCTTGACCAGCGCCGCGAGGCGCGCGCCCATCGTCACCTCGGGGCTCTTGCCCACGTGGGAGAGCAGGTTCTTCTCAATCGCTACGTCGGTGATCTCTTTGTAGTGGAGGGGCTTGCCGACCATGCGCAGCACCAGGGCTGCGGCTTCCGTGAAGGTCATCCGTTCGGTCTCTTTCGGGTGGGAAGTCTCTGAGGGCGCCGCCTGGCGCCGCGCGCCGGGCCGGGGCCGCGCGCCGCGCGCGCTCGAATCGGCAACCTCCGCCGGCTCGGAGCCCGCGCGCGGCCGGAGGCCTACCACGCGGCCGGCGCCCGCGGAAGTGCCCGGCCGCCGGGCGAACCACGCCCCCCCGCGACGTGCCGGGTGCGCAGGCGTACGATCCGGGCCGTGGACTCCGCTCGCCTGCTCGCGGAGCTCGAGGCCGCCGCGGCGCGACTCGGCCTCGCGGTGCGCACCGAGGCGCTCCTCGGCGCCGCGCGCAGCGGCGCGTGCCGGGTGCGCGGCAGGGCGGTCGTCCTGCTCGACGCTGCGGCGAGCCCAATCGAGCGCGCCACCGCGCTCGGAGAGACGCTCGCGGGCCTCGACCTCGAGGCGGTCTACGTCGCGCCGCGCGCGCGCGCCTTCGTGGAGCGCTGCCGCGCGCGCGCGCGCGGCGGCCGGCGGCCGTCCGAGGCGCCGCCAGCGCCGACGCCCATCCGCGGGCCGCTCCGACCGAAACCGGGGGTGCGCACCTGCCGCAGGGGCACGCGCTGAGCCGCCGCGCGCGGCCACGAGGCGGCAGCTCGTTCTCGGCGCCGGCGCGCGGCGCTACGGTGGCCGCGTGACCCGGGTCCTCGAGCACGTCCCGCTCGCGCCGCGCACCACGCTCGGCGTCGGCGGTCCGGCGCGCTGGCTCGTGCGCTGCGCCCGCGAGGCGGACGTGTTGGCGGCCGCGGAGCTCGCGCACGCGCGCGGCGTGCCGCTCCTGGTCCTCGCTGGCGGCTCGAACCTCGTGGTCGCGGACGAGGGCGTGGACGCCGTCGTCGTGTCGCTCGAGCTCCGAGGCGCCACGTTCACCGACGAGGCCGACACCGCGCGCCTCGACGCCGGCGCCGGAGAGCCGTGGGACGGTGTCGTCGCGGCGGCCGCCCAGCGCGGCGCCGCGGGCATCGAGTGTCTGAGCGGCATCCCGGGCCTGGCCGGGGCGACGCCCGTCCAGAACGTGGGCGCGTACGGGCAGGAGGTGAGCCAGACGATCGAGCGCGTGCGCGCGATCGATCCGTCGACGGGAGCGGTCCACGAGCTCCACGCCGAGGCGTGCGGGTTCGGCTACCGGGACAGCCGCTTCAAGCGCGAGCCGGGGCGGCTCGTCGTCACGAGCGTGCGCTTCCGGCTGCCGCGGCGCGCCCCCGAGGCGCCGTCGTACGCGGAGCTCGCGCGCGCGCTCGGGGGCCGCGCGGCAGCGCCGACGCTGCTCGACGTGCGCGAGGCGGTGAAGGAGCTCCGCCGGCAGAAGTCGATGCTCGCCGGCGGGGCGGACGAGAACTCGCGGAGCTGCGGCTCGTTCTTCACGAACCCCGTCGTCGATCTGGCGACGCTCGCCACCGTGGAGTCGCGCGCCGCCGACCCGTCGCTGCCCCGCCACCCCCAGCCCGACGGCCGCGTGAAGCTCCCGGCGGCGTGGCTCATCGAGCGCGCCGGACTCCCGCGCGGCGCCCGCGACGGCGCCGTGGGCCTCTCCACGCGCCACACCCTCGCGCTGGTCGCGCACGAGGGCGCGACGGCTCGCGAGGTCGTCCGCTTCGCGCGGCGGGTACGCGCGACCGTCGAGGATCGCTTCGGCGTGCGACTGGTGCCGGAGCCCGTCTTCTGGGGCTTCGGCTCGCTGGACGACGGCCTGCCCGTGGGTTGATGGGGTAGGATCCGTGGGGGATCCTCACGGACCGAATGGCATCTCCCCTTGGCACCTCCCCGCGGAGACGAAGCCGCCTCCGGAGCTGGCCTCGCACACGTCATTCACGCAGTAGGCGTCGGGCCCGCATTCGTCCCAGTCGACGCACGCGTCGCCCGGCCCCTTGAACGCCGTGCACACCTCGGTATCCGCGCAGTAGCCACCCTGGCACTCGTCGTCGTCCTGGCACGCCGAGCCCGGGGGGCGCTGCGCGACACACTGACCCGCGTCACAGAACGCGCCCGCGACGCAGTCCTGGTAGCCGCACGCGCCCCCGATCGGCGTCAGCGCCTCGCACGTCCCGCTGTCGGCGCACCACACACCGTCGTCGGTGTAACAGAGCGCCGTGGCCTCCGAGGAGCCGCTGCCGCCGCTGCACGCCCAGCCGGAGCTCCCCTGCTGGGTGCACGTGAGGCGACAGGCGTCGCCCGCCTTGCCGCGCGTGAGCGCGACGCAGGTGCCGACCTGGCCCGAAGAGTCGAAGTCGCACTCCGCGCGCTCGGCGCCGGCCGGGGTCTTGCATTCGCTGGTCGACTCGCAGGAGCCGCCGGGCGCGACCGTCTCGTCGGTGTCGAGCGCGCACTTGCCAGTGTATGCGCCGGTCGCCGGGTCTTCCTCCACCACACAGTCGACCGGGGCTCCGTCCGCCGGTCGGTCGCAGTCCGCGCTCGACTCGCACGGGCCGCCGAGCGGCGTCGAGCCCTCGAACACCGCCTCGCACTCCTGGTCCGATGAGTCGTCGTCCATGCCGCAGCCCGCCGCGGCGCCGCGCAGGGCCGAGATGCACCGGCCCGCCGCGGCGGCGTCGTACTTCACCTGAGGGCCGGAGGGCAGGAACGCCCCGTAGAACGCCTCGAAGCCGCTCCGGCACTTGGCGGAGTCGTACGGGTGGCCCGCCTGCTGGCAACACCCGGCGAGGCCGTCGCACAAGGCGTCGACCAGCGCGGGGACGAACTCCGCCTGTGCGACCGGGCCGCTCCCGCCGCCCGTACCCCCGCTCGTCTGACCGCTGCACGCCGCACCGAGCCCACCCGCGAGCGCCATCGCGAGGGCCGCACCGAAGATTCGCTTCATGGAGTCCTCCAAGACCTCCCTCTTAGCACACACCCGCGGTCGCGCCGCGGGCCCGGGCACTCACTGGAGCGCCGCGCCGGCGTTCTTCAGCCCGACGCTGAAATCGTTGCGGAAGAGCGGCGCCTCGTACTCGACGCCGTCCCACGAGAAGAGGTCCTCCTCGTAGACGTCCACCCCGAGCGACGACAGGTAGACGCTCATCCGGCCGCCCAGGGTCGCGAGCTTCAGGCCCAGCGACTGCTGCGCGCGAAAGACGATGGCGGCCCGGCTCGTGTCGAGCTTCGCGTCTGCGGTCGCCTGGAACGGGAGGGACGCCCTCAGCAGGATTGTGCGCGCGCCGGCTGGTTGATGGCGATGCACGCCGACTCGGTGATGGGCGTCTCGCCGGCGAGCACCCTGCGCGCGGCGTGATGGCCATCGGGGCGAGCGCGGCCTCGGCGCCGGCTCGACGCCA
>JADLEQ010000029.1 GCA_020846005.1 Polyangiaceae bacterium
CCGGCGAGCGATCCGCCGGACCATGATCGAACACGCCGACCGCGAGATCGCCGCGGACGGCATCCACCAGGCCCCGACCGGCAGGAATAGTTGTCGCCGACCGGCAGGAGTAATTGACGCGGATCAGCTTGTCCCAGAGCACCGGGACGGTGACGCGACCGGTGTAGCCGGGCTGGGCGGCCAGATAGACGTCCCGCAGGAAGGGCTTGCGGCCGACCGCGTCCGGGTGGTCGGCGTCGAAGCCCCAGCCGTCCGCCGTCATGATCGGGTGGACGACGCTCACGCTCACGGCCCGCTCGAGCCCACGGAGCGCGCGCACCACCAGCGTCCGGTGCGCCCACGGGCAGGCGTAGGAGACGTAGAGGTGATAGCGGCCCGCGTCGGGCGCGTACGGCGTCGACCCGTCCGAGACGATCCGATCGCGGAAGCGAGTCGCCTCGCGCTGGAAGCGACCCTCTTCGTCCGGGGAGTACCACTCGGTCGACCAGCGACCCTCGATCAGGCGGCCCATGGGCGATTCATCGTGCCCGGGGGGGGTCACGTCGAGGGGGGCTCGTCGCGCTCCGGCTCTCCCCCGCGGCGCTCGGCGCCCGCCAGATCGGCGAGGGTCACGGGGTGGTACGGAGGCCGGGGCGTGATCCCCTGCAGCGGATCGCCCCCCCGCTCGACGAGGAGCCGGGCGCACAGCGCCAGGCAGTGCTTCCCCTGGCACCACCCGGTCCCGAACCCGGTGTACCGCTTGAGCGACTCGACGTCGTCGTGCCCGAGCGCGATCGCGCGCTCGAGCTCGTGGAGCGTCACGTCCTCACAGCGGCAGACGAAGATCTTCACGCGCCGCGAGTCTACACCCCGCGGCGCGCCCCGCGCCCGCGGCGGCGCCTCACACCGCGACCGAGCCGGCCGCGCCGAGCGCGCCCGGGCCGCCGGAGGTCGCCGGCGCCTCACCGAGCGCGAGGCGCTCGAGCGCCCGGCGGGCGTCGCGCGCGAGCCGGGCGATGGGCCAGGCGTTCGTGATCGGATCGCTCTGCAGCGCCTCGAGCTCGTCGCCCCAGCGGCCGAGCCACGCCGCGAGCTGTGAGAGGTCGAGCTCGCGGCGCTCGGGGGGGATCACGGACGGGCGGCGCGTGTCCGTCCACGGTGCGGTGCCTGCCGCGCGCCGCCTGCGCTCGGCGTTGGTGACGAGCCGGGCCGAGTGGATCGCCTGGAGCGGGGAGCCGGCGGAGACGAACGGCGGAAACGGGCTGTCGCTGTTCACGTCGGCGACGCGTGTCAGGTGCTCCGTCCAGCAGTGGTCCTCGCCGTACCCGGTGTCGGTCACCCCGACCGTCTCGGTGCCCGCGGCGAGCGCGAGCGGGAAGCGCTGGGCGAGGCGCTCGATCTTCTCGGGGCCCGTGTTGATGTGTCCCGGCTCCGAGCCCTCGGCGTAGTCGGCGCCGAGCCGCTCGCGCGCCACCTCGACGACGAGGCGTGGGGACGCGCTCGTGATCACGACCTCCAGCGAGGGCGCGACGCGACGGAGCGCGTCCAGATCCTCGCGGCGGATCACCTGATCCGGCTCGTGCCGATCCCAGACGGCCTCGACCAACGTGCGCAGCGTCTCCTCCGGGAAATGCTCCATGAGCGCGAGCAGCGTGTCCTGCGGCACGCGCTGCACGGTGCGCACGGGCTCGGCTCCGAAGCGCCGATAGGTCCACGCCCGGAGCCAGTCGCTGCGTGCGGGAAGCTTGCCCCAGAAGAAGTAGTAGAGCCCCGGCACCGTCCACGTCCGCGCGCCGTGCCAGAGGTATCGCATCGAGCCGGCGAGCCGCGATCGATCGAAGAGGAGTCGTCCGGTCGTCCTCGCGCCCTCCATCCGCGCCAGCTCCTCCAACCCGAACGCGCGGAGCGCCGCGATCTCCCAGCCCAGCAGCTCGCCGATGTTGCGCCCGAGGTGGAGCGTCCGATCGAGATCGAGCACCAGGTAGCGTGTGCGCGGCGTGACGAGCTCGGCGGCCAGCGTCGAGAACTCGATGAGCCCTCCATGCACGATCATCCGCTCGACGAGCCGAGTGCGGCGCTCCGCCATCCTCGGAGCTTGGAGCCGGCCGCCCTGCCGTCGGGTCAGCGTTCGGTCACGATTCGGTCATCCAGCCCGGGGCCCGAGCCGCTCAGGCGCCCTCGGCGAGGAGCCGCCTCGCCAGCCAGCGCGACACGGTGAGGATCGGGGCCATGATGTGGCTCGACGCGCTCGTCGGGAACACCGCGGAGTCGAAGACGTAGATCCCGCGCGTCCCCCAGAGCCTGCCGCTCGGCGCCGTCGCGCCGTCGCGCTCGCTCGGCGCCATGCGCACCGACCCCTGTTGGTGGGCGCTCACGAACGGCGTGGTCGCGGGGGAGAAGTCGAGCCGGTCGATCTCGGCGAGATCCGCCTCGCGTCGGACGACGACGGGCCGAGCCGTAGGGACCATCACCTCCTCGGCGCCGGCCGCGAGCCACAGCCGGGCGGCGGCCTTCGCCGCGTCGCGGTAGCGCTGCTTCTGCTCGTCTGGCATGCGGTACTCGACGAACGCGCGGCCTCGCCGCACGGTGAGGACGCCGTGGCCCCCGTCCGGTACCAGCGCGAGCGCCGCGGCCATGCGGGGGTAGCGTGTCATGAGCTCCTTGCCCGGGTGCCCGAGCGTCGGCAGCATCGAAGCGGTGATCCCCGGGGTGCCGGCGACCGGCTCCACGCGGAACCCCCACCAGCCGTGCTCCGCGTCCTCGAGCGTCTCGAACTCGGTGACCGCGTACGACTGCGGGATCCCGGTGAACGAGCGCACCTCGTGGGCGAACGAGGCCGTGACGGGGAGCTGGGGCTGGAGCGAGACGTTACGCCCTACGTGGCGGTTGCCGAGCCCGGAGCGCAAGAGCAGCTCGGCCGACCCGAGGGCGCTCGACGCCACGATGACGGTCTCCGCCCGGATCTCGGACTCCCCGCGCTCGTGGTAGCCGCGCTCGTCCAGCGTGCGGACGCGCACGATCTTGCGCGGCGCGGTGGCGCCCTCGATCCGCAGCGCTCGGGCGCGCGTGAAGAAGCGCGCGCCCGCCTCGACCGCCGCCGGGATCGCGACCGCGCGGGGGTTGCGCTTGGCGCCGACGCGGCAACCGACCAGGCACTTGCCGAGCCCGATGCAGCCGCGGCGGTTGTGGAGCATCACCTCGCCGCGCCAGCCGAGCGCGCGCGCTCCCCGCTCGAGGATCCGGTTGTTCTCGTTCAGCGCGGGTGGCAGGTTGGCGGAGAGGTCCTCGAGCGCGCGGGCGCGGTACGGAGCGAGCGCCTCGGGCGACAGCTCGGTGAGGCCCCACCTGCGCTGCCAGCAGCGCAGGACCCCGTCCGGGATGGGGACCACGTCGCTCGCGTTGATCACCCCGCCGCCGCCGAGCGCGCGCCCGTGGAGCAAGCTGATCGAGAGGTCGTCCGTCGCGCGGCCGCCGCGATCCCAGTAGAGGAGGTCGTGCATGCCGTCGCGCATCGAGAGGGCCTCGCCGACGTAGTCGCCGCCCTCCTCCAGCACCACGACGTCGCGCCCGGCTGCGGCCAGCTCCCACGCGGCCGTGGCCCCCGCGCAGCCGGAGCCGATGACGCACACCTGGCAGTCCACGCGCGCCGGCATCGTGCTCGCCGAGGCGTCGAGGACCCCGCCCGTCATGGAGCTCCGGGGAGCGAGTAGCCGAGCGCGGGCCACACCTCGGGGCGATCGTAGAACACGACCAGCAGGAACTTCCTGAGCCCGACCGAGACCTTGCGCCGCAGCAGGTCCTCGCTGGTCGCCCAGGTCTCGAAGTGGCGCAGCCGCTCCGCCTCGGAGAGATGGCTGAACGTCACGGCGCGACCGTCGAACAGCAGCGGCCCGTACTCCAGGAGCAGCAGCGCCGTCGCGAGCTCGGCCTGACGCTCGCGCGGCTCGTCGGCCAGGAAGGCGTCGAACGCGCGAGCCAGGTCCGTGTCGGCCGCGCCGAACGGGAACGCGCCGCCCCTCGGCAGCGCCGCCTCGGCGAGCGCGCGCAGCGTCCGATACCCCTGGGCGTCGAGGAAGCGGAGCCCGGCGACCGCCGGCGCACGCCCGCGCAGCGCCGCGAGCGCCCCGACGCCGCCCGCGCCGACCAGCCCGACCGTGGTGAGCGCCCCTCGCAGCCAGCGGCGTCGCTGCATGCGCCGGGTGCCGCCCCCGGGCGGGCGGGGCTCAGCCCTCGTCGCCCGCGCCGAGCGCGAGCGAGGCGTCGAGCAGCTCGAGGAAGGACCGCGGGAGGGACGGCCCGTCGCGCTCCACGATCTCGACCGCCGCGGGCGCGGGCGACGGCCGCGGGAGCACGGCGTCCGGCGCGGTGACGAGCGCCGCCTCGGCCCGCGCGACCGCGGCAGCGACCGCGGCGGCCGCCGGGACCGTCGGCATGGCGGGTGCGGCGGGCGGCGCCGACGCGATCGCGACCCGCGGCGGGGTGGGCGCGATCGCGCGCGGTGGCTCGGGCGCCGGCGGGTGGCTCGGCGGCGGGGGCGGCGCCGAGCGCTCGGCCTCGCGCTGCAGGTGCGCGGCGAGCTCCTCACGCGCGCCGGGCGGCGGGGGCAGCGAGTCGTCGTACTGGCTGTGGGCGCCCGTCCGCAGATCCAGCTCGAGGTCGTCCACCGAGGGGGCAGCCTCCGGGGCGGGCATCTCCACCTCGATGTCGGCGCCCGTCGCCTCCTCCAGATCGACCGTCTCGCCGAGCTGCTCGAGCGTCGGCATGGGCCGGCGCGGTGGGGGGAGCGCGGCGGCGGCCGCCGGCCCGAGGTCGGCCTCGAGATCGTCGGCCTCCGTGACGACGGGCGTAGAGGGGGCGGGCATCGCCGGGATCGCGGCGATCTGACGGCCCGACTCGGGTGGCGGCGTCTTGAGCGGCGCCTCACGCTCGGCGCCCGTCGCTGCCTCGGCGATCAGGCGCCGCGACGAGAGCGGAGGCTCCGCGGGCGCCTCGGCGGCGGGCTCCGGAGCCGCCTCCTCGACCTCGGCGACCTCCTCCTCCGTGATGTCGACGATGTCGTCGGCGAGGAGGACATCCACGTCGCTCGTGTCGTCCTCGATGGGCAACTCTGCGGCTCGAACCTGGGAGACGGGCTCCGGCACCAGCGCCGCCGGCTCGCCGCGCGGCGGGGCCTCCGCGGCCGCCAGGGTCTGATCGTCCCACGCGGGGGCCTCGATCGGGCTCGCCGCGGGCGGCTCGTCGCTCGCGGCGGATACCGTGGCGTCCAGGGGGGTGGACTCGGCGGCCGGCCGGGCCGCGACGCGGGGCAGCGCGGCGTTGCGCTTGACCTTGGCGAGCAGCGCCTCGAGCTTCGCGATCTGCGCGGCGCTCACCGGAAACCTCCCAGGCGGTCGAGCGTCTCGACGAAATCGGCGCCCTCGGCGAGCCAGGCGCGCGCCCGCGCGGCGGCGCCCTCGTTCAGCACGAGGAGCCTCACGCCGGCTTCGTCTGCCGCGACCACCAGCGCACGCACGTCTCGCGCCATGGCGCGCTGCAGCGCGCTCTCGACCACGGCAGCGAGCAGCTCCTCGCCGCCGCCCGCGAGCGCCGTCGAGCGGAACCGGACGACGAGCCCGCGGCCCCAGCGCTCGAGCTCTACGTCGCCGAGCCCGAGCACCGCCAGCTCGTCACCGAGGGCGGCCGTGAACGCCTCGATCGCCGCGCCCGCGGGCTCCGGGAACCGTGCGGCGAGGCGGCGGCCGAGCTCGGTGCCGACGCGGTGGCCGAAATCGAGCACGGCGTCCTCACCCGCGGCGCCGAGCAGATCGACGAGCGCCTCCGCCGGCACCAAGAGCCGCGGCGACGACCCGTCCAGCGAGATCGTCCCCTCGGGGAGATCGAACTTCACCGTGGCGGCGACGTTGCTCGGCATGGCCCGTGCGGCCGGACAAGCTCGCCCGGCTCGCGTATAGGAACCTCTGGCCCGCGCGCTGTCAAATACGCCGCTCGATGACCCGCCTCCGCAACCCCGCCCCAGGCCTCGCGCGCGCGGCGCTGGCGCTCGCCGCCGCGGCCGCCCTCGTGGCGCCGGCCCCGGCGGCGGCGCAAGGCGCGCGGCGCCGGCCGGGGCTGCTCTTCGGCGGCTCGGACGCCCCCGCGCCGCCTCCGCCGGCCCCCGTCGATCCCCGCCTCCCCAGGGGGGCCCCCCTCGTCCTCGACGAGAGGCCCCCCTCCGCGGAGCCGGCCGCCTGCTCCGCGCTCCGCCCGGTGTGCGTCCACCGCGGCCCGGGCGTCCCCGGAGAGGCCGCGCTCCGCGCGCTCGCTGCCCTGGAGCGCGCCCACGTCTCCCTCTTCGCCGCGCTCGCGCTCCCCCTCCCGGAGGACGACGCGGGCCGCGGCGCGACGACTGGGCTCGACCTGTACCTGGACGCCGGCGGGGACCTCGAGCCCCACCTCGGGGTGGACCCGCCCCGGACGGCCGAGGACCGCGCCAGCGGCTTCTGTCGGCTGGGCGCCGCCGCGACGAACGCGCCCGCGCTCCTCGATCGCGCGGCCACGCTCTGCCTCGCGGGGATCGCGGCCGCCGGGCTCGACGCCGCCGAGACCCCGCACGTGCGCTTCGCGTGGGCGGAGTCGCTCTGGCTCGCGGTCGGGCGCCCGACGCGGCTCGACCTCGAGGCGATCGACGAGGTCCAGGCGCACCCCGAGCGCGCCGTCCTCGACCGTGCCGCCGGGCCGGCCGCGCTCGGGAGCGCCCTGCTCTTCGAGTGGCTGGACGAGGCCCGCGGCGCCGGCGGGGCGGGCGCGCTCGGCGCGGCGACGCTCGCGCTCTCCCGTGGCGTCACGCCCCCGGACGCCTGGGAGTGGCACAACGAGCCCGACGCCGCCGACGTGCTCCGCGCGTCGCTGGGCGGCGGGATGCGCGGCATGGCGGAGCTCCTGACGGGCTTCGCCGTCGCGCGCGCGTTCGTGGGTGACCGCGACACCGGCGCGTACCTCCCCGGGACGGCGGCGTTCGGGACGTTCGGGCGCGTGCGGATCGACTGGGCGCTGCCGTGGTCGACGCTCCCCCGGCGCGTGGCCGCGAAGCGTCCCGTCGAGCCGACCGGCTCCGTGTACTTCTGGCTCCCGCTGGACGCGCCGCCGTCGGGGAAGCGCCTCGGCTTCCGCGCCGAGTGGGAGCGCCCGTGGACGTTCGTGTGGTCCGTGCTCCGCGTCGGCCCCGGCGGCGAGGAGCTCGGGCGGCGAGATCTCGTGCTTCAGGAGCGCGCGTCGTCCGCCGAGGACGTCGTGACCGAGCTCGACGGCGCCGCCGGGGTGCTCTTCGTCGGCACCAACCTGGGCGGCGTGGAGCTCGCGTTCCCGTTCGACCCCGACTGGGCGCCCTTCGAGCCTGCCGGCTGCACGCTCTACGTGACGGCGCTCGACTGAGCGCCGTCACGGGGCCCGCGCGCTCGGCGGCTCACTCCGCGGCGCCGACGGGCGCGCCGTTGCCGGCGCGGCTCTCGGCCCACGCGGGCGCGTAGCCCTTCGCCCGATCGCCGAGGATCACCGCGCCCTTGCGCTTCACCCAGCGCGTGCGGTCGTAGTGGTCGAGGTTCTTGCAGAGGACCGTCTGGAAGCAGGCGGCGTTCCCCTGCGTCGCGATGATCGTCGACCACGCGAGGAACAGGTTCCAGATGCGATACCAGCGCTCCCCATACGTGCGGAGCACCGCCTCACGGTTCGACACCCAGTTCTCGTGCCACTTCTTGATCGTGTAGTGGTAGTGGGTGGTCACGTTCTCCATGCTGTGCGTCTCCCACCCGGCCTTCTCCATCGCGGTGAGCATGGACGACGGCGGGAGGCTCGCGTCGGCCCCCGGGAAGACGTACTTGCCCATGAACATGATCCAGATGAGATCCTCGGGCCGGAAGCCGCGCCGCAGGCCCGTCCACTGCAGGAGGAAGAGGCCGTCGTCGGCGAGGAGATCGCGCACCTGCTCGTAGAAGGAGACGAGGTTCTTCACGCCCACGTGCTCCACCATCTCCAGGCTCACGATCTTGTCGTACCGGGTGTAGGGGATGTCCCGGTAGTCCTTGCAGAGGATGCGCGCCTGGTCGCTCAGGCCCGCCTCGCGGATCCGCGCGTTGCCGAGCTCGGTCTGTCGCTCGGCGAGCGTGACGCCGGTGGTGTCCGCGCCGAAGTCGCGCGCGGCCTGGAGCGCGAGCGTCCCCCAGCCGCAGCCGATGTCGAGCAGGCGCTCGCCCCGCTGGAGCTGGAGCTTCTCGCAGACCAGCCGGATCTTGTTGTCCTGCGCCTGCTCGAGCGTCTCCCGATCGGGCTCGGTGAAGAACGCGGACGTGTAGACCATGCGCTCACCGAGGAACCACTCGAAGAAGTCGTTCCCGCGATCGTAGTGCTCCCGCACGATCCGGCGATCCTGAGCCTTGGTGTGGATCACCGCCTCGGGGAGGAAGTGCGTGGCGGCCCAGCGGAAGTGCTCCGGTGTGAGCGACCAGCTCACGTAGAGGTTCCGGTCCCGCAGGAGCTCGCAGAGGTCGCCGGTGATGTCGACGGCGCCGTCGAAGTACGCCTCGTAGAGCGTCGCCATCGGGATGCGGCGTGTCGCGTACTTCGCCGCCAGCTTGCGATCGTTGAAGACGACGTAGTCGGTGAGCTTGCGCATCAGAACAGTCCTCTCTCAGGGTGGGCGTCCGCCCTCGCGGAACCGGCACGCGAGCACGGATGCACGGGCGCCGCAACCGCCCGCCGCCCGAGGATCACCAGCTCGGCGTGAAGCCCTCGGCCTCGCCCTCGGTGAGCCAGCGGACCCGCTCGTCGCGCAGCCAGGTCCGCTGGCGTCGCGCGAAGACTCGCGTCGCGCGGACGATGCGCGCCTCGAGGTCGGGCGCGTCGGGCTCGCCTGCCTCGATGGCCTCGGCGAGCTGGCGATAGCCGACCGAGCGCATCGCGCGCGCGCTCCCGAGCCCGGCCGTGCGCAGCGCCCGGACCTCGTCGAGCCAGCCCGCGGCCAGCATCGACCGAACCCGGCGCGCGATGCGCTCGTCCAGCGCGGCGCCATCCCGGGCCACGCCGATCAGCGCCGGCGCGTAGCGGGCGTCGCGGAACCCATGTTCAGCGTGGAGCGCACCGAGCGGTCGCCCGGTGAGCTCCAGCACCTCCAAGGCGCGGCTGACCCGGACGAGGTCGTTCGGGTGGAGCCGCGCGGCGCTGGCCGGGTCGCGTCGGGCGAGCTCGGCGTGGAGCGCGGGGCGGCCCTCGCGCGCCGCCAGCTCCTGATGGCGAGCCCGCAGCGCCGGATCGGCGCCCGGCGCGGCGGCGAGCCCGTGCAGGAGCGCCCGGACGAAGAGGAACGTACCGCCGCAGACGATCGGCAGCTTGCCGCGGCTCGCGATGTCGGCGATCGCAGCCTCGGCGAGCGTCGCCCAGCGCGCGGCGTCCATCGGCTCGAGCGGCTCGATCACGTCGACGAGGTGGTGGCGCGCGCGCGCGCGCTCCTCGGCCGAGGGCTTGCCCGTGCCGACGTCGAAGCGCCGGTACACCTGCACGCTGTCGGCGCTCACGATCTCGCCGTCGAGCCGCTCGGCGAGTCGCACCGCGAGCGCGGTCTTCCCCGACGCCGTCGCGCCGACCACCACGACGATCCGCTGCACGGCCCGGCCGCCCTCAGCGCCGCCCGACCTTGCGCTCGAGGTCGGCCCACGACGTGAACGTGACCACCGGACGACCATGCGGGCAGTGCCCGGCGAAGTCCGCCTGATCGAGCGACTCGAGCAACGCCGCCGCCTCGGGCGCGCTCACCGGGTCCCCCGCGCGCAGCGCGCCGTGACACGCGAACGTCGCCAGCGCGAGGTCGAGCGCGGCCGAGTACGCCCGCCCGCCCGTCCGTGACAGCTCGCCCAGCAGGTCGCGGACGAGCCGCTCGGGGCTCGCGCGAGGGAGCAGCCTCGGCACCGCGTGGACGCTCACGCTGGCCGGCCCGCGCACGCGCAGCTCGAGGCCGAGCGCCGCGATGTCGCCGCTGCGCTCCTCCACGAGGGTCACCTCCTCCGCGGTGACCTCGAGGACGAGCGGGAATAGCATCGCCTGCATCGGGATCTGGCGTGCCTGGTGGAGCTTGCGCAGGCGGTCGAACGCGACCCGCTCGGACGCGGCGTGCTGGTCGAGCACGTAGAAACCGTCGCCGCCCTCACACAGCAGGTACGTCTGGCGGAGCTGCGCGACGAAGCGCAGGCTCGCCCAGGGCGTCTCCGGGCGGGGCCGGAGCGGGGCGGCGTCGCCGACGCGGAGCACCGCGCCCATCGTGGCGTCGAGCGGCTCCGCGGCCGCGGCGAAGCGCGTCTCGACCCGCTCCGCGACCTGGTCCGTGAGCACGGGGGCGCCCGCCGGCGACGCCGCGGCGAGCGCGTCGAGGGGCGGCGCGGCGGCGAGCGCGCGATCCGCCGCGGCGGCCAGCGGGGTGCTCGCCGGCTGCGCGAGCCCGCCGCTCGGGAGCGCACCCTGCGCCGGGCTGGCCACCGCGCGCGCGGACGGCGCGCCCCACCCGCCGACTCGCTCGGCGGCCAGCGGCGGCCGCGCGGTCGTCCACGGGGAGCGCGCCGGCGCCGGGAGCGAGAACGCTGCGGCGAGCGTCCGAGACAAGATACCGTAGAGCGCGTCCTGCACGGTGCGCGCGTCGGCGAACCGAACCTCCGTCTTCTGTGGGTGGACGTTCACGTCGACCAGCTCCGGGGGTAGGTCGAGGTAAACTACCCCTACAGGGTAGCGGCCGCGCTCGAGCACGCTGCCGTAGGCTTGCGCCACGGTCAGCGCGAGCGCGCGGTCGCGCACGGGACGATCGTTGACCAGCAGCCGGAGCCCCGTCGCGCCGTTGCGCGCGCGCTCCGGGCGGGAGAGGAGCGCGAGGACGCGGAGCGGCCCCCGCTCCCCGCCGCACTCCTCCAAGGTGTCGTCGTCCGCGACCGCCCGCGCGCGCTCGGGGCGCCCCGACGCGCGGAGCCACTCGCGCACCCGCCGGCCGTCGCGCTCGAGGGTGAACGTCACCTCCGGGCGCGAGAGCGCGGCGCCCTCGAGCACGTCGCCGACGTGCGCGGACTCTGTCCCGGTCGCGCGAAGGAACTTCCTCCGCGCCGGCACGTTGAAGAACAGGTCGCGCACCTCGATCGTGGTGCCCACGGGCGCGGCGGCCGGTCGCGCGGCGTCCACCCGGCCGCCCTCGATCGTGATCTCGACGCCGCCGTCCGCCTCCCCCGTGCGCGTGAGCAGGCGGAAGCGGCTCACGGACGCGATGCTCGGGAGCGCCTCGCCGCGGAAGCCGAAGGTGCGCATGCGAGTGAGGTCGTCGATGCCCCGGAGCTTGGAGGTCGCGTGTCGCTCGATGGCGAGGCGCGCGTCCTCCTCCGCCATCCCGGAGCCGTCGTCGCTCACCGCGAGCAGCGTCACGCCGCCCCCGGCGATCCGGACATCGACCCGCCTCGCGCCGGCGTCGAGCGCGTTCTCGATGAGCTCCTTCACCGCGCTCGCCGGCCGCTCGACCACCTCGCCCGCGGCGATTTGGCTGGCGAGCTCGGGCGGGAGGATCCGGATCGTCGGCATCGGCGGGCGCGCCTCGGCGCCGGGAGGGCGCGCCGAGCTTGCCACGGTCCGGGTCGCGCGACGACACCGCGCCGCGGGAGGCGCCCCACCGACGCCCCGAACCGGCGGAGGCCGCGTACTGGCTCAGAGTAGGCCGGCGCGCCGCGCGGCCTCGCGGATCCCGCCGCCCGTCGCGACGCTCGCCTCGAGCACGTCGGTGGCTGCGGCCCGCACCGTGTCCGGCGCTTGCGCCATGGCGAACGAACGACCGGCGGCGCGCAGCATCGGGATGTCGTTCACCCAGTCCCCGACCGCGACCACCTCCTCCGTCGACACCGCGTGGTGCTCGGCGAGCCAGGACAGCGCCGTCCCTTTGTCCACCCCGTGCGACCGGACCACCATCCCCCACACCCCCTCGATGCCGGCCTTGCGCACCGCGAAGGCGGCGCAGGCGATGGGGTGCCCCGCCTCGGCAATGTGATCGGCGACGCCCCGGATCTGCTCCTCGGTGCCGATGCCGACCACCGCCGCGATGGACGGCACGGCGCCCCAATGCGCTGGGTCGAGCACGTCCTCCACCGCGTGGAGCTCCTCGGACCACGTTCGCACATACTGGAGGAAGGGCTCGCCGCGCTCGTCGTGGTAGACGCGATCGTGAGCGAAGACGTACGTCACCGGGCGGTGGCGCGCGAGCCCGGCGAGCAGCGGGTCGGCGCTAGCGAGTGGGATCGGCGCGCAGGCGCGCTCGCGCCCGTCGAGCGCGTCGGCGATGTGGCTGCCGTCTACGCAGGCGACCGGCCCCTCGACGCCGATCTCCCGCGCGATGCGGCGGGTCCCGGAGAACATCCTGCCCGTGGCGATGGTGACCACGACGCCGCGGCGCTGGAGCTCGGCGATGGCGTCGGCGTCGGCCTCATGCACGCGGCCCTGCTCGTCGAGCAGCGTGCCGTCCAGGTCGGTGACGAGCGCTCGGAAGGTCACGTGAGCGGACCGTAGCATCCCCGTCGGGGGACGGCGGCGCTCAGGCGGCGGGGTCGACGCTGACGCGCTTCTTCTCGCGGGTCGCGTGCTCGTACTTCACGACGCCGTCGACCAGCGCGAAGAGCGTGAAGTCCTTGCCGAGGCCGACGTTGCGGCCCGGATCGATCGACTGCCCGACCTGCCGCACGAGGATGCTGCCCGCGGGCACGAGCTGCCCGCCGTACACCTTGATGCCGCGGCGCTGCGCGTTGGAGCCGCGCCCGTTGCGAGTGGAGCCTCCGCCCTTCTTGTGCGCCATCTTCTGTTACCTCAGCTCGCGATCGCGGTGATCTTGACCGCCGTGTACTCTTGGCGGTGGCCGGCCTTGCGGCGGCTGCGCTTGCGGCGGCGGAACTTGAAGACGATGAGCTTCTCGCCGCGGCCCTGCTCGACGATGGTGCCGCTCACCTTCGCGCCCGCGACGGTCGGCTTGCCCACCTGGAGCGTGTCCCCGCTCACGAGCAGGACCTCGCCGAACTCGATGGAGTCGCCGGGTTGGCCGGGGAGCTTCTCGACGCGGACGGTGTCGCCCTCGCCTACGCGGTACTGCTTGCCGCCTGTGCGGATGATCGCGGTCGCCATCTGGAAGGGGGCGGAAGATACCCGAGCCGCCCGCTCGCGCAAGGCCAACCTCGCGCCCCACGAAAACTGGCCGAGCGAATTGTTTTGTCGGTTGACGGGCCGGACTCTTCCCGGTACAGGTGAGCCGACCTGGCTGGCGGCCTGCGGGAGCCAGTCCGCCGTTCGCCGACCGGCGCCCGCGTGCCCCGAGCCCCAGCCCGAGGACCTACATGATCTCGTTCGCGCTGTCGGAAGAGCAGTCCATGGTGGAGAGCACCGTGCGGGACTTCGCTCAGGCGAAGCTCGCAGGCCGCGCCCGCGAGCACGAGGCGGAGCGGCGCCTGCCTGACGCCCTGCGTCAGGAGGTGCATGAGCTCGGTCTGGCGATCGGGTGGCTCCCCGAGTCCGTCGGCGGCCAGGGGCTCGGGCTGCTCGCCTCGACCGTCATCCACGAGGAGCTCGGGGCGGGCGATCCCGGCGCGGCGTTTGGGCTGCCGGGCTTCGGTCCGTACGTGCACGCCGTGATGGAGCTCGCGCCCGAGGCGGATCGTGCGGGGCTGCTCGCGCCGCTGGCGGCGCAGGAGGCGCCGCGGAGGTTCGGCGCGGTCGCGTGGAGCGAACCCGCGCCCTGCAAGGCTCGGGCGGGCTTCGTCACGACGGCGCGCGCCGAGGGCGACGGCTACGTGCTCGACGGCCAGAAGTGCTTCGTCAGCGGCTTCGACTCCGCGGATCCGGTGCTGGTCTTCGCGCAGGTCGACGAGGCCGCCGGCTGGGGCGGGCTCGGCGCGTTCCTCGTGCCCGCCGGCGCGCGCGGGCTTCGGGTCGGCGATCGACACGACACGCTGTCGCTCGACGCCGCGAGCTTCGGCGCGCTGGGCCTCGAGGGTGTCCGCGTCCCCGCGAGCGCGCGCCTCTGCCCCGCGGGGGACTTCGCCCGCGCGACGCTCCGCTTCTTCGCGCGCTACTCGCTCACCGTCGCAGCGCGGCAGGTGGGGCTCGCGCGCGCGGCGTTCGACCTCGCGCGCGAGTACTGCGACGTACGCAAGGCGTTCGGCAAGCCGATCGGGCACTTCCAGGCGATCGCCTTCACGCTCGCCGATCGTCACATCGACGTCGAGAGCGCGCGCGAGCTGGTGCGCAGGGCGGCGTGGAGCTGGGACGCCGGTCGCGAGGACTCGCTTTGCCTCGCGTGGACGGCGCAGGCGGTCGCGCATGCCCACGAGGTCGCCATGCGCGCCGCGGACGACGCCGTGCAGCTCCATGGCGGCGCGGGCTTTATCCGTGATCTGGTCGTCGAGAAGATGATGCGCGACGCCAAGCAGATGGCGCTCTGCGGCGCCACCGCCGAGCAGATGGACCAGCTCGCCGCCGCGCTCGCCGTCGGCGGCGGGCTCGACCCCGCGCTCGTCCTCCCCACCCCCGACGCCCAGGCCGTCTTCACCTGAGCCCACCCCCGGAGATCCCGAACCATGTACGAGCTCGAGCTGACGACGCAGCAGCGACTCTTGAAGGACACCCTGAACGAGCTCGGGCGGAGCGTGATCCGCCCCCAGTCGCTCGCGTGGGACCGGACGAAGAGCATCGACGAGGAATTCCTCGGACGCTTCTACGGCATGAGCCAGTCCCTGCGCGGCGACGACAACCCGCTGCAGGACTTCAACGAAGGCCCGAAGAAGCGCGACCCCAACAAGCCCTCCAACACGAACCGCACCGCGGCAGTAGGCGCTGAGGAGCTCGCGTGGGCCGACGCCGCGATCATGCTCTGCCTGCCGGGCCCCGGGCTCGGCGGGCCGCCCGTCCGGGCGAGCGGCACGCCGGAGCAGCGCGAGCGGTTCTTCTCCATCTTCCGAGACATGAGCGACGCGCTCCGTTGGGGCGCCTACGGCCTCACCGAGCCGGGCGCCGGCAGCGACGTCTCCGCCATCCGCACCACGTGCCGCAAGGACGGCGACCACTGGCTGCTGAACGGCCGCAAGTGCTACATCACGAACGGCGCCCGCGCGTCGTGGACGGTCATCTTCGCGACGATGGACCCGGCCCTCGGCCGCGCCGGGCACCGCGCGTTCGTGGTGGAGAAGGGGACGCCCGGCTTCTCGGTGGGCAAGATCGAGGACAAGATGGGGCTCCGCGCCAACGAGACCGCCGAGCTCGTGCTCGAGGACTGCCGCGTCCCCGCCGCGAACCTCCTCGGCGGGGAGGAGCAGTACCAGTCGAAGGAGGGCTTCATGACGGCGATGAAGACCTTCGACAACACGCGCCCCCTCGTCGCGGCCATGGCGTGCGGCATCGGTCGCGCCGCATACGAGTATGCCCGGGACTTCGTGAAAGCGAACTACGTGCTCGGGCGTCCGATCCCCCGCTACGCTGCGCTCGCCGAGCGGCTCGCCCGGATGGGTCGAGGGCTGGAGGCGGCGCGCGCGCTCGTGTGGAAGAGCGTGTGGATGGCGGACATGAGCCAGCCGAACGCGAAGGAGGCCAGCATGGCGAAGGCCGCCGCCGGGCAGGCCGCGATCCGTGCCTGCATCGACGCGATCGAGATCTGCGGCGCGCACGGCGCCCTGGCGACCGAGCACGCGCTCCTCGAGAAGTGGTTTCGCGACATCAAGGTGTACGACATCTTCGAGGGCACCGGCCAGATCCAGCGCGTCGTCATCAGCAAGCGGCTGGTGACGGACCTGCGCGCCTTCTGAGCGCGGCCGGCTGGCGGCGGCGGGCTGTGTTGTGGGCCCGGCCGGGTGGGGCCGGCCGGGCTGTGTTGTGGGCCCGGCCGGGTGGGGCCGGCCGGGCTGTGTAGTGAGCCCGGCCGGGTGGCGGCGGCGGGCTGTGTTGTGGGCCCGGCCGGGTGGGGCCGGCCGGGCTGTGTAGTGAGCCCGGCCGGGTGGGGC
>JADLEQ010000030.1 GCA_020846005.1 Polyangiaceae bacterium
GCCGAGCACGGTCACCACGTGGAGGAGGAGGAACTTCCGCACGCGCGCCGCGATGTCCGCGTCGCGCGTGGGGCCGCCGTCTCGCATCTTGGCGTAGTAGAAGCGCGGCCAGTCGACGAGCGCCGACTGCTGCACCAGGGCCACGACGCTCACGATCTTCGTGGCGAAGACATAGTCGGCCGTCTCCCCGAGCGACGACAGCGAGCGGAGCACCCAGATGTCGCTCGACGAGAGCACCCAGCCGAGGAAGAACGTCGGGATGAGCGGCAGCGAGTAGGCGAGCAGTGAGCGGTACTCGGCCCGCGTGTACCGGCGGGCGTCGCGCGAGATCAGCCCTCGCCGGACATAGTACGCCGCGGCGACCACCACGGTGAACCACACCGTCGCCGCCAGCGATCCGGTGAGCCACACGATCCGCGCCCCCCGGGGCGCAGCGGCCGCGTCGAGCCACGCGCCGGCGGCGACGAGGAAGCCGAGGTACACGACGGGCTCGAAGACGGTTACGAAGAAGAACAGCCCGTAGTCGTTCCGCGTACGGGTGAGGTACTGCGTGAAGCTCGCCGCGACGCGACCGGTGACGACGACGCCGAGGAACAGCGCCACGATGCCGCGCTGTACGCCGAGCGCCCACAGACCGAGCGCGATCCCTCCGAGCGCGAGCGCGCCGGTGAGGTTCGCGAGCGCGACGCTGGTCACGAGCGCGCGCTGCTCCTCCCGCGCATCCTCGCGGTGGTCGAAGTACATCCGCATCATGGCCTGCGGGAGCGCGAGCGTGACCACCGGGACCAGCATGCTCCCGAGGACGGTCAAGTACCCCCACTCACCGTACTCCGCCCGTGGCAGGAAGCCGACCACGTAACGGATCGTCACCACGCCGAGCACGCCGGAGAGCAGGCGCGCGGCGAAGTAGAAGAAGAACGACGCGTCCTTCAGCCGGACCCAGCCGCGGAGTCGATCCAGGGAGCCCGGCATCTCAGGCGCGAGCCCCCGGCGCGCACGAGGCCCCGGCGGCGAGGACACGCCGCGATGGGCGCGCGACGGCCGGCCCCGCCGGCCCCCCTTGCCGGCGCCGCGCGGCGAGGGCAGCGTCCCGGGCGTCGATGCTCGGATCCAGCCTCGCGGAGTCGCGGCTCCCCGGTGTGCGGGTGGTGGCCATCGCCCAGGCGCGCATGGGATCTTCACGGCTCCCGGGCAAGGTGCTCAAGCGGGCCGGGACGGCGAGCATCCTCGCACACCTGGTGAGGCGGCTCCAGCGGGCGCGGACCCTGGACGCCGTCGTGGTGGCGACGACGGACCGCGCCGCGGACGACCCACTGGAGGCGGTGACCGCGAGCCTCGGCGTGGCGCTGCACCGCGGCCCGGAGCACGATGTGCTCCGCCGCTACGCAGACGCGGCGCGCGCGGCGAGCGCCGCGGTGATCGTGCGCGTCACCGGCGACTGCCCGCTCCTCGACCCGCACGAGGTGGATCGGGTGGTGGAGGCGTTCCTCGAGCGCCGCGGCACGCCCGGCGAGGTCGACTACGCCACCAACCAGGCGGGCGCCGATCGCCGCATCCCCCGGGGGTACGACGTGGAGGTCGTGTCGCGTGCGGCGCTCGAGCGGGCGGACCGCGAGGCCACCGCGCCCGGCGATCGGGAGCACGTCCTACCCTGGATCAGCCGTGGCGAAGGGGGCCTGCGCGCGCTCGTCACCCACCCGGAGGGGGTCGACGGCGGCGGCTTCCGCGTGACCGTCGACACCGCCGCGGACCTCACCCTCGTCCGAGCCGTCGTGGCGGCGCTCGGGGAGGACGCGGGGCTGTCGGAGGTGGTCGAGTTCCTGTCGGCGCACCCCGAGGTGGCCGCGCTGAACGCGGGCGTCGCCCAGAAGTCGACGGCGAGCGAGGAGGATCAGCGGCGCGCGTGGATCGCCGGACGCGTGCTCGTGGGGCGCGGGGACGCGGGGCCGGCGATCGGAGTCGGGCACGTGACGCGCCTGGAGGGTGTCCTCGGTGCGTGGACCGCGCGCGGAGGTCGGGCCGTGCTGCGGTGCCGGGGCGTCCAGGGCGCGCTGGCCGAGCGACTCGCGGCGTCCGGGATCGAGCTCGACCCGGCGGCGAGCTGCGGGTCGCCCGAGGACCTCACGGAGACGCTCGCGCTCGCTCGCCGCGAGCGTGCGGTCGCGATCGCCGTCGATGGGTACGCGTTCGACGACACGTTCCTCGCGCGGCTGCGCGCCGAGGCCCCGCTCCTCGTGTTCGCCGACGACGCGGAGACGCTTTCGCGCGGGCGTGGTGATCTGGTGCTCGCGCTCGGCGCCGGCGCGGGGCAGCCCGCACCGGCAGGCGCGCGGCTCCTCGCGGGGCCGAGCTACGCGCCGCTCCGGGGGGGCGTCCTCGCGCGGCTCGAGACGGCGGCCTCCGCCGGGGCGGCGCGCGTGGTCGTCTCGCTCGGCGGCGCCGATCCGGCGAGGATGACCGGCCCCATCGTGGCGCGGCTCCTCGAGCGGCTCCCCGCGACGATCCGGGTCGTTGCGGTGCTCGGCGGCGCGAGCGGCCTCGCGCCCGCCGAGCTCGCCGGGGCGCCGCTCGAGCGCCTGGAGCTCGTCCGCGACGCGCCCGAGCTGGCCGCGCTGCTCGCAGGCGCGACGCTCGCCGTCCTGGCGGCGGGCTCGACGACCTGGGAGGCCATGGCGCTCGGCGTGCCGGCCGTGCTGCTCGAGGTGGCGCCCAACCAGCGGGGCGTCGTCGAGGTGGCGACGTCGCTCGGGGCCGCGGTGTCGGCGGGCACGGCAGACGCCGACGCCCCCGGGCGTGTCGCTCAGGCCGCGGTGCACCTGCTCGGCGACGCGACGGCACGCCTCGCGCTCGCGGCGGCGGGTCGGCGCGCCGTCGACGGGCGCGGCCCGGTGCGGATCCTCGACGCCCTCGGCGAGCTGGTGGCCGCACGCGGCGGCGGGAGGTCGTCGCCCGACCCGAGCCCGTGCTAGCTCTCGGCTCACGTCCGCGCCCCCCGAGGCGCCCACCGTCATGCAGACCTCGTTCGAGATCCACGGCCGGCGCGTCGGCGATGGGGAGCCCTGCTACATCATCGCCGAGGCCGGCAGCAACCACAACGGCTCCCTCGAGGCTGCGCTCCGTCTGATCGACGCTGCCGCCGACGCCCGCGCCGACGCCGTCAAGTTCCAGACGTTCGAGGCGCGCCGGCTCTACCCGCGCACCGCGGGGACGAGCGACTACCTCGGCGACCCCACGCCGATCTTCGACATCATCCGCGCGATGGAGCTGCCCAGCGAGTGGCTGCCCCGCCTGCGCGACCACGCCCACGCGCGCGGGATCGCCTTCATCTCGAGCCCGTTCCATGAGGAGGCCGTCTCGGCGCTCGAGCCGTGGGTCGACGCCTTCAAGGTCGCGTCGTACGAGCTCACGCATCGCCCGCTCCTCCGCGCGGTGGCGGCGCGAGGCATGCCGGTGCTGCTCTCGACGGGCGCCTCCGACCTCGACGAGATCGCAGGAGCCGTCGAGGCGCTGCGCGAGGCCGGCTGCACCTGCCTCGTCCTGCTGCAGTGCACCGCGGCGTACCCGACCCCGCCCGAGGCGGCCAACGTGCGCGCGATGGTCACGCTCCGCAGCCGCTTCGGGCTGCCGACGGGGCTGAGCGACCACACCCGGGATCCGGTCGCCGCGCCCGTCGCCGCAGCCGCGCTCGGCGCGGCAGTGATCGAGAAGCACTTCACCCTCTCGAACCGCCTGCCCGGCCCGGACCACGCCTTCGCGGTCGAGCCTCGGGAGCTGGCGCGGCTCGTCGCGCGGGTGCGCGACGTGGAGCGCGTGCTCGGCTCGGGCGAGAAGGCGGTGCACGCGGTCGAGGGAGAGCTGCGCGAGTTCGCGAGACGGTCGATCTTCACCACCGCGCCGATCCGCGCGGGTGAGCGCTTCACGCGGGAGAACGTCGACGTACTGCGGCACGGCAAGCTGGGCGGCGGTCTGGCGCCCGCCGAGCTCGAGCGGGTCCTCGGCGCGACGGCGGCGCGCGATGTCGAGGCCGAGCGCGCCGTCGTCGAGGACGACCTCGCCCCGCCATGACGCCGCCCTCCGAGCGAACGAGGCCCGCGCTGCGCCCCGCCACCCACGCCGATCGGGAGCGGCTGTTCCACTGGGCGAACGATCCCGTCGCGCGCGCCGCGTCGTTCCGGCCCGCGCCGATCACCGCCGAGGGCCACACCCGGTGGCTCGACGCGACCCTCGGCTCGCCGGCGCGCCAGCTCTGGATCGTGGAGGTCGAGGGCGCGCCGGTCGGCATGGTCCGCCTCGATCGAGACGAGGAGCGCCCGCGCGAAGCCACGGTCTCCATCAACCTGGCGCCCGAGCATCGCGGGCGGCGGCTCGCGGCGCCCGCGCTCCACGCGCTCGCCGACGCCGCGCGCCGGTCGGGTCTCTCGAGGCTCGTAGCCTGGGTGCGCACCTCGAACGCCGCGAGCGCCGCGTCGTTCCGAGCGGCGGGCTACGCGGCGGACGGCGAGCACTCGGTCGAGGGCATCCCCGCGCTCCGCTTCGTCCTCGGGCTCGAGCCTCCCCCGCGTGAGGCGCGATGACGCGCGCGAGCCACCGTGTGGGGGCTCGGCTCGTCTGGGAGCACACCCACCGCGAGCTGCTGCCTGCGGTGCTCCTGCTCCACGAGCTCGAGCGCCGGGGGCGCCCGTGGGTGCTGGAGCATGTCTCCGCGCTCGGCGACGAGCCGGCAGATCGCGAGGTGCTGTTCCTCCCCTTCTACTACGACGATCTGGTCCGAGATCGGTACCTCAGCCGCGGCGCCGTCGCGGGGCGCTGGCTGGTGAACCTCGCCTACGAGCAGGTGCACTTCCGCTGCGGGCGGCGCTACCTCCTGCCGGACGGCGCGTTCGCGCGTGAGCAGATGCTCCACTGCGCGTGGGGCGAGCGCTTCCGCACGCTGCTCCTGGAGCACGGCATCCCCGCCGAGCGCATCCGCCTGACCGGCCAGCCGCGCTTCGATGTCTACCACCACCCGGAGCTGCTCCTCGGCCGCGAGGACCTCGCCGCCCGCTACCGGCTCGACGCGGCTCGGCCGTGGCTGCTCGTACCCTTCAACTTCAACCTCGCCTACATCACGCCGGATCTCAGGCAGTCGCTCGTCGCGCGCGGGTACGACCTGCGGGACGAATTCCTCGAGGGTTTCGGTCGGGCGCGCGACGCGTTCCTCGCCTTGGTGCGCCGCCTGGCCGACGAGCTCCCCGAGCACGAGGTGATCCTCCGCGTCCACCCGGCCGGGTACGAGGCCGAGCAGCTCTACCGCGGCGAGACACGGACTCGCCCCAACCTCCACCTCATCGCGCACTACGACATCGCCAACTGGATCACCCAGTCAGCGCTGACGATCGTCTGGAACAGCACGTCATCGATGGAAGCCATGGTCGCCGGGCGCCCCGTGGTGAGCTACGAGCCCTTCCCATTCTCGGAGCGGTTCGATTTCGACGTGAACCGGATCCTCACGACGGTGCGCACCGAGGACGACGTGCTGGCGCTCGCGCGCGGGGCCCCGGATCGGGAGCTGGGCTACGACTGGCAGCTCTTCGAGTCCTGGTACCAGCACCGGGACGGGAGGATCCACGCGCGGCTCGCCGACGTAGTCGACGAGGCCGCCGGCAACTACGAGCGCTTCGCCAGCCGCGGTCCGGTCGCGTCCACTCGGCGGCTGGCGCTCGGCCGCCGCCTCGAGCGACTCGTCGGCGACGGTCGGCTGCGGCGGCAGGCGCTCCGCTCCCTGTTCGGCGTGGTGAACCCGCGCCCCCACGCGCCGCCCCCCGCCGGCCCCCTCCGGCACGCCGTCCGCTCGCTCGATCCCTCGGGGATGCTCGCCTACCTCGAGTGATCGGCGCCCTCGGCCAGCACGGCGGCGAGCGCGGCGACGACGCGATCGGGGTCGTCGTCGCGCAGGGCCGGGAACAGCGGGAGTGAGAGTGTGCGCTCGTAGTAGCGGAGCGCGCCGGGGAAGCGCGCCGGATCCGCCCCGCGTCGGCGGTAGTAAGGCTGCGCGGGCACCGGGATGTAGTGGACCTGGCTGCCGATGCCTCGCTCGCGGAGCGCCAGCATCACCTCGCCGCGGGTGCGCCCCACGGCCGCGAAATCGATGAGCACGGCGTAGAGGTGCCAGGCGCTCTCCGCCCCCTCCGGGCCCCGCGCGATGGGTCGCACGTGCGGGACCTCCGCCAGCAGCGTGTCGTACCGCGCAGCGAGCGCGCGGCGCCGCGCGAGGAAGTCGTCGAGCCGGCGAAGCTGGCTCGAGCCCAACGCGCACTGCAGATCGGTGATGCGATAGTTGTACCCGAGCTCCTGCTGCTCGTAGTACCAGGGCCCGGGGCTCGGGGACTCGAGGCTCGCGGCGTCGTGCACCATGCCGTGGCTGCGAAACCGCCTCGCGCGGCGGGCGATCGTGTCGTCGTTCGTCGCGATCGCGCCGCCCTCGCCGGTCGTCACGTGCTTCACCGGGTGGAACGACAACACCGCCGCGTCCGAGCGCGAGCAGGCGCCGATCGGTGCGCCGCGGTACGTGGCGCCGAGCGCGTGGCAGGCGTCCTCGATGACGGCCGCGCCGTGCGCCCGGGCGACGGCGGCGACGCCGTCGAGGTCGACGGGGCGCCCGGTGAGGTGGACGGGAGCCACGGCGCGGACGGGCCCGCCGTCGGCGAGCGCGCGCTCCAGCAGGTCGGCGGCGAGGAGGCCGTCGTCGGCGCCCACGTCGGCGAAGCGCGCCTCGGCGTCGAGGAAGCGCGCGGCGTTCGCGGTGGCGAGGAAGGTGATCGCGGGGACGACCACCGTGTCGCCGGACCCCACCCCGACGGCGTGGTACGCCGCGTGCAGCGCGGCGGTGCCGTTCGAGACGGCGATCACGTGTCGGACGCCGAGGCGCTCGGCGAGCGCGCGCTCGAACGCCTCGACGCGCGGCCCAGTCGTGAGCAGATCGGAACGGAGCGCCTCGACCACGGCGGCCACGTCGGTCTCGTCGATCGCCTGGCGGCCGTAGGGGAGGAACGGGAGCGAGCTCGTCACGAGGGCCACGCTACCACGCGGAGCGCGGCGGCCGCCGGTCGCCCCAACTCACGGGCCGGTGCAGCGCATCGGGGTCTCCTCCGTCGCTGGGTCGAGATAGAGCAGCGCGCGATCGACGACGGGGTCGCCGTCGAGCCGGCCCACGTCCAGGCCGCGGCAGCGATCGAGCTCGGTGAGGCGCTCGGGGCGGAACCGCGTCACCTCGGCGAGCGGCGCGCCGACGGTGGCGCCTTGGAGCTGCACGTCGATCCCACGCTCGCGCAGCTCGGCCGCGGTGATGCGCAGCCGCGCGGCGGGCGCGTGGGTGCCGCGAGCGTCCGCCCCGCGCGTACACACGAAGGCCCGCTGTGGATCGCCGGAGCGGCGCACACAGACGTGCCACTCGGGGTGCGCCTCCAGCAGCTCCTCCTCTCCGCGGAGCGCGGCCATGGGCCGGAGGTGGAGCACCTCGTTGGCGGGGAGCAGCGCCGCGCACCCCGCGGCGCCGCACGCGCGGTTCGTCGGGCAGCACTCGCAGAGATCGACGTCGGGCGAGCACTCGGGCGGCAGGCGCGGGTCGACGCCGCCGCTCGAGGCGGAGCTGGTCGCGGCCGCGCCGCCCGCGTCCGCGCTCGGCGCGGAGGCGGACGGCGCCGCCGACCTCGCCGGCCGCGCCGCGCTGCGCAGCCCGGACGGGACCGACGCCGCCGGTAGAACGCCTGTGGTGGAGAGGGGACGGCGCTTCTCTGAGGGCGGCAGCCAGAGGAGCGCCGCGCTCGCCGCCGCGGCGGCGAGGCCGACCGCGAGCCCGATCCCCCACCCCTTCCCGAGCACCGGAGCCGCGTCGCCGGACGGCGCCGGCGGCTCGACGGGCGAGAGCTGTGTCGGCGCGACGGCCGTGGGCGCCGTGAGCGCCGGCCGAGGCGCGGGGAGCGCCGCGACCGCGGGGTCGACCTCGGTCGGCGCCTCGACGAGGCTCTGCGCGCCGAGGCTCGCGGCCGGGAGGCGGCTGACGCCGTCCGTCTCGGCGAGCGCGAGATCGGCGCGGCGCGCGAGCTCGCGTCCGTCCCGAACGCGCTCGTCCGCGCGGAGCTTCAGGCAGTCGGTCAGCAGCTCTCCCCAGGCGTCGGCGGGCGCGTCCGGCGGCCACGCCTCGAGGCTCGCGTCCCACGTTCGGTACTCGGTGGCGTACTCGAAGAGCGTGGCGTCGGCGGCGAGGCGCGTCGGGTGCTTGCCGGTGAGCAGGCGCCAGCCCATCACGCCGAAGGCGAAGACGTCGGTCGCGGGGCGCACGCCGACGTCGCCGAAGTGGCGCGGGTCCAGCCGCTCCGGCGCGAGGTAGGGCGTCGTGCCGATGACGGCGCCCTGCGCCGTGAGGCGCTCGTCGGTGCCGTCCGCCACCGCGATGCCGAAGTCGACGAGCTTGATCGTCGAGGGGTCCTCCGGCGTGGCGAAGAACCGGGGCGAGACGAGGACGTTGCCCGTCTTCACGTCACGGTGCACGAGCCCCTGGCCGTGCACGTACCCGAGCGCGTGGGCCACGTGGCAGAGCAGCAGGTGCCAGTGGCGTGGCTCGAGCCGAGGGTCGCTCCGGGCGTCGCTCAGCGTCATCCCGTCGACGAGATCCATCACCATCCCGAGGACGCCCGCCCTCGGATCCTCGAAGAGGGCGTGGCACCGAACGAGCGACGCGTGCTCGAGCCGCGCGAGCGCGCGCGCCTCACGCCGAACCCGCTCGACGTCGGCGGGGCGCGAGAGCACGAGGCGGAGCAGCTTGATGGCGCGCAGCTGCCCCGGGGAGAGCGGGTCCCGCGCCTTCCACACGGTGGCCTGCCCGCCCTCGCCGATCGGCTCGACGAGCTCGTAGCGATCGATGCGCGTACCGGGGGCGATCTCCAAGGGGCGCCGAGTCTACCCCACACGCCGGTCACGAGCGACCCGGCCGGGCAGCGCCGCTCCGCCCCGACCTCGAGCGCCGTGACGGCTGGTCACTTCCGCTCGTAGGCCACGTAGCCTTGGAGGAACTCTCCCTGATCGAACTGCGCCGGCGATAGCTCGCGGATGCCGGCGTCGCTCATCTCGAGGATGCGCGTCGCCACCTGGGAGACCATCTGGCGATCGTGGGTCACGAACAGGGCGGTGCCCTCGAACGCAGCGAGCCCCTGCGTCAACGCGCGGATCGCCTCGAGATCGAGGTGGTTCGTCGGCTCGTCGAGCACGAGCAGGTTCGGCTTGGTGATCATGAGCTTGGCGAGCAGCAGGCGGACCGTCTCGCCTCCCGAGAGCACCCGGGTCGGCTTGAGCGGCTCGTCCTTGGTGAACAGCAGCCGGCCGAAGAGCGCGCGCAGGTTCTCTTCGTCGGCTGTCGTGTTGTGCTGCCACAGCCAGGCGTGCGCCGTCTGATCGCTCTTCGCGATCGCCTCGGAGTGGTCCTGCGGCATGTACCCGAGCCGGACCTCGTAGCCGAGCTCCACCTTGCCGGTGTCCGGGGGCAGCTCGCCCACGAGCATGCGGAGGAGCGTCGTCTTGCCGATGCCGCTCGGCCCGACGATCGCGATCCGGTCGCCTCGCATCACGCTCAGGTTGAAGTGCTCGCAGATGCGCACCTCGCCGAATCTCTTGCCGAGGTTCTCCACGTTGAGGACCTGCTTGCCGCTCTGCCGCGCGAGCTCGAAGCGGACGAACGGTCGGGCGATGTTCGAGCGCTTCAGATCGGCGAGGAGCTTCCGCTCACGCTCGAGCGCCTTCTCCCGGCTCTTCACCTGGCTGGCGCGAGAGCCCGCGCGGAACCGCTGCACGAACTCCTGGAGCTGCTCGATGCGCTTCTGCTTGGCGGAGTTCGCGAGCTCGATGGCCCCCCGGGCCTCGGCCTTCGCCTCGACCATGTCGTCGTACCCTCCGTTGTAGACGATGATGGTCTCGTAGTCGATGTCCGCGATCTTGGTGCACACCTGGTTCAAGAAGTGCCGATCGTGGCTGATCACCACGAGGACGCCCTCGTAGTCCTCGAGGAAGCCCTCGAGCCAGCGGATGTTGGCCAGGTCGAGCTCGTTGGTCGGCTCGTCGAGGAGCAGCGCCTCCGGCTTGCCGAACAGGGCCTGCGCGAGGAGCACCCGCACCTTGGTGCCGCCCGTGAGCTCGGCCAGCGGGCGCTCGTGCTGATCCGCGGGGATGCCGAGGCCCTCGAGGAGCTCCTCGGCCTCGCTCTCGGCGGTGTAGCCGTCCTCCTCGGCGATGACCCCCTCGAGCTCCGCGAGCCGCATGCCCTGCTCGTCGGTGAGGTCGTCTGCGTGCTCGAGGAGCGCCTCCTTCTCGGCGAGGGCGGCCCAGAGCGGCGCGTTGCCCATGAGCACCACGTCGCGCACGCGGTCCGACTCGTTGCCGAAGTGGTCCTGCCGCAGCACGCCCGTGCGCTTCGGCCGCTGGACGCGGCCGCCGAGCGCCTCGACCTCACCGGAGAGGATCTTCATGAAGGTGCTCTTGCCGGCGCCGTTCGGCCCGGTGAGGCCGTACCGCTCCCCCCGGTGGAACGTCGCCTGGACGTCCTCGAACAGCACCTTGGTGCCGAAGCGCATCGTGACGTTGTCGACCTGAATCATCGCGCGGCTCGATCCGGCTGCCCGGGGGGGCGAAAGGGGCGCGGACGCTAGCATCGCAGGCGGGTGCTTCAAGCGCCGGCGGACGCGCCGCGCCCGCCGAGGTATCCTCTCGCCATGTGGCGAAGCGGTGCCCTCGTAGCGTCGCTCGCCGCCGCGAGCGCGGGCTGCGGCGGCGATCCGGCGATCTCGCGCGCGCCGGGCGAGCCGAGCGGCGGGCGCGCGCGGGTGGTGGGGCGCGCGGACGGCCGCTACGACGTGTTCGACGCCGACACGCTCCTGCTCGCCGGAGCGGCGGCCGAGGCGCTCGTGGAGCGGGACGGCGAGCGGTTCACCGTCTCGACACGGGGCTGCGCCGGCGCGTGGGCTGAGCGTCGCGCGCTGCCGGACCCGACGGCGACGGAGCCGGCGGCTGCGCTCACGCGGGAGTGCACGGACCGCGGGGTCACGCTCGCGCTGTCGCTCTCGTCGCTGCCGGAGGGGGACGCGATCGAGGTCCACCTCGAGCTCGCCAACACTGGGACTGCGCCGCTCCGCGTGTGGCGGCTCACGCCGGCCCTCGCGGGAGGCGACGACGGTGGCCTGTTCCTCGGCGCCGAGGTGAGCCGGCACCGGATCCTCGACGACGGCAACAGCGTCGTCCTCGACGTCGAGGCGAACCTCCACCTCGCGACCGCCAACGCTCGGCAGCCGATCATCGACTCGTTCTTCGAGGTGACGGGGCGCGGCGCGGTGCTCTCCAACTGGAACCACGCGATCACCGATCTCGACTCGGGGCGTTCGTGGGTGGCCGGCGCGGGGCGCGTCGAGCGCGCGGCGCCCACCTTCGGCACGACCGCCGATCCGGACTCGCCGCGGCGCGACGCGCCGAGCGATCGGACAGGGTTCGCCGAGTACGCGGCCGACCAGATCCTCATGTTCGACGGCAAGGAGCTCCCGCCGGGCGGCACGCTCTCCGCCGAGCCGGTGCTGTTCGTCGCCAGCGCGCCGAGCGCTCACGCGGGGCTCGAGCGCTGGGCGAGCTGGGTGGGCGTGCGCAGCGGCCGGCCGCTCGAGCCGTCGGCGGCGCTGCACGTCCCGACGGGCTGGAACTCGTGGACGGGCTCGGGGTTCACGGGCGGGCTCGGGACGGACATCGACGAGGCGCTCCTCGACGAGAACCTCCAGGTGATGGCGCGGGAGTTCGCCCCGTTCGGCGTCGAGTACTTCCAGATCGACGACGGCTACCAGGTGCGGCAGGGCGAGTGGGAGGCGCACCCCCAGCGGTTCCCCTCGGGGCTCGGGCCGCTGGTCGGTCGCATCGAGGAGGAGGGCCTCCGCCCCGGGTTCTGGGTCGCCGCGTTCCGTGCCAACGCGGACGCGCAGGTGGTCGCGGACCACCCCGACTGGTTCCTCCTCCCGGGGGAAGGCGTGCTCGGCGCGGTGTTCAGCGTCTCGGAGGACGAGCGAGTCCTCGACCTCTCGAACGACGCGGCGATCGAGTGGCTCGAGGCGACGATCGCGCGCTACCGGACGGAGTGGCGGACGCGCTGGCTCAAGCTCGACTTCGCCTACTTCGCCTTGACGTACCGGCCGCGCGCGCGGCCCGAGCTCACGGCGATCGAGGCCTACCGCCGCGGCCTGGTCGCCGTCCGCGATGCGCTGGGCGACGATGCTTTCTACCTCGGCATCGCGGTGATGGGCCCGAACTTCGGCGTCGTCGACGGCATGCGCCTCACCCTCGACGACGGCCCGAAGTGGGAGCAGTCGAACCCGTTCTCGCTCGCAGGCGACGGCGGGAGCTTCAAGAGCACGGTGAAGACCGGCGCGAAGCGTTGGTACTTCCACGGGCGAACGTGGGTGAACCACCACGACCTACTCTTCTTCCGCACGAGTACGGAGGATCCGGATCCGCCCGTCACGTTCGGCGAGGCGATCACCCTCGCGAGCTTCATGGGCGTCATGGGCTCGATCGTCAAGTTCGGCGAGGACCTGCGCCAGCTGACGCCGGAGCAGATCCAGCTCTGGCGCAAGCTCCTCCCGCCGTACCCGGCGTCGGCGCGGCCGCGGGATGTCTTCGAGCGGGAGTACCCCGAGCTCTACGACCTCGACGTGCGCTTCACGCTCGCGGCGGAGCCGGACGCGGAGGACACTCCGGAGCCGTGGAAGGTGATCGGGATCCTGAACTGGGGCCGCAACTTCGACTGGTCGGGCGACGAGCGACTCGACCTGCCCGACGAGGCGCGGCGCTACCCGATCGACCTCCACGAGTGGGGGCTCGACCCGGAGACGGACTACCACGTCTTCGAGTTCTGGAGCCAGCAGTACCTGGGGAGGGTACGAGGGCGCCTCGAGCGCGAGGTCGCCGCGCACGGACACGAGGTCCTCGCGCTGCGCCGAGATCGCGGCGTCCCGATGTTCCTGGGGCACGATCGCCACTGGACCCAGGGCGGCACCGACCTCGCGGGCGAGCGGTGGGACGCCGCCGCGCGCGCGCTCGAGATCCGGCTCCGCACGGAAGCCGCCCCGGCGGGCGCCGCGCCCCACCGCGTCTCGGTGAAGGTGCACGTGCCGGGGGGCGACGCGCCCACGCGGGTGGAGCCCGCGGGGGTCGCGGCGACGATGGACGGCGAGGTGCTCACGCTCGAGTGGGAGCCCGCGGCGCCGGGCGTGACCTCGCTGCGCGTGAGCTTCCCGCATGCCGGCGCACAGTCGGCGCGCGCGCCCTCCCGGGGTCCGTGAGCCGACGCCGCCCGATTGGGGCCGCGGGGCGCCGCGTGCTACGAGGTCCGGCGATGAAGGCGCCGGTGGTGGCTGCGTGGCTCGCGGCAGCGCTCGCGGTGGCTCCGGAGGCTCGCGCCGCCAAGCCGTTCGATCCGGGCGAAGATCGCGCGGGCCGGATCGCGCTCGAGGCGGGCGGCGGCGTCGTGGGCGCAGTGGCCGGCGGGGTGGCCGGCGGGGCGCTCGGCTGCGCGCTGCACGAGGGTGGCGGCATGATGGGCTGCCTCGGCCCCGCGATGATCGGCATGGTCGCGGGGGCGTGGGTCGGCAACGTGCACGGGGTGGTGGGCGCGGGCGCGCTCGCGGGCGCGAACGGCTCGTACGGTTGGACTTGGGTCGGCGCGCTCGGCGGGCTCGCGACGGGCCTCGGCACGATCGCGCTCACCATCGACCTGGACGACGCGCCGCAGGTCGTCGGGATGATCCTGGGCGCCGTGGTGCTCCCCATCGGGGGGACGGTGGCGGGGTACGAGCTGTCGACCCGGCGACGGGTCGGCGCGAGCCGGAGCGCGGCGGCGTCGACGCCGCTCGTGGTGCGGATCGCGTTCTGATCGCGGCGCGGTGTTACGCTGCGCGCCGTGCACGAGGCTCGAGAGCGGCGGCGACAGGTGCGGCGGTGGGCCGAGGCCGCGCTGGTGGCGACCGGCTTGCTGGCGTGCCGCGCAGGAGAGCCGCCGCCTGCGGCGAGTGAGCAGGCGCCCGGCGCTCCGAGCGTCGACGCGACCGCGCGCGCCGCTCGGGGAGCTCCGGCGGCCGCAGCGCCCCCGCGAGGCTCGGGCGGCGGGGCGCCGGCGGTCGGCCCCGTCACCGAGCGGGGCGCGAGCGGAGCCGCCGAGGGGCCGTGGAGCTCGCCAGCCGCGTGCCGTGCCGCCGTGGCCCGCGGGGATCGGAGCCCGCGCGCGCCGGGCGCCGCGCGCGTGGGGACATGGAACGTCCGTTGGTTCCCCGACGGCGGCCCCGGCTCGCGCCCCCACGAGGAGAAAGCCACCGACGTGGCGTGGCTCGCGTGCACTATCGCCTGGCTCGACGTCGACGTGCTCGCGGTCCAGGAGTTCAAGGCGAGCGCCCGCGCCCAGCGTGGGACGAGCGCCTTGCTCGACGAGCTCGGCCGCCTCACGCGACACCAGTGGCGCGTCCGCCTCGACGGCTGCCCGAACGCGGACGGCCAGCACGTCGGGCTGCTCTGGCGTGAGGAGCGCGCGACCTCGCTCGGGTTCGTGGAGCTCGCGGAGCTCAACCCGCACGGCGAGGCGTGCAAGGACCAGCTCCGGCCCGGGCTCGCTGGCTACTTCCGCTTCCCGGGCGGCCTGGACCTCCACCTGGTGAGCGTGCACCTGAAGAGCGGACCGGAGCGGCGCTCGTACGACCTGCGCCGCCGCTCGGTGGCCGCGCTCCCCGCCGCGCTGCGGGCGCTGGCCGCCGGGGCGCCCGAGATCGACGCCGACGTCCTCGTGGCCGGGGACCTCAACACGATGGGCTGCCGGAAGTGCTCGCCGGCCGGGACCGCGGAGGAGGAGCTCCAGGTGCTGGAGCGGGAACTCGCCGCGCTCCGGCCGGAGCTCGTGCGGGTCGCAGCTGACCCGGCGTGCACCGAGTATTACGGGGGCAAGGGCGGCCTGCTCGACCACTTCCTCGCGGCCCGCTCCCTCACCGAGCTCCCCCGCGGGCGCCCGGCCCGTGCAGCGGGGCTCTGCGGCGAGGCGGCGTGCCGCCGGGTCCGCGGCGAGATGCCCGCCTCCTACGAGCGCCTCTCGGACCACTGCCCGCTGGTGCTGGAGCTCGAGGACCGGGACGCCGACTGACGCCTCGGGCGGCCGGCGACGGCCGCCGCGCGGCGCGGGCCACGCCCCGAAACGACGCGGCGAGACCACGAGGCACTTGCCGGAGACGGGGCAGGGCGCGCTAGACTGAATCCGAGATGGCGGTAGCGAAGCTGGTGCGTGGCACCTTCGTGGCAGCGGCGGTGGCGGCGTTCGCGTGCAGCGTCTACGACGAGAGCCTCCTGCTCCCGGCCGACGCGAGCGGAGGCGGCGGCTCCGGCGGCGGCGGCCCGAGCTGCAGCTTCGGCGACTGCTGGTGGACGCAGTCGACGCCGGAGGGCTGCCGCTCCGCCGGCCCGCCCACCGCCGCGGACGCTCCGAAGGGGACGGGCACCGCGGAGCTCCCCGCCATCTACATGGCGATCGACCGGCTGTGGCTCGGCGAGTCCCACCCGCCGGGCGTCCCCACGGACGTGCAGCCCTGGGAGACGGTGGGCATGGACCTCGACCGGCTGTGCAGCGACCCGGCGTCGTGCCTCGCCGCGACCGAGGGCCAGTACGGGTGCAAAGGCGTGCTCCCACAGACGGACGGCATCGCCTGCCGCGACAACGTCTTCGGCGAGCTCGAGCCCATCGCCGCGGCGGAGCCCAACCTCGGCAAGCCGTTCGGCATCAACGAGAACACCTTCAACTGCATGATCCACAAGGGGACGACGAGCGTCCTCGCGCGGCTCACCGGGTACAACGGCGAGGCCAACGACGAGAAGGTGCGCGTCGACTTCTACATGTCGCCCGGCATCGATCGCGCGCCATCTTCGGTCTCCTGCTGCAACCTGGACGGCAAGACGGAGTGGCAGGGGATGGCGCCGTGGCTCGCGGCGCCGGCGTTCCCGTGGCGGATCGACGAGGCCGATCTCGAGGGGCGGCCCGCGACGCCGGGGTCGCTCCCCGACTCTCGCTGGAACGACCCGAGCGCGTACGTGCGGGATGGATACGTCGTGGTCAAGCTGCTGGACGGCACCACGATCCGCTTCATCGGGGACAACTCCGAGTACCCCGGCTTCGCGCTGCGCACGCTCGGGGGGACGATCACGTTGAAGATCGAGCGCAAGCAGGGCACCTGGGTGGGGACGGACGGCGTCATCGCCGGCCGGCTCCTCCGCGAGGATCTCCTCGGCGCGTTCACAGACATCGGCTTCTGCGAGGAGGTGATCGGCTCGAGCTGGTCGACCCTCATCGGCTACCTCGAGAGCAGCATGGACGTGCTCGGCTCGGGAGAGAACGTCGCGGGCGCCGACTGCGACGCGATGAGCATGGCGATCGGGTTCACGATGCGCGAGGCGTATCCCGGCACGCCCGTCCCCGTGGCGCCCACGGTCTCGTGCCCACCCCCGCCAACGAAATGCGGGCAGACGTGGGATCCCCCGGACGCCGGCAGCGACTCCGGCGGCGGCGACTCCGGCGGCGGCGGCTCCGGCGGCGGAAGCGGCTCCGGCGGCGGCGGCTCCGGCGGCAGCAGCGGCTCCGGCGGCGGAAGCGGCTCCGGCGGCGGAAGCGGCTCCGGCGGCGGAAGCGGCTCCGGCGGCGGAAGCGGCTCCGGCGGCAGCAGCGGCAGCGGCGGCGGCGACTCCGGCAGCGCCTCCGACGCGGGCAGCGACGCCGCGGACTCGTCGGTGACGGACTGACCGACGGAGGTCTCTGCTACGCTCCGCGCCATGCACCGCCGAGCTTTGGGTGCGATCGCGGCAGCGTTCGCCATCGCGGGAGCCTGCAGCGTCTACGACGAAGACCTGCTCGTCGCCGGGCCGGACGCCAGCGCGGGCGGGACGGGCGGCGGCCCCGTGCGGAACCCCGTCCCAGAGAGCGAGTGGGGCAGCGGCGTCGGGTGGTGGTCGACGAAGCGCGACGACGGCTGCGTGAGCGCGGGGGCTCCGCTCCCGAGCGATCGCCCGGCGCCGGGAGACACCACCCAACTGCCCCCGATCTACTTCGCGCTCACGCACATGGCGCTCGGCTCGCTGGACCGCGATCAAGAAGCGACGGACAACGCCTGGTCCGCCCTCGGCCTCGACCTCGACGGTCTCTGCACGACGAGCCCTTCGTGCCCGGGCTCCGCGAGCGGCGACGAGCAGCCATGCGCGCCGAGGCGCACGATCATCCCGCCAGACGGCGACCGCTGCCGGGACAACGTCTTCGGGCTGCTCGAGGATCAGGCCGTGGCCGTGCCGGCGATCAGCGGCACGTACGGGCTGAGCAACGACGGCTTCAACTGCGCGCTCTGCAACGGGGACTACAACTTCTTGTTCCGCGTGAGCGGGTACAACGGCCAGGCGGACGACGATCAGATCCGCATCGACATCTACCCGTCGCCCGGCCTGGAGGCGGACCTAGCCTGGGACTGCACCGCGAACGACGAAGCGCGAGCGTGGCGCCAGAACGCGTGCTGGTCCGCGACCGACAAGTGGACGGTGGCGAGCGACTCGCTGGGCGTCGGCACCACGCCGGGCGATGACCTCGCCAACGCGAAGCTCGCCGTCCCCGCCGCTTACGTGCGCCAAGGGTTCGTCGTCGCGCTCCTCCCCGCGGATACTCTCTTCTGGTTCCCCGGCGCCCGGGCGGTGACCCGCGCGTTCCCGCTCAAGATGCAGTTCGGCGTCGTCATCGGCCGCCTCGTGCAAGAGGACGGCGTCTGGCGGATCCGAGACGGCACGATCGCTGGCCGCACGCGAACGAGCGACCTCATCGACGGCTTCCGCCAGCTCGGCTTCTGCGCGGACGATCCCAACTACCCGACGCTGACCACGCTCACCGACACCTACGCCGATGTCCTCGCGAGCGGCGAGATCGATCCCGAGGCCAAGTGTGATGCCCTGAGCGTCGGGATCGGCTTCGAGGCGGCGCAGGCTGCCGTCTCCACCACGCCGCGCGCCGTGGAGCCGCTCCCGGGTTGCCCCTCGGGCACGGGCGGCGCGGGCGGGCAGTCCGGCGCGGGCGGCGGCGGCGGCGGCGGCGCGAGCGGCGCGGGCGGCGGCGGCGGCGGCGCGAGCGGCGCGGGCGGCGGCGCGAGCGGCGCGGGCGGCGGCGGCGGCGCGAGCGGCACCGCCGGCGCGGGCGGCGGCGCCGGCGCGAGCGGCACCGCCGGCGCGAGCGGCACCGCCGGCGCGAGCGGCACCGCCGGCGCGAGCGGCACCGCCGGCGCGA
>JADLEQ010000031.1 GCA_020846005.1 Polyangiaceae bacterium
CCGCCACCACCCAAGACGCCATCGCCGAGCTCCTCGCTCGCCAGGGCCTCAGGCCACGGCCCCCTCCGCGAGCTCCAACTCCGCCGCCGCCCGGACAGCTCGCGCTGCAGTTCACGAAGAAGTGAGCCGCACGGTGCCCGGTGCTGGGCGCCGAGGGCCCGCTCCGCATCCTGGAGCGGGGCTCGATGCGGAGCTCCGCTCGCTGCACCGAGATGAGCCCCGTCGAGGCCGCCGTCGAGAAGCCGGATGCCAGATCCGATGCCGCAGCCTCCGTGCGGGGTGGGGGTTCAGGCGCCGGGGGGCGAATCGCCCCGGACCCGGGGACGAGAATTCGCAGTTCGCTTGCCTTATCCGCCTTGCCTTATCCGCCGCTTCGCTTGCCTTATCCGCCGCCCTCGAGTACGATGGCCCGCTCGCGGACGCGTGGCGGGGGCTCGACGGCGCGCTGCGCGGAGCGGCACCGAGCGGGGACGACTTCCGACTGGTCGCGGTCGACGACGCGCGCCGCGAAGCCCACCACGCGATGCTCGCGAGCTACGCGCGGCACGACTACGCGCCGCTCGTCGCCGGGCTGCCGATCCGATCGGGCGAGGTCGTCGCCGACGCCGGCGGCGGCACGGGCGTTCTCGCCGAGATGATCGCGGCCACGTTCACCGACGCCGAGGTCGTCCTGCTCGACTTGCCGGAGGTCGGCGCGATCGCGAAGGGGCGTCGTTGCGTTCGGGCGATCGGCGCCGACTTGTTCGCGCCGTGGCCGCTCGCAGCCGACGTCGTCGTGTTCGCCCGCGTGCTCCACGACTGGGACGACGAACCCGCGTTGACGCTGCTCCGGGGCGCCCGCGCGGCTCTTCGGCCTGGCGGGCGGGTCGTGATCCTCGACGCCGTCCTCGGGCCCGACCGGTCGGAGGGCGGCCTCTGCGACCTCCATGTCCTGGCCGTGACTGGGGGGCGCGACCGGACCCTCGTCGAGTTCGAGACGCTCGTGGCGCGTGCCGGGCTCCGCCTGCGACGCACGCCGGTCGGCGGCGGCATCGTCCAGGTGGTCGAGGCGTTGAAGGGCTAGATCGGCCGCGACGCACGCGAGGTAGGCACGAGTGAAGCGCTGGGCGCGACCCGCGCTACCCGGCCGCGAACTTCCCTCGAGCGTCGCGGTAGCGTCCGACGCTTTCGTCCCACTCACGATCCTCCGAGAGAGCGACGGCAAGTGCAGCCAGGCCGGCACCCGCAAGGAGTCCGCCGAGTAGCGCGAGCCCAACGCTCGGTTGCGGAGCGGGCGCCGGCGGAGCCCCAACGGTTTCGACATCGAAGGTGCTGACGTCGAAGCGCTGCCCCCTGCGACCCATGACGTGGGCGGCGACTTCGTACTCGCGTCCGGGACGCGCCCGCTGGATCAACTCGACCCGCCGCCCCGCTGCGAACACGTCGAGCGCTTCAACTACGATACCGGCACCGTCATCGTGCGCAACGTGAACGCGGCCGTGCCCTGCCTGGTCGGCGCCGACGATGATGCCGTAGCGCCACGTGTCGAGCCGTCCAACCACGCGCACTTTGTCGCCGAGCTGGGGCGTGACCCCGAGCACCCCGGCGGCGCGCATGCGCTCTCGCTGCTGCTCCGGGCTGAGGCTCCGGAAGTCGTCGCTCGCCCGGCGGTGGGCGTCGGCATGCGGCCGTCGAGGCGGGTTGGTCATCGTTCCTCCTCAGTATAGTTCGCGGGCACGAAGTAGCCCAGGATGCACCGCTCATCTCGCACGGCGACCTGGACGTGCGTGCTTTCGCGGATCGCGGCCCCCGGGTAGGCCTCGAGCCCCTCGACGAACACGCCCCGGACGGTCTGGTAGTAGTAGTCGCCGTCACCCGCGCTCCGATCCAGGTTCTCGAGGCCGAGGTTGAGCACGGCGCAGTCGAGATCACGGAGCAGAAGATCATCGCCGCGCCCGGCGACGGGCCGGTTGGCGTGCAACGGCAGGCTCAACGCCTGCCGCGCCTGAACGTAGTCATCGTAAAAGGCGCGCAGGCGTCCCGTCGCATCGGGGTCGGTGAGATCGAAGCAACGCCCGAGGTGGATATATGCCCCAAGCACTGCGGGGACGTCGATCTCGTTCCGGCTCCGCTTCCACTCCGCGAACTGCTGTGCGCGAGCGCGGCTGTGCTCCCAGAAGTACACGCCTTCGCCAAGCCAGTCCCAGTCGTTCGAACTCTTCTTCAGCGGCTCGCCGTTCAGCAGAACGCGCTCCACCACGGAGCGGTCGCACCCGTGGTAGCCGACGACGAGCCGATGGTGGACATGGCGCCACATGCGCTTGCGCCTGCGTATCGCGCGCGACCGCGTCGATCAAGGGCATCGCGCCGCCCTTGACGCCGCCGCCCGCGCGGGCTCGATCGCGCCCGTGCTCGTCCTCCGCGCCGCCGAATTCTTCTTCTACCACCTGCTGCTCACGCTCGTGGACCGCGTAAGCCGTCTGCCGCGGGAGGGGGCGATGCCGGAGGCGATGCGGCTCTACCGCGAGAACATCGCGCTCGAGGCCCAGCTCGACGTCCTCGAGCAGCTCCTCGCGCGCGTCGAAGGCAAGCGCCGCGTCGACCTCGGCACGCGCGCGGCGCAGGTGTTCGCGTACCTGCTCACGCGCGGCGACGCGCCGTTCCAGCGCTACTACCTCTCGGCATCCATCGCGACGCTCCGCCGCTGGGCGACGCGCTTCCGTTCGCTCCGCAGGCACGCGCACCGTGGCGGGCGGCCGCCGATCGACGCGAAGGTGGTCGAGCTGATCGTGACGTTGAAGCGCGAGAACCCGTCGTGGGGCCAGCGGCGCATCCAGGAGGAGCTGCGCCGGATGGGCGTGCGGATCAGCCAGCCGACGATCCAGCGCATCCTCCGCGAGAGCGGCTTTTCGCCGCGGCCGGGCCGGAAGATCGACTTCGAGCGCGTGCGCTCCGCGGTGAAGGACGCCCTCTGGGCGGTGGACTTCTTCGCGGTGAAGACCGCGAAAGGCGTGTGGGTGCAGGCGCTCGTCGTGATCGACATCCACACGCGCGAGCTGCTCGACCGGCGCGTGCACGACGGGTGGGACGTCGACTCGTCGTGGACCGCGCGCACGTTCGCCGGCATCCTCCGCCGCACCGGCCGCGCACCCGGCGGCGTCGTCCACGACCACGGCCCGCACTTCCTCGGGCAGTTCACGCGGGCGCTGAACGTGCTCGGCATCGCTACCCCGTGAAGAAGGCGTCCGGCGAGTGCACGAGGAGGACGTGCTGCTCTCGCACCTCGGGCGCGTCGCCGACGGCTGCCGACCACCGGTCCACGCGCTCCTCGATCGTGCCCACCTGCCCGAGGATGGCGAACATCAGGGGGATCGCGACGAGGGCCCGACCGAACCCATTCCACACGGCGAACGCGAGCGTCAGACCGCGCGCGAGCCACCCCTCCGCGGGGATGCGTCCGTCGAGCACGCGCGCGATGAGCTCGACCAGCAGCCCGAGCTGGCAGAACCCGGCGATCACGAGCACCCTCGCTCCCCGTGGGCGCTCACTCGCACGATCATGGCCGCTCAGGCGCCGCGCGGTACGAGCGCCACCGGCCCGAGGAGACGGTGCTCTACCGCACGGTCGAGCGGCACTGGCCAGCGTTCCGGGAGCA
>JADLEQ010000032.1 GCA_020846005.1 Polyangiaceae bacterium
CCAGCTCGACGTGAGGTCGTTGTCCATCTTCGTGAGCGCCGCGTGGTGCGCGACGAGACGCCGGGTCTCCTGCAAGGCGCTCCACGGGTCGCCCGGCCTCCCGGTGATGCCGAGGCCGATGGCCCACGGGACGCAGAACCCGATCGCCATCGCCAGCGCGGCGCCGGTCGCCGCGGCGAGGCGAGCTCGGCGGTCGAGCGGGGACTGGGCTAGCCCGAGCGCGATCGGGACGATGAGCACCACGCCCGACAGCTTCACGTTCATCGCCAGGCCCGCGAGCAGCCCCGCCGCCACGAGGGCGCGCGCGCCGGGGCGCGACGCGACCAGCAGCGCCGCGCCCGCCGCGAGGGCGACGAGCTGGGCGTCGAGGAGCCCCGCGCGCGAGTAGCCGATGAAGAAGCCGTCCCCCGCCAGGAACGCGGCCGCGATCCACGGCGCGAGCCGGCTCGGGAACAAGCGCCTCGCGAGCGCCGCGCCCAGCGCGATCGTCGCCAGGCCCGCGACGAGCGCGGGGACGCGCCAGGCGAAGCTCTCGTCGCCGAAGGCCCGCATGCTGAGCGCGATCGTCAGCTTCCCGAGCGGGGGGTGGTCGTTCAGATCGGCGCGGCCACGCAGGTAATTGCGGGCGTTCTCCACGAAGTGGTGTTCGTCGAAGCCGAAGCTCCTGGGCGAGCCGAGCTGCTCCAGGCGCAGCACCAGGCCGAGCAGCACGAGGACCGCGCAGCCGACGAGCAGCGGCCAGTGCGGCGCCGTCGCGCGGCGCTCGGCGGGCGCGGACCCGCCGGCGGAAAGGGGGTCGCTCGTCACGGTCGGCGCGCCATCGTGGCGGCGTATCCTAGGCGGGGGCTCGGCGGCGGCCAAGCGCTACGGAGTCTCGGGCGGGTGTGCGGGTCCGCGCCGCCCCGGCGGTGCTCACGCCCGGGGCGCGCACTTCAGCAAGAAGCCCGGCCGACAAGGATCGTACACGCTGGCGTTCGTCTGATCGCTCCAGCAGTCGCAGCAACACACCTGATCGGCAGTGTCGTTGCCGAGGCCGTCGCCGTCCGTGTCCACCTGGTATGGGTTCGCGTCGTTGGGGCAGTTGTCGCTGGCGTTCGCGACGCCGTCGCCGTCGGAGTCCCCGGTGGCGCCTGCCGCGCCGCTCGCTCCTCCTGAGCTGCCGGTCCCCCCGGTCTCCCCGGTCCCCGCCGACGCCCCCCCGAGGCCGCCCCCCCGCGGAGCCCCCTGCGCCCGCGGCGCCTCCCACGCCGCCCTCGCCTGACTCGAGCCGCTCGAGCGCCTCGGTTGCGTCCGCGGGACGGAACTCGGCGCCGTGGGACCGCAACGCGCGCGGCTCGGTCGTGGTGTGGGTGGTCGCCATCCAGAGCGATCCAGCCGCCAGATCCAGCGGTTGAACGGGGAGACCCGTGGCCGCCGAGACGGTGTTGAGCGTGACATCGATCGCGAGCGTCGCCTCCGACGCCCCGGAGAGCGCCGCGAGGTCGCTCCACCCGGCGTGACACTGAGCTGAGGAGCGCAACGGGGCGGCGCGGGCGAAGGGGAGGCGCGCGGGCGAGCGCGGGAGCGTGAGCGGGGGAGGCGGCGCTCGGGCGCGAGGTGCGGAGTCAGCGCGCCGTCTGGCTGCTCCTGATCGCGGCCGTGCGTGACCGGCGGCACGACGTCCACTGCGATGTGGCTCGTCAGCGGCTCCGGGCGTTGATGGCGGGACCGTTGGACGGGGCGGGCGTCGGGTAGCGAGGCGGATCGAAGGAGAGCACGAGCCAGGACTTGGTGACGACGAGGGCGTGCCTTGACATGGGCGCGCCCTCCCCGCCGTGCCTCGCACCCAGTCGAAGGAGCGCTGCCCGTGCCGCGGGGCCGCGGCTCAGCCGATCGGCGGCTCCCTGATGCTGGTCGGCAACGGCGTCGTCGAGCGGTAGGTGCTGGGTCCCGGCGGGCCGGTTGAGGCCCCCGAGCAGACGATGGTGCAGCTCCGGCGGTATCGTCGGGCGTGCCGGGGCGTCGTCGTGGTCGGGCCCCGAGGGCTGGCGCGGCGGCCGTGGTACGGCGCGGGCGCGACGGCGCAGGCGGCGGCGCTGTACGCGCGCGGCGCGACGAGCGCCGCGGTGCGAGTCCGCAAGTTCCGTGGCGGGTGGTGGGGGCGTCGGCGACGGAGCGGTGGGTGACCGCGCGGCACCGCTCGACCGCGAAGCCGAGCACGAGGGACGGCCGAGCCGGCACACGCCGTGGAGGCAGCTCCACCCGAGAGGATCGGGCGCGGCGGACGACAGCTCCGGCAGCAAGGCGTCGCGGACCCCAACGAGTCCGCGAAGGAGCTCCGATGGACGACCCGACCCCGAAGAGTCACGGCGACGAGGTGGCGCTCTCCCGCCACGGCCCCATCGGCGGGCTCGCGCTCCGCGCGGGCCTGCACGGCGACGCCTCCCGCTGCGTCGTCGCCTCGCGGGTCGCCAGCGACGAGCGCGAGCACACCATGCTCGAGCTCGTCGCGCAGTCGCTGACGGAGCACGGCAAGTGCGACGCCCCGTACGTGGACCACGGCGCGACCTTCCTTGCCCTCGAGACGCACGTGCAGGACCTGCGGTGCGACCGCGTGCATCCCGTCTTCGTCCTCGACGAGGCGCACCTGCTGCACAGCGACCTGGTCGCGCACCTGCACATCCTGATGAACCACGAGTGGGACGCCCGCGCGCTGCTCTCGCTGCTGCTCGTCGCACTGCCGGAGCTCGAGGGCAACCTGCAGCGTCGCGCGCCCCCGTCGCTGCTCACGCGCATCCACCACTGCCGCCTCATCGTGCCCGCCGCCCTGCACGAGCCGTCCCAGGGCGCCCCGCGCGAGATCGACCGACTCGCGACGGCCGCCCGGCGCGACGCCGCCCGTTGCAGGAAGAAGCTCGTCGATCGCGACGTCGTCACCCGCGTCGGCGAGGCCTCCTCAGCCTCGCCGGACGGCACGCCGCCGCCGGCGCCGCCCCGTACGGCGCCGGCGCGACGGCATCACGCCGGCGCTGCGGGGTGCCCCGCGGTGAGGTCCATCACGCCGCGCGCAGGGGGCTCGGGGCGAGAGGTCCATCACCGAGTCGGAGGGCAGCGCCCTCGATCAGCCGGCGCCCGGACAACAGCGCCGTCGCGCTCCTGCGCGCTCGCGTTGCGCAGTCCGAACTGCTCGCCGGGCAGAAAGCAAACCTTGATCCATTCTTGACGCCGTCGCGGCGCAGGCTGACCGCGAGCAGATGCGCGCGGCAGTACGAAAAGGGAGCACGGAGACACCCATGCGCCCGCCCTCCCTCGCCGCCGTTCTTTCCGTCGCGCTGGCCGTCGGAGCCAGCGGCGCGGCGCGCACTCAGCTGGCACTGGCGGCAGGTGCACAGCATGCCGGCGGTCGAGTCCCTGAACGACTCCTCTTCGCCCTTCGTGTCGACGTCCTCTGCGAGCACCTCGCCGAGGACGCGACTGGCCGAGCGCCCCCGGTCCTCTGGCCGGCGCCGTGGGAAGGCCCCGGCACGGCGACCGTCGACTACCGGACGCACGGGCGTGTTTCGCTCCGGCTCGCCTACGGCCACGACCATGCGGGCCCCGACCTGCACTTCGGAGGCCACGTCGTCGGTGACGGCGCCGCGGCCCCGTTCGTCGTGAACCGCGCCGCGCAGGACACCCTCACCCTCGGAGCCACCACGTGGTTCTGAACGGAGCGCACGATGACGCCCACCTCGAAGAGTTCGCCGCTGGCGTGGCTTGCGGCAGCGCTGGTCTTGGTCTCGGCTCTCGTGGCCGTGGTCTTCATGCAGACACGCCTCGATCGCGAGCTCTCGCAGCTCCCCGAACCCGAGCGCCGCGCGCTCTTCGAGAGAGCCCGCGCGACACTCCGATCCACCTGCGCACAGGCGTCCGGCCCGGAGGTAACCAAGTACTGCCGGCAGCAGGCCGACTTCATCAAGCGTTTCCCGGAGCGCGACAGCGAGTGCCGCGAACTCGCGGCACGCTTGGCACCGCAACCGTCTCGTTGAGGAGCTCAACCATGGACTTCGTCTTCATAGCCATCATCTGCGGGTTCTTCCTGCTCACCTGGGGCTTCGTCCGCCTTTGCGAGAGGGTCTAGCCATGACGCCACTAGTCATTCTCGGTGGCGTCCTCGCCGCGCTTCTCCTCGTCTACCTGGGCTTCGCGCTCCTCTACCCGGAGCGCCTGTCGTGACCGCGAACGCCGCGCTTCAGTTCGCGCTCTTCCTCGTAGCGCTTGTGGCCCTGGCGCTGCCGCTCGGTTCGTACACGGCGCGCGTGTACGCCGGCGACGCCCGACTCGCCCAGCGGATGCTCGGGCCGGTCGAGCGCCTCCTCTACCGCGTCGCCGGTGTTCGCGCCGAGGAGGAAATGTCGTGGAAGAAGTACGCCATCAGCGTGCTCGTCTTCAATTTGCTCGGCGCGTTGATCTTGTATCTGCTTCAGCGCGTCCAAGCCGCGCTGCCGCTCAACCCCGCAGCTCTTCCAGGCGCGCCGCCAGAGGTTTCCTTCAACACGGCGATCAGCTTCGCGACCAATACCAACTGGCAGAGCTACGGCGGCGAGACGACCATGAGCCACCTCACCCAAATGCTGGGGCTCGCCGTGCAGAACTTCGTCTCTGCGGCCACCGGGATGGCGGTGCTTGCAGCGTTCCTCCGCGGGTTCACGCGGCGGACCCACGAGGGTATTGGAAGCTTCTGGGTCGACATGACCCGTTCGACGCTCTACGTCCTCTTGCCCCTCCCCTCTGTGCCAACGTGCGTGAGAAGGTCGCCCCCTCCGAGATTACTGTACGAACCGAGCAGGGCGAGACTGGCATGACCGATGGCGAACGTGATGTCCTTGCCGGCCGTGAGGCCGGAGACCGAA
>JADLEQ010000033.1 GCA_020846005.1 Polyangiaceae bacterium
GCGGTCGTCTTCATCGGGCAGCTCGAAGCTGTCGATGAGGCGCTCGTGGCCTGTGACCTTCGCGTCCGGGAGGGCGGTGTTCATCAGGGTGCGCGTCCGATCCAGCGCCTCGGGTGCGAGCTCGGGGCGCTCGGCCGTCGCGGTGGGGTCGGGAGTTGGTGGCAGACAATGATTTTCAGCGTCCTGCAGGTCGGATTGCTTATTTCGATCGCATTGTCATTCCTGCCTTCAGAGCTCCTGAATAATTTCATGGACATCACACGCCAGATTTTCACCTCATACTGGGGCAAATCCGCCTGGCTGATTTTGCCGCTCATCATGATGGCCCTCATGCCGAAGACGTCCCGGCGCAGCGATCCGGATGAAGATTGACGACCGGTTGCGATTCGGAGCGCTCCGCACGTTCGTGGCCCAACACCGGCGCCGCGGGCTCGCGGTGCTCGTGAGCGATCTCTACGACCCGGCCGGCTTCGAGCGCGGGATCAACGCGCTCCGGTACCACGGCTTCGAGCCCTACGTGCTCCACGTGGTCGACCGCGCGGACGCCCACCCGGACGTGGCGGGCGACGTGCGAGTCTACGACTGTGAGACGGGAGAGGAGCGGGAGGTGACGGTGACCCCGCCGCTCCTCGAGAAGCTCGGCCGCGCCTGGGCCGACTACCAGACGGAGATCGCGCGATTCTGCGTCGCGCACCGGGTGCCGTACCTCGTCGCGGACGCCGAGCTCCCCTTCGACGAGATCGTGCTGCGCGTGCTCCGCCGCGGGGGGTTCCTGCGGTGACGCTCCTCGGCCTCCCGCTCGGGACGCTGCTCGCCGTCGGGGGCGCGGTGGCCGCCGTCACCGTCGCGCTCTACGTGCTGAAGCTCCGGCGGAGGCCCGTCCCCGTCCCGTTCTCGCGGCTGTGGGAGCGCGTGCTCCGCGATCGCGAGGCCACGACGCTGTTCTCGGCGCTGAAGCGCCTGCTCTCGCTGCTGGTCCAGCTCGCGCTCGTCGCGCTGCTCGTGTTCGCGCTCGGGGACCCGCGCCCGGTGCGGCGCGTCGAGGAGGGCCGGAGCGTGGTCGTGCTCGTCGACACGAGCGCGTCGATGAAGGCGACCGACGTCGCGCCCTCGCGCCTCGACGCTGCGCGCGAGCGCGTGGCCGGCATGGTGCGGGCGCTCGGCGGAGCCGATCGGATGGCGATCGTGAGGCTCGACGCGTCCGTGCGCCCGCTCGGTGCGCTCACCGGCGACGTGCCCGCGCTCGAGGCGGCGCTCGAGGAGCTCCGCCCGAGCGACACGCGCGCGGAGCTGCGGCAGGGCCTCCGCCTGGCGCTCGACGCGCTCCGCGACGAGCCGCGCCCCGAGCTCGTGCTCGTGAGCGACGGCGCGCTCGGTGACGTGGCGCGCGCCGCGAGCGGGCTCGACCTCGGCGCCGTCACCCTGTCGTTCGTCCCGGTGGGCGCGGCCTCGGACAACGTCGCGATCTCGGCCTTCAGCGTGCGCCGCTACCCGCTCGACAAGTCGCGCTACGAGGTGATGCTCGAGCTCACGAACCTCTCCGCGGCGCCCGCCGAGGTGGAGCTCTCGCTGCTCGGAGATGGTGCCGTCGTGGAGGTGACCCGGCTCCGCGTGGACGCTGGCGAGCGGCACCCGCGCTTCCTCCGGGACCTCGCCGGGGCGAGCCGGACGCTCGAGGCGGCGATCCGTCGTGTCGACGGAGGCGCCGACCACCTCCCGGCGGACGACCGCGCGTTCGCGCTCCTGCCCGAGCGGCGGCGCGCCCGCGTGTGCGCCGTCACGCGCGGGAACAACTACCTCGAGGCCGCGCTCCTGCTCGACGAGTACCTGGACGTGACCGTGGTCGCGCCCGCTCGCTACCCGCCTCCCGGGACGTTCGACGTGACGATCTTCGACGGCGTGGCGCCGCCCCTCGCCCCCGGCGGAGGAGGCGCGCTCTACCTGGGGGTACCCGAGTCGGGGGGCCCCCTGAAGCGGGGCAAGGCGCTCGCGATGGTCGGCTTCGATCAGTGGGACGAGAAGAGCCCGCTCACGCGCTTCCTCCACGGCTTCGGCGACGTGCAGGTGGCGCGGGCGCACGCGCTCGTGCCCGCGAAGGGCGACCGCGTCGTCGCCGCGAGCGCGCAGGGGCCGCTGCTCGTCGCGGGGCGGCGCGACGGGCGCCGCTTCGTGGCGCTCGGCTTCGATCCGAACGACAGCGACCTGGTCCTGCGCCCCGCGTGGCCGCTCTTCCTGCTCAACGTCGTCGACGATTTCGTCGAGGAGGACACCTCCTACGTGTCTTCGTTCCGCACCGGCGACGTCTGGCGCATCCCCGTACCGGGGGACGCGCGGAGCGCCACGCTGCTCTCGCCGGACGGCACCCGCGCGACCGTCCCCGTGCAGGACGGCCGCGCCATCGTGCGGGGCGAGGCCGCGGGGTTCCATGAGCTGACGGTCGGTGAGGGCGGCGCGCCGGTGCGGTTCGCCGCGAACCTGATCGACCTCGACGAGAGCCGCATCGAGCCCGCCAAGGAGCTGAACCTCGGGGGGTCCCCCGCGCCGCCACCGGCGCCGTTCGAGGCCGGCGTGCGCCGCGAGCTGTGGCTCCTGCTCGTGCTCGTCGCCGTCGCGCTCACCGTGATCGAGTGGATCACCTACCACCGGAGGCTCACCGTATGAGGCGGCGCTGGCCGGCCTGGGCGACCTGGGCGCTCGCGTCGCTCGCGGGCCTGGCGATCGCCGCGGCGCTGCACCGCTGGGTGCTCTTCGCGCCCCCGGGGACGTTCGTGTGGACGATCGAGGGCCGCCGCCACGAGCTCGTCGAGCCGCGCGCGCTCGCGCTCCTCCTCGTCGTCCCCGCGCTGATCGTCGCCCTCGGCCGCTCGCTCGCGGATCTGCCGTGGCAGCAGCGGGTGCTCGCGCTCCTCTTCCGGGTGGCGTTCGTCGGGCTGCTGGCGCTCGCGCTCGGGCGCCTCGTGCGCACGACGGAGACCCGCAAGGTCGCGACGGTCGTGCTGGTGGACGTGAGCGACTCCGTCTCCGACCAGGCGCTGGAGGACGCTCGCGCGCTGCTCGGGCGGGTGTGGGCCGCTCGCGGCCCGGAGGACACCGTGAGGCTGGTGACGTTCGCCGAGCGAGCGCGGCGCGTGGAGGTCAGCGTCTCCGACGGCCGGGTCGTGGTGCCCGAGGTCGGCGCGCTCCGCCACGCTCCCGAGCGCGCGCGGCCCGGCGATCGACCCGGCGCCGCGAGCGATCTCGGGGCGGCGCTCGCGCTCGGCTGGGCGGTGCTCCCGCCGGGGTACCTGCCCCGGGTCGTGCTCGCGAGCGACGGCCTCGAGACCCAAGGGAACCTGCTCGGTGAGGCGTCGCGCGCGCGGCGGTTGGGGGCGCGGCTCTACGCGGTGCCGTACCGCCGCCCCCCTCCCGGCGAGGTCGCGATCCAGCGCGTACGGGCGCCCGGGAAGGTGAAGATCGGGGAGGTCTTCGAGCTGGTCGCGACCGTCTATGCGAGCCGCGCGTCGCGCTCCCGGGCGCGCCTCTACCAGGGCGAGGCACTGAACGGTCTCGACGGCGTGCGCGAGCTCGAGCTCGCGCCGGGGCCGAACGAGGTCGCGTTCCGGAGCGTGGTGCGCGTGGGCGGCGAGGTCACGTACGAGCTGAAGCTCGAGCCGCTCGGCGAGGACTCCTTCCCCGCGAATAACCGCTGGACGGTGTCGCTCGACGTGCCGGGTCGCCCGGTCGTGCTCTACGTGGCGGGGCGCCCCGAGCGCGCGCGGCTCTTCACGAGCGCGCTCGCCGCGCAGGAGCTGGAGGTCGACGTGCGGGGGCCCTCGGCCTTCCCGGGCTCCCTCCGGGAGCTCGAGCGCTACGACTTCGTCGTCCTCTCCGACGTTCCGCGCGAGGCGGTGAGCCTCGGGAGCCAGGCGCTGATCGAGCAGTGGGTGCGCGCGCTCGGCGGCGGCTTCCTCATGGCGGGCGGCGCGAGCGGCTTCGGCCTCGGCGGCTGGGGTGGCTCACCGCTCGAGAAGATCCTCCCCGTGCGGATGGACGTGGATCGCCGCAAGGACCAGCCCGGGGTCGCCATGATGCTCGTCATCGATCGGTCGGGCTCGATGTCCGGCCTCCCGATGGAGATGGCGAAGGCGGCGTGTCGCGCCACGGTGGGGACGCTCGAGGGCGACGATCTGGTGGGCGTCATCGCCTTCGACTCGTCGCCGACCCGATACGTGAAGCTCCAGCCGGCGCGGTACAGGAACCGCATCCAGAACGATCTCGCCCGGATCCAGCCCGGCGGCGGGACGGAGATCTTCTCGGCGCTCGATCAGGCGTACCAGGACCTCGCGGGGGCCGAGGCGCGGCGCAAGCACGCCGTGCTCCTCACGGACGGCCGCGCGCCGGCCCAGGGGCTGCGCGACATCGTGCAGGCGATGCAGGCGGAGTCGATCACGCTGACGACCGTCGGGCTCGGCGAGGGGACGGACCAGGCGCTGCTCCGCTCGCTCGCGGATCTCGGCGGCGGGCGCTTCCACTACGTGCCGGATCCGAACGCCCTGCCCCGCATCTTCACGCGCGAGACGGAGCTGGTCGCGCGCCAGGCGGCCGTCGAGGAGTGGTTCCCCGTGGAGCAGACGGCTCACGCCGACTACCTGCGCGGGATCTCGATCGCGACGGCGCCGCTCCTCCACGGCTACGTCGCGACGAGGATGAAGCCCGCGCCGGCGCAGCAGATCCTGGCGAGCGATCGAGGTGAGCCCATCCTGGCCGAGCTGCGCCTCGGCCTCGGGCGCACGCTCGCGTGGACGAGTGATCTCGAGACCCTGTGGGCTGGCGACTGGGCCCGCTGGTCGCAGTGGAGCCAGCTCTGGGGGCAGGTCGTCCGCGAGACGATGCGGAAGAAGCACCGGAAGGAGCTCGGCATGAGGGCGGAGGTCGTCGGCGGCAAGGTGCGCGCGGTCGTCGACGCCTTCACTGTCGACGAGCGCTTCGACAACGACCTCGTGTCGAAGCTCGTCGTGACGGGCCCCGCGCCCGGCAAGCAGCAGCGCGAGGTGGCGATGCGGCAGACGGCGCCGGGCCGCTACGAGGCGGAGCTCGGGCTGGACGCCTACGGCTCCTTCACCCTCCGCGCCGATCACTCACGCCGCACTCCGGACGGCGGCCTCGCGCCCGCGGGCGTCTCCTACGGCCAGGTGAGCCAGCCGTACCCCCTCGAGTACGCCCGGTTCGAGCCCGATCTCGAGCTGCTCGAGCGCTTCGCCCTCGCCGGCGGCGGCGCCGTGGACCCGGAGCCCGCGGCGATCTTCGATCCCGGCCCCGAGCGGCTCACCGCCTACGAGCCCCTCTTCGGGAGGTTCCTGCTCGCGGCGCTCGTCGTCTTCCTCCTGGACCTGCTCGTCCGGCGCGTGCGGCTCTTCGACCGGGGGTTTCGGGGTACGCGTTCACGCCACTCGTGAGGACGCCGCGAGATCTGCCTCGCCGCCTGCGGTTTTCCTGCGGTCCGCTGCTCGAGTACCCATGTACACTCCGCTGCGGTCCTCGGAAAACCTTCGCCGGACCGGAGGCCCTTCGGGCCTCCTCGAGGCAGCTTTCGCAGCGGGCAACCTGGGGCGTGAACGCATACGTTTGGGGGGGGCGGAGGGCGGAGTAGGGGCGGGGGTGGGGCGCGTTCGTCCGCGGGAGGGGCTCCCTACCTACCCAGGGGAGCCAGCCGGGCTAGCCGCCGTCCTGTACACCGCCCTCGTCAGGAGCCGCCGGTATGACGCCGGCGTCATGGGGCTGGCTCCAGCACTGGCTCATTCGCTCCACGGACGGTGCGCATGCGTCGATCTGCAAGGGGCCTTCGCACGAGGGGTCGGTGCCAGCGGCGTAGCAGCTAGCTATGTCCGCCAGCTCGGCCAGGCAGCGGCTAGAGCTGGCTATCGACCCCTCCTCCGCCGGGTCGCAGCCGCAGCTGTCGCCGCCGTCGCACCCATTGGACGCGACCGCAGCACAGATGACCTTGCAGCTCTCAAGCGCCGACGGCGGCGGCGATGCCTCCTTGCCGGAAGACGAATCGCACGCCGCGGCAGCCGCCAGCGCGGCTAGGGCGCCCGCAAGCGTGGGCAGGCGCCCCGGGGGCCTCATGGCTGCCGGAACCGAGCGCACTTCGCGCTCTCGAAGTAGGTGTCCTCCACGAGCTGCACGCCGTCATCCGAGGAGACGCCGTTCTCCTGAAGCCCAAGCTCGGCGGGAGGCACCACGCAGGCCACGTTGTACTCCCCCTCGACGGTGGCGTTCAAGCTCGGATCGCTCTCGCTCACCGTGAAGCGGACCCGGCCGTCGTGGAACCGGTAGCGCACCAGCCCCTCGGCGCCGCGGATGGCGGGGGCGCCGAGCCGGTGGCGCTCTACCCACGCGATCCCGGGCGCCATCTGAGTCTGGACGATGCGGGCCTCGCCCTCCCCCTCGGGGAGGTCCGCCGAACTCAGGCCGATCTTGGCCGTCCACGACTGTGTCTCCGCGCCAGCGGTGAGCTCGAGGGAGAAATCGTACCCGTTGGGCAGGATGGACGCGAATGCTGCCCAGACCGTCATCGGCCGGCTGATGAACCGGCTGCCGTCCTCCGCGCGCACGTCCGTCCCCGTGAAGGTGAAGGTGCGGGGGCCGACCTCGAGGACCTCGCCGGGGGCCGACGAACCGGCCGGCGCTGGGGCCTCGGGGGAGCTCGAACAAGCCGTGGCCAGCGCCACCGCGAAGGCCGTCGCCAGGCGCTCAGCAGCCATTGGCCCTCCGATAGGTGATCGGGGCATGCACGAAGTTGTTGTTCTCATTGGTCTCCCCATGCGCGCTGTCGTGATCCACGTAGTGGAACGAGAAGTAGGTGGTGTCGTAGGCCATCCAAGGTATCGTGTGGATCTCGAGCCAGCTCGCGTGGCTCCGATTGCCGACATATTGCCCTGTCTTCGTGAACCACGTGATCCCGCCGGTGTACCCGCCTGACCAGGTGTTGAGCGAGACACGGGTGTTGAACGTCAGGTTCTGGGTGCCGAGGTTCGCCGCGGTCCAGCGGAAGAACGTCTGCGCTCCGTTGCAGAGTTCGTAGGTTCCACTGTACATGTTGCGGACGATCGCCCCATTGGAGTCATGCTGGGCAGAGGCCGCGATGTCCTTGTGGCTCGCGGGCCCGCCGTAGGCGTTCGCGACATAGTAACGGTCTCGGCCCATTGCAGTAACGTGGCCGCCGGAACCTCCTACGTAGGGACGGGGCTGATACGTCGACATCGTTGCGAATACGGTCGAACCTCCATGGTCGAGACCGATGCCGTGGCCCCACTCGTGGACAAAGCTGTTGTATGCGTTCGCGGGGTAGGCAGCGTTGGAGTCCGACGTCCATTGGGACTCGTCCGGATTCCCGAAGACCGTGCTGCCCGCAGGCCAGCCATCCCCAGCGACCAAGATGTCCGCTTCTATGATGTAGCGCCTGAGGCCCGGCCAACACAGGTTCCACCCATCAGACAACCAAAGCGTCCTTCCGTTATTGCCGCCAATCGATGACCGATAGACCACCATTGCCTCGGACTGAGTATCCCCAATGGAGGTTTCCATGTCAGAGGTCGTCCCGCACTCGGTCAGCGCCACGAAAGACCCCGCGTTCTGCCAGGACGCGGCCGCGTTCTGAAACGCCGCGTGGCGATCTGACCCATTCGCAATTGTGGGGGTATTGCGGTAGAGGCACGACGAGACCCGCCAGCGGGCCATGGGTGTTAACCGGCGAGTCGCAACGCCTGCGCGCGGTGAGTCGTGATCGCGCTCCGGATGCAGTCGAGTTGCCGCGGACGCTTCGCGCGTTCGTTGGGGCGAGCGAGGTGGTCAGCGAAGCGAGTGGCAATGGCATCGAACTCACGCAGCGGAATGGGTAGCAGTGCGCCGCACACGGCGCTCCACGCCAGCCTTGCGACGTACCACGGCTCGCGCACGGCGGGCGCGAGGCTGCGTCTTCGCGGCCGGGACGGCGGGCAGGAGTCGGAGTCGTGCTCCACCGGGGGGAAAAACGCCGGAAGGCGAGGCGATCTTGGACGCGACCACCTGCAGCAGGAGCTTGGCGCAGATCCAGCTGTAGATGGTCTCGGGGAGGAAGTTGGGGAGGCGGTCCAACTCACGGAGGGTCTTCGACCGCTTGAACTCGAGTTCAATCTGCCAGCGTGCTCGATACAACTCGAGGATGCACGCTGCGCGGAGCTGCTTGGGCGCCGTAGTGAAGACGACGACGTACTCCGCAGCGACGAGCGTGTCGGCGTCGCATGGCCCCTCGGCGTCGCGCTCGCGCTCAGCCCGTGCCTGAGCCTCCAGTGCCTTCGCCGCCGGCAGGCGCAGCCAGCACAGTCGGCCAGAGATCTTCTGCTCGCCGACGAGGACGACGACGTCGCGCTCACGCGGCTCACCGCGGCGGGTCGTCTGTTGCAACAGCTGCACCACGTTGATCCGCAGGCCGCGTGCGTTGTAGACCGGCAGCGTGCCGCGGTTGTAACGGACGGCGATGTGCGCTCCTCGGTCATGGATGGCGCCAACGCCGGGAGGATTCGCGTAGCAGCGATCGAGCAACCAGAGTTCACCAGGCTCCGCGCGAAACCGCCGAGCCGTCTCGCCGCCGTGCTCGTCAGTGACCTCGATGTGGCGTGGCGTCAGGTCTGCCAGCCGCAGCGCATAGTGAACTCGCGCGGTGGTGCCCTTGCTGCCGGGCCGCTGTACCGTCGTGGCATCCCCGGCGATGATGTCGAACCCGTGCCATTTCTCGGGAGCATACGAAGCCGAGTCGACCATGCGCACCAACAGCGCACGCAGGTACGGCCCGAGCTTTTTCGCCCACTTGTGCAGCGCGACGTGCGACAGCGCCAGCAACCCGATCGACGCAGCCCGCGCCACCGTCGCGCGCAGCGAGTCGCTCGCCCCGGCCTGGTACAGCACGAGCCTGAGCACCGGCTCGATGTCGTCGACCTTCGCGCCGAGCTGTTCGGGCTGTTCCCCGACCAACTTCATGCCCTGCGCGATTGCTCGCCAGTCCGTCGGCAACTGCGCCTTCACGATGTCCCAGTCGGTCTTCACCAGCTTCTCGGATTCGATCGTCATGCCGCTACGTCTGCATCACGTCCGGCAACTTGGCCCAGTTCTCGGTTAACACGCATGCGCCAGCGGGCCGGGTAGCCGTTACACGTGTAGACGTAGGGACCGTCTGTCGCGCGGGCATCGGTCGCGGCCAGAGCTGCCGCGAACCCCGCGGCGATAGAAGCGAGGAGCGTCCAGGTCCTCATGGCGTCACCCCCGCCGGCGCTGCGGCGATATCGAGAGTTCGTCCCGACCACGTGACGCCAGGCGGAAGCTCAGGGGAGCCGACGGCACCGCCGATCGACACCCCCTCCGCCGCGACAAGCGTCGCGATCGCGGCTGCTGCTTCGCCGAACGTCATCGGCGCCGCGCCCCGTGGCGCTCCAGCGAGGGCGTCGCCTCGATCGAGGATGGATTCGTCTGCGTCGTCGATCCCGGCGAGCGTCACCGCCGTAACGAGCCGGCCAGATCCCGCGACCGCCGCGGCATCACCCGTGCGAGTAGCGGCGCGCCGCAGAGCGAGGTCGTCTCCAAGCGCAGACCAGAAATAGGCACTCCGCTTGAGCGGGAGGAAGTACTCGGTGTCCGGCTCCAGTTGGAGCACGTCGCTTGCGCCCATGCTCTTGCCCGAAGGGAGGTCACCTCCGAACTGCCGGACGGAGACGCGCTCACCCGTCTTCAGCGCTCCCGCGTATACGCGAAGCACTTCGAGATCGTAGCGCGTACCCGGGCCGAGGCGGTCGTCGTAGGCATCCGCCCTGCCGACCACCCGGACGTGAACCAACGCGGCCACGTCACTCGCCGCCCGCGCAAGCGGGCTGACCCCGTGAACCACCGGCACTGGATCGGGCACGGGAGGCTGGACCGCGGGCGTGCCGATCGCACCCCCCGCCAACGCAACCCCGCCCGCCAGGACTGCCGCGACCTGGACCTTGAGCGCAACCCGCATCGCTGGACTCCGATGCCCCGCTGCCCGCTCGCTCGAGTGCGAGTGCGAGTGCGAGTGCGAGTGCGAGTTTTGCCCAGGAAGCGACGGCTGTCAAGCGAAATCGTCAGCCTCCTCGCCGAGTCCTCCGGCACTGCCTCGACTGCGGGGGGCCCACCCACGGTAAGGGATGCGTCCCGAGAGCCGGCGGGCCGGATCCGGGAATACCTGGACGTATGGGCCCATCCCACGCAGCGCGGACGCGCGCAATTCCGCGGCGTTCGGCTGCGAATCAGACCTCCCGAGCGCCTGACCGCCCACGAGCCCCTCTTCGGGAGGTTCCTGCTCGCGGCGCTCCTCGTCTTCCTGCTCGACCTGCTCGTCCGGCGGGTGCGGCTCTTCGACCGGGGGTTTCGGGGGCGGAGGGGGGCGGCGTAGGCGGGGCGGGGCGCCGGCCGGCGAGCGGGGCGAGGGGGATTCACGGGACGCGGGCGCAGGGCGTACCATCTGCCCATGGCTCGCGTCTCCGCTCGCTCGCTCGCGCTCGTCGTGCTCCTCGTCGTCGGCTCCCTGCTCGCCTGCAAGAAGAAGTCTCCCGACGAGCAGGCGCTCGAGACGTACCGGGAGAAGGGCACCGCTCGGATCGCCGCGCTGGACAGGGTGGCGGCGGAGCTGAAGAGCGCGCCGCCGGCGACCGCGGACGCGCTCCAGGGCGCACCGTATCGCTACACGGCCGGCGGCGCGGGCGACAACCTGGCGTTCCTGAGCGCGGTGGCCGTCGCGAACCTCGGCAAAGGGCGCTTCGAGCAGTTCGAGCTGCCGAACCGGCTGCCCGTGTTCAGCTCGGCGTACTACGGTGACGCTGCTCGCTGCTGCGGACGGGCAAGACCGCGGACGGCTCGGCGCTCTACATGGTGACGCAGAAGGCGGGGCTCGATGCGCTGGTCGCCGTGCAGTACGTCGCGGTCGTGCGAGTCCAGTCCTTCGAGGCGCCGAAGGTGGAGAGCGCCGAGGAGTTCACGCCGGGCGCGGTCGCGGGCGACGTGGCGGTGTTCGACCTCGAGACGGGCCGGCAGCTCGGGGCCTATCGCTACGCGGCGAAGAACGCTCCCAACGTGAAGGTCGACGTCTCGAAGCGCGACGACGACCTCATCTTCGACCTGGGCAGCGAGGCGACGAGGGCAGTCGTGCGGCGCTTCGCCGAGCTCGCGCCGAGCGCGAGCGTGCAGGCCCCGGCGCCGCCCGCGTCGGCGTCGGCGGCGCCCGCGAAGAAGTGAGGCAGGAGGTGGGTGGCGGAAGCGAATCCGCGTCCGGCGAGCGGAGCGCGCGGGCAAGCGCCGGCCGCACCGCGTCGGGAAGATCGGCGTACGAGTCGACGTCCTGCGTCGCTCGCGGCGTCGCCCATGCGCTCACTGCGAGACCACCGACGATCGCGTAGTCGAGGCCGACGCTCTCGAGCGCCTCGACGCCGGCGAACAGGGCGCGCCGGAGCTTCGACGTCATCGCGTCAGCGCGTGGAGAGGCGCCGCCCAGCGGCGCGCCTCGCCCGGGAGATCGGGATTCACTGCCTGCGTCCAGGTGCTCCCAACGGCCTCGGCGAGCTCGCGGGCGAGCTTGCTCGGCTCGAGCGACCGCTCGACCCGGTCCGACGGCGTCGTCTGCCCGTGGGCCTCGGCCTCGTCGGCTTCGTCGAGCGACTCGCGGGCGCGCAGGGCGGCTCGTCGGAGAGGGGGCAACACGGACTGAGCATGGCGCCAGCGGAGCCACCAGCGCTCAGCCGCCAGCGTGGGCGACCCGCGGAGGGATCGGCACCACCGCGCCCGCGCTCGACGCGGTCGCCGTCCGCCACGGGTGCCGATATGCTGCGCCGCGCCGAGGAGCGTGGCGCGTGACCCAGGACGAAGCGTGCGGGCTGCTCAATGTCAGTGCTGACGAGGCCCGCGTCGCCCTCAAGCGCGCCTACCTCCGCAAGGTCAAGGAGCACCCTCCCGAGGCGGCTAAGGAAAGCCAACTGCGCTTTGCCGGCGCTCGAGCTCCGCCCCGGCCGCCGGCTCGCCTTCACGACGCGCGCCCCGAAGCCTCTGGAGCTCGGGGTCTCGCCGCTCGCGAGGTGGACGCCGGGTTCGGAGCGGGTCATGACGCGCTCGCAAGCGCACCTCGGCACCGGCCTCGGCTCCACGAGGAGGAGCGGACCCTGGATGCCGCTTGGCTCGGCCGGGTTCACCTCTTCATGAACGCGAACACCATCTGCACGGTGGGAGCTGGCGGTAACGGCGGGGGCCTGGGGCCGAGCCCGTGCTTGGCGAGCAGGCGCGCGACGGCCTCTGGCGTGGTGGCCGTCTCGAGGAGGCGCATCGCACGGCCGCAGGCGGGGCACGTGGTCATGTCCACCTGGAACACATGCCTGAGCAACCAGGCCCACGGCTTGCGGCGTGTCCGAACGTCGTCGTCGAGGCTCTCCTTCTGGAACAGCGCGAGCTGCTTGCCGCATCCGGTCGCCGTCTCCGTGCTTGCGCTCGGCACCACCTCTCGGCGCCGCGCGGCGTGCGACGAGAGCACGCCGAAGTAGCGCAGCATGTGCAAGCGTGGTGGCGGGATGAGAGCGCAGAGCCTGGAAAGCAGATCCTCGGGCTCGAGGAGCACGGCGACGGAGCCGTCGCTCCACGGCTTCTTCAGGGAGTATCGGAGCTTGCCGCTCGGGTGCAGCTCGAGCCGCTCCTGGGCGATGGGCGGACGGAGCAGGTAGCGGCAGAGCCGCTCGAGGCGCGCTCGGTCGCGGGGGCCCACGCTGATGGTGGCGTGGACGTTGAAGCCGGACACTTCCCCGACGAGCTCATCGGGGCGTGACAGGCGCGGGTCCACGAGGCGGAGCAGCGGTCTACCAGCGCGCTCTCCCGAGACGGCGAGGCCTCCTGCTGCGGCGGCGTAGCACGACGCGAGCGCGGGCTCGTCGTCCGGTAACGGGTCATCCTCGGTGGGAGTCTCGAGCGAGCGGCCGTGCTTGCCGAACACCTTCGCCACGCGGCGCGCGGTCCGCGCGGCGACCTCCTCCACCTCATCGCGGCTCGGCGCGGGCAGCGCGTGGAACACGAGCGGACCCCTGGGCCCCTCGCGGACGTACACGCCGTCCAGGGCGAGGGCGTGTACGTGCACGTTGAGCCGCAAGGCAGAGTCCGCTCGCTGCACGACGGCGACGGCCCCGGTGTGGGCCAGGGACACGGAGGCGAGGCCGAGCTCACGCTTGGCGCGGTGCTTCAGGGAGCGCGAGACCTCGGTGATGAAGGCGCTGACGACGTCCGCGCAGAGCGTCCGGTGGTACCCCAGGACGGCGCGGATGCTCCACGGCATCGAGCAGACCCACTGACGGACGGGTGCTTCTGGGAACACCTTCTCTTCGAGGTGCACGGCGAGCTCCGCCATGCGCCGGCCGAGGCACGAGGGACAGAAGCCGCGGCGCTTGCACGAGAACGCGACGAGCCGCTCGAAGCTGCAGGACGAGCACGCAACGCGCACGCAGCCGTGCTCGAGCAGCCCGCAGCGCAGGTACTCCTCCACCTCCCGCACCACGAACTGCGGCAGGCCGCCGTGCTCCTCCGCGCGCTCCAGGAACGCCGGAAAGTGGCGGGCGACCGTGCGGTGGAGGACGGTCTCCTCCGGGCGGTGCCGCTCGTACGCGCGGCCTCCGGAGGAGCCGTGAGCCTCGTGCCGCAGTGCCGCCTCGCCCACGGGGCGGGTGGGTCAGCGAGCGGCGTGCCAGGGCCGATGCCCGGGAAATGCAGGCAGAAGCCGCCGGCCGGGGTGGCGGTCGCCTGGCGAAGGGGTGGCGGCTGCCAGGCCCTCCGCATGAGGCTCCAGCTCAGGCTCCGCGGCGTGGCCTGCGCCGCGTGGCCGTCCCGTCCTGGACGCCGCGCGCGCGGTCTCGGGGCGGTGGGGCGCGCCGGCCACCGCGGACCGCGTCACTCGCTGCAGCTGTGGGCCTCGTTGAGATGGACGACCAACTCGTAGCGCGCCGGGGGCGGCGGGCACGAGCCGGCGCTTGAAGCGCATCACGTACTCGGCGCCGATGTGGCCGGTCTCCATGACCTCGAGCAGCGCGCTCGTGGTCGGCCATGCGGTCGAGGCAGACGTACTTGTTGCGGCCCTCGAGCAGCGCGAAGGTGAACGGCCACGGCAGCACGCTCGCGAGCATCGGCAGGTCCTTTCTGACGAGCTGCTCCTGCAGCGCGATGTTCGCGGTCGCGATCACGACGCGCTTCTTCTCGTGGTGCGCGTGGTGAACGGCCGGCACCGCGTACGCGACCGACTTGCCGGTTCCGCACGGCCTTTCGCCGAGGGCGTGACGCCCGCCGCGCATGGCCTCGTCGACCATGCGGGCGAGCGCCACCTGGCCCTCGCGCATCTCGTATCCGGGGAACCGCGAGGCGAAGAGCCCGCCGTCCCCGAAGACCTCGGAGAGGTAGTCATTCATCGGTGGCTCCTCGCGGCTCGCTCAGGCGAAGGGATCGAC
>JADLEQ010000034.1 GCA_020846005.1 Polyangiaceae bacterium
CGCCCGCCCCGTCCAAAAGCCTCGACATCAACGCCCGGATCTGCTGACGCGCACCCCCGCGATGGACCTCGTGGAGCCGGTCACGCGCACGCTCGATCACGAGCAACGAGAAGGCGCGCTAACAAGGATGAGGCGACCGCGCACCCCCGCCTCGAGCACCCCGGGGACCCCGAGGGATACCTCGGCGACGCCCTCGAGCGCCGCCCACGGGGTCACCGAACCGCCCAGGTGGAGATCGAGCTGCGACGCCGCGGCCGTCACGCACGAGGACGTCGCGCTGCCGTTCAGGTTGAGATCCACCCCCGCCCCGCCGGCCACGTACCCGCTCACGTTGAGGGGCACGCCGCCGAGGAGGAAGGTGGCGGTAGCGCGCGGCGACGCGAAGTTCTCCTGCGGGGCCGACGTGAGCGCGAAGGTGCTCGGGTACGTCTTCGCGGCGTCGCCGCTGTAGATGGTGACGCCGAGGACCCGCGCGGTGACGGCAGTGTCGAACGTCATCGTCGGCGTGCCGGAGGTCGGCGTCACCTGCTTCACGCCGGCCTCCGCGCGGAAGTACGCCACGCCAAACTGGTTCCGCAGCACGGTGCCCTTGGCGTCGAGCTCGGCCCACGACCGCGCCTGGATGGTGCAGAGCTGGTTGGCGGAGAAGCCATGCACCCGCCAGCCCGCCTTCGCGGTGTACGCCCCGCCGAAGTCGGCGTCCCCGATGGATCCGGTGTCGTACACCTCCTTGCCGATCGCGCGTTTGCCCGGGCGATCCGGATCCGGAACCTGCGCCTCCACCTTCGCCAGCTTCTGGTCCCGCGCGGCCTCGGCGAGGAACGCCCGCGCGTCGGTGCGGAACGCGTCGAACGCGACACCGTTCGTCTTGTAGCTCGCCCAGTTCGCCGCCGGGTTGTTGTTGTTCGTCGGGCCCGTGGCGGCCCGGTAAGCCACCAGATCGGCCAGCTCCGGGCGGTAGGTCCACGCCTGACCCGAGTAGTTCGCGGGGACGGTGAAGTCCCGACACTCCTCGAGCGCCTCGCTCCGCGCGCGCTCCACCTTCGCGAGCGTCTCGTCGGCGAGGAGCAGATCTGCGAACCAACGCGGGGAGTAGTCGCACGGCCCGCTCTCCACGCCGAAGCAGCCGAGGTCGCGCGCCTCGCGGAACGCGTGCTGGATCTCACGGTCGACGGCCGCGAGCCCACAGTACTGGTGGATCGTCCGCTGGCGGAGCTCCGCGCCCACCGCGCCGGTGTGGCCGATCCGCTGGCTCGGATCGAAGGGCTGACTCGGATCCAGGCTCCCGGCGGACACGACCGCGGCGCGCCGCCTGAGCAGCACCCGCAGCTCGAGCTGCTTCTGGTAGCGGAGATCCAGATCTTCGTCGTCCCAGCCCTGGGCTTGCATCAGCGCGTTGGCGGCGTTGACCGAGCTCCAGGCGAGGTTGCGCGTCTTGCCGCGGAGCTACGCGAGGCGCCCGGCAGGGCCGAAGTCGGCCTCGGCGAACACGACGGGCTTGCACTCCGCATTGAGCGCGCTCACCGCGGTGGGCTCCAGGTAGGGATAGGGGAGCCCCAAGCCCTCCGCGGGCAGCGCGCCGACGAAGTCGTTCTTCGGCCGGAGGCCCGCCGGCAGCCGGAATGGCACCAGCGCGCCCGCCACGTCGCGCGTCTCGGCGTTGCTCCGCGTCCGCACGTTGGGGTGCAGTGACAGCCGGTGCTGCGCGCCGTACGCGAGCGTGAACACCTGCCGGGGATCGCCGGCGGCCCGCGCCACGTCGTCGAGGAAGCGGCCGTAGGAGTAGAACTTCTCGCAGACGTACTCCTCGCACGAGGCGACCGCGTCGCCGTTGCCCTCCCAGCCGGTGCGCACCGCCTCGCGGAGCGTCTTCGCCGTGACGGCCGCCGCGCGGGCCGGGGTCGCCGTCGGGCGCGGGGCGTAGGCGTTGCGCCCCGCGATCTGGTCGCCCGCGGGTGTGCCGGCGTACCCGCTGGCGGACATCGAGCTCCGGTCGAACATCCGTCGCTTGGTCGCGATCCGCTGCCCCGCCTTGGAGAACGTGGGCGGCGCCACGAGCTGCTTGGTGGCCGGCGCCTGGGCGGCCTGCGCCTGGAAGGACGACTTCACGTGGGGCTTGCACTGGCCAGCCACGATCGGGTTCGTCGTGCACGCCTTGGCCCAGCAGGCGTCGGTGCAGCGCGCGGCCGTCGCTGCCTGCGTGCACAGCTGCGGACCGCACGCCGTGGCGCCGCGGAAGCCGCTCGTGAGCGCCGCGCCGCTGGGCGTCGTGCCCCACGGGTTGCGCAGCGTCTGGGCGGTCGCGTCGCCGCCCGCGAGGGCCACGAGGGCGCCGCCCACAGCGAGCGCCGCGGCGGCGGTGAAGGTCCGAAGCTTCAGGTGGGGGCTCATGGTGGCGGGGGATCTCCGAGGGGCGATGGGGCCGGAGCGGGCGCCAGGTGGGGGCGCAGCCGCTCGATGAGAACGTGGACGGCGGGACGATCGCCGCTCCGAGCGGCGACGGCCCGGACCGCGCGCGCGAGCGCGTCCGTCGCCGGCTGCTGCTCGTCGAAGAGCGCGAGCAGCTCGGCGTCGGCGCCCTCCGCGACGCGGCCCCGGGCGGCGGCGCCTGCGAGCTCCTCGAGCTCCGCCGCCGCGAGCGGGTGCTCGCGGAGCGCGTGCAGCGCGGCGGCGGCCACGTCCGCCTCCGGCGCGAGGGCGAGCGCGAGGAGCACGCGGCGCGCCGCCGGGCCCGGCACCGCCGCCAGCGAGTCGGCCACGGCGCGGCGCACCTCCGCGTCCGCATGCGCGCTCGCCAGCACGAGCCGCGGCATCACGGACCCCAGCCGCGTGTTGGCGAGCGCCACCGCCCCGTGCCGCACCTCGCTCGGCGACGCGGCGGCGTCGAACCGCCGCTCGAGCTCCTCCACGAGCGCCGCGGCGCGCGTGACCTCGCCCGCCCGCGCGAGCTTGCCGGCGACGGCGCCGACGGCGTACTGGGCCGCGACGGCAAGGGCGGATCCGATCGGCGACCCCCGCAGCAGCGCGAGCGCGAGCGCGTCGACCTCGGGGATGGGCTCGGCCACGAACCCCAAGCGCTGCACGAGCAGCGGGAAGTGGTGCGCTCGCTCCCGGCCGGGGACGCGCAGCGCCGAGAGCAACGCACGCTGCGCCTCGGGGCTGCCGGCGAACGCCAGCAGATCGGCGACGAGCTGATCGGAGCCGGCGCTCGCGAGCGGGTCCCCGAGGCGCGCGGCGAGCCGAGGCGCGAGCGAAGGATCGAGGAGGAGGAGCCCCGTCGCCTGGAAGAGGAACTGGCCGTCCTGCTCGGCGCCGCCCCCCGCGGCCACGATCGTGACCCGGTCGAAGACGCGCGGGAAGCCGAGCCCTCCCACCCTCCGCTCGAGCGCCGCCCGCCGTGCAGCGGGGCTCTCGGCCAGCCCGCGGAGGTCGAGGTTCGCGTCGGCCCAGCCTGCCGGCGGCAGCGCGCGGGGGGCCTCGCGCTCGGTCCCTGCCCGGCGCGCCCGAAAACTGAGCCCGGCTTCGGCAACCACGTGGCCGTTCGGGGGCGGACGCCGTCAGGCGCTGCGCGTCCTCGACGCTCTGCGGGAGTCCGTCCTCTGAGAAGCTCGCGGCGCGGTGGCCCTCCGCGGCCCACGTGTAGGCCGACGCCGCCGGGCCGTCGACCGTGCGGTACCCTAGGAGGCTACGACCGAGCGACCCGGCCGGGCCGCGGGTGTACTCGACCTCGGCCTGCCCGAATGGGGTCGGATCGACGGAGCGCCACGTGACCGCGTCGCCCCGCGGAGCGTGATGCAGCAAGAGTGACACCACGTTGCGGAGGAGCAGCAACGCCGGGGCGTCTCCCGGGCCCGCGGTGCGGACCGCCGAGACGGCGCCCGCCGCGTCGGTGTCGAGCACCATGCCGAGGTCGTCGAGCCCGGAGCTCCCTTCGATCGGCACCGCGGCGCCGAGGACCTCCCAGCGCCGGATGGAGACCTCGAGGAGCCGCGCGCGGATCGGCGTGCGTCCCGCCTCGTCGCGGGAGTGCACCTCGAGCTGGATCTAGCCCTCCACGTCCGCCGCGCCGGACGCCCGCCCCTCGCCGCGCGAGAGCCACGCCCGGGCGTCGGTGGTCCGCCACGCGAAGTCGACGACGGCGCGCGTCCCGGCCTGCGCCGGACCGCTCGTGAGTCGCGGCGCGGGCGGCGCGGCGACGGCCGTAGGCGTCGGCGCCGCGCGCGGGTCACAGGCGCCGGCGGCCAGCGCCGCGAGCGGCAGCGCGCGCCACCATCCGCGAACCAGCGGAGCGCGGCGCCGCTCGATCGGCGAGGTGGTCATCGGACCGCATGCAATCACCGCGCAGCACTTGAGCGCAAGCGCCACCTGCGCGCGCCCGACGACCTCCGACGAACCAGTCGACCCGGTGATTCACCGCCGCGGGTCGCGAACGGACCCGGGGGCTCAGCCGTCGCCGCCCGGGGCGCGGAACGAGTCCGCCTCGAGCCCGTGGAGCTTGAGCCACCGGTGGACCTGCATCCTCGCCTTGCCGTACTCGCGCCCCACCGCGGCGACGTTGCCGTGGTGGTGCTGGAGCAGGCGGACGAGCTCCTCCCGGCTCGGAGTGACCGGGCGCGGCGCGGGGGAGTCCGGAGCGCGCTCGGGCTCCAAGCGCCGCGACGGGGGCGCCGCCAGCTCGCCGTATCCGGCCAGGTGATCGATCACCTGCGGCGGCAGCAGCTCGCGCCCGAGCGTGGGCCCCTGCGCGAGCGCCACCGCACGCTTCACGCACGCCTCGAGCTCGCGCACGTTGTACGGCCAGTCGTACTCGACGAGCCCGAGCATGAACTCGAAGCTGGGGACGAGCCGCTCGCCCCCGTGCCGCTCGAGGAACGCCCGGAGCAGCACGTAGAGATCACGCTTGCGCTCGCGGAGCGGAGGGAGCCGGATGGTGTGCTCCGCGAGGCGAGCGTAGAGGTCCTGCCGGAACGAGCCCGCGCGCATCATGGCGTCGAGGTCGCGGTGCGTCGCCGCGACGATGCGAACGTCGACGCGCTCGGGCGACGTGGCGCCGACCGGCCACACCTCTCGCGACTGGATCACGCGCAGGAGCTTCGCCTGGGCCTCGGCGGGCATGTCCCCGATCTCGTCGAGCAGCAGCGTGCCCTCGTGGGCCGAGCGGATGAGGCCCGGCTTGTCGCGATCCGCCCCAGAGAACGCCCCGCGCTTGTAACCGAAGAGCTCACTCTCGAGCAGGTTCGCCGGGATCGCGGCGCAGTTCACCGCGGAGAGCATCCCCTTGCGCCGGCTGCGCCGGTGCAGCTCCCCCGCGACGACCTCCTTGCCCGTCCCGCTCTCGCCGAGCACGAGGACGTTGAGCCCGGCACGCGCGACCCGATCGACGTCCTCCGCGATGCGGTCCATCGCGAGGCCGCCGACGAGCGCGCCCGGATCTGCGACCAGCCGGCGTTCCCCTGGTGCGGTGGAGCCGTCCAACCGGTAGCGCGCGTGCTCGAGCACGTCGTGGGTCGTGAACAGGAGGAGCGCATCGCCGATCCGAAGCTCGGCGCCGTCCTCGAGCTCGGCTTCGGCGATGCGTCGCCCCTCCACCAGCGTGCCGTTCGTGCTGCCGAGATCCCGGACCCACCAGCGCCCCCCGCGAGGCGCGAGCTCGGCGTGGCGGCGGGAGACCGCGTGCACCGGCAGGACGAGATCCGCCGGCGACTCTCGCCCGACGACGAGCGCCCGCTGAGGTAGCGGCCACGCCGTCGGCAGCTCGGCGTGCCGCTCGGCCCAGAGCAGCAGGAGCCCGCACTCGTGCGTCGCCAGCCCGCGCGGGGCGCCGCCGCCAGCCGTCATCGCGCCCGTCCGGTGCTCGACCATGACCGCGCCGGAGCGTAGCCGCACCGGCCCCCGGTTGCACCCGCGCCGACCCACGCTCGCCGCGCGCCTCGCCTCGGGGCAAGCTCCCCCCATGGTCGACTCGAGCCTCACGGTAGCCGCGCTCCAGATGGAGGCGCAAGACGACGTCCCGACGAACCTCGAGGTCGTCCGCCGGGGGGTCGAGGCGGCGCGGGCGCGCGGCGCGCGCGTCATCCTGCTGCCGGAGAACTTCGCCTTCATGGGACCGGAGGAGGGCAAACGCGAGCTCGCGGAGCGGCTCGGCGACGGAGGCCCGATCCAGCGCGCGCTCGCCTCCGCCGCGCGCGAGGTCGGGATCGCGATCCTCGCCGGCGGCTTCCCCGAGCGGAGCGAGGCGCCCGATCGCCCGTACAACGCCTGCGTGGCGTTCGACGCCCAGGGTGTGCTCCGCGCGGTGTACCGGAAGATCCACCTCTTCGACGTGGACCTGGTGGATGGCACGAGCTACCGGGAGTCGCGCGCGACCTCGGCGGGGAGCGAGCCGGTCGTCGTCGAGCTGGAGGGGTTCAAGTTCGGGTTGTCGGTCTGTTATGATTTGCGGTTCCCCGAGCTCTACCGCCGGCTGGTCGACCGCGGCGCGGAGGTGCTCGTCGTGCCGGCCGCGTTCACGCTGCAGACGGGGAAGGACCACTGGCACGTCCTGCTCCGCGCGCGCGCCATCGAGGCCCAGTGCTGGGTGCTCGCCGCCGCGCAGTGGGGCCGACACCCGCGCGGTCGGGCCACGTACGGTCACTCGCTGCTCGCGGACCCGTGGGGACACGTCGTCGCGGAGGCGTCCGATCGGCCGGGGCTCGTCGTCGGCACGGTCGACCGCGAGTACCTCGCGGCGGTGCGCGCGCGCGTCCCGAGCCTCGCGCACCGCAGACTCTGACGCGCGGCGCGCGCGCCACGAGATCGCGCACGCCCGGCCCCGCGCCGGAGTCAGAGGTGGCGGCGGGCGATCTCCGTCCACGTGCCGTGGGGCTCGAGCGAAATGTAGCTCTTCCAGTGCGGGCGCGCCTTCGCTGGCTCCCCCACCTGCTCGTAGGCCATCGCGACGTTGAAATAGGCGTCGGCGAACTTCGGGTCCGAAGCGATGGCGCCGAGGAAGAGCGGGATGCTGTCCGAGGCGTCGCCGCGCTCCAGCATCACGTAGCCGAGGTTGTACTGCGCCTCCGGCTGCTTCGGGTCGACCCCGAGCGCCTCCCGGTAGAGCCGCTCGGCTCCCACGGCGTCGTGCCGCCGGAAGCGGATGTTGCCGAGGTTCGTGTACGCGATGGCCAGCCAAGGATCGAGCTCGATCGCGCTCCGGTAAAGGTCCTCGGCCTCGTCCATGGTGGACGAATCCTCATCGAGCTGGCTGGCGCGGAGATACAGCTCGTAGGCGCTCCGCGCACGCTCGCGGCCCGCCGACGGGCGCAGCACGCGGACCACGTCATCCCGCAGCGCGCGGACCTCGAGGTCGAGCAACATCTGCCCCGTCATCGGCTCGAAGGCGGGCCCCTCGCTGGTGCGGACGGCCACGCGCTCGCCATCAGAGACGATGCGCGCCTCCAGCATGGGGCGACTCCCGCGCGGGAGCGTCCGCTTCAGCGCGCCCACCGCGCGCGTCACGTCGCGCAGCCGCACTCGCTTCGCCAGCAGGGACTGGGCGGCGCGGAGCTGGATCAGATCCGTGAACGTGTACGCGCGCTTGCCACGCCGGCGCCCCGATGGCGACACCACGCCGGCGCGATCGAACGTGCGCAGGCGACCGAGCCCGACGCCCAGCAAGCGCGCGACCTCGCCAGCGGTGAACCGATCCGTGAGCGGCTCCGCGCCCGGCTTCGTGTCGGTGCTCTCCTCTCGAGCATCGACACGAGGCAGTCGACCGCCGCCACGACCGAACGCGACTCGGATCACCTTGCTGTCGCGGCGGCTCTTGCGGTTCATGGCGCGGGCGGTCGACGCTCCCTCGCGGAGCGAGCCGATCCGTTCCTTCCTCCGGCGCGCGGTGTCAAGCGCGCGGTTCGCGTCGCGTGGCCGGCGCGAGATCTCTGCCGCGCCGCGCGTGCGCGCGGCGGCGCGCTCGGCGGAGCACCAGCGGCGAGCGCGCGCGCCGCGGACCGACGCGCGCGCAGCGTCGATCGCCCTTGACACGCGCTGCGCCGGATCGGGGACGCAGGCGGGCTCACGTGGCCGATCGCGGCGCTGACGCTCCGCCGCGGTCGCGGGCTCGCCGACTTCTTGGCCCCGCGCCGGGCGCCGCGCGACGATCGGAGCATGAGCGAAGCTCACACCGAGCGCCGCCGGCACCGGCTCTACCTCACGCGCAACACCGAGTACCACACCCGGGATGGCATTTGCGTCGCCGTGCGCGACCGCCAGTCGGGCCGCTGGCTCCACGCCCATCTCGCGCTCCAGCGCCCGCTCGCGGGCGTCCGCACGGTGGGGCGCGGCCCGCGGTCGACCGGCGAGCCCGGGGTTGGAGACGCGCTGTTCTTCGCGTCCTCCGGTGAGCGCGACCTGCTGACGAGCGCGCTCTGCGCGATCGATCGCCCGGCGAAAGACGTCGTCGCCCGCTACCCGGGCTGAGGCAGCCGCGCGGCGCCCGCGTCGGGATCCACGCCTCCCCGCGCGCGGCGTGGCGCCCGGTTGAACCACTTGGCGTGGATCGCTCCCGAACGTTCGCACCGCGACGCCCGGTTCGCGGCGCGCTGCGCAGGCGCGTTCGCGACACCGCGCGCTTCGGCGTCATTCCTCGCTCCCTGGCGGCGGCACCGATCTTGTATCAGCTCGCCGGCAGGCCTGCGGGCGAGCGCACCATGAGCGAACCGACGACCCCATCGACCCCCACCCCGAAGACCGGTCCGGGCGCGGCGAGCATCGTCGCGAGGAGCATCTACCGCGAGCTCCGCGCGACCGGGTTCGCGGAGCGAGACGTGATGGAACTCGCGAGCGAGCTGCTGGCGCTGGTGACCGCGGACATGCGCGCCCGCGGCCCGGCCGCGCCGCGCTGACGCGCCGGCCGACGCGGCTCCGGGCGCGGCCCGGCGCGGCGCTCGGCGATGACGCTCCGCGCCGTGAGGGCCGGCCGCGCCCGGGCGCGCCGCCGAATTGACACGGAGCGGCATGGCGGACGAAAGTGCGGGGGCAACGCCCCATGGCACGGCTCACGAGATCCAGGGCGGCTGGAGCGCCCACCGCGCGCCGTCGCGCGGGTGAGGCGAGCGCCCAGCCTCGAGGCGCGGCAGCGTGAACCCCACGCCGCCGCCGATCCCGACGGGGCGCCCCGTGTTCGCCGTCGTGGTGAGCGAGAAGGGCGGCGTCGAGCGGCGCGAGGTCTTCGATCGTCCCGAGATCACGGTCGGTCGGGTGCAGGGCAATGACCTCATGTTGCCGAAGGGCAACGTCTCGAAGAAGCACCTCCGCCTCGCGTACCGCGAGTCGCGCTTCGTCGTCACCGATCTCAACAGCACCAACGGCACCTACGTGAACCGGCGCCGCATCACGCAGGCGACGATCGTGCGCGAGGGCGACCGGGTGTACGTGGGCGACTTCGTCCTCCGCCTCGAGGCGCCCGAGCCGGCAGACTCGAACGCGACCGCCGAGGCCGGGAGCACGGGGCCGGCGCCGCGCGCGACCCCGGCGGCGGAGGACTCGCAGGCGAGCTTCCGGCTGGAGAGCGAGGACGCACGCCGCTACCCCGATCTGCCGAGCCCGCCCCGGGTCCCGGGACCGTCGCTCCAGCCGGTCCCCTCCCCGCCCGCCGAGGCGGAACCCCGACCGCTCCACTCGCTCGCGGCGACCCTCTCGTCGGCGACCGTGGGTCAACCGCCCGCGACGCGGACCCGCGAGATGGCGATCGGTAAGGTGGTGAGCCGCGTGGTGGCCGAGCTCGGCCCCGGGGCGCTCGAGCGAGAGCTGGACGCGACGCTCGAGATCCGGATCGTGCAGCTCCTCGAGGAGAAGGTGCGCGATCTCGAGGACGCCGGCGAGCTCCCGGCCGGGACCAGCGCCGCGACGCTGGGGACGGACGCACGCAACGAGCTGATCGAGCTCGGGCCGCTCACCGCGCTCGTCGACGATCCCAACGTCGGCGACATCGTCGTGTCGCAGGGCGCCGTCACCGCCGTGCGCGGCGGCGCGCGGGCGGTCGTGCAGCCCGGCTTCTCGTCCGAGGAGGCCGTCCGGTGGGCGCTCACCCGCGCGTGCCGGCGCACCGGCGTGCCGCTCGCCGCCGGCGAGACCGTCGTCGAGCGACGCCTGCTGGCGGGCGGCGAGCTGTGGGCGGCGATCGGCGCCGCCGCGCCCAACGGCCCGGTGCTGGTCGTGCGCAAGTCGCGCCGCGTGCAGCGCTCGCTCGACGAGCTCGTCCGTCAGGGCACCGTCTCGCGCGCGATGGCGACGTTCCTCGGGCAGGCGATCGTCGGCCGCGCGAGCGTGCTCGTCGTCGGGCGGCGGGACTCCGGCGCGAGCGCCGTCGTGAGCGCGCTCGTCCACGCGGCGCCCGCCGAGGACCCGTGGGTGGTCGTCGAGCCGCTGCAGGAGGTCGTCCCGCCGGGGCGCGGCGAGGTGCGCCTGGCGCTGTCCCGCGATCCAGCCACCGCCGTGGCGACGATGCGCGGCGCGTCGCACGCGCGGGCCGCGCGACTGCTGGTCGAGCCGACCTGGCCGGCGCTCGTCGCCGGGGTGGTCGACGCGCTCGGCGAGGGGACGTCGGGCATCGTGGCGCGGGTTCCGGCCCCGGACGCGCGCCACGCCGTCGCGCGCCTGATAGCAGATCTGATGGCGGCGCGGCCGACGATGAGCGTCACCGCCGCTCGCGAGACGATCGCGACGTCTTTCGACCTCGTGCTCGAGGTGGTGCTACAGGGCGACGGGCGATCGCGGGTCACGCGCCTGGCCGAGGTCGCGGGCACCCGAGGCGACGAGATCGCGCTCACCGACGTGTTCGTCTTCACGCCCGACCGCGTCGCTGGCGGAGGCGCGGTCGACGGCAGCTTCCACGCGGTGGCGACGCCTCGCTTCGCGGACGACCTCGCTGCGCGCGGCGTCGCCGTCGACCGCGCGGCGTTCGCGCGCACGCCCTCGCGCTGAGGGAGCGCGCCTCCATGGAACGGCCGCCCGGCGCGCCGCGCGCTACGCGCGGACGGCCTTCGCGACCTTCCGCCCGACGAGCTTGCGCTTGATCGCGCTCAGCTTGTCCACCATGAGCACGCCCTCGAGGTGATCGTGCTCGTGCTGGATCGCGACCGCGAGCAGGCCCTCGGCCTCGAGCTCGAACGGCTGCCCCTCGAGCCCGATCGCCCTCACGCGGACGCGCTCGGCGCGGCGGATCTCCTCCGCCACGTCCGGGAAGGAGAGGCAACCCTCCTTCCAGACGATCGATCCATCGAGGTGCAGGATCTCCGGGTTGATGAACACCTGGAGTTGGCTCGGCTCGTCCTCGTCCGCGATGTCGATGACGAAGATGCGCTTCGACACGCCCACCTGGGGCGCGGCGAGGCCCACGCCCGGCGCCGCGTACATCGTCTCCGCCATGTCCGAGACGAGCGCGCGGATCTCCGAAGTCACCTCGGGGACGGGCTCGGCTCGCTCCCGCAGGCGGGGATCGGGATAATGGAGGATCGTGAGGACGGCCATCGACCGAGCCCGCGTACCACCCGGCTCCGAGAGCCGCAATCGCGGGTCATGTCCCCGGGTGCGTCCGCGGCCCACGCCGGGGGTAGTGCAGGGTGCCGGTGACGTAGGCGTCCGTGCCGGAGAGCTCCCACCGCGCCGGCTCGAGGCGCGGCGCCTCCGTCGGCGCCTCGGGCCCCGCCCAGTCCACCGCACCGGGGCGCCCCCGTGGCCCGAGCAACACCGGCGCGACGAAGACGTGCATCTCGTCGACCAGCGCGCTCGCGAGCAGGCTGCCCGCGAGCTCGGCTCCCCCTTCGCACATCACGCTGACGACCTCCCGCGCGGCCAGCTCGGCCAGCATGCTCGCCGCCTCGCAGCGACCCTCCGCCCCCGCCTCCACCACGACGACGCTCACCCCGAGCGCCTCGAGCGCCTGCGCAGCGGCGCGGGGCGCCTCCCGGGTGGTGAGCACGCAGGTGGGGACCTCGCGGGCCGTCTGCACGACGGCGCTGGTCGGCGGGATCCTGAGCTTGCTGTCCGCGACCACGCGGATGGGGCTGCGGCCCGGCGCGTCCCGCACCGTGAGGCGCGGGTCGTCGGCGACGATGGTGTCGACGCCGACGAGGACGGCGTCGTGCGCGGCGCGCAGCGCGTGGACCCGCGCGCGCGACTCGGGGCAAGTGATCCAGCGAGACGCGCCCGTCTTCGTCGCGATTCGACCGTCGAGTGAGACGGCGAGCTTGAGGCTGAGCCACGATCGACCGCTCACGATGAAGCGCGCCCAGGGCCGGATCAGCGCCTGGCACTCGGCCTCGTGTACGCCGGTCATCACCTCGATCCCCGCCCCGCGCAGGTGGTCCGCGCCGCCGCCCGCGACGTGGGGGTTCGGGTCGAGGCAACCGATCACGACGCGCGCCACCCCCGACGCGAGCACCGCCTCGACACACGGCGGTGTCCGCCCCTGGTGGGCGCAGGGCTCGAGCGTCACGTAGAGCGTCGCGCCCCGCGCAGCGTCCCCAGCCTTCGCCAGCGCGACCACCTCGGCGTGGCGATCGCCGGCGGCCTGATGGAACCCCTCCCCGAGGACGGCGTCCTCGCGGACGACGAGCGCGCCGACGTGCGGGTTGGGGGACGGATCCCCGCGCCGCCCGAGCTCGACGGCCCGAGCCATCCAACGCGCATCGACCTCGGCGGCGGTCACGGTAGGAGCCCTAGCCCGACCCCTTGCCCCGAACAAGGTCGCCCATCTCGCTCAGGAAGGCCTCCACGTCCCGGAACGACTTGTACACGCTCGCGAACCGGACATACGCGACCTGATCCAGCTCCTTCAGCCGATCCATGACCCGCTCCCCGATGCGGATCGACGAGATCTCCCGCTCGCCGGACTCGGCGAGCTCCAGCTCCAGGCGGTCCACCGCGGCGTCGAGCGCCTCGGGGGTCACCGGGCGCTTGCTGCACGCCACGCGGAGGCTACGCGCGAGCTTCTCCCGGTCGAAGGGCTGGCGCTGGCCGTCCCGCTTGACGACGACCGGGACCACGTGCTCGACGCGCTCGTAGGTGGTGTACCGCCGCGTGCAGGCCGCGCACTCGCGCCGGCGCCAGATCGCGGCGCCACCTGCGGCGACCCGGGAGTCGACGACGCGGCTCTCGAGCTCACGGCAGAAGGGACACTGCATGGCACGAAGGGGGCGCCGCGCTCACGCGGGCGCGCTGAGGATCAACGAGACGTTCGTCCCGCCGAAGCCGAACGAGTTCGACATCGCGCCGCGCACCGGGCGCTCGCGCGAGCGGTGCGGGACGTAGTCGAGGCGGCACTCGGGATCGGGGTCGTCGAGGTTGATGGTCGGCGGGACGACCCCGCGCTCGATCGCGAGCGCGCACAGCCCGGCCTCGACCGCGCCGGCGGCGCCGAGCAGGTGGCCCGTCATCGACTTCGTCGAGCTCACCCAGAGCTGATGCTCCAGGGCCCTCGCGCCGAACACCTGCGCGACGGCCCGAGACTCCTCGATGTCTCCCGCGGGCGTCGAGGTGCCGTGCGCGTTCACGTAGTCGATGGCGTCCGGCTCGAGGCGAGCGTCCCGCAGGGCGTGGCGCATCGCGCGGATCGCGCCCGCGCCGTTGGGCGCCGGTTTGGTGATGTGATGGGCGTCGCTGGTCGCGCCGTAGCCCGTCACCTCCGCCAGGATGCGCGCGCCGCGCCGGCGAGCGCGGGAGAGCGACTCCAGCACGAGCGTCCCGGCGCCCTCGCCGCACACGAAGCCATCTCGCCCGGCGTCGAACGGGCGGCTGGCGCGCTCGGGCGCGTCGTTGCGCCGGCTGAGCGCGAACATCGCGCCGAAGCCGGCGATGCCGACCGGCGAGATGGTCGCCTCCGCGCCGCCCGCGATCGCGACCTGCGCCCGCCCCTCGCGGATCCACCGCGCCGCCTCGCCCACGGCGTGGGCGCTGGAGGAGCACGCGCTGGTGTGGGACAGCGTCGGCCCCATGAACCCGTGCTCGATGGAGATCTGACCCGCCGCCATGTTGGCGATCAGCGAGGGGATGAAGTACGGGCTCACCTTCCCCGGCCCCTTGTGCTCCACCACGAGCGTGATCCGCTCGAGCGCCTCGAGCCCACCGAGGCCGACACCGACGAAGACCGCCGCGTCTTCCCGCTCCTCGTCCGTCAGGTCGAGCGCGGCCTGCGCCAGCGCCAGCTTCGTCGCCGCGAGGGAGAACGGGATGAAGCGGCACATCTCCTTCAGCTTCTTCTTGTCGACCCACGCCGCCGGATCGAATCCCTTCACCTCGCACGCGAAGCGCGTGCTGAAGTCCTTGGCGTCGAACAGCGTGATCGGCGCCGCCCCGCTCCGACCACCGCACACCGCCGCCCACGTCTCCTCCGTGCCGACACCGCACGGCGTGACGAGACCCACACCCGTGATCACCACGCGTTCCATCGTCATGTCTTCGCCATCCGACAGCTCGTGACCGCGCGGGGGAGCCGACCGGGGGATCTCGCCGGAGCGGATCCCCTGCCGATCGCGCGCCGGGCCGCGCCCGCCGCGACGCGCCCGGCTGGCCGAGGGGAGGCCCCTCGCCAGTCGGGGCGCCAGCGTGGGCCGCCTCAGCGCCCCGCGTGCTTCTCGATGTAGTCGACGGCGTCGGCCACCGTGCGGATCTTCTCGGTGTCCTCGTCGGGGATGTCGATCTCGAACGCCTCTTCGAACGCCAGCACGAGCTCCACCAGGCCGAGGCTGTCCGCCCCGAGATCCTCGATGAACGTCGACTCGAGCTTCACGTTCTGTTCGGCGACGTCGAGCTGCTCGGTGATGATCTTGCGGACCTTCTCCTCGATGTTCGGGTCGGCCATCTGCCTCTCCTCTTTCGCTCTGGGTTCACATGTACATGCCACCGTTCACGCGCAGGACGTGTCCGGTGACGTATCCCGCCTCGTCCGAGGCGAGAAACACGATGGCAGCGGCGATCTCCGCGGGCGCGCCGAAGCGCCCGAGCGGGATGCCCTGCAAGGAGGCCTCACGGATCTCCCCGGGGAGCGAGGCCGTCATGTCCGTCTCGATGAAGCCCGGCGTGACGGCGTTCACGGTGATGCCGCGGGAGGCGTACTCGCGCGCGACGCTCTTGGCTGCCCCGAGCAGGCCCGCCTTCGACGCAGCGTAGGCCGTCTGCCCGGCGTTCCCTGCCTCGCCGACCACGCTCGAGACGAAGATGATCCGCCCGCCACGCGCCCGCATCATGGGCTTCAGCACGGCGCGGGCGCACGCAATCGCGCCACGCAGGTTCACCGCGAGGACACGATCGAGGTCCTCGTCCTTCAGGCGGAGGAGGAGGGCGTCGATGGAGATGCCGGCGTTCGCGACGAGGATGTCGACCCTCCCGTGGCGACGGGCGACCTCGGTGAGCGCTGCGGTCGTCGCCGCCGGGTCGGAGAGCTCGAGGCGGACCGCCTCCGCGCGGCCGCCGGAGCCCTCGATCTCGGTCACCACCTCCCGAGCTGCGGCCTCGCTCGTCGCGAAGCCGACCACCACGTGGGCGCCACGCTCGGCGAGGGCGAGGGCCGTCGCGCGCCCGATGCCGCGCGAGCCGCCGGTGACGATCGCGACTTTGCCGTTGAGGTCGAACATGAGCCCCGGCCGAATCGGCCGCGCGCTTCCTACCACGACCCGGCCGGAGTCAAGACGGGAAACGCGCTACGCACCCGGTGACGACGCGGTGGCTGCGGGCTCCCGGCCCCGCAGGTGGTCTGACCGGTGCTCGCGCGGCGGCGACCTACATCCTCACCACGGCGCTCGCCCACGAGATCCCGGCGCCGAGCGCGCACATCAGCACCGAGTGCCCCGGCTGGATGCGACCATCCCGCACGGCCTCGTCGAGGGCGATGGGGATCGACGCGCTGCTGGTGTTGCCGTAGCGATCGATGTCGATCACGAACCGGTCGAGGGGCAGCTCGAGGCGCGAGGCGACCTGGGAGATGATGCGGAGGTTCGCTTGGTGGGGGACCACCCAATCCACCTCGCCCGGCGTCAGCCCGGCGAGCTCGAGCGCGTCGCGCGAGGCCTGGGTGAGGTTGCGCACCGCGACCTTGAAGATGTCGCTGCCGATCATGTGCACCTTGTCGCGCGCCGCGGCGATCCCCTCGGGGGTGAGCGGCTCGAGGCTGCCGCCCCCGGGGATGTACAGCGAGCGCGCGAAGTTGCCGTCCGTATAGAGGCGCGTCGCGAGGACGCGGCCCCCGGACTCCTCTGCCGGCACGAGGACCGCGGCCCCGGCGCCGTCCCCGAACAACACGCAGGTCGTCCGGTCTGCCCAGTTCAGCACGCGGCTGAGGAGCTCGACGCCAACGACCAGCACCCGCCTCGCCGATCCCTGCCGGACGAAGCTGTCTCCGATCGAGAGCCCGTAGACGAAGCCGGCGCAGGCGGCCGCCACGTCGAACGCGGGGCACGGGCCCGCGCCGAGCTTCTGCTGCAGGATCGCGGCGCACGCGGGGAGCGGCATGTCCGCGCTGATCGTGCCGACGACGATCATGTCGAGCTCGCTCGCCTGGACGCCGGCGGCGGCGAGCGCGCTACGCGCCGCCGCGAGCGCCATGTCGCTCGCGGCTTCGCCGTCGCGGGCGATGCGCCGCTCGCGGATGCCCGTCCGCTCGCGGATCCACTCGTCGCTCGTGTCGACCCGGCGCGAGAGATCGTCGTTCGTCAGCACCGTCTCGGGCACGTACGCCCCGGTGCCGGCGATGCGGCTCGCGGTGGGCTGGAGGCTCGGCATGTGGGCGCTTCTACCACCGTGCCAGCCGGCGCCGTCGCGATTCAGTCGGACGCGCCGCCGTCCCCGCCGCCGCTCGGCTCGCCGCCCGAACCGTACGACCGGCCCTTGTACGTCCCGCAAGCCGGGCAGACGCGGTGCGGCACCATCGGCGCCGAGCACTTCGGGCACGGGATCACGTTCGGCGCGACGACTTTGTCGTGCTGGGCACGGCGCATGTTGCGCTTGCTGCTGCTCAATCGGCGCTTGGGAACGGCCACGGCTTCACTCCTTGTCGTCTCTTCCGCCCGCCTCGGGCGCTGCTCCACGCAGGCGCCTGGCGAGCTCCGCCAGCGGCTGGAGGCGGGGGTCGATGCCCTCGGGCCGGGGGGCCACGGGGGCGCGAGTGCTAGCGGGCTCCTCGCCCCCGCGCAAGCCCGCGGCGCCCGGGACCGGGTCGGCGTCGCCCAGGGTCGGCGCCATGGGGAGCTCGAGGAGGAGGAATTCCCTGAGGAAATCGTCCAGGACGAGCTCCTCGCCGCTGTAGGTGTCGCGCGCGGCGTCGAGGTCGCCGAGATCGCGATCCGCTGCGGGCTTGCCCCTCGACCGCCGGCCGGCTGGCTCGCGGGCCGCCGCGGCCGGGGCGCGGCGGCGATCCGCGTCCCCTGCGGTCGAACGCCGGAGGGCCGACGGCGCCGGGGACAGGAGGAGGAACACCTCGGCGTCGACGCCGACGCTCACGGGCTCGAGCGTCCGGACACACGGCATCACGAGCGGCGCGGTGAGGCGACCGCGCACCATGACCTCGCCGCCCGTCTTCTCGATCTCGAGCGCGGCGTCGCCGGCACCGGCGGCGCGCGCCTCGGTCTCGTCGAGCGCGGCGTCGAGCCACCGGGGCGAGAGCTCCCAGCGATATCGACGCGCGCCGCTCTCGAGATCGGCCAGCTTCACGACGAGATCGCGAGTCACCCGGGGACGGTACTCCGCCTCGGTGAGGTCGGCAAACCGGCGCGACGCCGCCGCGAGCCCGCGTGGTAGCGTGTCGCCGCGATGCTCGCGCGTTTCCGGCAGGACGGCCCCGCCCGGCGCGTGGCGCTCGCGCTCGGCGTCTACGCCGTCGCGACCGCCGTGTATTTCGCGTGCGCGGCCCGCCCCACGCTCACGCAGCACACGCAGTGGAACCACTTCTCGCTGCTCGCGAGCTCGTGGCTCTCGGGGCGCCTGGATCTCGGGGGCCCGCCCCCGGCCTACGCCGGCAACAACGACTTCGCCCTGTACGACGGCAAGCACTTCGTGGTGTTCCCGCCGTTCCCGGCCGTCCTGCTGCTACCGGTCGTGAAGCTGGCGGGCTCACCGACGGCGGTGCAGGACGGCCAGTTCTTCCTGTGGCTCGCCGGTGTGGGGCCGGCGGCGCTGTTCCTCGCCCTGGAGAAGCTCAGGATCCGAGGCCACTCCACGCGGTCGACCCCCACGAACTTGGCGCTGGCCGGCGCCTTCGCCTTCGGCACCGTGTACTTCTTCACCGCGGAGCAGGGCACCGTCTGGTACGCCGCCCACGTCGTCGGCGTCGCGCTAGCCGCGCTGCACGTCCTCTTCGCGCTCGACGCGGAGCGCCCGTGGCTTGCCGGGCTCACGCTCGGGCTCGGCGCGCTGACGCGCGCGCCGCTCGTCTTCCTGGCGCCGCTCTTTCTCTTCGAGGTGGTGCGGACGAGCGTCTGGCCGGGAGCGGGGCCGTGGCCGGCGCGGGTGGCGTGGCGCCGCCTGCTCGCGCGGAGCGCGGCGTTCGCCGCGCCGATCGTGCTGCTGTTGGCCGCGGCCGCGTGGCACAACCAGGCGCGGTTCGGCTCGCCGCTCGAGGACGGCTACCGCTACCTCACCGTGGCCTGGCAGGGGCGGATGCAGCGGTGGGGGCTCTTCCATTATCGGTACCTGGGCCGCAACCTGGCGGTCGTCCTCACGGGGCTCCCGTTCTGGAACGGGCGCGACGCGTCGCCCCCCCTCCAGGTCAACGCGCACGGGCTCGCCCTCTGGGTCACGACGCCCGCCTACCTCTGGCTGCTCTGGCCGCGCGTGAAGCGCGGACCGTACCCGGGGCTCGTCGCGGCCGCGCTCGCCGTCGCCCTGCCGACGCTGCTCTACCAGAACACCGGCTGGACACAGTTCGGCTACCGGTTCAGCAACGACTACGCGCCGCTGCTCTTCGCCCTGCTCGCGGTCGGCGGGCGCCCCTTCCGGGCGGGGTTCTGGGCCCTCGCGGGGCTCGCCGTCCTCGTGAACGCATGGGGCGCGAACACCTTCAATCGGGCCCCGTACGCGCGCTGGTACTTCCAGGACAACACGCAGCGCGTCCTCCACCAGCCCGATTGAGACGCGCCCGGCGGGGAGCGGCCGGTCCGCCCTCCGGCGACGTTGAACGTGCGCACCTTCGCGCGTAGGTTTCGCCCATGCCCGCCGACGCCCGCGTCTCGTTCCCCGGCCGCATCCTCTACCTCACCGAGGACCCGGAGGCGCTGCGCGCGCAGCTGCGAGACGGCGCGCGGCTCGCCCGCGCGAACGCCGGGAAGCTGATCGACAACATCTCGACCGACGAGCTCACCCCGGGCTGGGTCTGTTACTACTACGACGAGACGCTCGCGCGATACTGCCTCGTCGGCCTGCGCGGCGGCGTCGTCGAGAAGGACTCGATCCGCTCCGGTGGGTTCTCGGTGATCGTGAGCGGGAAGAGCAAGGGGTGCGGATCGTCCCGGGAGACGGCTCCCTACTCCGAGCTCGCCGCCGGCATCCGCCTGGTCGTCGCCGAGTCGATCGAGAAGATCTACGGGCAGAACGCGCAGAACATCGGGCTGCTCACGACCACCGACGCCTCCGTGCTCGAGCGGATCGAGCGGGGCGAGTCGATCCCGATGAGCGAGTTCGTCCAAGGCCTCGACCCGATCAGCCGGCAGGTCGTCGAGCACGGGGGCCTGTTCGCGTACAACCGGCGCCGCATGGCGGGCGAGGTCGCGCCGCCCCCGCTCGCGACGCCGAGCCGACCGATGACGATCGCCGAGAAGATCCTGGCGGCGCACGCGGTCACGGACGCCCGCACGGGGGCGCTCGGCGTCGCCGCGGTCGCGCCGGGGGACGCGCTGTTCGTGCGCACTGACGTGCGCTTCAGCCACGAGTACGTGACCCCGATGGCCGACGCGCTCTTCCGCGCGGGCTTCGGCGCAGACGCGCGGGTGAGCGAGCCCGAAGGCGTGTTCGCGTTCCGCGACCACCTCACCTTCCTCGATCGCGTGATGCCCGAGCAGCACAAGGCGATGGGGCTCGCCGAGCAGGCCGCCTCGCTCGCGACGGTGCAGGAGAGCTTCAGCAAGCGCCACGGCATCCGCCTCTGGGGCGAGGTGGTGCGCGACGGCGGCACCGTGGGCAGCGAGGCGATCTGCCACAACAAGGTGATCGAGGAGATCGCCCTGCCCGGGCAGGTGGTCGCCGGCACCGACTCGCACACCTGCATGGCGGGCGCGCTCGGGTGCTTCGCGTTCGGCGTCGGCTCGACCGACATGGCGAACGCCTGGTTCACGCGCGACGTGCGCGTGCGGGTGCCCGAGAGCGTCCTCTTCCGGCTGCACGGGCGCCCGCGGAGCGGCGTGTGCGCCAAGGACGTGATGCTGCACATCCTGTCGCTCGAGCACTTCAAGTCGGGTCGCGGAATCGGTCAGGTGCTGGAGATCGCGGGCGAGGGCGTGCGCTCGATGCCGCTCGACGAGCGCGCCACGCTGACGAACATGGCCGTGGAGGCGGGGAGCTTCACCGGCGTGATCGAGGCCGACGACGTGGTGCTCGACTACCTGGCGCAGATGCGCGGGCTCGATCGCGCGGCGTTGCGGCAGCGCATCGTCCGCGCCGATCCAGGGGCGACCTACGCGGCGACGTTCGACATCGATCTCGCCGCGATCCCGGTGATGGTCGCGACGCCGGGGGATCCCCGCAACGGCGTGCCGCTCGAGCGCCTGCTGGCGGAGCGCGGCGAGATCCGGGTGGACATCGCGTACGGCGGCTCGTGCACCGGGGGCAAGAAGGCCGACATGGACATGTACGCCGAGGTCCTGGCCCGCGCCGTGGCGGAGGGGCGGCGCGTCGCCGAGGGGACACGCCTCTACCTCCAGTTCGGGTCGCAGCACATCCGACAGTACGCGGAGGAGCGCGGCTACGTCGACGTGTTCCACCGCGCGGGCGCCGAGCTCGTCGACCCGTCGTGCGGCGCCTGCATCCGCGCGGGGCCCGGGGTCTCCTTCCGCGCCGACGAGGTGACCGTGAGCGCCATCAACCGCAACTTCCCCGGTCGCAGCGGGCCCGGGCAGGTGTACCTCGCGAGCCCGCTCGTCGTGGCCGCCAGCGCGCTCGAGGGCAAGCTCGCGGCCCCCGCCCGGTCGGGATGAGCGCGAACGCTGCGCCGCCCGGGGCCTCCGCGGGCGCGCCGGGGCCGCCGGCCGCCCTGACCGCGCTGCCGGTCGGGCCCGGCGTCGTCGTGCGCGTGCGCTACCGCGCCACGGACGCCGAGGGGGAGCCGATCCTCGGCGACGCGGAAGAGCTCGACGCGGTCGTCGGCTACGGGCAGCTGCTCCCCGCCATCGAGCGCGCGCTGGACGCGAAGGCTGCGGGTGATCGCGTCGAGCTGACGCTCACGCCGGCGGACGCCTTCGGCGAGCGGGACGAGGGCGCCGTGCTCGAGCTCGAGCGCGACGAACTCCCGGCCGACGCGTGCCCCGGCGACCGGTACGAGGTCGAGGCCGGGGACGGCACGCGCCACGTGCTGCAGGTGCTCGAGGTGGCGGACGACCACGCGATCGTCGATCTGAACCACCCCCTCGCGGGCCAGGAGGTGACCTTCCGCCTGGAGCTGCTCGCCGTCCGGGCGGCGACCGCCGCCGAGCTGGCCGCGGCGGAGGCGCGCCTCGAGGCCGGCCCGGCGGGCGCTGGGAGCGACGATTCTGGCCTGATCCCCGCCGAGCGCTTGCTCCGCCCCGGGGGCCGGCGCTACGAGAGCGCTCCCCCTGCCGGGCGGCGTGGCGCGAGCGCCGGTCGCCCACGTCGGAGACGACCATGAGCGACCTGTTCAAGTACGATGTCCGCGTCCGCGGGCGCATGATCGAGAAGGGCCTCGTCACGGAGGCCGAGATCGCGGAGCGCGTCGGGAAGCTCGCGGACGTCGCGGCGCACGCGGTGCCGATCGAGCTCCCGCAGCCGGCGATCGGCGGGGGCGCGCCCACGACGCTCGCACCGGCTTCCGACACGCGTCCGGCGAACGACGACGAGGACGAAGTGTCGTGACGACGCCGCGCGAGCCGCCGACACCCTCAGCGGTCCGTGCCAGCGAGGCCGCGTTCGACGAGGCGGCCGGGTCCACTCCCGAGGAGATGCCGCCGGCGACGTTCGAGCAGTTCGTGTTGTCCCTCGCGCACTCGGCGTGGGTGCACCTCGGCGACGCGCCGGATCCCGCCAGCGGGAACCGCGAGGTGCACGTGCCGCTGGCGCGCCACACGATCGATCTCCTGTCGCTGCTGCAGGACCGCACGCGCGGCAACCTCTCCGGGCAGGAGGAGCGGCTCCTCGACCAGGCGCTCTACGATCTCCGGCTCCGCTTCGTCGAGGTCGCGCGTGGGCAGACGAGCGGCTGACGCTGCGCGCGCAGGGTCACGTCGGCGTCACCGCGCGTGGGTGACCGCCGCGCTGGCGCCAGCGCTCCTCGTCGGGTGCGATCAGCGGGCTCCCGGGCTCGGCCCGGCGCCGTCGGGCTCGGTGGGGCCGGCGCCGCTGGCGTCCGTCGCTGAGCCCTCGCCGACGGCGCCACCCGCGGCGTCGCCCACGCCCGTCGTCAGCGCGGAGCCGCCGGTGCCGGGCGCTCCGCCCACGTTCGCGGATCTCGCGGCGCGGGTCGACAGCGCGGTCGTCTACGTGGAGACGATGCAGGAGCAGACCGGCGTGACCGGCCGCCGCCGGGTCGTGGGAGGCGGGGTGGGCAGCGGCTTCGTCTACGACCCGGCCGGCTACGTGCTCACCAACCACCACGTGATCGCCGACGCGACCTCGATCACCTTGAAGTTCCGGGACGGCCGGGAGATCCCGGCCCAGGTCGTCGGGCGCGATCCACCTACGGACGTCGCCGTCCTCCGCGTCGAGGCGACCGGGCTCGCGCACGTCCCGCTCGGGGACTCGGACGCCGCGAGGGTCGGCGACTGGGTCGTCGCCATCGGCAACCCGTTCGGTCTCGCCCACACCGTGTCGGCGGGGATCATCTCCGCGAAGGGGCGCACCGGCTCCGATGTGGTCGGGCTCGGCGATCCTTCCGGCTATTACAGCTTCCTTCAGACCGACGCGGGCATCAACCCGGGCAACTCCGGCGGCCCGCTCATCGACCTGCAGGGGCGGGTGGTGGGCATCAACACCGCGATCCGCGCCCGCGCCAACAGCATCGGCTTCGCCATCCCGGTGAACATGATCAAGGAGCTGCTCCCGCACCTGCTGCGGGACGGCAAGGTCCGGCGGAGCGCCATCGGGATCAGCGTGTCGAGCATCCTGCCCGCGGACGCGTCGCGCCTCGGCCTGGCAGGCACGAACGGCGCGCTGGTGCAGCGGGTGCTGCCGGGGGGCGCGGGGGATCGGGCCGGCCTCCAGATCGACGACGTCATCGTCGCGATCGACGGCGCAGAGATCGCGCGTCACGAGAAGCTCCGCTGGGTGACCAGCCTGGCCGGGGTGGGGCGGCGGGTGACGCTTCGCGTCATTCGAGGCGGTCGCACCCTCGACCTGGCTGTCACTCTGGGCGAGCTCCCGGAGCAGCCGGCGATCCCCCAGGGGGAAGAGGAACCCTGACGAGCGGCCCCGCGGCGGGGAGCCCAGCGGGTCGGGCGCCGTACCAGGGGAGTGCCCGCTCGAGTCCGACGCCCGCTCCCCTCTCCCCGCCCCCCTGATCTCGAAGTCACGGGGGTGAATAGCGCCGTTCGCGGCGCGTCCAACCGGGAGAGCGCCCGTGCGGATGCCGATCGAGATCGATGCCTCGTCGAGCGCGCCCAGCGCGGAGACGACCTCGCCTTCCGCGAGCTGGTGGAGCGGCACCAGCGACGCGCCTTCGTGGTCGCCGTCACGCTCGTCCGTGACGAGCACGACGCGCGGGAGATCGTGCAGGAGGCCTTCCTGCGAGCCCACCGGAACCTCGCCGCGTTCGGTGGGACCTCGGCGTTCTTCACGTGGCTCTACCGCATCGTCCACAACCTCTCGATCGACTTCGTCCGGCGCCCGAGCCGCCGGGAGTCCACCCAAGAGCCCCGCCCCGACGCCTCCGAGGACGACATCCCGCTCCTCGGGCGGGTCGACGGCGCCGACCCGGCCGCGTCGGTCCGCCGCGCGGAGATCGCGCGTTGCGTCGGCGCCGCGCTCGACGCGCTCCCCCCGTACCACCGCGGGGTCATCGTGATGCGCGAGCTCGAGGGGCTCAGCTACGAGGAGATGGCGCGCGCCATGGGCGTGTCGAAGGGCACGATCATGAGCCGGCTGTTCCACGCTCGACAGAAGCTCCAGCGCGCGCTCCGAGACTGCTACGAGGAGCAGGTCGGCCCGGCGCCCGGCCGCCCGGTCGCGACGGCCGAGGCGAGCGCCGGGCCCAGCGAGCGCGGGAGGCCGACGTGACGCCGCTCGATCAGGAGCGCCTGATGGCCTACGTCGACGGCGAGCTGTCGGTCGGCGAGGTCCACGCGGTGGAGGCGTGGGTCGCACGCGATCCCGCCGCTCGGGAGTACGTCGCCACGCTCCGCGAGGTGGACGCGGCGATCGAGGTCCTGGTGCAGCGCCACCTCGACGCCGCACCGGACTTGGGCGCGTCGATCCTGGCGCACATCACGCGAGAGCGACTGGCGCTCGCGCCGCTGCCCGTCGACGGCGCGCCAGCGAACGACGTGGAGCCGCCCGTCCCGGCCCGGCTCCCCGCCCCGCGCGCGTGGTCGGCGATCGTCGCCGCCGCCGTCGCCGCCGCGGCGGCCTTCATGGTCGGGCGCGGCCACGCGCCGCCGCCGGTGGAGCGCCCGGCGGTCGCGGCGGTGGCGCCGGGAGCGGCGGCCGCGATCCCCGGCGAGCCGCCCGCCGCTGCCGCTGGCGAGCTCGAGGAGCCGGAGGCCGCGGCGTCCATCGAAGCGGTGGATTTCGGCGATCGCGCGGGCGCGATCTTCGTGCTGGAGGGGGCCGAGTCGACCCCGGTCGTCTGGCTCGACGACGAACCGCCGCCGCGCGCTAGAATCCGCGAGCTATGACTCGACGCTCCGTCGTGCTCGGGCTGGCGCTGGCGCTCGCGGCTGCGTCCGTGCCCGCCCACGCCGCCGGCCGGGGCCGGCGGGCCGACACCGACGCGGGGCGGGAGTACTTCGTCGAGGTGCTCGTGCTGCACGCGACGAACTCGGGCAAGGGCATCGACGAGCGGATCGGCGATCTGCCCGAACTGAGGAAGCCGCCGTTCTCCTCGTACGACTCCTACGAGCTCCTGCAGGCCGAGCGACTCCCGCTCGTCGTCGGGGAGCCTCGGGAGCTCCGCCTCCCGAACGATCGCGTCCTGCGCACGTCCCTCGTCGCCGTCCTCCCCCGAGAGACGCTGCGCATCGCCGCGAGCATCAACCAACCGAAGGGCAAGACCTTCCTCCCGTTGCTCGAGGTGAAGGCGAAGGTCGGGCAGCGCTTCATCGTGGCCGGCCAGAAGTACCGCGCCGGCATCCTCGTCCTCGTGTTCCGCGTCACCCGCTGACCCGCGGCTCACTGCGCGACGGCGAGGACGAGGGTCACCGTCGTGCCCGCGCCCGCCCGGCTGTCGAGGACGACCGTCCCCCCCGCCTCCGCCACGATGTCGCGGACCACGACCAGACCCAGCCCGGTACCGCAGCCCGCCGCCTTCGTCGTGAAGAACGGCTCGAACACGCGGGCGAGATCCTCCGGCTCGATACCACACCCGGTGTCCTCCACGGTGATCACTACGTCCTCCGCCTCGGGGCGATGCCGCGCGCGCACGAGCAGCGTCCCCGGACGCCCGACCATGGCGTGCGCCGCGTTCGTGAAGACGTTGACGAAGACCTGGACGAGGCGCGCCTCCACGCCGCGCACCCTCGGGAGATCCTCTGGCACGTCTCGCACCAACTCCTCGACCACGCCGGCCGTCTCCGGCGCGCTCAGCCAGAGCGCGCGCGCCACCGCCGCGCCGACGTCGACGCTGCCGACGACGTCGGCCGCTGGGCGCCCGTAGGCGACCAGCTCGCGCGCGAGCTCGAGGACGCGCCGCGCGGCGTCTTCGATGCGAGCCAGCCGCTCCACGTCCTCCGCCGCGCCTCCGGTCAGCACCGCGCGCCTGCGCGCCACATCGGCCGACGCCGCGACGGCGGCGAGCGGGCTCGCCATCTCGTGAACGACCCCGAGCGCGAGCTGCCCGAGCGTGGCGAGCTTCTCCGCCTGTGCGAGCTGCCGCCGGAGCCAACGGACCTCGTCGGCGACCCGCTCCACGTCGACGGACATCGCCAGCCGCTGCTCCGACTCCGGTCCGCGCAGCTCTCGCAGATCGGAGCCGCGCGTCTGCGGCTCGCCCGACTCGGCGTCGTCGACCGGGCTCACCGCCGCGACTCCTCGCTGCTGGCCTTCTCGAGGTCGAGGATGCGCGCCTCGCCGACGTAGCTCTTCGTCTCGTACCGGGTGATCTTGCCGACCTTACGCACGATCTCGGCCATCCGCTCCGCCTCGCCGATGATGACGCCAGCGGCCGCGTGCGCGGGCGTCGCCGGGTCGAGCTGGCGCCGGACCAGCTCCGCGTAGCCCAGGACGGCGGTGAGCGGCTGGTTCAGCTCGTGGGCGGCCGCGCCCGCCAGCTCCGCGACGATCGCCTGCCGCTCACGGATCCGGAGCTCCTCCTGCGTCCGGGCGAGCTGGGCCTCCATCTGCAGGCGCTGCCGCACGTCCGTGAACACGCCGACCGATCCGACGGGCACGCCGTGGTCGAAGACGAGCGCGGCCGAGAGCACCACCGCGATCGTCTGCCCTTCGCGGCCGAGCATGTCTACGCGGTGGTCCTCCAGCCGCCCAGCGCCGCTGGTGCTCGGCGCTCGGATCAGGCGCATCACCTCCTCCGCGACCCCCGGCGGATACAGCCGCCGTACGTTCATCCGGCCGACGACCTCCTCCGGCGTCCACCCGAACATCCGCGCCGCGGCGCGGTTGTAGAGGAGCACGAGGCCCTCCAGATCAGCGTACACGATGCCGTCCACCGAGCTCTCGATCACGCGCTCCAAGAACTCCTTCGTCTTCGAGAGCTCGAGCGCCGTGCGTCGCTCGAGGGTCACGTCCCTCAACGTGACGAGCACCAACCGCTCCTCGTGCAGGACGGACCCGAAGCTCGCACTGGCGGTGAGCGTCCCCCCCGCGCGGTGCCGGACGCTCAGATCGACCCCGCGCGGGTAGACCCCGGCCTGGAAGCCCGCCAGCAGCTCGTCGGCGCGCTGCGCCTCGGCGTCGATCACGAGGTCCCGCAGCGACAGCCCGCGGATCACCTCCTCCTCCTGGCCCGTCAGCTCGCGGGCGCGCGGGTTCGCGAACATCACCGTGCCCTCGAGATCGAGGACGAGCATGCCGTCAGCCGCGCTCTCGAAGAAGTCCGCGTAGCGCCGGAAGCGCTGCACGCGCCGCTCGGCCTCGACACGGGCGAACCCGATCGCCTCGACGTCGTCGCGGAGCGCCTGCAGGATCCGAGCGTTCCGCAGCGCCACCGCCGTCGCGTGCGCGACCAGGTCGACCAGCTCGAGATCGGAATCGGAGAAGGCGCTGCGCTCGCGGGTGCGTAGGAAGAGCACGCCCGCGGGTCGGCCCTCGTGCTGGATCGGGACCAGCGCCAGCGAGGCGAAGCCGACGTGGGAAGGATCGCGACGGACACCCTCGAGCAGGGGATGGACGCCGGCATCTCTCACGACGACGGCGTGCCCGGTGCCGAGCACCTCGCGGATCTCGGGGTACTTCTCCAGATCGATCGGCAGGTCCGAGATCCGAGGATCGTCGCTGCTGGCGACGACGTGCCCGACCAGACTCGCCTGGGCGACCAGCACGATCGAGCACCGATCCACGCCGGTCAGCTCCGCCAAGCGGTGCACGACGGTGAACAGGATCTCGTGCATGTCCAGGCTGGACGCGAGCGTCCGCGTGAGCTCGAGCAGGGTCTGCGCGTCCCGCTCGCGGCGACCGAGGCGCTCCACGTACTCGCTCATCCGGAGCTGGCCGCGAACTCGGGCGATCAGCTCGGCGGTGCGGAACGGCTTGTGGACGTAGTCGTCCGCCCCCGAGGCGAACACGCGACGGATGTCCTCGTCCGACTCCACCGCCGTGGCGACGATGACCGGGACGTCGGTGAGGCGAGAGTCGGCGCGCAGGCGGCGCAGCACCTCGAAGCCGTCGGGCGCGGGCATCACCAGGTCGAGCAGGACGGCCGAGGGGACGTTTCGCTCGAGCCAAGCCACGGCCTCGTCCCCGCCACCGACGGGCACGACAGGCCTCCCCGTACCCTCGAGCGCCTCACGCAGCCGCTCTCGGCTCACGGGGTCGTCGTCCACCACGAGGAGAGGCAGCGCGGCCATCGACGCTCCGACGCTAGCACCGTCCGGGCGCTGACGCGCGTCGAGGCGCGCGGCCTCAGCCGCAGGTGCCCGACGCGAGGCACCGCTCGCCGGCAGCGCAGGTCGCCGCCCCGCAGACGCAGAGGCCGCTCGCATTGCACGTCCCGCTGCCGCCGCCGTCACAGTCGCTCGCCTGATCGCAGCGACATGCGGCCGCCTGACACACGAAGCCCGGGGGGCATTCCCGTCCGCACGCCCCGCAGCTGAAGGCGTCCGTGGCGAGGTCGCGGCAGCCCGGCGGGTCCTGGCAGCAGACGACGGTGTCCGCCCCGGTGCACTTGGCGCCCCCGTTGCACGAGCAGTCAGAGCCGGAATTGCACGACTCGCCGAACCGGCAGACCTCGTTGATCGGGCACTCGCATTTCCCGGTGCCGCTGTTGCACGTGCCGCTGCCGCCACCATTGCGGCAGCTGTTGTTGTCGTCGCAGCGACAGACCTCGAGCCCGCCCAGACTGGCGCAGATCTTCCCGTTCTGGGCGTCGCACGAGTTGCTGCACACGCCGCAGTGGGTCGCGCTGCGGGAGGCCTCGCAGCCGTCGTCGGCGGTGGGGGCCGCCGGGGTCGTGCAGCTCACGCGGCCGAGATCGCACACCGGATCGCATACGCCGAGCGAGCAGCTCACGGCAGTGACGTTGGCGCCCGAGCAGGCGTGCCCGCACGCCCCGCAGTCGGTGGCGTCGGTCGCGAGATCCGCCTCGCAGCCGTCGTCCGCCGCGGGCGCCGCCGGGCGGGAGCAGTTGCCGAGCGTGCCGCTGCAGGCCGAGGTGCAGAGCCCGGCCGCGCAGGTCGCGCCGCCGGTCACGCCCACGTTCGAGCAGGCTCGCCCGCACCCGCCGCAGTGCGCGGTCGTCGACTGGAGGTTCACCTCGCAGCCGTCGTCGACGGAGGGCGCCGAGGGCTGGCCGCAGTTGCCCCACCCCGCCGTGCAGGTCGAGTCGCACGCGCCGGCCGTACAGCGCCGCGTCGCGGTGTTGGTGGACGAGCAGGCGCGACCGCACGCGCCGCAATTGGCCACGTCCGCTCCGCCGTTCAGCTCGCAGCCGTCGTCCGCTGCAGGAGGCGCCGGCTGGCTGCAGTCGAGCCAGGGCGCGGAGCAGAGCGGCGCGCACAGCCCGCCGGAGCACGCGCGCGTCCCGACGTTGGCCGTGGAGCAGCTTCGCCCACAGGCGCCGCAGTTGTCCGGATCGAACTGGACGTTCTTCTCGCAGCCGTCGTCCGCCGCGGGCGCGGCCGGGGTGGAGCAGTCGGCCCACCCGGTCGAGCACGTCGGCGCGCACTGCCCGGCCGAGCACCACCGCGCGGCGGTGTTGGTGGAGGAGCAGACGCGGCCGCACGCGCCGCAGTTCGACGGGTCCGCGTCCACGGCGATCTCGCAGCCGTCGTCCGCCGCGGGCGGCGCGGGCTGCGAGCAGTTGCCGTACCCAGGCGTGCAGGTCGACGTGCACCGCCCCGCCGCGCACGCCGCCGTCGAGACGTTCACGGTGGAGCAGGCGCGGCCGCATCCGCCGCAGTTCGCCGCGTCGGTGGCGAGCGCGGTCTCGCAGCCGTCGTCGGGGGACGGCGCGGCGGGCTGCTCGCAGTTGCCGTAGCCGGGCTGGCACAAGCTGGTGCACACGCCGCCGGAGCAGCTCGCGCTGACGGCGCCCGCGCTCGAGCACGCCCGCTGGCACGCGCCGCAGTGCGCGCTCGACGTGCCGAGGTTCGTCTCACACCCGTTGGACGCGACGCCGTCGCAGTCCCCCCACCCCGAGTCGCAGACGAGCTGGCACTGGCCCCCCGCGCACGTCCCGGTGGCGTGAGCGCCGCCGCACGCGTTGGAGCAGTAGCCACAGTGCTGGGCGCTGGTGTCCGTGTTCGTCTCGCAGCCGGGCACGCCGTCGCAGTCCGCGAGCGGAGCGGCGCACGGGTTCGCTACGCACTGGCGGTTGACACAGGTGTAGTTCCCGAGGCTGGAGCAATCGGTGCCACACGCGCCGCAGTCGGTGGGCGAGCGGAGATCCGTCTCGCACCCGGTAGCGTCGTCGCCGTCGCAGTCGTCCCAGCCGACGACGCACGAGTCGACCACGCAGCCCCCCGGCGAGCAGCGCGCGACCGCGTTGGCGAGCGCGCACCCCAGCCCGCAGCCCAGGCAGTTCGCCTCGTCCTCGTGGACGTTGGTCTCGCAGACCGTGCCGGGGTCACCGTCGCACTCCTCGCGATCGGGGAGGCACTCATCCGGCGTGCACTGCCCCTGAAGATCACAGCGCGCGGTCGCGGCCGCGAACGAGCAGGGCACGCACGACGGCGATGCGCAGCCGTACGCCGGATCGTCCGTCCGCGCGCACCCGCCGACGCACGGCTTCTCGCCGGGGCCGCAGCCGCCGTCGGGGGGGGAGTCGGAGGGGGCGTCCGAGGCGTCGATCGGCGCCCCGCTCGAGCCGCCCGCGCCGCCCGTGCCCGCGATCCCGCCGCTCCCACCGCCGCCGACGGCCCCCGCGCCGCCCGCGCCGCCGCTCGACGCGTCCGTGCCCGCGTCGGCGCCCGCGCCGCCCGCCGTGCCGACCTCGAACGAGTCGAAATCGTGGGTGCAGTGCGCCAAGAGGCCAGCGAGCGCGAGGCCCGCGAGCGCGCGCCGCATCAGAATCGCCCCAGGACGCCGACGGATCGAGGCGTCGCGTAGACCCGCACGCCCTCGCGCGGGCGCGCCGCAGCGCCCGACTCCCGCCCCGGCTGGTCGAGCAGCCAGAGCGCCACCCCGGCGCCGAGCCCGACCACGCCGACTCCGAGCGACAGGTTCGCGAGGAGCTGCTGCGACGCGCCCGAGTCGATGTCCGACTGGCGATCGGCGGGACATACCCCTCCGGGGCAATCCGCCTCCAACTCCGCGTAGGTCGAGTTCGCCATCGACCCGAAGACGGCGAAGCCCACCAGGCCGAGCACCCCGACGCCGCCGGCCACGTACGCGTACGGCCGGAGGCTCGGCCGATCGCCTTTCGCGCCGGGATCCCGCGGCGGTTCGTCCGTGGACGGCGGAGCGTCGCCCGGCTCGCTCTGCGCCGGCTCCTCGGGCGCGGCGCCCGTCCCGGGGGGCTTCGCGGGGGCGTCGAAATCGAGGCGGACCTTGAGCCGCTCGCCCTTACGAACCATCACGTCCTGGCGCACCTCGCGGCCGTCCGCTGCGCGCGCGATCACGAGGTGCGGCCCGGGCGCCACCCCGACCGTCGGCAGGACGTCGGCGGGCACCTCGCGGGTGCCGACCGTCACCACGACGCCCGCGCCGCCGCCCGCCACCTCGATCGCGAGGGCGGCCACGCGCGGCAACAGCTCGAGCAGCTCCTTCTCCGCCGACTCGGCCGCCGCCGCGTACTTGGGCAGGGACGCGGCGAGCTGGGCGGCCTCGCGCTGGGTCGCGGCGAACTCCTCAAGCGCGCGCGTGAGCTCGCCCGCGTCCCGGTACGCACGCGCCATCATCATGTGCGCGTTCGGGCTGGCCACCGCCTCGTACGCGAGCTCGAAGGCGGCCGCCGCTTCCTTGAAACGGCCCGCCTTGAAGTGGTCGACCCCCCGCTGATAGTGCTCGGTCGCGGTCGCCTGCTGCTCCGGCGTCGCGGAATCGGGCGGGGCGCCGCGCGCGAGGGCGGAGGGGCCGATCGCGAGGGCGGCCAGCAACCCGCCGAGCGAGGCGAGGACGCGGATCGCACGCATGCTGACAGCTTTTACCACACCGGCCCGGCCGGCGGAAACCTGCCGACGCGCCGGGTGGCCATCCGGACGACCGAGGAGTATGCTGGCGCGAGTGAAGGCGGTCCCCGACGCCGGAAAGCCCTCGCCCGGCGGCCCTCCTGCCGACGCCGACGAGGCGCTGGAGCTCACGGAGGACGCCATCGTCGCCGCGCAGACGGCCGCGCACGCGCTGAAGCCGCGGGCGCGAGTCGCCATCGAGGCCCGATCCATCGTGGTCGCGGACGCTGCGTCCGTCTCCGACGCCCCGCCCGTGGCCGCGTCGCCGGACGGCGGGCGAGGCAAGCCGCGTGAGCTCGGCGCCTACACGCGCACCGTAGAGAAGACGGTCGTGGCCCAGCGCAAGGCCGGGAGCACGGCGCCGGTGCTGGTGGCCCCGCGGCGCAAGGGCACCGGCTCGCGCGCCCTGGTCATCTGGGGCGCGGCCGGCGCGGTCGCGTTCGCGCTCGGTGGGGTGTTGTCGCTCGCCTCAGGGGGCAAGCCAGCGCCCGAGCCCGCCGAGCCCGCCCCGCCGAGCCCCGCCCCGCAGGCGGCCGCCGTCGAGCCCGCCGCCGCCGAGCCGGCGCCGCCACCGTCGGCTGAGGCAGCCGTGGCGGGGACCGCTGCGGCGCCTTTGCCGAAGGTCAACGCGGCGCAGCTCCCCGTGGAGAAGCCGATCGCCGCGCCGCGCGGCGCTCCGAGACCCCGAACCGCCGAGAAGCCGAAGCCGGGCCCGGCGCGACCGCCGAGCGACATCCCCGAAGGTATCTGACCCTGGAGCGAGGGCGCCTGCCGAAGGTCGATCGGGTCGCGCTCGCGCCCGAGCTCGACGAGGCGAGAGCGACGCTCGGGCGGCGCGTCGTCGTGGCGCTAGCACGCGACGCGATCGCGGCGGCTCGCCACGCGACCGCCGACGGGCACCCCCCCGCGACCCTCGACGAAATCGTGGCCGACGTGAGCGCGCGCGCGCGGGCGCGTGGGCGCGCCCGCGTCGTCCCCGCGCTGAACGCGACGGGGGTCGTGCTGCACACGAACCTCGGGCGCGCACCGCTCCCCGCACCGGCCCTGGCCCGCATCGCGGCGTGCGCGGCGGGTTACGCGAGCCTGGAGATGGATCTGCCCACCGGCGCGCGCGTCCGCCGCGGCGCGTCGGCGGAGGCGCGCCTCGCTGCCCTCGTCGGCGCGCGCGAGGCGCTCGTCGTGAACAACAACGCCGCGGGCGTCCTCCTCGCGCTCTCGGGGATCGCCGCCGGCCGCGAGGTCGTCGTGTCGCGCGGCGAGCTCGTCGAGATCGGGGGCGGGTTCCGCATCCCCGAGGTGCTGGCTCGCTCGGGGTGCCGGCTGGTCGAGGTCGGCACGACGAACAAGACGCGCGTCGAAGACTTCGAGCGCGCCCTGGGCGAACGCACCGCGTGTCTGCTCCGCGTCCACCCGAGCAACTTCCGCATCGAGGGGTACGCCGAGCGCCCCGCGCTCGGCGCCCTCGCCCGCCTCGCGCACGCGCACGGGATCCCGATCGTCAAGGACCTCGGCGGCGGGCGCCTCGGCCACGTCGAGTCCCCGTCGCTGCGCGAGGAGCCCACGGTGGAGGCGTGCCTGGCGGCCGGCGCGGACCTCGTGTGCTTCAGCCTCGACAAGCTCTTCGGCGGCCCGCAGGGCGGCGCCGTGGTCGGGGACGCCGCCCGCGTCCGCGCGCTGCGCGACGATCCGCTCGCGCGCGCGCTGCGGCTCGACAAGCTCCGGCTCGCGGCGCTCGAGGCGGTGCTCGACGCCCACGAGCGCAGCGCGACAGAGGAGCTCCCCGCCCTCGCGATGTTGCTCGCGCCCGCAGAGGCGCTCCTCGCGCGCGTCGAGGCGTGGCGCCAGCGGCTCGGCCCGAGCGACGAGCGCCTGCGCGTGATCGAGACGACGGCGGCCGTCGGCGGCGGCTCGCTCGCGGAGCTCCCGCTCCCATCGGCCGCGCTCGCGATCGCGGGCGACGACGCCGAGGCGCTCGCGCGAGCGCTCCGGTGCGGGGAGCCACCGGTCGTCCCCCGGATCGAGCGCGACCGGGTCCTGCTGGACGCGCGCACGATCTCGCCGACCGACGACGAGCGCTTCGTCCGCGCGGTGGCCGCGGCGCTCGGGGTGACGCTGGCGCCGGCCGCCGCGACCGCTCCGGCGGACCGCCCGGCGTGACACCGCAGCGGCGCAGGCCGCGCCTCGCGACTCACCCTACGAGGCCGGCCGCGGCCTCGACGATCTCGGCCTCGTCGGGGAGCACGAGCCGCGCGGCGTCCCCGAGCGGGACGAGGCAATCGGCCGCCGTGACCCGCGCGAACCGCACCCCGGGCGCCTGCTCGAGGAGCGCAGCCGCCAGGGCCTCGCTGGGGCTGCCGCTCTGGCGGCACTCGTCGACCACCAGGACACGCCCCACGTCCCGGGCGTGCGCGACGACGTCGTCGATCGGGAGCGGCGAGAGCCACCGGAGGTCGAGGACGCGGACGCGCAGCCCGCGCTCACGCTCCAGCCTGCGCGCGGCGCGGAGCGAGAGGTACAGCCCGTTGCCATAGGTGAGCACGACCAGATCGCGAGCGTCCGCGTGGTACACGCGCGCCCGCCAGGGCTCCGCCGCGGCCTCGGGCTCCCCGGAGAGCCAGGCTCCGTCGCCCTCCTGGTAGAGGTCCCGGGTGTGGTACAGCGCGATGGGCTCCACCGCGACCACCACCCGCCTCGCGACCACCGCGAGCGCGAGCGCCGTGCGGTAGAGCGCGAGCGCGTCCTCGGCGCGGGCCGGCACGCACACGACGCAGCCCGGGACGTCGCGGAGCACCGCCACGGAGTCATCGTTGTGGAAGTGCCCGCCGAACCCCTTCTGATAACCGAGGCCCGCGATCCGGACGAGCATCGGGTTGTCGAGCGCGCCGTTGGAGAAGAAGGGCAGCGTGCACGCCTCGCCCCGGAGCTGATCCTCCGCGTTGTGGAGGTAGGCGAGGTACTGGATCTCCGGGATCGGCAGCAGCGCTCGACGCGGCTCGTCGCCGCGGAGGCTGCCGGACACCGCCGCGCCGAGCGCGACCCCGAGGATGGTCTGCTCGTCGAGCAGGGTGTTGAACACGCGCGCCGGCCCGCCGCGCGCCACGAGCCCGCGCGTCACCCCGTACACTCCGCCCTTCTTCGCCACGTCCTCCCCGAACACGAGCGCGCCCGGGTACCGATCCAGCGCCTCGCCGAGGGCGGCGCCGATCCCTTGCGCGAGCGTCGCCCCGGCGAGCGTCGCGCGCGCCCCGCGCGCCTCGGTCATCACCTCGGGGCCCGGCGACGCCGCGAGCGCGGCGAGGACGGCGGCACGCGTCGTCAGCCGCGGTGAGCGCCGGGCGCGCTCGGCCTCCGACTGCACCCGGGCCTCGGCGGCCGCGTCGAGCGCAAGGAGCTCGTCGGCGGACGCAGCACCCGCGCCGATCAGCTCGAGCGCAGCGAGCAGCACCGGATCACGCGACAGCGCCGCCTCGATCTCCGCCGGGGTCCGGTACGTCGTGTCGACGTCGCTGCCCGCGTGCCCCAGCAGGCGCACGCAGGCGAGGTGGACCGCGGCGGCGCGGCGGGTGCGACGGACGTGCTGGACGGCGGCCCGGACGGCGCCGACGGTGCGAAAGAGGCTCCCGCCGTCGGCGTCGAACACGGTGACGCCCGGCAACGAGCGGAGCCGCGCGGCGACCCAGCCGTCGGGGGAACGCACGCTGATCCCGATCCCGTTGTCCTCGCACACGACCAGCAGCGGCACCGCCACGCGCTGGTGCAGCGTGTAGCTCACGGCGTTCAGCGCCCCGATGGCGGTGCTGTGGTTCAGGCTCGCGTCCCCGAAGCTGGCGACGACGATCCCGTCGTCACGCTCGTCGGCGCGCGCGAGCCCGAGCTTGCGCCGCCGTTCGATCGCCAGCGCGAGGCCGAACGCTCGCGGCAGGTGCGAGGCGATCGTGCTGGTGGACGGGACGATCCCGAGCGCCTTCCCGCCGAACGCCTTGTGGCGCCCGCCGGACGCCGGCTCGTCGCTCGACGCGACGAGCGACAGCGCGATGTCCCGCACGCCATCCGTGGCGGGGACCTGACGCGCCCGCTCGAGCTGCAGCGCGGCGCTCCGGTAGTGCACGATCGCCGGGTCGTCCGGCGTCGTGAGCCGGCCGATGACGGCGTTCGCCTCGTGACCGCTGCTGCAGATCGTGTAGTGGCCGTGACCCGAGGCGCGGAGCTCGTGAGCCGCCAGATCGAGGTGTCGCGCGAGGAGCATCGACTCGACGAGCTCGCGAGCGTCCGGCGCCGCGAGGCCCTCGGGGAGCGCGGGACCCGGCGGGATCGGCGCGCGCAGCGCGGCGCGGAATCGGACGACCAGCTCGCGAGCGCGTTCGTGGGACAAGCGGCGCTCTGCGTGCCACGGGGCCCCCGGCGAGGGCAAGCGCCGCTCGACGCGCGGCGGTCAGCGCGGCGGGGGCGGCGGCGGCAGCGGCGGGCTCGCCGTCGCGGGCGGGCCCGTCGTCCCGGGCGGGCCCGCGGCGGGAGGCGGCGGAGCCGCGCGGCGGGCGGCGACTCGATCGAGGCTCGCGCGCGCCTTGCCCTCCAGCCCGAGGCGCGGGATGCGCTGCCCGAGCCCCTGGCGGACGTCCTCGGCCAGGTCGTGCTCGTGGCGCTCGGGTTCCAGGCCGAGGAGCAGCGTGAGCAGGGCCGCCGCCTCGTCGAGCTCGCCGCTCTGCTCGAGCAGCTCCGCCACCCGCAGCAGGGGCAGCGCCACGCCGAGCACGGCGCTCTTGCCGTCCATGTCGCGGGGCCCCGGCGGACGCCCGAGCGCCGCCACGGCACGCCGCAGCACCCGAGCCGCGTCCCGCCCGCGCGCCCTCGGATCGATCACCGCGCCCTTCGCCAAGACCTCGCTCAGGAGCCCCGCGGGCACCAGCGCGTACGGCCCGCCGCCGAGGAGCGCGGCGGAGTCGACGGAGGACGTGAGAAACACCCGCCGCAGCGGGAGCAGCGCCTCCACCACCCTCCGCCCGAGAGCGGGATCCCCGACCTGGTAGGGGGGGAGGGGGAGCTCGGGGTGCCGTCGATGGAGCTGCTCCAGGTACCAGAAGTCGAAATGGCCCGGGCTCACCACGACGACGTCCGGTCGCGCGCCATCCACGGCCTGCGCGTACCAGAGCTGGTGGAGGGTCGTGTCCCCCTCGACGAAGACCGCCGCGCCGTCCGGCGCGGACGCCAGCGTCTCCAGCGCGACGGCTCGGGCGGCGCGGACGTCGGCGAGCGAGCTCTCGCGCCAGCCGCTCGCTCCGCAGGCCAGCGCGAGCCCGAGCAGCGTGGACCGCACGGCCGCCGCCCGGCGCTCGTCGCCCGCCAGCGCCGCCGCTCGCTCCGCGCCGCGGGCCGCCGCCAGCGCCAGCGCGGCGAGCCCTGGGAGCGCAAAGACGGCGACGTCGAGCACGGCGTACGCGCCCACCACGACGACCGTCCCGCCAGCCAGCGCGACGATCACCGTCGCCTCCCGGCGCTCGACGCTCGCGGGCGGGCGCCCGAGCCCAGCGCTTACGCCCCCGATCGCGAGCACCGCGCCGACGCCGAGCTCCTCCGGGAGCGAGCTGAGGAGGCGGACGAGCCGGCCCACCGCGAGCTCCCCGCCGCCGGCGAGGAGGTGGCGACGGTACGGCGCGCCGCTCACCACGACCCACAGGCGCTCCAGCGTCGACGGATCCCCGATGTCGATGGCGGGCTCCGCGGCAGCAGCGAGCGGAAGGTACAGGATCGGCGCGAGGCCGAGCGCGAGCCCGCCGGCCAGCGCGGCGACGCCGCGGGCGCCGGACACCGCGCGCGGCCCGCCCGCCAGCGCGCATACGGCCGGGAGGTACACCACGTTCACGAAGCGGTGACCGATCCAGAGCCCCACTACGCAGCCGAAGGTCGCGAGCGCGCGCCGGGCCCCTGGCGCGTCCGGACCTGCGAGTCGACCCACGGTCGTCGCCGCATGCAGCGCGCCGGAGAGCAGCAGCAGATCGAACCCGTACACCTCGAGCGCGACCGCCTGCGACACGAGCGTGACCCCGCCGGCCAGCGACAGCGCGCCGACCGTCGCAGCCCACCGCGCCACGCCCCACCGTGCCAGCAGGCACAGGAAGGAAGCGACGGCCCCTGCAGCGTACGCCGCGGCGACGAGGTTGGCGGCCCAGCCGGGATCCCCGGGGACGACGCGGAGCGCGACGCCGGTAACCAGCGTGAAGGTCGGGTAGCCGGGCGGGTGAGGCACCCCGAACCCCCAAGCGGCAGCGATCAGCTCGGCGCTGTCCCCGGAGTGCGGGACAGGACACGCCGCCGCCGCGTAGGCGACGAACGCCGCCGCGAAGGCGATGGCGATGGCACGCCACGACGGGGCCGCGGGAGGCACGCGGCTCAACCTCGCTTCCGCGCCAGCACCGCGCGCAGCGCGCGCGCTCCCGCCCGACCGCGGCGCCGGGCCTCGCCTCCCACGCGCGCGGCGTCCCGCTCCAGCTCCTGCTGCAGGAAGCGCTCCACGCGATCGGCGGCGAGCGCCCCCTCCGCGACCGCCGCGCGCAGGGCGCACCCGGGCTCCGTGCGATGCGAGCAGTCGGAGAAGCGACAGCGCTCGGCCAGGGCGGTGACGGCGTCCGCGGCGCGCTCTGCTCCCGCGTCGCTCCACAGTCCGACCTCGCGCAGGCCCGGCGTGTCGATGATCACGCCACCGCCGTCGACGCGGAACAGCTCGCGGCGCGTCGTCTCGTGACGGCCCTTGCCGTCCGAGCCGCGCACCGCCCGGGTGCGCTGGCGAGCCTCGGACACCAGCGCGTTGACCAGCGTCGACTTGCCGACCCCCGACGGCCCGACGAGCGCCACGGTACGCCCGAGCGGCACGCGCGCGCGCAGCGCGTCGACGCCGCTGCCGTCGAGCGCGCTGACGATCACCGTCTCGACGTCGGGGCACGCCGCCGCGATCGCGGCGCCGCCGCTCAGCCCACGGTCCGCCTTCGTGGCGACGATCAGCGGGACGGCGCCGCCCGCGCGCGCGAGCCGCACGAAGCGCTCGAGTCGGCCGGGGCGGACGTCGGCGCCGAGCGCCGTCGCGATCCAGAGCGCGTCGACGTTCGCCACGACCACCTGCGGCAGGGCGTCACTGCCCGCCGCTCGGCGGACGATCGTGGTCGACCGCGGCAGCACGCGCTCGACGACCCACACCGCGCCCTCCGCCGGCGAGAGCGCGACCCAGTCGCCCGCCGCGGGCAGCTCGCGGGCGGTGTCGGCCTCCCGCTCCAGGCGGCGCCGGACGCGCGCCGCCCGCTCGCCGCCCGCGGTGATCACGCGGTGCTCGCCGCGCCCCTGCGCGCGGACGCGCCCCGGCACGAGGTGGGGCTCACGCGCGCGCAGCTCGGCGAGCGCCGCGTCGAGCGCCGCCGTCCAGCCCCACGCGACCAGCGAGGCGCGCTCGGCGTCCGTCACGGCGTTCCTGCGTCGGCGGGAGTCGCGCCGGGGCGGCACGCGACGGCAAACAGCTCCATCGCGAGGCCGCGTGGGCGCCCAACCAAGAAGCGCCCGCCGCGGATCGCCAGCGGCTCACCGCCGAGGAGCGCGGCCTCGCCCGCGAGCGTGTCCGCCGGCTGGAGCGGCTCGGAGAAGGCGAGGAGCTGCGCCTCGTCGCCGAGGCCGGCCAGCGACAGCCACGCGACGGTTGCGCCCTCCGGCGCGCTGGCGTCGACCAGGAGCGTCGGCACACCTGCGCCCACGCGGTCGTCCTCGACGATCGCGCGCGCGACGCTGCCTCCGGTGGAGTAGCGCGCGAGGTGCACGGTGCGCGCCTCGATGCCGGGCCCCGCCGCGTCGTCGCGCCAGGCGACGATCGCGCTGCCGTCGGCGGCGGCGACCAGATCGAAGGCGAGGACGTGCGCGCCCGCGGCTGACACCACCTGCGGCGCCGCGGACAGCGCGCCCGCGGCGTCGAGCGGCGCGAGGACGAGCGCCCGGCGCTCGAGCGCGATCGCCGGGGGGTCGGGCATCCGCTCGCGCTCCGATCCGGTCGGCGCAGCGGTCGGGCCGTCCCGGAGCGCGCCGCGTCGAGTGGCCGCGCGCCGCACCCACGCCACCCAGAAGCCGCCTCCCCGAGCCGCGATCTCGGGGCCCTCGGCGTCTTCGTCGGCCGCGGTGAGGGCGCGCGCGCGCGTGAGGCTGCCGGGATCACCGACCGCGAAGGTCGCGGCGCGCACGGCCGATCGCCCCGGCGTCCCGGTGAGCTCGTCCCACAGGACGACGCCGCGCTCCTCACCGAGCGCGACCGCGAAGGCGTGCGAGTCGTCGTGACCGTGCGTCACCTCGCCGCCCCACACGACCCCGCCGTCGCGGATCTCGGCCAGGCGGAGCCGCCCCCCGTGGACGTCGCCGTCCGGCACGACCACGGCAAGCCGCCCCGCCCGCGCCGCGATCGCCGGGGGACCGACGTCGCCGTGCGTACGCCCGAGATCGACGACGCGCCCGCCGGACACCTCGCCGCCGACCAGCGCGACCAGCGCGTGCGTCCCCGCCTGCTGCGCGCGGAGCGCCGAGACCGCGAAGCCGTCGGTCGTGGCGACCGCCGCGCCGACCTCGACGGCGAACGGGAGCGGGACGGCCGGCGCCGGCTCTCCGCCGTCCTCGTCGGGGGGGCGGACCGCGCCGGACTCGCCGACGGTGAACGTCCCGGAGCCGAGCGCAGCGCAGCGCGGCGCGGCGGGAGCCTGCGCGGCGCTGGACGGCGCAGCGCCAGCCTCGACGTCGCGCTCCGAGGGCGGGCTCGAAGGACGACACGCGAGGAGCGCGACGACGGTGAGCGCGAGCGGCGCGCGCACGCCTTCGGGGAGCGGCGGCCCGCTCGGGGCCCTGCCGCGGGAGCGGCGCGCGTCTCGCATCGAGCGGGCGGAGCATACACGGACCTCACGGCGCTGCGCCTGCCCGGCGGCCGGGCGCGGGCCGCCGCCCACCAGCAGGCGCGGGCCCCCCGGTCCCGCCGGAATCATCCTATGCTCCGCTCCCGCCTCGACCCGAGCCCCCGTGCGCCGCCGCTCCCCCACCGGTCCCTACCAGCCGAGCCTCGCGCTACGCGCGCTCTCCGAGCGCTTCTTCGGCCGGATCGCGATCGACCAGGAGTGGCTGTCGAGTGTCCGCCGCCTCGCCGATCAGGGGACGGTCGTCTACGTGCTGCGGAACCTCAACGTCGTCGATTTCCTCGCGCTCGACTTCCTCACCAAGCGCCACGGGCTCCCCGAGATCCGCTTCGTCAACGACCTCGGCATGGGCGCCCTCGAGCCGATGGGGCGCGGGCTGCTCGGCGCCCTCCTCCCCCGCTCCGGCGACGCGCAGGCGAGCGAGCTGCGCGAGGCGGTCGAGCGCGGCCACTCGGCGGCGCTGTTCCTCAAGCGCCCCCCCGGGGTCCTCGACCTGGCCGCGGGCGCCAGCGGCGGGCGCGGGCTCACGGAGGGCGACGCCCTGATGCGGACGCTCATCGACGTCCAGCGCGAGCGCGCGCGCCCCATCCTGCTCGTCCCCCAGGTCTTCGTCTGGTCCCGCCTGCCGGACACGCGCGGGACGCGCACCCTCGATCTCCTGCTCGGCCCGCGGGAGTGGCCGAGCGCGCTGCGCACCGCCGGCCAGGTCCTCGCGAACGCCAGCCACGCGGAGCTCCGCGCCGGCGAGCCGCTCTCCCTCGCCGCCTACCTCGCGGAGTCGGACGCCCCGAGCGACGCGGTGCGCATCCGCCGCATCACCTACGCGCTCCTCCGGCGGGTCGAGCGCGAGCGCGTCGCGATCACCGGCCCGGCGCAGAAGCCCCCAGACCGGGTCCGCGACGAGATCCTGCGGAGCCCTCGGCTCGCCCGCGTGGTCGAGGAGCTGGCGGGCGAGCGCGCCGAGGACCGCGGCGCCGTACTGGCGGAGGCCGAGCGGATGCTGCGGGGCCTGCAGGCGACGCTGGACGTCGACACGGTGCGGGCGCTGGAGCTCCTCTTCGACAAGGTCTTCCACACCATCTACGCCGGCATCGAGTTCGATCGCGAGGGGCTCGAGCGGATCCGCGCGGCGGCGAAGGACGGCACGGTGGTGTTGCTGCCGAGCCACAAGAGCCACATCGACTACCTGCTGCTGAGCTACGTCTTCTACGAGGAGAAGCTCCAGCTCCCGCTGATCGCCGCGGGCGACAACCTGTCGTTCTTCCCGCTGGGCCCGCTCTTCCGCCGCGGCGGCGCGTTCTTCATCCGCCGCTCGTTCAAGGGGGACCGCCTCTACTCCGCCGTGGTCGACGCCTACGTCCGTCGACTCATCCGCGAGGGGCACCCGCTCGAGCTCTTCCTCGAGGGCGGGCGCAGCCGCACGGGGAAGCTCCTCCCTCCCAAGCTCGGCCTGCTGTCGATGATCGTCACCGCCGCGCTCGCGGTCACGCATCGCCGCACCTACTTCGTACCCATCAGCATCGGGTACGAGCGCCTCGTCGAGGGCAGCGCGTACGAGCGCGAGCTCCGGGGAGGCGAGAAGGAGAAGGAGGACGCCGCCGGGCTGCTGCGCACCACGGCGGTGCTCCGCGACCGCTACGGGCGCATCAACCTGCAGGTCGGCGAGATCCTGACGCTCGACCAGCTGCGGGAGGAGCTCGACCTCCCCCTCGGCGCCGAGCTCGAGGAGGACGCCCAGCGCGCGCTCGTGACCCGCCTCGGCAACCGCGTGATGGACGAGATGAACCGCGTGACGGCGATGACGCCGGGCGCGCTGGTCGCGCTCGTGCTGCTCACGCACACCCGCCGCGGGCTGCCCCACGACGAGGTGGTCGATCGGGCGCGCAAGCTGCTCGGCCTGGCGCGTCGGCTCGGCGCCCGCGCGACCCCGAGCCTGGCGACGGGAGAGGGCGCGCTGCGCGAGGAGGCGCTGGGAGAGGCGCTCGAGATGCTGATGGCGGCCGAGCTGGTCGAGGCGCACCGGCCCGCGGACGGCGAGGTCGCAGTGAGCCGACGCCCGACCGCGGGGCCCGACGCCATCTACGTCGTCCCAGACGCCAAGCGGCTGGCCCTCGACACGACGAAGAACATCGTCGTGCACTTCTTCGTCGAGCGCGCCCTGGTCGCGATCGCGCTGCTGCGCGACGGAGGGCCCCCGATCGCACGAGCGGTCTTGCGGGAGCGCGTGCAGGTGCTGTCGCGCCTCTTCAAGTACGAATTCCGCTTCCGCGCCGACGCCAGCTTCGACGAGATCTTCGATCGCACGCTGGAGGAGATGGCAGCCGATGGAAAGCTCGCGCTCCTCGCCGAGCAGCGCGTCGGCGCCGGCGTCGGCGCCGACGGATGGAGCGGCGCCGAGTGGCTCGAGATCTACGCCGCGACGTGCCGGAACTTCCTCGAGGGGTACCGCGTCGCCGCGCGCGGCTTGGGCGCGCTGGTGAAGGGACCGCTGACGGAGAAGGACCTCGCCCGCCGCACGCTCGCTCTCGGCGGCCGCATGTTCCTCGCCGGCGAGCTGGAGCTCCGCGAGTGCGTGTCGAAGCCCATCCTGCAGAACGCCTTCCTCTCGTTCGTCGACCAGGGGTACCTGGCGAAGCGCGACGGCAAGCTCGAGCTGCAGGCGTCGTTCGCCTCGGCTCGGGCGGTCGCCGCGATCGAGGGGCGCGTCGCCGGCTACTTGGGGCGGAGATGAGCCGGCGGCGTCGTCCTGGTCGCGGGCCGGGTCGCGCGCTGGTCGCGGCGTCACCCCTGCTCGCCGCGGCGTGCTTCTCGTCGCCTACCCCGCTCGCGCCGGGCGTCGGGGGCTCGGTCGGCGCGCCGCAGCACGGCGTGCTGACGGACGGCGTCGAGCTGCCCGCCGGCGGCCCGGGGTTCGTTCGCTACCGCCCGCACGGCCAGCACCACTGGGGTACCCCGGTCCTGGTCGCGGCGGTCGAGCGAGCCGCCGCGCGGGTCTCCACGGAGCGCGGCGGCGAGCCGCTCGTCGTGGGCGATCTCTCGGCGCGTCGCGGCGGGAAGATCCCGGGACACCGCTCCCACCGCTCCGGCCGCGACGTGGACCTCCTCTTCTACACCACGACCCCGGAGGGCGCGCCGGTACGGAGCCCAGGGTTCCTTCATTTCGGGGCCGATGGCCTCGCGCGCGTCCAGGGCACGGACGACTACGTCCGCTTCGACGTCGCGCGCAACTGGGCGCTGATCGAGTCGCTGGTCGGCAGCGAGGGCGCGCCGGTGCTCTTCATCTTCGTGAGCCGAGAGCTCGAGGCGCTGCTCCTCGAGTGGGCGTTCGCGCTGGGCAGCCCCGACTCGCTCCTCCTCCGCGCGGCGACGGTGATGCTCCAACCCGGAGACAGCACGCCGCACGATGATCATTTCCACGTCCGCCTCGCGTGCAGCGCGGAGGAGGCGCTGCGGGGGTGCGACGGCGGCGGCCCTCGGTGGCGGTGGCTCCCGCCGCTCGAGGAGGCCGCGCCCCTCGACGACGCCCTGCTCGCCGCCATCGCGGAGGACGAGGGCCCGCCGGCCGCGCCCGAAGACTCGGCGGGAGACGACGCCCCCCAAGATGACTCGAGCTGAGCTCCCGCCGCTGGCGCGCCCGGCGGTCGAGCTCTACGAGGGCGACTGCCTGGAGCTCCTCGCTCGGCCCGAGCACCGCGCTCGGCAGTTCGAGCTCGTGTACGTCGATCCGCCGTTCAACACCGAGCGGGCCCACGGCGCCCGGCGAGGACCGGGCTGGCGCCACGAGGGCCCGGCGGCTTTCCATGACGCGCACGGCGGCCTCGACGCCTTCCTCGCGTACCTCGAGCCGCGCCTGGTCGCGGCGGCCGCGCGCCTGGCGCCCGGCGGCAGCCTGTGGGTGCACCTGGACCACCGCGCGGTGCACGAGGTCAAGGTGCTGCTCGATCGCGCGCTCGGGCGCGACGCGTACCGCGCGGAGATCATCTGGGTGCCGGGCAACGGGGCCCGGCGCAGCGCCGGCCCCGCCGTCACGCATCAGACGCTCCTCGTCTACGCTCCCGGCGCGATGCTGTGGAACACGGACGACCCCATCCTCCGCGAGCCCTACGCGGACCGCAGTCTCGCGATCCACTTCCGGAAGGTAGACGGCGACGGCCGGAGATACCGCGAGCGGGTCGCTGGCGGACGAACGTATCGCTACTACGCCGACACCGGGCGGGCCCTCGGCAGCGTGTGGACGGACTGCCCGGCGATGGGCGCGAACACGCCCTTCGCGCGAGAGGCCACTGGATACCCGACCCAGAAGCCGGAGCGCCTCCTCGAGCGCATCGTCCGAGGCGCGACGCGGGCCGGAGACGCCGTGCTCGATCCGATGTGCGGCTCGGGGACGACGCTGGCGGTCGCGGCGCGACTCGGGCGCCCGAGCCTCGGCATCGACGCGAGCCCGCTCGCCTGTTCGGTCGCGCGCGCGCGGCTCGGGCTGGGCGCGGCCCCCGCGCCCACCGCGCCGCGCCGCGTCACCAGACGCGCCCGCGCTTCATGAAGCGACGCGTGCTCGGCGCGTGACGCGCGGTGCCGACCTCGAACTGGTGCTCGACCCGCGGGATCTCGACCACGACCTGGGGCTGGGCTCGCCGCCCGACGATCACGACCGGCGCTACCTGCTGCTCCGGGCTCCGGCCGGCGCGCGCCGCCGCGGCGCGCTCGGCGAGCTCCGTGCGTGCGGTCGCGCGCCGCACCGGCCGCGCCGCCGCGAGCGCGGGGACGGCGAGCACCGAGGCGCTGATCACGATCGAGAGCACTACACGGGAACGGCTGCGCATGGTGGCACCTCTCATGGTTCTCGTCCGACCAGCGCCGCGGCGCTGGGCTTGGGTGGTGCGCGCGTGAGACCCGTGCGGGCGGGCTAGCTCTTCCACGCGGTGTGGAAATCTCCGTCGCGGTCCGTCCGCTTGTACGTGTGCGCGCCGAAGTAGTCTCGCTGCGCCTGGATGAGGTTCGCCGGCAAGCGCTCGCTCCGGCAGGTGTCGTAGTAGGCGAGCGACGCGCTGGTGGCCGGGACGGGCACGCCGGCCTGGGCGGCGAGGGCGACGACGCGGCGCCAGCTCGCCTGCCGCGCGGCCAGCTCCTCGGCGAACGACGCGTCGAGGAGCAGGTTGGGGAGCTTCGCGTCACGCTGGAACGCGGCCTGGATCCGGCCGAGGAACGCCGCGCGGATGATGCAGCCGGCCTTCCAGATCCGGGCCATCTCGGCCAGATCGATGCCCCACGAGCGCTCCTCGCTCGCGGTGCGGATGAGGCGCATGCCTTGCGCGTAGCTGACGCACTTCGACGCGTAGAGCGCGGCGCGAACGTCGGCCACGAGACCCACCTTGTCCACCGCGGGCTGGCCCGAGGCGCCCGCCAGCACGCGGGCACCGAGCACGCGCTCCTCGCGCGCGCTCGAGAGCACCCGCGCGTCCACGGCAGCGGCGATGGTCGGCACCGCGACGCCGAGCTCGGCGGCGTCCTGCACCGTCCATTTGCCCGTCCCTTTCATGCTCGCCACGTCGACGATGAGGTCGACCAGCGCCTGGCCCGTGTCGCCGTCGTGCTTGCGGAAGATGTCCGCCGTGATCTCGATCAGGAAGGACTGCAGCTCGCCCCGGTTCCACTCGGCGAAGGTGTCCGCGAGCTCCGCGTTGGAGAGCCCTCCGAGCCCACGCAGGATGGCGTACGCCTCGGCGATGAGCTGCATGTCGCCGTACTCGATGCCGTTGTGGACCATCTTCACGTAGTGGCCCGCTCCACCGGGGCCGACGTACGCGACGCACGGGCCATCGGGGACCTGCGCGGCGATCTTGCCGAGCACCGGCGCCAGCGCCTCGTACGCGGCGCGATCGCCGCCAGGCATCATCGACGGGCCGTGCCGCGCCCCCTCCTCCCCTCCGGAGACGCCCATGCCGAAGAAGCGTACGCCCGTCGGCGCGAGTTCGCGGGCGCGGCGCTCGGTGTTGGCGAAGTACTCGTTACCTGCGTCGACGAGCAGGTCCCCCGGCTCGAGCAGCGAGCGGAGGCGATCGATGGTGTCATCCACCACCTGCCCCGCCTTCACCAGCATCACGATCCGGCGCGGGCGGGAGAGGGCGCCGACCAGCTCCCGCAGCTCGGCGAACGCCCGCACCTGCTTGCCCTGCCCGTCGCGCTCGAAGCGCGACACGGCGTCCGGCCAGGCGTCCCAGCCGCCCACGGAGAAGCCCTTCTCCTCCATGTTGAACGCCAGGTTCCGCCCCATCACACCGAGGCCCACCATGCCCATCGCCAGGTCCGTCATGGGTGGGGAGCGTAGGCGACTCCCGAACGCGCGTCGACTCCCGCGCCGCGACCCCAGCGTGCTATCGGCGCGAGCGGACCATGTCCGCACCCCGCTCGCCCCGCCCGAACGAGCCTCGAGCCGAGCCGCTCGCGCTCCGGGGGCACGACGGCCTGGGGATCGCCGCGGACCGCTGGGCGCCGCCGCCCGGGGTGCCGGAGCGGCGGGCGACGGTCGTGCTCGCCCACGGCGGCGGGCAGACTCGCCACGCCTGGGCCGCCACCGCGCGGCAGCTCGCGCGCCTCGGGTTCGCCACCGTCGCGGTCGACCAGCGCGGGCACGGGGACAGCGAGTGGTCCCCGGCCGGCGCCTACGCGCTCGAGGACTTCGGCGCCGACCTGGCGCGCGTCGCCGGCGTCACCGGGCCGCGGACGGTGGTGGTCGGGGCCTCCCTGGGCGGGCTCGCGGCGCTCCTGTCCGGCCTGGGCGCGCCGCTGCCCGGCGCGGCGCCCGCCGCGATCGCCGGCCTCGCGCTGGTGGACATCGCGCCCCGCATGGAGCCGTCCGGGGTCGAGCGCATCCTGGGCTTCATGCGCGCCCACCCAGGCGGCTTCGCCTCGCTCGACGAGGCGGCGGACGCGGTGGCCGCGTACCTCCCGCACCGCGCCCGGCCACGGGACACGCGAGGGCTCGAGCGCAACCTGCGCCGACACGCCGACGGGCGCCTGCGCTGGCACTGGGATCCGCGCTTCCTCGCGGCCGAGCGCTACGAGAACCCGCTCGCCGCGGTCGAGAGACTGGAGCGCGCCGCGGCGGCGCTGACGGTGCCGACGCTCTTGATCCGGGGCGCGTCCAGCGACGTGCTGAGCGAGGAGGCGGCGCGGGCGTTCCTCGCCATCGTCCCGCACGCGAGGCTGGTCGACGTCCGCGAGGCGACCCACATGGTGGTCGGCGACGACAACGATCGCTTCGGCGCGGCGCTCGTGAGCTGGCTCGCCGAGCTGGAGGCGCGCGCGTGACGGCCCGGCCGCCGCGCCCCGGGCCCGGGCTGCGGCGGCGCGGGAGCGCGGGAGCGCGCGCGTGACCGAGCGCCCGACCTCGATCGTCTCGACGCTCGGTCACGCCGCCGCGAGCCTGCCGCGCGGCCAGCTCCTCCGCGCGGCGGACGACCTCCTCGACCGCGCCGCGCGCCTCGACCCCGCGACGCTGCGCCGGCACCAGGGGCGGCAGCTCGCGCTGGTGCTCGCCCACGCTCGCGCGACGGTGCCATTCGACCGCGAGCGCCTCCGGGCGATCCGGTTCGATCCAGAGCGACACGACTGGGCCGAGGTGCTGCGCGACGTGCCGCCGCTCGATCGCGCCCGAGCCCAGGAGGTCGCCCCGCAGCTCGTGAGCCTCGACCCGCCACCCGGTCACGCGCCGAACGGCTACACTCTGACGAGCGGCTCCACGGGCCGGCCGCTCCGGGTCCTCGGCACGCCGGCCGTCGCCTTGGTGAACCTCGCGCTCGACCGCCGCTTCCACCGATGGTGGCGCCGCGACCCGGGGCGCCGCGCGGCCATCGTCACCAACGTGCTGGACCCGGCGCGGGGCAGGCCCCCGGACGGCGACCTCGCGAACGGCTGGTTCCCGGGCGAGCGCTGCGGCGAGACGCGGGTCCTGAGCGTCGCGGTCCCGATCGACCAGCAGCTCGCGTGGCTGGGGCGCCTGCGCCCGAGCTACCTCGTCACGTTCCCGAGCAGCGCGGCGGAGCTCCTACGTCACGCGCTCCGTACGGGCGCGCCCCACCCGGGGGTGGAGCACCTCTGCACGTCGAGCGAGCCGGTCCCCGAGCACCTCCGTGCGCTCGCGACCCTGGCGTGGGACGTCCGGGTCGCCGCGACGTACAGCGCGAGCGAGGTCGGGCCGATCGCGTTCGAGCACCCCGAGGGTCCCGGCTACTTCGTCCAGGCCGAGAACGTGCTGGTGGAGGTGGTGGACGACGCGGGCCGACCGTGCGCGCCCGGTGAGCTCGGGCGGGTGCTCATCACGACGCTGCACAACTTCGCGATGCCGCTCGTCCGCTACGAGCTCGGCGATCGCGCGGCGTGGGGCGCGCCGTGGGCGGGGCTCCCCGCGCACCCCGTGCTGGAGCGCGTGGTGGGACGGGTGCGCCACCTGGCGCGCCTGGCCGACGGCAGCCGAGCCTGGCCGTACTTCCGCCACGATCGGCTGGTGCGCATCGCGCCGTTCCGGCAGTGGCAGCTCGTCCAGAGCCGACCCGGCGAGGTGGTGGCGCGCGTAGTGGCCACGCGCCCGCTCACCGACGCCGAGCGCGCCGAGGTGGCGAGCGTCGCCTGCGAATTCGTGCCGTTCGATCGCGTCAGCGTGGAGGAGGTGGCGGCGCTCCCACGCGGCCCGGGCGGCAAGTACGAGGACTTCGTCTCGAGCTGCTGACGCGAGGCCGACGGCCCCTGCTCCTAGCTGCAGGCAGAGCCGACGTGGCCCTCGCTGCACCACGCGTTGAAGGAGATGCCGCCGTCCTGGTCGGGGTAGAGATCGAGCTGCAGCTTCTCCGAGTACATCGCCGGATCGACCCGCCTGACGTTCCCACAAGCGTCCGTGATCACGAGCTCGTCGAGGAGGAGGTAGGCGGCGCCCGCCGCGCCGGGGATGTCGAAGCCGGCGGTCGGCCCGACGAGCTCGACGGCGCCGGAGTGGCAGGCGTACGTGTACCCGCCGTCCGAGTCGAGGGTCGCTACCTGGACCCGGTACGTGCCCGACCGCTGCTCGCCATACTGAGACAGATCGAAGGTGATCCGCCCCGTCGCCGGGTCGAACGCCAACACCCCTCCGAAGGAGTCCGCCAACGTCCAGCACGCGAAGTCGTTGGTGCCGGCCTCGTAGTAGTTGCACGGAGCGCACGTCGAGAGCGAGTAGTCGAAGCTCTCCCCCGGAGGGCAGAGGCCGGCCTCGATCGGCGCGTCGACGCCGGCGTCCCCACCACCCGCCCCCGCGGATGCGTCGGGGCCCGCGTCGGCGCCACCCGCGCCGCTGGAGCCGCTGCTGCCGCTGGAGCCGCTGCTACCGCTGGTGCCCCCGGAGCCGCTGCTCCCGCTGGAGCCGGAGCTGCCGCCCGAGCCGGAGCTGCCGCCCGAGCCGGAGCTGCCGCCCGAGCCGGAGCTGCCGCCCGAGCCGGAGCTGCCGCCCGAGCCGGAGCTGCCGCCCGAGCCGGAGCTGCCGGCCGAGCCGGAGCTGCCGCCCGAGGCGCCCCCCTCGGTCGAGCCGTCCGCCGTCCCGGCGTCGAATTGCTTCGACTTCGACGCGGAATCGTCATCGCAAGCGCCAGCGACCAAACCGAACGCGACCGAGCCGACCACGGGCACCCACAGCTTCCGCATGACGGGCCCCTACCATGAGGCACCAGTGCGTGCCAGGCGCGGTCCTCCCGCGCGCGGGTCCGACGCGCCGCGCGAGGGATCCAACCGGGAGGCCGTCCGATCCGGGGCGCGCTTGCGCGCGCGCGACGGCAGGGCGACCATCGCGCCGTGCCCGAAACCCTCCCCCCTCCCGAGAATCCGCTCCGCGCGGGGATGGCGAGCGACCTCGCCGTCGACCCGTGCGTCCTCGTCATCTTCGGCGCCTCTGGCGACCTCACGGGTCGCAAGCTCGTGCCGGGGATCTACAACCTGGCGCGCAACCGCCTCCTCCCGTCGGCGTTCGGGCTCGTGGGCTTCGCCCGCCGCGCCCTCGGGGGGGACGGCTTCGCCGCCAAGATGCGCGACGCGGTCGCCACCCACTCTCGCCACAAGCCCATCGACGCGCGCGTGTGGGACGACCTCGCCAGCGGGATCGACTACGTACAGGGCTCGTTCGACGATCCGGAGGCGTATCAGCGCCTCGCCGAGCGCCTGGCCCGGTTCGACGCCGAGCGCGGGACGGCGGGTGGGCGAACCTTCTACCTGGCGGTCCCGCCGGGCGACATGCGCACCATCGTCCGGCAGCTGAAGGCCGCGGGCCTCTGCGACCCTCCCTCGTCGGACCCGAGCCGCCCGTACGCGCGCGTCGTCGTGGAGAAGCCGTTCGGCACCGATCTCGAGTCCGCGCGTGAGCTGAACCGCGCGCTGCTCGGCGAGCTCGACGAGCGGCAGATCTTCCGCATCGATCACTACCTCGGCAAGGAGACGGTGCAGAACCTCCTCGTGCTGCGCTTCGGCAACACGATCTTCGAGCCGCTCTGGAACCGCGATCACGTCTCGCACGTCGAGATCACCGTGGCGGAGCACATCGGCATCGAAGGGCGCGGCAAGTTCTACGAGGCCACCGGGCTCATGCGCGACATCGTGCAGAACCACGCGCTCCAGCTCTTCTGCCTGGTCGCGATGGAGCCGCCGGTGGCGTGGGACGCCGACGGAGTGCGCGACGAGAAGGTGAAGGCGCTGCGCGCGCTCCGCCCGATCCGCGGGCGCGACACGGTGGCGGCGCAGGCCGTGCGCGGCCAGTACGCCGCCGGCACCGTGCGCGGCGACGCCGTCCCCGCCTATCGCGACGAGCCCGACGTGGCGCGCGACTCCAGCGTGGAGACGTTCACGGCGCTCTCGATGCACGTCGACAACTGGCGCTGGGCGGGCGTGCCGTTCTACCTCCGCGCGGGCAAGCGCCTCGGCAAGCGCGTCACCGAGATCGCGCTGCACTTCCGCCCCCTGCCCCACCCGCTCTTCCGCGGCGCCGCCGGCGCGACCGCCCAGCCGAACACGCTCTACTGCCGCATCCAGCCGGACGAGGGCATCGCGCTCCGCTTCGCGACCAAGATCCCCGGCCAGGCGATCGCGCTGCGCGAGGTCGCGATGGACTTCAGCTACGGCGAGGCCTTCGGCCACGAGACCCCGGAGGCGTACGAGCGGCTCCTGCTCGACGCCATGCGCGGGGAGGCCACGCTCTTCACGCGCCACGACGAGGTGGAGGCCCAGTGGGCGTACGTGGATCCGATCATGCGGGAGTGGTCGAACGGGACGGTCCCGCTCGCGCTCTACGAGTCCGGGAGCTGGGGACCCGCGGAGGCGCACGCGCTCGTCGGGCGAGACGGGGTCGCCTGGAGCCGGCCGTGACCGCGCCGGCCAGCGGCCGCGTGAGCGACGTCCTCGCCAGCATCGAGGGCGCGATCCGCGCGCTCTGGAAGCCGGACGCCGCCGGCAGGGCACGCGCCCGCGCCGCCACGCTGAACCTCGTGTGCGTCACGGGCGTCGAGCAACAGGCGGAGTTCGTCCAGGTCGCGGACGAGGTGTCCACGCGCCTCCTTGCCCGCACGTTCCTGATCGTCGTCGATCCGCGCGCCGAGCCGTGGGGGCTCGAAGGCACGGTGAGCGCCGTATCGAGCGGCGGGTCGGCAGGCGGCGCGGTCACCGCCGAGCGGATCGAGCTCCGGCTCGGCGCCGCGGCCAGCAAGCGCGCGCAGTCGGTCGTCGAGGCGCTGCTCGCGCCGCGGCTCCCGGTGGCGCTCCTGGTGGGGCCTGGAGCGCACGCGAGCGTGGTGGACCAGCTCGCTCCGCACGCCGGTCGAGTCGTGCTGGACAGCGCCCAGTGCGGCGTCGCGCGCGCGGCCGCCGTGGCCGAGCTCACGCCCGGCCGCATCGAGGACCTCGCGTTCGTCCGCGGGCGGCGCTGGCGCGAGATGCTCGCGCGGTTCTTCGACGACCCGTCGCTCGTCCCCGCGCTCGGCGCCGTGCGTCGGCTGGCCATCGAGCACGCCGCGACGCCGGAGCGACCGGCCAGCGCCGAGGCCGACCTCGTGCTCGGCTGGCTCGGCGCGCGCCTCGGCTGGCGCGTCGAGGGTGGAGCGCTCGTGGCGAGCGACGGCGCGCGACCGACGATCCAGCGGCGCCCGGTCGCGCGGGACGACCTGGTCCCAGGATGGCTCGCGTCGATCGAGATCGAGGCCGAGCTGCCCGCGGGGCAGGTGGTGGGCCGCGCCGCTCGGGACGAGTCGAGCGAGGTGATCACCTGGTCCCTGGCCGCGCCGTGGGGCGCGCTCGGGCCGCGGCGCTTCCTGGTGCCACGGCGCGAGCCGGCGGAGCTCGCCGCGCGCGCCGTGAGCGACCCGTTCGGCGACACGCTGGCGCGCGAGGCGCTCACGCTCGCGGCGGCCTGGAGCCGGAGCTGAGGTGTCCGGGCAGGGCGCGCCGCCGGGCCACGAGCTGGTCGTGGCGGGAGACGACGCGGAGCTCGCGGAGCTGGCGGCCGCGCGCATGGCGGAGGAGCTCGCCGCCGCGGTCGCCGCCCGCGGGATCGCGCACGTCGCGCTCTCCGGCGGGTCGACGCCCGGCGGCGCGTACCGCCTCCTGGCACGCCGCGGATCGGCCCTGGCGCGCGTCGTCTGGTGGTGGGTCGACGAGCGCTGCGTTCCGCCAGGTGATCCACGCAGCAACTACGGCGCGGCGCGCGCGCAGCTCCTCGAGCCAGCCGCGATCGAGGACGACCACGTCCACCGCATGGCGGGCGACCTCGGCGCCGAGGCGGGCGCGCGCGACTACGCGGCGCGGCTCGCCACGGCCTTCGGCGGAGCCGAACCACCCGTGCTCGATCTCGTCATCGCCGGCGTCGGGAACGACGGGCACACGGCCTCGCTCTTCCCCGGCACCGGCGCCGTCCGTCGCGACGACGCGACCGTCATCGCCGTGCACCCGGGCGGAGGGCTCGAGCCTCGCGTGACGCTCGCGGCCCCCGTGCTGCTCGCGGCGCGCCGCACGCTCGTGCTCGCATCTGGGGAGTCCAAGCGCGCGCCGCTCCTCGCCGCGTGGGCGCCGGGCGATCCCGACGAGATCCCGGCGCGGCTCTACCAACGCTCGCCGCGCGTGACGTGGATGGTGGACCAGCGCGCCGTGCCGCTCGACCGCTGACCGCACCGCAGACGGGGTGCCCGCGCCCGAGGCGCCTACCCCAGACGGATCTCCGGCACCGCGGCGGGCGCGCTGATCGCCGGCTCCGTTTTCGCCCGCACCTCGTCGACCGTCACGCCCGGCGCCACCTCGACGAGCGTCAGCCCGCCGGCCGTCACGTCCAGGACGGCGAGGTCGGTGATCACTCGATGGACGACGCCCTGGCCCGTCAGCGGCAGCGAGCACCGGCGCAGGATCTTCGGCGCACCGCCCTTCGACGTGTGCTCCATGATCACGACGACGCGCTTAGCGCCGTGGACGAGATCCATGGCCCCGCCCATCCCCTTGATCATCTTGCCCGGGATCATCCAGTTCGCGAGGTCGCCGTTCTCGGCGACCTCCATGGCCCCGAGGATGGCGAGGTCCACGTGGCCGCCGCGGATCATGGCGAAGCTCGTCGCGCTGTCGAAGATGCTCGAGCCGGGCACCATCGTCACCGTCTCCTTGCCCGCGTTGATGAGATCCGGATCGACCTCCGACTCGAGCGGGTACGGGCCGATGCCGAGGAGCCCGTTCTCGCTCTGGAGCATGACCTCCACGCCGGCCGGGATGTAGTTGGCGACGAGGGTCGGCATGCCGATGCCGAGGTTCACGGTGAAGCCGTCTCGGAGCTCGAGGGCGGCGCGCTGGGCGATCTGCTCGCGGGTCAGCATCTCAGGCTCCTTCCTTTCTCACAGTGCGCCGCTCGATGCGCTTCTCGTGGCGGCCCACGACGACGCGCTGCACGAACACGGCGGGCGTGTGGACGTGGTCCGGATCGATCGTGCCGACCTCGACGAGCTCCTCGACCTCGGCGATCGTGATGCGCCCCGCCATCGCGGCGAGCGGGTTGAAGTTGCGAGCCGTCTCCCGGTAGACGAGGTTCCCGTATCGGTCGCCCTTCCACGCCTTCACGAGGGCGAAGTCGCCCACGATGCCGCGCTCGAGCAGGTACGTCCGCCCGTCGAACTCGCGCGTCTCCTTGCCCTCCGCGACGGGCGTCCCCACCCCGGCCGGCGTGTAGAAGGCGGGGATCCCCGCGCCGCCCGCGCGCAGTCGCTCTGCGAGCGTCCCCTGCGGGACGAGCTCGACCTCGAGCTCCTTGCCGAGGAACTGCCGCTCGAACTCCTTGTTCTCGCCGACGTAGCTCGAGACCATCCGGCGGATCTGGCGGCTGGCCAGCAGGATCCCGAGCCCGAAATCGTCGACGCCGCAGTTGTTCGAGACGAACGTGAGCTCACGGACGCCTCGCTCCCGGAGCGCTGCGATGCAGAGCTCCGGGATCCCGCACAGCCCGAAGCCGCCGGCGACGACCACCGCGCCGTCGGGGATGTCTCGCACCGCTTCGGCGGCGCTGGCGAACACCTTGTCCATGGCGCCTCGCGTATCACTCCCCGCGCTGCGCCGGCAATGGCGGGAGCGCACGCCGGGTGGCGCGCGCTCCCGCTCGCTCCGACCTCAGCCGCGACGACGGCGCGGCCGGAACGCGAGGCCGAAAGCTGCGAGCAGCGCCAGCACGCCGCTCGTCCCGCTCGAGCTCGACGCGCCGGGGACGGCGCAGCCGCACCCGCCGTCGTCGCTGGAGCCCGAGCCGCCAGAGACCGGGCCGCCGTCGCCACCGCCGTCCACGGCGCCCGTGCCGCTGCCGCCGGTGCCGCTGCCGCCCGTGCCGCTGCCGCCCGTGCCGCTGCCGGCGCTGCCGGACGCGCCCGCCGTCGCTCCAGCACCCGCGCTGCCGGACGCACCCGCCGTCGCTCCAGCACCCGCGCTGCCGGACGCACCCGCCGTCGCGCCCGCGCCCGCGCTGCCCGACGCACCCGCCGTCGCGCCCGCGCCCGCGCTACCGGACGCGCCCGCCGTCGCGCCCGCGCCCGCCGCGCCGCCCGCGCCCGCCGTCGCGCCCGCGCCCGCCGTGCCGCCCGCGCCCGCCGTCGCGCCCGCGCCCGCCGTGCCGCCAGCGCCTGCGGTTGCACCCGCGCCCGCCGTGCCGCCCGCGCCCGCCGTCGCGCCCGCGCCCGCCGTGCCACCAGCGCCTGCGGTTGCACCCGCGCCCGCCGTGCCACCAGCGCCTGCGGTTGCACCCGCGCCCGCCGTGCCGCCCGCGCCCGCCGTCGCGCCCGCGCCCGCCGTGCCGCCCGCGCCCGCCGTCGCGCCCGCGCCCGCCGTACCGCCGGCGCCCGAGGTACCCCCCGTGCCGGAGGTCCCGCCCGTGCCACCGCAGCCCGGGTCGGCCACGCCGGGCGTGCAAGCGCCCGAGCCGTCGCACGTGTCACCGAGCGTGCAAGGATCCGTGTCGTCGCACGGCGTGCCGCCCGCCGAGGGCGCGTACGAGCACGTCCCGCCGCTGCACGAGCCGAGCGCCGCGTAGCACTGGCCGGGCGGCTGGTCGCAGTTCACGCCGACGCACGGATCGCCGCTGCAAAGGCCGGTGCCCGAATCGCAGCCGAACGCGCACGTCGTGTCGGTGAAGGTGTAGTCGCAGGTCCCCGACGAGGCGTCGCAGCTGCCGACCGCATCGTAGCTCCGCGAGGTCGTGCCGTTCGCGCAGGCCGCCGGGGGCGGCGTGTTGCACGCGAGCGGCGTCCCGGTGCACGCGCCGGCGCCGTCGCAGCCGTCCGCGTTCGTGCAGGTGTCACCGTCGTCGCAGGCGGCGCCCGGCGCCTTTGGCGCGTAGGAGCACGTCCCACCCGAGCAGGTGCCCACGTCCTCGTAGCAGGCGCCCGGAGGCGTGTCGCACGTGACGCCGCTGCACGGATCCCCGTTGCACAGCCCCGTCGCGCCGTTGCAGCCGAACGTGCACGGCGTGTCCGTCTGGGTAAAGGAGCAGGCGCCCGTCGTGGCGCTGCACGCGCCGTTCGAGTACTCGCGGGACGCGCCGGCCACGCAGATCGGATCCGGCGGCGTGCACACGACCGTCGAGCCGACGCAGAGGCCGTTGCCGTTGCAGGCGTCGGGCGTCGTGCAGAGATCGCCGTCGTCACACGACGTGGAGCCGGGCAGCGGCTGGTAGCTGCATGCACCCGTCGACGGCGCGCAGGTGCCGAGCGCCTCGTAGCACCCGCCGTTTGGCGGCGTGTTGCAGGTGACGGCGGTGCCGGTGACGCAGACACCGCTCTGGCAGGTGTCGAAGCCGTCGCACAGGTTGCCGCTGTCACACGAAGAGCCGTCGATCAGATCCGTGTGCGTGATCGTCCCGGTGCCGGAGTCGCAGGAGTCCGCGGTGCATGGGTTACCGTCGTCGATCCCCCCCAACGTCGCGCCGCTGCACACTCCTGCGCCGTTGCAGGTGTCGCCGCTGGTGCAGGCGGAGCCGTCGTCACACCCCGTGCCGGACGGCTGCGCCGGGAACACGCAGGTGCCCGCCACGCAGGCGCCAGGGCCCGTGTAGCAGTCGTTCGGCGGCGTCGTGCAGCTCACGCCCGTGCACGGGTCGGCGTTGCACGCGAGCGCCGTCGGGTTGCAGCCGAAGGGGCACGTCGTCTGCGTGGGCGAGTAGTCGCACCCCGAGAGCGCCTGGCAGGTGCCCGGATCGGAGTGCGTGACGAGCGTCGTCGAGTCGAGGCAGTAGTCGACCGGCGGGGTGTCGCAGGCGAGCGTCCCGCTGCCGACGCACTCCCCCGTGGCGTCGCACACGTCCTGGCCGGAGGTGCAGACGCTCGAGTCGTCGCAGGCGTAGCCCTGCGCGCGCTGCGGATACACGCACGTCCCGCTCTGGCAGACGCCGTTGCGCTCCCAGCAGTCGGCGTTGGGCGGGCTGTTGCACACCACGCCCTGGCACGGGTTCGAACAGACGATGCCCGCGTTGTCGGGGTTCGAGGACGCGGCCTTGAAGAAGAAGTCCGCGGAGTTGTCGTCGGTGTCCGCGTCCGCGGAGCAGCCTCCGGACTTGCGCTCGTAGGCCTGGTTCTTGTTGAGGGTCATCGGCGCGAGCGGCGTCCCCTCGAGGTACGCGCTGCCCGTGCTCATGCCGACGGCGTCGATCACGGCGCCGCCGTTCGTCAGGAGGGCGATGCCGCCGTCGTCGGCGATCGACGTGCTGTTGAAGTAGCCGTCCGGCGCGCGGGTCCCCGAGTAGCCCTGGGGCCCGTTGTTCGCGAACAGCCGGTGCCCTCCGGCGGGGATGGTCACGGAGATCGTCCGGATGAGCGTCGTGTTCCCCGCGCCGTCGCTGACGCGCAGGCGCGCGTTCGTGAGCGTCACCGGCGAGTTGGAGACGTTGAAGAGCTCGATGAACTCGTCGTTCGCGCCGTTCGGGCCGCGGGTGCGGAACTCGCTGATGACGATGGTCGTCGACACGGCGTTCGCCTTGTCCGTCGCCGCGAGCGCGGCCAAGCTGGCGAACAGAACGGGGAATCGAAGCTTCATGGGTCCACCTCTCCGGGGAGAATGGCCAAGCGTCGCACAGGGACGGCGCATGCACAAGAACATTCCACCCAGGAAAGAACAGCCGCGCCGCGCGGGCTCGCGGCGGCCGCCGGGAACGCTCAGCCGCGGCCCGGCTGGCGGCGGAGCTGGCCGAGCGCCTCACTCGCCGCGCGCAGCCCGTGGTCGAACGCCTCCTCGAACAGCGCGACGCCCGATAGATCGGTGCTGGCGAAGCTCACGCGCGGCAGCGGCTCGGCCGCCTTCCGGCGCGCCGCGCCCCACACGAAGCCCGGGATCGGCGACACCATCGCGTGCCCCCACCGCCAGAGGTCGACGCGCTCGATCGCGCGCTCGAGCCCGAGGTGCGCCGGCGCGAGTTCGGCCACGATCGCGGCGACCGCCTCCCCGTGCTCGAGCGCGAGCAGCCGGCGCCGCGCGGCGTCCGCGTCGGCGTCGACCACGGGCAGGTAGTACGTCCAGAGCGTCGGGCCGCGGTCCGCCAGCCGCTGGTGCGTCGCGACGACGTAGCCGAGCGAGGGCGTGTCGTAGAGCACGTTGTCCCACGCGAACGGGAACCCCCGGCTCGCCGGGCGCTCGCGGAGGTGCAGGTTCGCGACCAGCCAGGAGCCGTAGCGGAACGCGGCGAGGTGCGCGGGCGGCGAGTCTCGCCATGGCCGCAGGATGCGCGGCACGACGTACTTCGGCGTGGCCAGGATGACGTACTCCGCCCGCCAGCGCTCCGCCGTGCCGGCCGCCACGTCGGCCACGGCGAGGGATACGGAGTCCGCCTCGGGTGCGACCTCCGTGACGAGCGCACCGAGCCGCAGCCGGTCGCCCGCGACGCGCGCGAGGTGCGCCGAGAGCCGCCCGTTCCCCTCCGGCCACGTCAAGAACGGCGCGGAGTGCTCTCCCGGCGTGTCCCGCCTCGACGCGAAATAGAAGAGCATCGCCCACGCGCTCGTCGCCCCGAGATCGAGCCCGTAGTCGTCGAGGCACGCGTACTCGATCCACCAGCGGAGCGCCGCGGAGCGTAGCCCCCGCTCGTCCAGCCACTGCGCCGCGCTCTGCCGATCGAGCGCCGTCACCTCGGCGGCGTCCGAACAGGCGCGGACCGGGAGCGTGAACGCGCGCCTCCCCCGCGCGTCGCGGTAGCGCACCCACGTCGCGACCTCGGCCTCGAACCGCGCGAGCTCTGCGAGATCGGCCGGGCTGGCGATCGCCGACGGGAAGAGCCCCTCGTGCCACTCGCCGTCGACGAACACTCGCTCCTCGGGCTCGCGGACGAGCGCGCCCTCCCGCCCGCGCGGAGCGTCGTCCGCGCCCGCGCGCGGGACGAGCGCGCCGAGCTCGTCGAGCAGCGCGACCAGCTCGCGCTGCTCGGCGCGCGGCAGGGGGAGGTAGTGGGCGCCCCACGGGTGCGGCACCACTCCGTCCGTCCCGAACGCGCTCGTACCCCCGGCCTGCGGCTCGAGCTCGAACACGCGAAAGTCTCGCTCCCCTGCCCGCTCGAGCGCCCACGCCGCTGAGAGGCCGCTGGCGCCGCCGCCGACGATGGCGACCCGGACGCGCCGCTCCGGCCCGGCCGCGCGCTCCGGCGTCGCGCCTCGCAGCCGGTGCCCGATCTCGTGGGACGCACCACGGAAGCTCCCCGGGTACGAGCGCCGCGCGCACCCCGCTACGGCCGCCCCGGCCGCGCCGAACACGCTCATCAGCAGCTCGCGGCGCGTGAACATCAGGCGAGCCTAGCGCCGGCGCGCCCGCGCGCGCCACGCGCGCCCGCACCCGCTCACAGGCAGCAGAGGGTCGTGGGGCCCGTCCCCGTCGCGGCGCCCGTCAGCTCGCCGCCGGAGGGCGCGCAGGTTGCTCCCGCGGTGTAACGGATGGACTTCTGCGTCGAGTGGGCAACGTTGGTGCAGGTGCCGGCCCCGAACGCCGACACCGTTCCCTCGGCGTTGCCAAGGCACCCGGCGTTCGACCAAACGCCCAACGAGCCACCGCACGTTCCCGCGCAGCTGCATTGGGCGCAGGCCCGCTGGTCGTCGAAGCCCCCGTACACCACGTGGCGGTCGACGAACGTGGACCCCGCGCAGGGCACGTCGCCGGCCTGGAGGACGCAGAGGTTCGTGAAGCCCGCGGGCAGCGCCGGCACGCACACGTCGCTGCCGCACCCCGCGCTGGACGGGCTCCCGGGCAGCGCGCAGGCGCGCGCGCGCGTCGCGAAGGAGGGCGTCGCCTTGGTGATCTCGCCACTCCCCGCAGCAACAGGACAGTCCGCCGTCCCGCCAGGCAGTGCAGCCGAGACGCCAGCCACCGTGAACCCCGGTTGGCTGGCTAGGTCGACGAAGAGGCACGCGCCCGGACCGGCCGAGCCCGGCGGAGTCAGCTGGAGGGAATCGCCAGACCCGCACCCCACCTCCTTCCAGAGGTTCACGACAGGATACACACACGACGACGACGCCGCCGGACCGCACGAGCACGGGCTGCACGACGCGGCGCCAGGATCCAGATCCGTCGAGCCGTTCAGCCGGTTCGTGGCGTAGTCGCCGCCGCAGTCGGGCGCGGTGCCGGCCGCGGCGCCGAGGAACACCGCCACGGGGCCCTCCCAGCCCCCGGGGACCGGCGCGCACTGGCCGGCGCAGGAGCCGCCGCCGCCGCCCGTACCGGAGGTGCCGCCGCCCGTACCGGAGGTGCCGCCGCCACCATCCTGAGCGCCGGTGCCGTAGAAGCGGTCGTCGTCGAACGTGTGCTCGGGGAACGTGCAGGACGCCGCAACCGCCGCGAGCGCGGCGAGCGTGACACGCCGGACGCACGCCTCAGAACGCACCGCGTACTCCGATCCGGCCGGGCTCGACCGAGACACGGACACCCCGACGCGCGGCGGCCGGGGGCTTCTCCTCGGGGCCGGAGCCGGCGATCAGCAGGACCACGGCGGTCACCGCGCCGGCGACGCCGACACCCGCTGCGATGTTCGTGTAGAGGGCGTAGCGCTCTCCGTCCTGCTGGATCGGCTCGAGGCGCTCGGGGCAGAGCTCGGCTCGGCAGGTCGCGCCGAGCTTCGCGTCGGCGTCGTTGCGCTGCGACCAGAACCACCCCGCCGCCGCGAACCCGCCGACCCCGACCCCCAGCGCCAGCCAGGGGAGCACGGCCATCGTCGAGTCGTCGGCCGGCGGCGGCTGGACGGGGCCGGGGGCGCGCTCCGCGTCGTCGCCCTCGGCGGGCTCGTCCTCCGGAGGCTCGTCGTCGTCGTCCGCCAGCTTCGGCGGGGCGACGATCTCGACCTCCTTCTTCTCCCCCTCGGCGATCTCGATCGACTGCTCGACCTTGCGCCCGTCACGGAGCCTCGCCACGACGGCGTGCGTGCCCGGATCCACCGGGATCTCGCGGCCGAGCTTCGCCGCGCCGACGTCGACGCCGTCGAGCTGGACGCGCGCGCGCGCCGCCCGCGCGCCGAGCCGGATCACGAGCTTGGGCAGCTTCTGCTCGAGCGCCTCGCGCGCGCGGGTCATCTGCTCGGCGTCCTTGCTCCCCTGCTCCGTCGCCTCGTGCTCGGCGATGCGGTAGTCGCCGAGCGCCTCCGTGAAGCGCCCGAGGTTCTCCTTGCAGACGCCGATGTGGAAGCGCACCTGCGGGGTGAGCTTCACCTTGGCGACCTGCTCGAACTTGGCGAGCGCGGCCGCCCAGTCCCCGGCGGCCTCCAGGCTGAGCGCCTGCGAGAACAAGGTGCGCGCGCGTGCCAGGTCCTCTGGCGTCTGCGCGTGAACGGCGAGCGGCGCGCCCGCCATCGCGCAGGCGAGCGCGGCGAGCAGCACGAAGCGGGAGGGGCGTCGGAGCGCGGCCATCGATCGAGCCCACCTATAGCACGCGGCCTCGCCTCGCTGGCACCGGGGCGCGGCGGCCAGGCGTCAGCGGCGGGTCAGGCGCTCCGCCTCCGCCACCATCCGCGAGTAGGCGTCGAACCGCTCGCTCAGCGAGGAAGGCCCGGGGGGCCGCATGGAGGACGGCGTGGCGCCGGGGGCCGGGGTGTGCGACCGCGGGGCGTTGGCGCGGGCCGTGAACGCCAGCACGCTCGAGGTGCGGCCGCCGCGATCCACGCGGGCGCCCGTCGCGCCAGCGAGGAGCTCGGCCAGCTCGTCGAGCTGCGCGGCCGGCGTCGCCGCGAGGATGCCGAGCGGCGCGAAGTCGAACGTGCGCGCGTCGATGCGCCCGACCCAACCCACGGTCGCGAAGTGGAGGTCCAGCGCCGCGTAGGCGTCGAGCCCCCCCGCCTGCTGCTCGCGGAAGACGCTGAGATCCGCCGCGCTCGGCACGATGGCGCGGAAGGTCGAGCTCCCCGTGCTGGGCGACCGGAGGCTCTGCGGCATCACGCCGAGCTGCACCTCGCCCCGGACGAGCACGAGCACCGACCGCCACGAGACGGACATCTCCCGCCCGCGGAGCACGAGCACGAGCGCGTCCTCTCGCAGCTCGAGCGCGACCAGCGGGACGATCTTTCGCTCCGGATCGTGGCCGACCGCCGGATCCAGCGCGACGGCGCGGAAGCCGGCGTCGCGGAGCCGCGCGGCGAGCAACTCCGCCTGTCCGGCGTCGCCGACGGCCCGCACGACCCCCCAGGTGTCCGGCTTGAGCTTGGTCCTGAGGTCGTACGCCACCATGCCGGTGATGCCCGCGAGCCGGGCGTAGTCAGAGTCCGCTCCCTCGAACGGCGGGCCGAGCAGGACGAGCATGGGCTCCGGAGACCTCCGCGCGGGAGCGTACCGCCGAGCGCCGCGGCGAGACGAATTCCCGGCGCCGGAGCTCGCGCCCCGCTCGCGCTCCCGGCGCCGACCAACGCGAGATCGCAGGAAAATCCGCGCGCCGGAGGTGCCCCGCAGAGCGCCGGGCGCCGCCGCCACCGCGCCGGGCTCGGCCACCACCGCGCCGGGCTCGGCCACCACCGCGGCGGGCGCCGCCGCCACCGCGGCGGGCGCCGCTCGGGCCGGTACGTCCAGAAAACGGGCTCGCGCCGGGCGGTGAGATCGTGGTAGCGTGGGCGCCACCACCCCTTCGAGGCGGCGAGATGGACAGCATCAACTGGGCTCCGTTCGTAAAGGCGCTGATCGCGACGATCGTCTACTCCGTCATGGGGATCGTGATGTTCGCGGCGAGCTTCCTGGTGATCCGCCTGGTCACCCCGTTCTCGCTGCGGAAGGAGATCGAGGAGGACCAGAACAGCGCCCTGGCCATCCTCATCGGCTCCGTCATCTTGGGGCTGAGCATCATCATCGCCGCGGCGGTCGGCGGCTGACGCTCGAGCGATCGGGCCGCTCCGTGCTGGAGCGGCGCTGGTCCACCGCCTCCGAGCCCGCCCCGGCGACGGCGTGAACGCGAACGAGCGACCCGCTTCCACGGCGCCGATCCCGCCCCCCGGCTGGCGCTCCTCCGCGGGGCGCGAGGAGAGGCCGCGGCCGCGCCTGCCCTCCGCGGCGCTCCTCGGCATGGTGCTCGTCATCGCGACGGCGGGACTCGTCTACGAGCTCGCGATGGCGGCCGTCGCCAGCTACGTGCTGGGCGACTCCGTGCGGCAGTACTCGCTCGTGATCGGGCTGTACCTGTCCGCGCTCGGGCTCGGCGCGTGGCTCTCGCGCTTCGTGACGCGCCGCCTCGAGGAGACGTTCGTGGACGTCGAGCTCGCCGCCGCGCTCGTCGGCGGGCTGTCCGCGCCGGGGCTGTTCCTCGCGTTCAGCCTCGGAGGGGCGTTCGAGCTGGTGCTCTACTCGATGGTGGTCGTGGTCGGGGCCCTGGTCGGGCTCGAGCTGCCGCTGCTCATGCGCATCCTCGAGGGGGAGCTCGAGCTGAAGGAGCTCCTCGCGCGGGCGCTCGGCGCCGACTACGTGGGCGCGCTCGCCGGCTCGATCGGCTTCTCGCTGGTGCTGGTCCCGGCGTTCGGCCTCGCGCGCTCGACGGTGGTCTGTGGGCTGCTGAACGGGGCGGTGGCGCTCGCGTCGACGTGGCTGCTCGATCCGGCGCACCGGGCGCGGGTGATCGGCGCGCGCCTCCGGGCGATCGCCATCCTCGCGGTGCTGGGCGCGGCGCTTGCCGGCGGCAGCGATCTGGTCCGGGCGGCCGAGTCTCGGCGCCTCGACGCGACGCTGCTCGAGTCGCGCGAGACGCCGTACCAGCGCATCACGCTCCTCGATCGCCGGGGCACGATCGAGCTCCACCTGAACGGACACCTGCAGTTCTCCAGCCTGGACGAGCATCGCTACCACGAGGCGCTCGTCCACCCCGCGGTGGGCGCGGCCGAGCGCCGCGCGCGGGTGCTCGTCGGGGGCGGCGGGGACGGCCTGGCCGTGCGCGAGATCCTCGCGTGGCCGGAGGTCCGCGAGGTGGTCCTCGTCGATCTCGATCCGGAGGTCACGCGGCTCGCGCGGGCGCACCCGAGGCTGCGCGGGCTGAACCGGGGCGCGCTCGACGATCCTCGCGTCCGGGTGCTGAACCTCGACGCCATGCGTTTCTTCGCCGAGGACGACGGCGTGTGGGACGTGATCGTGCTCGATTTCCCCGATCCGAGCAGCTACGCCGTCGGCAAGCTGTTCTCCACCCGCTTCTACGCGACGGTGCGCGAGCGGCTCGCGGCGACGGGCGCGCTCGTCGTGCAGTCCACGTCCCCGTTCCTCGCGCGGCGGACGTTCTGGTGCGTCGTCGAGACACTCGAGGCGGTCGGCTTCACGACGCGGCCGTACCACGCGTTCGTGCCGTCGTTCGGCGAGTGGGGCTTCGTGCTTGCGCGGCTGGGGCCGTTCCCGGAGCCGAGCGCGCTCCCGCCAGCGCCGCTCCGGTTCCTCGAGCCGGGGACGCTCCGCGGGCTGTTCCACTTCGCGGACGACATGGCGCGGGTGCCCGCGGGGGTAAACCGCCTGGACAACCAGCGACTCGTCGGGCTGTACCTCTCGGAGTGGAGCCGCTTCCTCTGATCGGGACCGCGCGCGCGCGGCCGCTCCGCGCGCGCCGGAGCGCTCAGAACCCCGGGTCGGTGACCTTCGGCGGGACGAAGCCGCCTGGCCGCTTCGTGGGGGGCTTGGCGGTCGCGGGCGGAGGCTCGGCCGTCTTCTCCGGCGCGGCCTTGGCGCCGCCGCGCGGGGGCGGATCCCCTCGGCCCGGGGACGGCGATCCCAACGTGGGCAGGCTATCCACGGAGAGCGCGCCAGGCTCCCCCGACGCGGACGCGGCGGCCGGCGCCGGGGCAGGCGCCGGGGTCGTCGCCGCTGCGACGGGGACCTCGCTCGTGGGCAGCGACGCCGGCGCGGGCGGCGCCTCGCCTCCGCCACGCGCGATCACGATCGCCGCGACGCCCCCCGCGGCGAGCAGGCCCAGGGCGATGGCGATCGGCGCGGCCATCGACCGCCGCTCCGGGCGCGGCGGGGTCGTCGGCGTCTGGGTGCCGAAGGGCGTCGGGACGATGCCGCTCGGCGCGGTCGCCGGCGCGTCGCTCACCGGGCCCGACCCCCCGAGGAGGTTCGGCAAGCCGGGCGGCGGAGGCATCGCCGCCGTGATCACGGAGTGGTGGGAGGGCGGCGGGTGGCCGGTCGCGCTGACCAGCGAGTGGCGACCGACCTCGGCGAGCGGGCGGAGCCCGACGGGGCCGAACTCTTCGCCGCGCTGCGCGCGCTCGTCGGCGAGCCGGATCGCCTCCCGGAGCGCCGCGCGGCGCTCCTCGCCGCGCGAGCCGAGGAGCCCGTTGACGTACCTGCCCACGTCCTCGGAGCGGACGCGCGGCATGGTCGGGGGGAAGGCCCGGTCGAGCGCGACCTCGAGCTCGGCGGCGGTCTGGTACCGCTTGCTCGGATCGCGATCGAGCGCCCGCATCACGACGGCCTCGAGCGGCTTCGGGTACTCGGGGTCGAGCGACCGAGGCGGCATCACCGGGCGATCGGAGACGATGTTGTGCAGCGTCGAGCCGTCGTTCTCGCCACGGAACGGGTGCTTGCCGGTCGTGAGCTGGTAGAGGACGATGCCGAGCGCGAACACGTCCGTGCGGCGGTCGACGACCTGGCCCATCGCCTGCTCCGGCGACATGTAGGACGGCTTGCCCTTGATCTGGCCGGCGTCGGTGTGCTCGGCGCCGCGATCCGCCACCCGCGCGACGCCGAAGTCGACCACCTTCACGACGCCGTCGAAGGTGACCAGGAGGTTCTGCGGCGACACGTCGCGGTGGACGAGGTTCAGCAGCAGGCCGCCGTCGTCGCGGAGTTCGTGCGCCGCGTGCAGACCGGCGCAGGCGTCCTGGATCACCTTCACGCCAACGTTGAGCGGGATGGCCTGCTGCGCCTTCGCCGCGGCGCGGCGGATCGCGCTGAGCGGCTCGCCGTCCACCCATTCCATCACGATGTAGAGCAGGTCGTCCTGCTCGCCGAGATCGAAGATCTCGCCTACGTTCGGGTGGCGGATCCGCGCGAGGATGCCCGCCTCGTCGAGGAACATCTGCTCGAAATGCGGGTCGTCCGAGATGGTCGGCAACATCGTCTTGATGGCGACCGTCTTGCTGAACCCTCGCGTCCCCTTGAGCCGCGCCGCCCAGACGGCCGCCATCCCGCCCTGGGCGATCGGTACGAGGAACTCGTACCGGCCGAGCGTCTGACCCGGCTGGATGTCCCCGAGCGTGCGCATGAGGTGCCGGGAGCGTGGCAGAGCGCCGGGGCCAGCACAAGCGGCGCCAATGTGGGCTGATGTGGGCTTGCGCCGGAGTCGGTCACGCGCTGCGTCGGCGCGGCGGACGCGGGGAGGTGATGCCCCGGGCGCCGCGGCGACCGCCTTTCCCGAGCGGACCGCGTGGTCCTCCGGTATCACGTCGCCATGCCGGATGCCCCCGGTGGTCGACCGGAGCCGGAGCCGCGCGCCGCGGCGCCCCGCGCGCTCGGGCTGGCGGGGGTGGTCGTCGGCGTCGTGGCGAGCGGCGGACTCCTGGCGCTGGCGCTCCGGAGCCTCGAGCCGGGCGATGTCGTGGCGGCGTGGCGCAGCTCCACCCCGTGGCCGTGGATCCCGCTCGCCGTAGCGGCGTACCTCGCGGGGCACCTCGTGCGAGGGCAGCGCTGCCGGACGCTGGTCCGCGCTCACGCGCCGCTCGGGCTCGTGGCGGCCAGCAACGTGGTCGTGCTCGGCTACGCGAGCAACAACGTCCTCCCCGCGCGGCTCGGCGAGCTCGTCCGCGCGGGGGTCCTCGCCGAGCGCACGGGCATGCCGGTCACCCAGGCGCTCACCGTCACGCTGCTCGAGCGCCTCCTCGACGCGCTCGCCGTGCTCGCGTTCCTCGTGCTGGCGATGACGCGGCTCCCGCCCGACCCGTGGACGCTCGAGATCGCGCGCGTCGCGGGCGTCGGCCTGGGCGTCGCCGGCGCGGCCCTCGCGACGGCCGCGCTCGCCCCCGGGCTGGTGATCGCGTCGGTCGCCCGCGCGACGGCCGGGCTCGGCGCGAACACACAGACCCGCGCCGTCCGGCTCACCGCAGGGGTGGTGGACGCCGTGGTCACGCTGCGCGAGCCGTCCGTGCTCGCCCCGGTGCTCGGCACGAGCCTGCTCGTGTGGGCGCTCGAGACGGCGATGTTCGTGCTCCTGCTCCCTGCGTTCGGCCTCGCCGCCGATCCGTGGCGGGGCGCGGCCGTGATGAGCGTCGCCAACCTGGGCATCCTCGTGCCGTCGACGCCGGGCTACGTCGGGACCTTCCACTGGTTCTGCGCGAACGCGCTCGGCGCCCAGGGCGTCGACGCGCCCACCGCGCTCGCCTACGCGGTGGTCGCGCACCTGTCGTTCTTCGTGCCGGTGACGGCCTGGGGCGCCGTCGCCCTCCTCGGCCACGGCGTCCGGGTCGGCCGCGCGGTGGCGCTCGCGCGATCGGCGCGGCGTCCCGGCCCGGGCGGCGAGGTCGCGGGGTGGGCCTACCGCCGGGTGGCGCTGCGCGCCGCGCCGGGCGCCGCCGAGCCGCCGCCGCCCCCGCCCTTCCTCCGCGCGCTGGCGGAGGCGCTGGTGGACGGCACGGGCGCGCCGCCCGAGCCCGCCGCGCTCGACCGCGCGGCGCGCTTCGCGGCGCTGCAGCTCCGCGCGCTCCCGCCGGCGCTCCGCGCGGCGCACGCGGCGGGCCTGGCGGGCTTCCGCGCGTGGATCACCGTGCGGCACGGGCGCTCGTTCCACCGGCTGGCGGTGCCCGCGCGGCGCCGCGCCGTCGACGCCTGGGCGTTCGGGCCGATCGCGCCGCTCCGCCAGCTGCTCCGCCCCCTCCGCTCGCTGCTGCTCCTCGGCTACTTCGAGTCGGTCGCCTCGGCGGAGCGGGGGGGGCGCGCCCCGCGCGAGGCGGCGCCATGAGCGGGGCGCCCGCGCGCCGCGCGCAGGTGCTCGTGATCGGCTCGGGGGCGGGCGGGGCGACCGCCGCCCTCACGCTGGCCGAGCGGGGCCACGACGTGCTCGTGCTGGAGGAGGGGCCGCGGATCCCGGACTCGCGGTACGGCGGCGACGCGGTCGACGCGATGGACACCTGGTACCGGGATCGGGGGATGACTCCCATCCTCGGGAGGGTACCCATCGGGTTCGTCGAGGGTCGCTGCGTCGGCGGCAGCACGGAGATCAACAGCGGCTTCTGGCACCGGACGCCTCGGGAGACCCTCCTCCGCTGGAGGACGCGCTTCGGCCTCGACGTGACGCCGGAGGAGCTAGAGCCGTGTTTCGCCTGGGCGGAGGCGCTGCTCCATGTGTCGCTCCACGCGGGGCCGCGGCCCGCGTCGACGGAGCTCTTCGCGCGCGGCATCGAGCGCATGGGGTGGAGCGCGCAGGAGGTGCCCCGCGCGGCGCGAGGCTGCCAGGGCTCGAACGCGTGCGCCCAAGGGTGTCCCACGGGCGCGAAGCAGGGCGTCACGCGCCGGCTGCTGCCCGCGGCGGTCGCCGCCGGGGCGCGCGTCGTCGCCGACTGCCGAGCGAAGCTGCTCACCCGGCGCGGTCCGCGGGTCACCGGGGTGTTCGCCGAGCTCGGGCTCGGGGACGGCCGCCGCGAGCTCGTCCACTTCGAGGCCGACCACGTGGTCGTGGCGGGGGGCCCGCTGCAGACACCGTTCCTGCTGCGCCGGAGCGGGTTCCGCTACAACGTCGGCGCGACGCTCGGCCTCCACCCGATGCTGAAGGTCGTCGCGCGCTTCCCGGCCCCGGTGGACGCCGAGGCGGGCGTGCTCCCGCTGCTCGGCGTGCGCGAGTTCTGGCCCGACGTGTCTCTGGGCGGCGCGTTCACCACGCGCGGGCACCTCGCGATGCAGCTCTCCGACGCGTGGCCGGCCGCCCGCGGGCTCCTCGCCGAGCGGCGTCACCTCGCGAGCTACTACGTGGCCGTGCGCGGGAGCGGCGCCGGCGCGGTGCGCCCGGCGGCGTTCGGCGAGGCGCCCCGCGTGACCTACGATCTCTCGACCGACGACCTGCGCCACCTGAGCCAGGGGCTCGGGCGCCTGGCGTCGGCGCTCCTCGCCGCGGGCGCGACCGAGGTGTGGCCGACGGTGCAGCGCCTCGGTCCCATCCGCGCCGAGGCGGACGCCGTCCGCTGGCTCGACGAGCTCCTCGATCGGCGCCGCCTGTCGCTCACCACCGTCCACGCGTTCTCGAGCTGCCCGATGGGGGAGCTCCACGAGCGCACGGCGACGGACTCGCGCGGCCGGCTCCGAGGCACCGAGAACGTCACGCTGCTCGACGCGAGCGTCTTGCCCGACTCCCCCGGCGTGAACCCCCAGGGCAGCGTGATGGGCCTCGCGCGACACAACGCCCTCCGGTTGGCGGACGAGCTCGCTCGCTGACCGCCCACCTCGCCCCCGGGCGGGCGCCGTGCCAGGACTCGCCCATGCCGCTCGCCCTCGTGACGGGAGCCCCCGGCTGGCTCGGCACCTCGCTCGTCGAGGCGCTCATCCACGGACTCCCCGACGTCCCACGGCTCCGCGCCCCGACCGCCGACCTCGAGGTGCGCTGCCTCGTCCGACCGGGCCAGCCGGCGGAGGAGCTCGCGGCGCTCGGCCCGCGGGTGGTCACCGTCGCGGGCGATCTCTGCGATCCCGGGTCGCTCGCCCGGTTCGTGGAGCCCGCGCGGGGCGCGACGCTCTTCCACGTCGCCGGCGTCGTCCACCCGACACGCGGGACGCGCGAGCTGCTCCAGGTGAACGCCGAGGGCACACGCGAGCTGCTCCAGGCGGCGGCCCGCGCCGGCGTGCGCCGCTTCGTCCACGTCTCCAGCAACTCCCCCATCGGCGTGAACGCGAGCCCGGCCGAGTCCTTCGACGAGTCGGCGCCCTACGCGCCGTACCTGACCTACGGGCTCAGCAAGAAGCTGGCGGAGGACCACGTGAACGCCGCGGGCCGGCGCGGCGATCTCGAGACGGTGATCGTGCGACCGCCGTGGTTCTACGGGCCCCGCCAACCGCCGCGCCAGAGCCTGTTCTTCTCCATGATCCGCCGGGGCGAGGTGCCGATCGTCGGCGGAGGAGAGAACCGCCGCTCGATGGCCTACGTCGGCAACATCTGTCACGGCCTCCTGCTAGCGGCGCAGACCCCGGAGGCGGCGTCCGAGACGTTCTGGATCGCGGACGCCGAGCCGTACACGATGAACGAGATCGTCGACACCATCGAGCGCGTGCTTGAGCGGGACTTCGGCCTCGCGTGCGCCCACCGCCGCGTGCGGCTCCCCGGGCTCGCGAGCGAGCTCGCCTGGCTCGGCGATCGCGCGCTCCAGTCGGTGGGGCTCTACCACCAGAAGCTCCACGTGCTCTCCGAGATGAACAAGACGATCGCCTGCCGCATCGACAAGGCGCGCCGCGTGCTCGGCTACGAGCCGGCGATCGCGCTCGAGGAGGGCATGCGCCGCTCGCTCCGCTGGTGCCTCGATCACGGGGGGGTCGTCTGATGCCCACCGCGCTGGTGACCGGCGGCTCGGGCTACTTCGGCGAGATCGTGGTCCGCCGCCTGCTCGACCGCGGGTGGTCCGTCACGGTGTTCGATCGCGTGGACGTGCCGGATCGGCCGCGCGAGGTGCGGTTCCTGCGTGGAGACATCCGCGACGCGCGGGCGGTGCGGGCCGCGTGCGAGGGCGTAGAGGTCGTCCATCACGCGGTCGCGCAGGTGCCGCTGGCGAAGGACGCCGCGCTGTTCCGCGGGGTGAACGTCGACGGCACCCGTCACCTGCTCGAGGCCGTGCGCCTCGCGGGTGTGCGGAAGACGGTCCTCGTGTCGTCGAGCGCCGTGTTCGGCGTGCCGTCGCGCAACCCAGTGGACGACAGCGTCCGGCCCGCGCCGCGCGAGGCATACGGCCGCGCGAAGCTCGAGGGCGAGGAGCTCGCGCGCGAGGCGTGCCGGCGCCACGGGCTGGACGTGACGATCGTCCGGCCGCGCACGATCCTCGGGCACGGGCGGCTCGGGATCTTCCAGATCCTGTTCGAGTGGGTCCGGACGGGCGCCGACGTGTGGGTGCTCGGCCAGGGCGACAACCGCTACCAGTTCGTCCACGCCGACGACCTCGCCGACGCGTGCCTGCGCGCCGCCGATCGGCCCGGCGCGGCGACGTACAACATCGGCACGGACCGCTTCGGCACCATGCGCGAGCTCCTCGAGGGGCTGGTGCGCCACGCCGGGACCCGGAGCCGGGTCCGGAGCCTGCCGTTCGGGCCTACGGTGCGGGCGATGGAGCTCGCGAGCCGCCTCGGGGCCTCGCCGCTCGGGGCGTACCACTCCCTGATGTACGGGCGCGAGATGTTCTTCGACCTCGCGCGCCCGATGCGCGAGCTCGGGTGGCGCCCGCGCCGCTCCAACGACGAGATGATCCAGGAGAGCTACGATCACTACGTCGCCCACCGCGAGGAGATCCTCGCGCGCCGCGACGCCTCGCACCACCGCTCGGCCGTCCGGCGCGGCGCGCTCCGGCTGCTCGAGCTCGTGCCCCGCTGGCCGTGACGCCGGCGGTCGCCGCCGCCCGCGCGTGATAGACACGGCGGGATGCTGCGCCGCACGCTCCTGCTGCTCGCTCTCCCCTGGCTCATCGCCTGCGGCGCGGAGGATCCACCGCGCGAGCCTCCCGTAGCCGAGCGGTGCCCGTCGGGCTGCTTCGGCTACACGCCGCGCTGGGCGTTCGAGCCGTGGATCAGCAAGGACATCTCCAGCGGCGCCGACACCCGGACGTTCGTCGGCGGCTTCCGCGAGCGCGACATCCCCGTCGGCGTGGTCGTGCTCGATAGCCCCTGGGAGACGAACTACAACACCTTCGTGCCCAACCCGACGCGGTACCCCGCGTTCGACGAGCTGGTGGGCGAGCTCGGCGACCAGGGCGTGCGGGTCGTGTGCTGGATGACGGGCCTCGTGAACTGGACGAGCGTCGACTTCGAGGCAGGAGGCGACACCTACGCGGGGCCGGCGCCGAACTTCGAGGAGGGCGACGCGCGCGGCTTCTTCGTCAACGACGCCGAGCTCTACAATTGGTGGAAGGGCCGCGGCGCGGGGGTCGACTACTTCTCCCCGGAGGCGCGGGCGTGGTGGCACGCGCAGCAGCGCGCGCTGCTCGAGGAGTCGGGGCTCAGCGGGTGGAAGCTCGACTTCGGGGATCAGTACATCGCGTCCGATCCCGTCCAGACCTCCGCGGGGCCGAAGTCCCACCAAGAGTACAGCGAGCAGTACTACCGGGCCGAGTACGAGAACGGCGTCGCGGTGCGGGGCGCCGAGGAGTTCGTGACGATGGTGCGGCCCTACGATCGTTCCTACGGCTTCCCTGGGCGGACGTACGCCCGCAAGGAGCACGCCCCCGTGGGCTGGGTAGGCGACAACCGGCGCGACTGGATCGGGCTCGCGGACGCGCTCGACCACGTGTTCCGCTCCGCCGAGCTCGGCTACGTCGTCCTCGGCTCCGACATCGGCGGCTACCTCGACCGGGACGACGAGAACCTCCTCGAGCCCGAGATCCCCTTCGACCAGACGAACTTCGCCCGCTGGACGGCGCTCGGCGCGCTGATGCCGTTCATGCAGCTCCACGGCCGCGCCAACCTCGAGCCCTGGAGCCTCGCCGAGCGGCCCGAGGAGACGGTGGAGCTCTACCGCTACTGGGCGACGCTCCACCACGAGCTCGTGCCGTTCTTCTACAGCCTCGCCGAGGAGGCGTACGCCGGAGGGCCGACGATCGTGCGGCCGATCGGGGACGCCACGGCGTGGGCGGGCGACTATCGCTTCCAGGTGGGCGACGCCCTGCTCGTCGCGCCGCTAATCGACGCGACGGGCCGCCGCGACGTGGCGCTCCCCGCGGACGCGAGCTGGTACGACTGGTGGGACCTTGGCGCGGACGCGCTCCCCGGCGGGGGGACGCTCGCGCGCGACTACGCGGACGATCGCCTCCGGCTGCCGCTCTTCGTCCGCGCGGGCGCCATCGTGCCGGTGGAGGCCGGCGCGTCGGTCACCGGGCTCGGCGCTTCCGCGGCCGCGGACGCGCTGACGGTCCTCGTGTGGCCCGGCGCCGCGACGAGCCGCTTCCGCGTGCACGAGCGGGACCGCAGCGTGACGGAGATCGAGGCGACGGCGGGCGGCGCGGGCGCGCCGGCCCGCGTGTGCGTGCGCGGCACGCTCACGCGCGCGACCTGGCTCCGGGTCCGCAGCGACTCCGCGCCCACCGAGGTGCTCGTCGACGCTCGCGCGCTCCCCAACCGATCGACCGTCGCCGCCCTCGAGGCGGAGGCGGAGGGCTGGCGGGACGACCGCGCGTCGCGGACGACCTGGGTCCGGCTCGCGCCGTCCCGGCGCTCCGCGTGCGTGACCCTCGGCTAGCCGGCCGCCCCGGGGACGTCCTGGGGACACCCGGTGAGCATCCGGGTGACATCCCGAGGAGAATCGTGGGGCAACCTGTGTTCAGGGCGGCGAAAGCGCAGCACTGTTCGTAGGTTGAGCGGGCAGGTGGGGATCGAGTCGAGCCCATCCCGACCCATTGTGGTTTTTTCTTGCGGCGCCCCAAGATCTTGGGGTAAGAAGGCCTTCCCGCGTCGATCTGGGATCGGCGTGGAGACTGAAAGCACATTCACCTGAGATCGACCGGCTGAAGATCCTGCACTGAACCAGGGTTCAGCTCGACGGTCGCCCCAGGAACGAAATCGGCGCCCGCCTCCGACGACCGGGAGCGGCGGCACCAGGCAGAGACAGCAAGAGAGAGGTCCATGGGTAGTGACTCGCGACGCAGCGCGGCGCGAGCCGGAGAGGCTTTCGCTCACGATCCGCCGCCGGTCCCCCGGCGGGCCGGGGTCGCCCGAGACGAACGCGAGCAGCACGGACGAAAGGAGCGAGGGAGCATGGCGCAGTCGACGATCGTGGGTCAGGACATCCGCAGCGCGAGCAACGGCTCGCCCCCCGAGCAGGCCGAGGGGCGCCTGGAGGCGGGCTCCAGGCGCGCGAGCCGGGACTCCCACGCCGCGCCGCCAGCGACCGGCCGCTCGGGGACGGAGCGCCAGCCCAAGGAGCGCAAGCGCCGCCGCGGCCTCGCGCTCGAGCGCCACTTCACCGTCGCGGGGACGAGCGCCTACGACTCCGTCGTCTGGGAGCGCCGCCAGAGCGTCATCACCAACCCGGACGGCTCGGTCGTCTTCAAGATGGAGGGCGCGGAGATCCCGGCGGCGTGGTCACAGCTCGCGACCGACATCGTCGTCTCCAAGTACTTCCGCAAGGCGGGCGTGCAGGCCGCCACCGAGTCCAGCGCTCCGAAGGGCGAGGCGAGCGTGCGCCAGGTGGTGCACCGGATCGCGCACACCCTGCGCCGCGCCGGCGAGGACCAGGGCGGCTACTTCGCGACGCGCAAGGACGCCGACACCTTCGAGCAGGAACTCGCCTGGCTCTTGCTGAACCAGTACGGCGCGTTCAACTCTCCCGTCTGGTTCAACTGCGGCCTCTACCACGAGTACGGCATCGAGGGCTCGGGCGGCAACTGGGCGTGGGCCGAGGCGGCAGCCGACGTGGCGGAGACGCCGAACGCCTACCAGCAGCCCCAGTGCTCGGCCTGCTTCATCCAGAGCGTCGCCGACGACCTCATGAGCATCTACGACCTCGTGAAGGCCGAGGCGCGTCTCTTCAAGTACGGCTCGGGGACGGGCAGCAACTTCAGCAGCATCCGAGGCAAGCAGGAGAAGCTCTCCGGCGGCGGGACCTCCAGCGGGCTGATGAGCTTCCTCGAGGTCTTCGACCGCGCCGCGGGCGCCACCAAGAGCGGCGGCACCACGCGCCGCGCGGCGAAGATGGTGTGCCTCGACATGGACCACCCAGAGATCGTCGACTTCGTGAACTGGAAGGTGCGCGAGGAGCGCAAGGCGCGCGCGCTGATCGCGGCCGGCTTCGAGGCGGACTTCAACGGTGAGGCCTACAAGACGGTCAGCGGCCAGAACTCCAACAACTCCATCCGCGTCACCGACGCCTTCATGAAGGCCGCGCTCGGCGGCGGCAAGTGGCAGACGACCGCCCGCACGACCGGGCACGTGGTCGACACCCTCGAGGCCGCCGACCTCTGGGATCAGGTCGCCGAGGCCGCCTGGGCGTGCGCGGATCCGGGTGTCCAGTACGACTCCACGATCAACCGCTGGCACACCTGCCCCAACTCGGGGCGGATCAACGCCTCCAACCCGTGCTCCGAGTACATGTTCCTCGACGACACGGCGTGCAACCTCTCCAGCTTGAACCTCACGAAGTTCCTCCGCGAGGACGGCAGCTTCGACGTGGACGGCTACCGCCACGCCATCGAGGTCTTCTTCCTCGCGCAGGAGATCCTCGTGGACTTCTCCAGCTACCCGACCCGTCGGATCGCGAAGAACTCGCACGACTACCGGCCGCTGGGGCTCGGTTACGCGAACCTCGGGACGCTGCTCATGCTGCTCGGCATCCCGTACGACTCCGACGAGGGCCGTGCGGTGGCCGGGGCGCTCACGGCGATCCTGTGCGGGCACGCGTACGCGACGAGCGCACGCATCGCGGAGTCGAAGGAGCCGTTCGCGGGCTTCGCGCGCAACCGCGAGCCGATGCTGCGGGTCATGCGGATGCACCAGGACGCCGCGTACGCGATCGATCGCGACGAGTGCCCGGAGGCGCTCTGGCGCGCGGCGTGCCAGACGTGGGACGAGGCAGTGCGGCTCGGGCAGCAGCACGGCTACCGGAACGCGCAGTCGACGGTCCTCGCGCCGACGGGCACCATCGGGCTCTTGATGGACTGCGACACGACGGGCGTCGAGCCGGATTTCGCGCTCGTGAAGTTCAAGAAGCTGGCCGGCGGCGGCTACTTCAAGATCGTGAACCAGTCGGTCCCGGAGGCGCTCCATCGGCTCGGCTACACCGAGCTCCAGATCCGCGAGATCGTCGCCTACGTCTCCGGCACCAACACGTTGCTCGGCGCACCGCACGTGAACCGCGCGGCGCTCAAGGCGAAGGGGCTGGCCGACGAGGACCTGCGCAAGATCGAGGCCGCGCTCCCCGGGGTGTTCTCGCTCGAGCTCGCCTTCGCCCCGTGGGTCGTCGGCGTCGACACCTTCGAGCGGCTCGGGATCCCCGCCGATCAGGCGAACGCGAGCGGGTTCCGCCTCCTCGCGCACCTCGGCTTCACCGAGGCTCAGATCGCGGAGGCCAACGACGTGATCGTCGGCCGGATGACCATCGAGGGCGCGCCCTACCTCCGCATCGAGCACTACCCGGTGTTCGACTGCGCGAACCGCTGCGGGCGCACCGGGGAGCGCTTCCTCGCGGCGATGGCGCACATCAAGATGATGGCGGCCGTGCAGCCCTTCCTCTCGGGAGCCATCAGCAAGACGGTCAACCTCCCGAACGAGTCGACGGTCGAGGACGTCCGCACCATCTACGAAGAGGGCTGGCGCCTCGGCCTGAAGGCGGTCGCCCTCTACCGCGACGGCTGCAAGGCCTCGCAGCCGCTGTCGACCACCAGCGAGAGCCAGTCGGCGGCCGAGCCGAGCGCCGAGTCCGTGCGCCCGGCCGCGGCTCCGCTCGTCCCGGCGACCCGCCCGGAGGGGATCCGGGTCCGCCTGCCGAAGAAGCGCCGTGGCTTCACGCAGGAGGCGCACGTCGGCGGGCACAAGGTGTTCCTCCGCACGGGCGAGTACGAGGACGGCTCCCTCGGCGAGATCTTCATCGACATGCACAAGGAGGGCGCCGCGTTCCGCTCGCTGATGAACTGCTTCGCCATGTCGGTGTCGATCGGGCTCCAGTACGGCGTCCCGCTGTCCCAGTTCGTCGAGCAGTTCACCTTCACGCGCTTCGAGCCGCAGGGCTCCGTCACCGGCCACCCGAACATCAAGTTCGCGACCTCGATCGTGGATTACATCTTCCGAGTGCTCGGCGTGGAGTACCTCGAGCGCTACGACTTCGCGCAGGTGAAGCCCGCGGAGCGCTCGAGCGAGCCGAGCCCGATCGAGGATCCGACCCGGCCGCTCCTCGTCGAGGCGCGGAGCGCGGCGAACACCCTGCCGCCCGACTCGTTCGTGCCCGAGTCCCTGCCGCCCGCCTCGCTCGACGACGCGCACGCCCACGGCGCCCTCGACGCGCACCTCGAGGAGCTGATGGGCGACGCGCCGGTCTGCGACTCTTGCGGCCACATCACCGTCCGCAACGGCGCCTGCTACAAGTGCCTGAACTGCGGTAACTCCATGGGCTGCAGCTGAGCCCGGCGGGGCCGCGCGCGCTCGGCCGCGAGCCGGGCGCGCGCGCCGTGGCGCCCGCGGCCCGTTTCGGTTATTCCCCATCCCCATGCGTGATTCCCGTCTGATCGCGCCGTGCGCGCTGGCACTGGTCGTGGCGAGCCTCCTCGCCTGCAAGAAGTCCGAGCCGGCGCCGGAGCCGACGCCGGCCCCCGCCGTTTCCGCTGCCGCGCCGGCGAGCGTCGTCGCGGAGCCCGCGCCGGCCCCCAGCGCGAGCGCCGAGGCGCCCACCGCGGCGGTGCCGGGCACGGCGAGCGCCCGCCCGGCGCCGGCCGCGTACAAGGCGATCGAGGCGTGCTGCGGTGCGCTCTCGGCTGCGGAGAAGAAGGGGGGCCACACTGCGGCCAAGTACCGCGCCGCCGCGGCCGTGTGCGGAGGGCTGGTACAGCGCGTGAAGTCGGGCGCGGCGAGCGTGGACGGCGCCCGCACCACGCTCCGGGCGCAGCTCCACGGCGTGCCGATCCCCGGCGGCTGCTGAGCCGCTCCCAGGCGGGCGCCACGCGAGGTGGTGGCTCGGTTGACAGGACCCACGCGCCTCCGTAGCGTCGCATCGGCAGGGAGAGCGTACGAGCGGAGGCGCGATGCGAGGACGAGCGTTGGCGATCGGGTTGGTGAGCGTGGTGGCCGCCGCGGGTCCGAGCTGCAGCGCCACGGGCGACCCAGCGAGCGGCGCGGGCGGCGCGGCGGCAGGCGGGGGTGCCGCAGGCGCCGGGGCCACCGGCAGCGGCGGGCTCGGCGCGGCGGGCGGCTCCGGCTGGGGCGGCGACGCCGCCCTCCCCCCGCCCACGGGCGCGCGTCTGCTGGGCACCGTCTGGAGCCCGCACGCGGACGGCAAGGCGCCGCTCTTTCCGATCGCGGGGGCGCTGGTCGCGGCGTTCGTCGATCCTCCGTCCGCGCTGCCGACCGAGGTCGCGTGCGACGCCTGCGTCGAGATCCCGACGGGCATCCCGTGGACGACGTCCGCGGCCGACGGCACCTTCCACCTCGACGTGCAGCCCGGCGCCACGTTCTGGCTCACCGTCCAGAAGGGGCAGTTCCGCCGGGTGCGGCAGTACACCGCGCCGAGCACGACCGGCGAGGTCGCCGTGGAGCCCGAGCTCACCAGCCTCCCGAACCACAGCGACGTCGCGCTCGGCGACGCCATCCCCCGCATCGCGCTCGTCTACGGCGACTACGACCACATCGAGGACGTGTTCGCGAAGGTCGGCCTCGGCTCGGAGGACGGCGCGTACGGCCACGCATGGGGCACGGAGGCGGGGCACTTCGACGTGTTCGACAACTCCGGCCCCGGCGAGCCGAAGCACGGCGAGCCGCTCGTGAACCTGCTGGGCAACCCCGCGCGGATGGCCGAGTACCAGGTGATCCTCTTCGCGTGCTCCTACAACGCGAACTTCGCGTTCATGAACAACGCGGGCACTCAGCAGGCGCTGCGCGACTGGGTGTGGCAGGGCGGCAAGCTGTACGTCTCGGACTACGCGATGCCGGTCGTCGAGATGCCGTGGCACGACTTCGTCTGGTTCACCAACCCGCTGAGCAGCGGCTGCAACGAGAACGCCTTCCCGCCCACGTGCAACCACGGGCCGCCCTTCGACTCCAAGGCCACCATCCCGGATCAGCCGACCTCCGACTGGCTCTCGGCCATGGGGCAGCTCTCCGGCCTGGTGGTGAAAGAGAACTGGAACACCATCGGCGAGCTCTTCGAGGGCGTCGTGGGTCAGGATCCGGGAGGCGCCACGCTGAAGCAGAAGCCCAAGGTGTGGGTTCAGGGCCCCTGGAGCTACCCGAAGGAGGACTTGGAGTCGTTCGGGCAGGACCCAGCGACGTGGGATTTGTCCGAGCACCCGCTCACCGTGACCTGGCCGTACAATTGCGGGCGCGTGCTCTACACGACGTACCACACCGTCGGGGGCACCCTTGGCGGCCGGCACCCGGGCCTCATCGCGCAAGAGCGGATCCTGTTTCACCTGCTGATGGAGCTGACCGTCTGCCCCGAGATCCCGGTCGTCCGCTGAGGTGGCCGCGCCGCGCGCCGGCGCGCTGACCTCGTCGACGACTCCGGCCGGCACCGCCCCCCGCGGCGACGAGACACCGCCCCCGGCGGCGACGAGACACCGCCCGCGGCGGCGACGAGACACCGCCCGCGGCGGCGACGAGACACCGCCCGCGGCGGCGACGATCGGCCCCCGCGGGCGGCGAAGCGCCGCCAACTGGCGGCCGGGTGCACGCCCGACTACGATTTGCGAGTCGGCGCCCGCGCTGGTCGCCGCCACCGGCCTGCTTGCAAGTAGAAGACCTCCTCGGTCAGATCCGGAGCTACCACCCCGGGGCGGACACCGTCCTCATCCGGAGCGCGTGGCAGTACGCCGAGTGGGCGCACCGCGAGCAGAAGCGCAAGAGCGGGGATCCCTACTTCATCCACCCCGCCTCGGTCGCCGGCGTCATCGCGACGCTCCGTCTCGACGCGGCGAGCGTCTGCGCGGGCCTGCTCCACGACGTGCTCGAGGACACCCCCGTGACCTCGTCCGATCTCGAGCGCGAGTTCGGGCGCGAGATCGCCACGCTGGTCGACGGCGTGACGAAGCTCGGCAAGGTCAACTTCGGCTCGCGGGAGGATCGCCAGGCCGAGAGCTTCCGCAAGATGGTCGTGGCGATGGCGCAGGACATCCGCGTCCTCCTGGTGAAGCTCTGCGATCGCCTGGACAACATGCGCACGCTCGACCACATGAAGGAGGAGAGCCAGGAGCGCATCGCCCAGGAGACGATGGACATCTACGCGCCGCTCGCCAACCGCCTGGGCATCCAGCGCGTCAAGAGCGAGCTCGAGGATCTCTCGTTCCGCTACCTGCAGCCGGGCCCTTACCGCGAGATCACGCAGAAGCTCTACAAGTCGCAGAAGGAGCGCGACCGCTACATCGACGGCGTCTGCAAGACGCTGTCGTCCCGCCTGGCAGAGCACCACTTCGGCTCCGAGGTCACCGGGCGCGCCAAGCACGTCTACTCGATCTGGCGCAAGATGCAGGAGCAGAACGCCGACGTCGAGTCGCTGTTCGACGTGCTCGCGTTCCGTGTGTGCGTGGAGAGCGTCGCAGACTGCTACGCGGTGCTCGGCGTCGTCCACTCTCGGTGGACACCGGTGCCGGGTCGCTTCAAGGACTACATCGCGCTGCCGAAGCCGAACATGTACCAGTCGCTGCACACGGCCGTCCTCGGCCCCGGCGGCCAGCGCATCGAGATCCAGATCCGCACCCACGAGATGCACCGCGTGGCCGAGCACGGCGTCGCCGCACACTGGCGGTACAAGGAGCGCACGGGCGGCGTCGATCCGCGCGACGCGGAGCGGTTCGGCTGGCTGCGTCAGCTCGCGGATCATCAGTCCAACCTGCGAGATCCGGCCGAGTTCCTCGAGAGCGTGAAGATCGACCTCTTCCCCGAGGAGGTCTACGTGTTCACCCCGAAGGGCGACGTGAAGACGCTCCCGCGCGGCGCGACGCCGGTCGATCTCGCCTTCGACATCCACTCCGACGTGGGCTTCCGCTGCACGGGCGCCAAGGCCAACGGCCAGATCGTCCCGCTCCGTTACAAGCTACGTAACGGCGACGTGGTCGAGATCCTCACCTCGCCGAACCACGTCCCGAGCAAGGACTGGCTCGACTTCGTCGCGACGGCGCGGGCCAAGTCCCGGATCCGCGGCTACTTCCGCCAGGAGCAACGGCAGAAGAGCGTCAACCTCGGGCGCGAGCTGCTCGAGACGGAGCTCCACGCCGCAGGGGTGAGCTTCACGCGCGTGTGGCGCGACGAGGCCGAGCTGCGACGCCTCTGCGAGGAGCTCCGCCAGGGATCGTCCGAGGAGCTGCTCCTCGCCGTCGGCTACGGCAAGCTCGACGCGCACAAGGTCGCCGAGCTGATCCGCTCGCGCGGACCGACGCCCGGAGAGGTGCCGAAGGCGCTCCGCCCGGGCCCCATCGAGCAGCTCGTCCGCAAGGTCACGCGCAAGGACCAGGGCGGCATCAAGGTGAGCGGGGTAGACGACGTGCTCGTCCGCTACGCTCGGTGCTGCAATCCGCTCCCGGGCGACGCCATCATCGGCTTCATCACCCGCGGGCGTGGCGTCACCGTCCACAGGCGGGAGTGCACCAAGGCGTTCGACACCGACCCGGAGCGCCGCATCGAGGTGAGCTGGGACTCCAAGGCGAAGGTCTCGCGGCCGGTTCAGCTCAAGGTGGTCACGGCGAACAAGCCCGGCATCCTCGCGACCGTCAGCCAGACGTTCAGCGCACAGAAGCTGAACATCAGCGAGGCGAACTGCCGGGCAGAGGACGACGACCGCGCCTGCAACGTCTTCACGTTCACGGTGAGCGATCTGACGCAGCTCCGCACGGTGATGAAGGCGCTGGAGAAGGTCTCCGGCGTCGTGAGCGTCGAGCGCGTGTGACGCCGCGCCCGGGCGCGCGCTCCGGCTAGAAGGCGTCGAGCCCGGTGAGCGCCTTGCCGAGGACGAGCGTGTGGACCTCGTGCGTCCCCTCGTAGGTGTAGACGCTCTCCAGGTTGAGCATGTGCCGGATCGCCGGGTACTCGAGCAGGATCCCGTTGCCGCCGAGGACGGCCCGACAAGAGCGCGCGACGTCGAGCGCCGTCCGCACGTTCTCGCGCTTGCAGAGCGACACCTGCTCGGGGCGGAGCCGGCCGTGGCGGTCCTTGATCCGCCCGAAGTGGAGGGCGAGCAGGTCCCCCTTCACGATCTCGACCGCCATCTCCACGAGCCGCTCCTGCATGAGCTGCTTCGACGCGATGGGCACCCCGAACTGCACCCGGGTGCGCGCGTACTCGACGGTGCTCTCGAAGCACGCCTTCGCCGCGCCGAGCACCCCCCACGAGATGCCGAACCGCGCCTGGGTGAGACACCCGAGCGGCCCGCCGAGGCCTCGCTTGTTGGGGAGGATGGCGCTCGCCGGGACACGGCACTCGTCGAGGACGATCTCGCCCGTCTCGCTCGCGCGAAGGCTCATCTTGCCGTGGATCTTGGGCGTCTCGAAGCCCCGCGCGCCGCGCTCCACGATGAACCCTTGGATCGACTCCGGCCCACCGTCGTCCACCTTGGCCCAGACGACCGCCAGGTGCGCGAGCGGCGAGTTGGTGATCCACATCTTGGTGCCCGAGAGCACCCACGAGTCCCCGTCGCGCCGGGCGCGCGTCGTCATCGAGCCCGGGTCGGAGCCGCTGTCCGGCTCGGTGAGGCCGAAGCAGCCGATGAGCTTGCCCTGCGCCATCTCCGGCAGGTACTTCTGCTTCTGCTCCTCGCTGCCATACGCGTGGATGGCGTACATCGCGAGCGAGCCCTGCACACTGACGAAGCTGCGGAGCCCGCCGTCCCCGTACTCGAGCTCCTGCAGGATGAGCCCGTACTCGACCGCGCTCATCCCCGCGCACCCGTACCCCTTCAGCCCGGCGCCGAGCACCCCGAGCTCCGCCAGCTCCGGGATCAGCTCGACGGGGAAGCGCTCCTCCTCGAACAGCTCGCCCGCTCGCGCTGCGTAGCGCTCCCGGACGAAGCGCCGCACGCTGTCGCGGACCATGCGCTCCTCGTCGGAGAGGTGAGTGTCGATCTCGCTCAGGGCATCCAGGCTCAGGGGCTCCATGCCGGCAGTATCGACCGCGCGCGGCCCGGATGACCAGCCCCGCCGAACCCGCGCCCCCCGCCCGCGCCGACCGCCGCGGACCCCCGCCCAACCGCGCCCCCCGCCCGCCGCGCGATCCCCGCGAACCCCAGCAGCGCGACGTCGCAGCCACGCCCACGCGCACGCCCTCGCGCACGCCCCCGCGCTCGCCCTCCCTCACGCCCGCGCCCCCGCCCGCGCCCCCCGAGCGGGCCGAGCCCCGTCGTCGTCGTGGCGATCCGCCAGCGCGTCCTCGTCCCGGTTGGATGCGTGCGGATCCGATCCGCCGCGCACGAGCTTGGCCTCCCCCGGCGCGGTGACCATGTCGAGGCGGGCGTCGATCAGCCCGTCGCCCGCGGTGAAGCGGTGACGGCGCGGGGTCGCGCGGCGGCCTCTTCCCGGGCTCCCTCGGAGGGAGGGCGCGCCCCCGCCGCGGGCGCGCGGAGGGCTCCGCCCCCGGACCCCGGCCTCGGATCCGCGGCCCGGCCGTAGCGCTCGGCCTACATCACCACCCGGTGCCCGTACCGAGCCATCACGGGGTCCGCGCGCACCGCGCCCCAATGTGGTAGTCGCGACCTGTCGGCGTGCCGTAGAAGCGGGACGAAGCGAGGAGGTTCGACGTGCCGTCAATGAACCCGCCGCCCCGCACGACCCGGTCGGAGGGCGACGCGATGGTGGCGCAGTTGTCGCACGTGCCGTTCGGGTATGGAGTCGTCCAGTAGTCCAGGCTCCACTCCCACACGTTCCCCCCCAGCTCCGTTTGCCCCCACCTCCCGTCACCCCCGGGCTTCATTCCCACCACGATGAGGTCCTCTAGTGTGCACCCCGCCACCCCGTCGCCGCACGAATTGTTGGAGCAGTCGAACGACGCGTTCGTGCACCCGATGCTCGTCGAGCTCGCGGGCACCGACCACGGGTACACCCGCTGCTCGCTCCCCCCAGCCGCCACGTAGTTCCACTCCGCTTCGCTCGGCAAGAAGCCCCCGTCCCAGACGCAGAACGCGTGGTTCTCGTACCAGTTCGCGCAGTTCATCGGCAGCCGCTCGTTCGCCCCGGCCGCCGTCGTCCAGGTTTGGTAGACCCCGCAGTTCAGGTTCGCGTCCGTCGGCGCCACGCTCGCGTCCCACGCGCTGCTCCACCCCGCCTCGTAGCTCCCGCCCCCCGGCGCGGATAGCCCCTGCCCGCCGTTCAGGTGCGTGTGCTTCCCCGCGCCCGCCGCAGGCCGCCACCCGCCGTCCCACGCCGCCTTGAACGCCCGGAACCGCCCCACCGTCACCTCGTACTTGTCCAACCGGAAGTCGCTCACCGTCGCCGGGTACGACTGGCTCGTGTACCCGCTCGAGACGCCGTCGTAGCTCCGGTAGAACGTCCCCCCCGGCACCAGCAGGCTCGTGCAGCAGTCCTGGTCGTTCCCCGACCCGCAGTCCGTCAGCCCCGCGCCGCTCGTCACGCAGCTCGTCGCCACGCACGCGCCCCCGCTGCACGTCCCGCTCGGGCACACCGTGTCCGTGGGCGTGAACGCGCAAGTCCCAGCGCTGCACGTCCCGCTCGGCGGGTACGTCCGCCGCGTGCTCGCGTTCACGCACGTCGCCGACGGCGGCGTGGTGCACGGCGAGTTGCAGCTCCCGCAGTGGCTCGCGTTCGTGTTCGTGTTCACCTCGCAGCCGTTCGACGCGTTGCCGTCGCAGTTGCCGTAGCCCGAGCTGCACGTGATGCCGCATGCGCCGCTCGCGCATGTCGCCGTGCCGTTCGTCGTGCTGCACATCACGCGGTTGCCGCACGTCGTCCCGCAGCTCGCCGCGCTGTTCAGGTTCACCTCGCAGCCGTTCGACGCGTCGCCGTCGCAGTTGCCGTAACCGCTGGAGCAGTTGATGCCGCACGTGCCGCTCGCGCACGTCGCCGTGCCGTTCGTCGTGCTGCACGCCACCCGGTTGCCGCACGTCGTCCCGCAGCTCGCCGCGCTGTTC
>JADLEQ010000035.1 GCA_020846005.1 Polyangiaceae bacterium
ACTCTTCGCCGGGCGGGGCGTGAGGTCGACCACGTTGGCGAGCACGTGGACCTCGCGATGGTAGGTGGCGGCCACGAGCGCCCAGGCTTCGTCGAAGCGTTCGCTCTGGTCCCAGCCGCGCATGGTCGGAATGGCCTGCGCCCCGTGCGCGCCCCAGCGCATGCCGCTTCGCCGCGAGGGCGAGCTCCGGGCGGGTCGAGGTGGCGCGCGCAGCGCAGCGCTGAGCACGAAGCGTCGACGGTCGTGCGGCCTGCCGCGAGAGCGCCCGCGACTCCGGCGACCGGCCGTGCGGCGTCCCGCCGGCCGGGCTGACATCGTGCCCTCCTGGTGCGGGGCTCACGGCGCGCGGGCACACCGGCGCTGGTCGTGGCTCTCGCGGTGGCGCGGGCTGTGCAGCGCGGGATCCCAGCGACGCTCATCCTGGATCCGGCGCTGGCCCCACGATGGGTCCTCGCGCTTCAGCGTCACGCTCGGCTCGATCACCTTCGCGTCGACCGGCGGCCGCCGCCCGTGGTGGACGAGCCGGCGGCTCGACCGGAGGCGCGTCGCCCAGCGGCGCAGCGGTGGCGTCTGGGCCGCGACGTAGCGGCGCCGGAACATCGCGGCGCGGCGCGTGAGCAGGCACGGGAACACCGGACCGGCGCGAGCGCCCCCGCGCGACGCGATGCCCTGGATCGACGCGGCCGCGCGGGATACGCAGGGCGCGAGCACGGGTGCGGAAGGGATGCGACGGGGCGCCTGCGCGCGTTCTACGATGACTGCGCTCAGGCGCAGCAATCCCTGAACCTTCCGCTGCGCACGAGCCGTCCCGTCGCCGGACGCGGCGACGACCTCCTGCTCCGCGAGCTCGACTGCGCCGTGCTCCACTTCGGCCTCGAGACGCTGGATCGGACCGCCGGCGCAGGCAAAGGCTACGACCAGACCGTCAGGGGCGTGTTCGTCGAGGCATCCGAGGCCTATCCCCGGGGCCGCGATCCGAGGGAGCACGCACGTCCAGGTCGCCGTCCGCGATGAGCGGTGCATCCTGAGTTACTTCGTCCGGACGAACCATACTGAGGAGGAGCAGTGACGAACCCGCCTCGATGGCCGCACGCTGACGCCCACCGCCGGGCGAGCGAGGACCTCCGAAGCCACGGCCCTGAGCGGCAGCGAGAGCGCATGCGCGCGGCCGGGGTGGTCGGGGTCACGACTCGACTCGGCGACGAGCTGCGCGTCGTCGGGCGGCTCGGCACCCGGCGGTACGGCATCGTCGTCGGCGCCGACCAGGCGGGGCACGGGCGCGTACACGTCGCGCACGACGACGGCGCCGGCGGGGTGGTCGAGGCGCTCGACGTGTTCGCTGCAGGTCGGCGGGTCGAGCTGATCCAGCGCGCTCTCCCTGGACGCGAATACGACGTCGCCGCGCACGCCATGGCCCGCCGGGGCTGCGCTTCGCCATCAGCAGCTTCGGCGTCGGGGCCGTTGGAGCGCCGCCAGCGACCGCACCGCCTCCGAGCGTTGGGCCCGCGCTGCTCGGTGCACTCCTGGCAGGTGCCGGCCTCGCTGCGCTCGCGGTGGCTCTCTCCGAGGACCGTGAGTGGGACGAGAACATCGGGCGCTACCGCGACGCCCGCGGGGAGTTCGCGGCCGGGTAGGGCGTGGAGTCTCCCGCCACCCGCTCCACGCGTGCTCCTACACCTCGGCTGACTCGCGACCGCCCACGCGCTAGAGGGCGACGCTGGCGCCGACGACCGCGCCGGCGAGCGGCGGCGCGGCCAGGCAGGACGCGCCGCGGCTCAGCAGCTCCTGCACAGCGGCGAGCGTACGGTCGCGGCCGCCGGCGGTCACCGCCAGCACGCGCGGGGCGCGGAGGGCACCCTGCGAGCGGTACGGAACGTCCGCTACCACGGTCGCTGCACCCGCCGAGTCGGCTCGCCTCGTCTGGCGACACGGCGCCGGGCCGCCGCCCTGCGGTCCTCACGCGGTCGCAGCGTCCGCGCGCTGCGTCGCGCCGCCGCCCGCGCCGCCGGATCCCCGCTCGCCGCTCAGTCCACTCGCCGCGCGCCCGCGCAGCCGACGACGACGCTCAGCTCGAACTTCGTCTCCGACCAGTAGCGATCGATCGCCTCGCGCACGTACTCGAGGGGCTTCTTCAGATCGTGGCCCGCCATGCTGCGCCGGATCTCCGGCAGGATCAGCAGACGCGAGGACGGATCCTCGAAGAACGCGCGGCCGCTGTCGAAGGAGAGCGACATCGGGCGGAGCTCCACGTCTACGTCCTCGAGGCCGACGCCCTCGAGCTCCTCGGACAGCGACTCGATCGTCGGGCGCAGCCCCCACGCGAGGTCGACGGCCTTCCCGAGGTCGCCGTCGTCGAACTTCAACGCGTACTCGCGCAGCAGGTCGGCGATCTCGACGAACGAGCCGCGCATGGGGAGCGCCACGAGCGCTTGGCCCCCGGCGTAGAGCAGGCCGGCCATCTCGTTCAGCAGCTCGCCGCGCTCGTCCAGGTCGCCGATGGGGTGCAGCGCTACCACGTGGGAGAAGCTCTGGCCGTCGAGCGGGCTCGGCAGCTCCGTCACCTCCAGGTACTGCAGGTCGGCGTTCGACATCGCCGCCTTGTTCCGAGCCAGGTCGAGGGCCTCCGGGGAGCAGTCGATGCCGACGAGCGACGCGGTGCCGAGGAAGCGGACGAGGTCGGCGTCGAGGTAGCCCGTCCGGCAGCCGAGGTGCGCGATGCGACCCTCCGGGCACGGGAGCAGCATCTCGAGCGCCAGGTTCCCGAAGAGCGAGAGGTATCGCGGGACGACGAACGTCTCGACCACCGCCACGTCGGCCGGCGAGAGCACCTCGGTGGGGAAAGTCACGGCGTGCCTCAGTTATCGAAGCGACCGCGCGGGATCAACCGCCTGGGCGCAACTCGCAGGCGCCGGCGCCGCGCGCCGTGCGCGCCCGCCTCGGGCAGCGTACGCTCGCGGGCGTGGACCCCGTCGCGCGCGTGGCGCTCTGGCTCGGCGCGATCGCCGCGCTCTCGGCGCTCGCCCGGCCCGCGCCCGACGCGCCCGACGGCGCGAGCTCCCCGCGCGCGGCGGCCTCCGGCCCGGGGCAGCCCCTGGTCGCCGCCTGCGGGCCGGGCACCCTCCCGGACGACGGCGTGTGCATCCCCGTACCGAGGCTCGGCGTGGGCGCCCCCGAGCTCGAGGCGGCCGAGGGCTCGCACCGTGATGCGTCGGGCCGCACGCGGACGTACGAGCACATCCCCCGCAGGCCCGAGCGCCCCGACGACTACCGCCGCTATCGCTTCCCGGTGCCGCTGCTGCCCGGGCAGTCCTTCGTGAGCAGCGGCTACGATCTGCACCTCCCCGGCTCCAATCAGCGGCAGGGGCTGGGGTTCTCCACGGTCGGGCACGGCGGCGTCGATGTGGCGCAGGCGCGCGGCACCGAGGTGCGCGCCGTCGCCCTCGAGGGGCAAGAGGGGGACGCCGAGGTGGTCTTCACGGGGGAGCTCTTCGGCGCCTCGGTGGTCACCCTCCACGCCGTGCGCGCGGCGGGGCGGGTACGGGAGTACGTGGTGATCCACGGCCACCTGGAGGCCGCGGCGCCGGGCCTCCTGCCGGGGACGCCCGTGCGCGAGGGGACGCTCCTCGGCAGCGTCGGGGACACCGGCAGCCCCGGGATCGTGCATCTGCACCTCGAGGTGCGACAGGTGCGCGAGAAGGTCGCGATCCGGAGCGTCGCCGGCGGGGCGCTCGCGCGGAGCGAGCACTCCGTCGTCTGCGATCCGCGCAACGTGCTCCCGCTGCGTTGAGCCCGCGCGCGCTCGGACTACCAGGCCTCGATCGGCTCCAGCGCGGAGCCCGGGCACGACAGCAGCAGCGTCGAGCCGGGGGCCGGGAGCGAGGACTCCGCCGTGGAGACGAAATGCAACCTGCGGCGCCGCTCCGGCGCGCAGTCCTGCACGAGCGGGCCCTCCTCCACGTAGCACCACCCCGGCCTCGCGAGCTCCGGGGACGGCTCCGTCTGGCAGGGTGCGTAGTCTCTGGACGACGCCGGCGTGAGCTCACACACGCAGAGCGCGCCGCACGACCCCGTCTCGGCGTGCACCGCCACGCGCGCGGCCTCGGTGGCCGCCGCGCCCGCCGGGGCGCGGCCGGGCTCGTCGCACCCGCAGGCGCCCCCCTCCTCGCGCCACCGGACCTCGTGCACCGCGCACGCCGACCTCCCCGTCACCGGATCCACGGGGAGCGCGCGCGGCAGGCACCACGGCGCGAGCACCTCCCGCGCGCGCTCGGCGAGCGCGTCGAACGCCGGCCCGAGCCCGTACCCCGCTGCGGTCGGCTCGCCGGTGAGCACCTTGGGGCAGATCGAGGCGACCACCGCCTGGTCGCCGAGGTCGCGGAGCAGCGCGAGGGGACGGGTGCCCGGGTACGCCCCGGACCGGACCTGCACCGCCGTGCCAGCCTCACAGAGGGGGCGCGTGGCGGTCGCCGGCAGCCCGGGCCGGCAGGCGCAGAGGCCGGGCGCCGTCGTGCAGTCGCGGGGCGTAGGCAGCGGGAACGTGCACGCGTACTGCAGATCGTCGTGGCCGGCGATCTCGTACTCGTTGCCGTTGATGGGGTTGGTGACGCCGGGGGGCGTCGTCGTCACCTCGGGCACGAGGGGGTGCGGGATCGGCTGGCCATCGTCGAGCCGCTGGTCCCACGTCTCGCGCAGGAACGGATCCGAGGGGGGCACGCCGCGCGCCGGATCGCCGACCAAGACGTCCCAGCGCCCGCGCGCCTCGAGCTCGGACGCGCTGAGGTACGTGAGCCCCGGGCCGGCCAGCGAGGCGTCGTCCGCGAGGTCCTGCCACGGCACGCCGACGACCCCAGCGAAGAACACGCGCCCCGGATCGCGCGGGCTCCCGCCTCCTGCGCTCGCGCCGAGGAGGAGCGGGTTCGGCACCGAGAGTCCCACCAGGTCGGCGCAGTCCGCCCGAGCGTCGAACGGGAGCCCCAGCGCGTCACGCCGGCGCCGCTCACCCCGACACGAGCAGTCGGCGTCGCCGTACGGCGACGCCGGACAGAGGCGAAGATCCTTCAGCCCGGCCACGTAGCGGCCCACCGGATGCAGGAGTTCGATCCCGAAGCGGCGCTGCTGATCGAAGCACCGCAGCGCGACCTGATCCTCGGCGGCCGAGAGGGGTCCGCGCGCGCACTCGGAGTCCTGGTCGAGGGGCGCGCAGCCCTCGGGCACGACCGCCTCGGCGTCGATGCAGAACCGGCAGCACGGGCTGTTCGGATCCGTCGCGCACGCGGCGGTCGCGCGCCCGAGCATCGGCTCGTTCGAGCCGATGACCCAGGCCAACCCGGAGTCGCGCAGGGAGCAGTCGTTCTCGTCCGTCAGCATGGCGATGAGGACGAGCGAGTCCGGCCGCAGGAAGGCGGCGCGCTGCGCGAGGACGACGTCGTCGAGGACGGGCTGCCCCGCGGCGTCGCGCTCGCGGTCCGTGATCCCCTCCGTCGTCCGGATCACGGCCCGCGGCGGCGCTGGATCGACCAGGAACCGGTACCACGCCTCGAGGGGAGCCTCGTACCCGCACCCGTCCGCGCCCGCGCCGAGGACGTGCGCGCGCAGGTCGGCGGCGAAGGCGGCCGGATCCGGCTGGGCACCCGCGCCCCACGCGAGGAAGCCCGCGCCGCCGGGATCGGGGAGCCCGGCTCGGACCGCGGGGACGAGCCGGCCGTGGTCGTCCCCTCCCCCGGTGCTCCCCGTGCCGGGGCAGATGTCGCCGCCCGCCGAGCCGAGGCTCGAGGTGATCACCCCGACGTGGAGATCGCGGATGGGCGGGAACTGCCGTGACTGCCCCGCGGGGCACGTACCCCCGGACCCTCCCGGAGCCGGCCCGGTGACGGTGCCCTCGGCGTCGACGCACGGCGGATCGACCAGACGCTGGACGAGGCGTGGCACGGCGTCCGCGAGCAGGGGCTGCTTGTCCTGCATCCCGAGGGAGTCGTCGACCACCAGGAGCAGGTCGGCGCGCTCGACGCGCTGCGGATCCACGAACGGCACCGGCTCCGTCGGCCCCTCGCACGTCCAGTCGTCGCCCTGCTGGCGGTCGACGGGATCGCCGCCGCCGCACGCGCCGGCGAGCCAGAGGCTCGCTCCCACCCCGCCGGCCCACGCCGTCCGGCTCCGTCGGCTCGCTCGTCTCATCTCTGGGATCTCCTCGCCGGGGCTCGACCGTCGTCCATAGTGCCCTACCCACCCGAGCGCGTTCAAGCCGGCGCGCCTAGTCGCTCGCCGCGCCCGTGGACAGGCCCGCGCCGAGGCAGGCCAACGTCAACACCGCGCCCGGGCGCGGCGTGGGCGTCGCCTCGGTGCCGACGAACCTGAGGAGTCGCCGCTCCGTGGCCGGGCACTCCGCCACCAGCGGGCCCTCCTCGAGGTAGCACCAGGCGACCTCATCCTGCACCGGGCGCGGATCGGTGGCGCACGCCTCCCGCGCCGCCGCGGACGGAGTGGGGAGTTCACACACGCAGAGATCCTCGCAGCCCCCGCGGGGCGTGCCGCCGCACTGACCCGTCGCCCGGAGCTGGCGTCGCACTGCCGCGGCGACGGCGTCGCTGGCGGGCGCCCGCCCTTCGACCCCGCACGAGCAGCGCTCGTCCTCGGCCGGAGCCCACGACTCGGCGATGCGACACGCGACCTCCCCGGTGGCGGGATCGATCTGCAGCTTCCGCGGCAGGCATTTCGCGTAGAGCCTGTCCTTCAGCCGCTCGACCAGCCCGTCGAGCGCAGGGGTGTACCCGAACCCCGGATCGTCCGGGGAGCCGGTGGCGTCCTTGGGGCAGATGGAAGCGACGATGGCGTTGTCGCCGAGGTCGCGGAGCACGTTCAGCACGCGCAGCCCCGGGTAGGCCTTCGCCCGCGTCTGGAGCGTGGTGCCGCCCTCGCACAGCGGCTTGGTCGGCGTGGACGGGTTGCCGGCCTTGCAGTCGCAGCCCCCGGTGGCGGTCGCGCAGTCGCGCGGCTCGGCGAGCGGGTAGACACACGCGTACTGCAGGTCGTCGCGGTTCGGGACCTCATACTCGGTGCCGTTCACCGCGTTGGGGGTGCCGCCCGGCGGGACCGTCGCGAGCCCGGGGAGGAGGGGATGGGCGACCGGGGCCCCGCCGGCGAGGCGGGGGTCGATGTGCTCCACCATGAAGGGATCGGTGGGGTAGCGGCCCTCCGCCGGCTCTCCGAGGATCACGTCCCAGCGATCCATCGCGTGGAGCTGGCGCGCGGTGAGATAGGTGAGCCCCGGCCCGGAGAGCGAGGCCTCCGTCGCGATGTCCTGCCACGGGACGCCCACGATCCCAGCCATGTAGACGTTCGCCGGGTCGCGAGGCCGCGCCGCGCCGTGACCGGTGAGGTCGCTGAAGAGCGGGTTGGGGACCGCCTCCCCCACCCTCGCGCTGCAGTCGCTGGCCTCGTCGAAGGGCAGACACAGCGCCGCCCGCCGAGCCCGCTCCGCGCTGCAGTCGCAGTCCGCGTCCCCGTACGGCGAGCCCGGGCACAGCTCGTGAACTCGGAGCGCCGTCACGTAGCGGCTCACGGGGTGGCGCAGGTCGAGCCCGAAGCGCCGTCGCTGATCGAAGCAGCGCGCGTTGCGCCGATCCTCGGCCACGCCGAGGGCGCCCTTCCGGCACTCCGGGTCGTCCGCGAGCGCCCCGCACCCCTCCGGCGGCGCCGACTCCACCGTCCCGCAGCTCCGGCAGCACGGGCTGTTCGGGTCGGACGCGCACGCCGCCGTGCCGCGGGGGACGCCGCCCTCCTCCTGACCCACGAGCCAGGAGAGGCCCGGGACGGCCAGCGAGCAGTCGTTCTCGTCCGTCAACAGCACGATCGCGACCAGCGAGTCCGGCCGCAGGAACGCCGCGCGCTGCGCGATCACGGCCTCGTCCACGCGCGGGTTCCCCGCCTCGTCCCGCTCCACGTCGGTGGTCGATCTCGCGGTCTTCACCGCGCGTAGCGGCGGCGCCGGGTCGACCAGGAACCGGTACCACGCCTCGAGCGGCGCCTCGTACCCGCACCCCCCCTCGCCCACGGCCAGGACCTGCGCGCGGACCGCCGCCTCGAGATCGCTCGTGGCGGCGATGCCGCCGGCGTCCGGCGCCCAGGTGAGGAACTCCGTCCACGCCACGCCCGCGGGCATGGGGTACGCGCCGTTCGGGTCGGGCGGCGGGCGCACCGCGCCGATGAGCCGCCCCCGATCGTCCTCCTCCGCCGACGTGTCGCAGACCTCGCCACCGTAGCCCCCGAGGCTGGAGGAGATCACGCCGACGTGGAGGTCGCGCACCGCCTGGAACTCCCTCGCGCCGCTCGGGCACGGGACGCGCGGATCGGCGGGGGTGTCGCCGAGATCACGGCCCTCGGCGTCGACGCACCGGGGCGCCACCAGCCGCCGCACGAGGCCGGGGACGGCGCGGGCCAGCAGCGCCTGTTTGTCCGCCATCGAGATCGAGTTGTCGACCACGAGGAGCAGGTCGAGGCGCGGGACCTCGGAGCGCGGGATCTGCTCGACGATGACGTTCGTCGTCTTCGGCGACGAGCCGACGACGGGGCGGTCGAGGCACGCGGCGCCACCGCCGAGCGGCGCGGCGACCAGCGCGCCCGCGGTGAGCGCGGCCCGGGCGAGGCGCGACGAGCGGCGCGATGAGCGGCGCGACCTGGAGCGAGACGAGCGGGGGGACGGGCTACGGAGCGGGGAGGGGGACATGGGACCTCCGGGGGTGGGTACCCTCCGCCAGCGCAACGGGCGTGCCGCCCCCAGGGGCCGCTCGCGCGCGCGTCGTGACGCCGCGCTCGCCAACGACGTTGCCGAACCGCGGCTCGGCGGCGCCCGCGCGTTGGCGCCCGGCGCTCGCCGGGACGGCGCGCCCCGAGGGGCCCCCAGCCGGCGCCCGGGCTGCCGCGCCTAGGGGACGAGCTTGTAGCCGAAGCCGTAGACGGTGAGGATGTGCTCGGGCTCGTTGGGGTGGCGCTCGAGCTTCTTGCGCAGCTTCACGATGAAGTTGTCGATGCTGCGGTTCGTGGGGCTGGCCTCCACGCCCCAGATCTTGTTCAGGATCTCCTCGCGGCCCACCGGCTGCCCCTGCCGCTCGTAGAGGAGGCGCAGCAGCTCCACCTCGTAGAACGACAGCGCCTCGGGCTTGGCGCCGTCACGCTGCAGCGTCTGGGCCGCGACGTTCACCGTCGACCGGCCCACGCGGAAGGTCGCCACGTCTCCCGTGCGCGACGCGCGGCGGAAGATGGCGCGGAGCCTCGCCACGAGCTCCCCGACGCCAAACGGCTTGGTGACGTAGTCGTCCGCCCCTGCGTCGAGGCCGCGGATCTTGTCCGCCTCCTGGCTCCTGGCGGTGAGCATGATCACGGGCACGAACGGGCTCACGCGGCGCAGCTCCTCACACACCTGGTAGCCGTTCACGTCCGGCAGCATGAGATCGAGCACCACCGCGTCCGGCTTCTCCAGCCGGAAGGCAGCGACGCCCTCCTTGCCCGTCGAGGCCGTCACCACGCGGAACCCCTCGAACTCGAGCGCGTCCCGCAGGCCGAGCACGATGTGGGGCTCGTCGTCGACGACCAGGATCGTCCGCTTCGCTTCCATCGGGCTACGCGAGGATCGCGCGATCCAGGCCCGGGACGCAACCGCGGGCCGCCCGGACGGCTACCCGCGGCGCTCCGAGACGGGCGGGGCTCAGCCGCCGTCCGGCGCGCCGGAGCCGGTCGTGGAGAACGCCGCGCCCAGGCACGCGATCGACATGATGGCGCCCGTCCGGGGCGTCGGCGTCGCGGCCGTGCCCACGAAGCGGAGCAGCCGCCGCTCGGTCGCCGGGCACTGATCGACGAGCGGACCCTCCTCGATGTAGCACCACGCGACCTCCGACTGCACCGGGTTCGGGTCCGTCTCGCAGGCGGCGCGCGCCGCCTCGCCCGGCGGCGGGAGCTCGCACAGGCAGAGGTCGTCGCAGCTCGCCGCCGCCGTGCCGCACTGGCCCGTCGCCTTGAGCTGCTTGCGCACGGCGGCCGCGACCTTCGAGTCGGCGTCCACGCGGCCCTCGATCGCGCAGGTGCAGCCGCCGCCCGCGGCCGGGAAGGTGGCCTCCACGATCTTGCAGGAGACGTTGCCCGTCACCGGATCCGTCTCGAGCTTGCGCGGGAGGCACTTCACGTTGAGGGCCTCCTTCAGCCGGTTGATGATGGCGGAGACGGCCGGCGTGTAGCCGTAGCTCGGGTCGGTCTCGGCGCCGGTCGCGTTCTTCGGGCAGATCGAGGCGACGATCGCGTTCTCGCCGAAGTCGCGGAGCACGTTCAGGATGCGCAGGCCCGGGTAGCCCTTGGCCTTCGTCTGGACGGTGGTGCCGCCCTGGCACAGCGGCTTGGTCGGCGTCGACGGCTTGCCCGCCTTGCAGTCGCACCCGCCGGTCTCCGACTCGCAGTCACGCGACGCGGCGAGGTCGTAGACGCACGCGTACTGCAGGTCGTCGTTCAGCGGGATGTCGTACTCGTTGCCGTTGATCGGGTTCGTCGTGCCCGGCGGCGTCGTCGTCACGCCGGGGAGGAAGGGGTGCGCCACCGGCGCGCCACCCGCCAGCCGCTGCGCGACCGTCTCGTTCATGAACGGATCCTGCGGCGGCACGCCCAGGGTCGGCTCGCCCAGGATGGTGTCCCAGCGGCCCGCCGCCTGCAGCTCGGCGGCCGTCATGTAGGTGAGCCCGGACCCGGTGAGCGACGCCTCCGTCGCGATGTCCTGCCACGGCACGCCGACGATGCCGGCCAGGAAGACGAGGCCCGGATCCCGAGGCGTGGTGATGCCCTGGCCCGTCAGATCGGTGAAGAGCGGGTTCGGGATCGGACCCCCGACCCGCGCCGAGCAATCACCGCCCTGGTCGAAGGGGATGCCCAGCAGCTCGCGCCGGCGCTTCTCGCCACGGCAGTTGCAGTCCGCGTCGCCGTACGGCGAGTTGGGGCAGAGCTGGAGGTCCTTGAGCGCCGCCACGTAGCGGTTGGTGGGGTGGAGGAAGTCGAGCCCGAACCGCCGCTTCTGCTCGTAGCAGCGGAGGTTCGCGGTGTCCTCGGGCGTGGTGTAGCTGCCCTTCCTGCACTCACCGTCGTCGGCGATAGCGACGCAGCCTGCCGGTGGTGCCGTCTCTCCAACCGCGCAGCTCCGACAGCAAGGGCTGTTGGGATCCTGGGCACAAGCGGCGGTCCCGCGGGGCATCAACAGCGTCGACGGCGAGGTCGTCACGAGCCAGGAGAAACCGTAGTCGACGATGGAACAGTCGTTCTCGTCCGTGAGCATGATGACGGCCACTAGCGAGTCCGGGCGGAGGAAGGCCGCGCGCTGCGCGAGGAGAGTCTGGTTCAGCACCACCGCCCCGTTGGCGTCGAGCACCGGCTCGGTGCGGCCCTGCGCGTTCTTCGCCACGTCCTGCGGGGGCGCCGGATCGATGAGGAACCGGTACCAGGCCTCAAGCGACGCCTCGTAGCCGCAGCCCGTCTCGCCGGTGGCGGTTACGTGGGCGGCAAAATCGCTGATCAGCGTCGTCGAGTTGTCCGTCCCCCCGATGCCCGGCCCCCAGAACAGGAAGCCTTGGTTCTGGTGGCTAGACAGTGGTGGCATCCAGCCCGGCCGCAGTGTGCCGATGAGTTGGCCCTTGTCGTCCTCGTCAGCCTCGTCATCACAGAGGTCGCCGCCGTGCCCGCCCAAACTGGAGGAGACGATGCCGATGTGGATGTCGTTGAGCGGGCGGAACTCGCGCGTGCCGCTCGGGCACGGCGCCGCCGGGTCGGTGGGCGTGTTGCCGAGGTCGTTGCCGTCCTGGTCCACGCAGATCGGGTTCACCAGCCGGCTCGCGAGCACGGGGACGGCCTTCGCGAGCAGGGCTTGCTTGTCCGCCATCGAGATCGAGTTGTCGATCATGAAGAGCAGGTCGATCCGCTCGACCGCCGTCTGCCGGATCTGATCGACGAACACGTTGCTCGTGCGCGGCGTGGAGCCCTCGACGGGGCGGTCCAGGCAGGCGGTGCCGGCGGCGAGGGCCGGGACCACCAGCGCAGCGGCGGCGACACCGGAGCGGAACACGCGACGGAACAAGCTCGAACGCGAGGCTGACATGGGTGACTCCAGGGGCGCGGGGCGGCTAACGCTACGCGTAGGCTGGCGCGGATGTCAACGGGGCACGCGCGCCAAGCTGCCGCGCAAGCAATAAACGGGCCGGCGCGCCGCGCGGCTCCGCCGCCCGTGCCTTGCGGCGCCCTGCCAACTGCGTTGGCGCAGCGCCAACGCTGTCGTCGATAGGGGAGCGCGGAAGCCGGCGCAATCCCGACGGGACCGGCTTCCGATGTCGCCGCGGTCCCGCCGCAGACACCTCGCGCCCCGCCTCACCCGTCGCCAGCGCGGACTCGAGCGGCGGCGCGCCTCCGCGCCGCTCCACGTTCCCACCGACGAGCACTTCCGCGATACGGCCGAGCGCGCAGCAGCGCGAACGCGGCGCACGGCCCATCGACGTCCCCGGCCTCGGGGCGTCGGCGCCTGCGCGGAAGGCCCATGCCCTACGCGTCTGCGGCGGCGCTGTCTCCAAGCGGCACTCGCTCGGGTCCCGACTCGGCCTCATGACCGGGAGACCTCGGCCAACGCGCACCCAACGCTCACCCTCCCCCCCGCTGCATGATAGCGTCCCGGGCATGAGCTTGGCGGGCACGCTCTTGGTGGTCACCCCCGACCCCCACGATCCGTTCCTCGTCGCCACCTCGAGCACCGGGCTCTGGCACGTGGCAGTGACGCGCGGCTCCCCGTGTTCGCTGCTGGGGACGGTGGGCCGCATCGGGCTCAGCGAGTACTCGGCGTTGGCAGTGTCGACAGGCGCCGCGCCGAAAAAGCTCCCGGGCTCGGATCTCTTGGACGCCATCGCCTCGCTCCGGAGAGAAGCGGAGACCGTTCCGATCATTGCCGTCTGCCACGGCGACGCCGGCTTGGCTCGGGATGCCCTTTGGGTCGGGGCGGATGATTCCATTCTTGACGTTTCCGCCGTCGCAGATGTGCAGGCGCGCGTCTACGCGCTCTTCAGGAGGCGTCATCACACCCCTCCGACAGGAACCCTGCTCGCGAATCGCGACAACGTGAGGCGTCTTCTCCCGGAAACCGCCCCGCGTGCCCAACTCGACCTGCTGGCGCTGCTCTACGCCCGGCGCGCGACATGGGTCTCTCGCCACGAAATACAAACTCACGTCCTGCGGGCTGCGGCGTCATCGACCTCGGGGAACCATCGTTGGCATGTGCATCGGCTGCGGCACCTCCTCGGCACAGCGGCGCTGTGTATCCACAACGACTCCCGTTGGGGATACATGTACTCGGAGAGCAAGTGCGGCAGACCGACATGCAAGGCATGCTCGCCCCGCTCTCCGCTCTCGGCACCGTGTCCGTGCCCCTGCGAGGCAGGGCCTGGTGGGGCGCAACCGGGCGTCGGTCGTCCGGGTAGGCGCATCGGAGGTGCTTGACTCCAACGCGATCCGAAGGCACCGAGGCCCGAAGCCGACACCCGACGCGCGTACGGCCTCGGCGTGAGTTCGCGCTGCCGCTGAAGCCGACATTTCTGGGGGTGTAGGACTCGAGCCGTCGGCTTGGCGGTCGTTGTGGCACCCACCGCGCCAGAGGTGAAACGGACGAGATGCGGGCCGGAGTGCAGACAAGCCTCCGACCTGCGTCGGGGGACTGGGGCACTCCACCGCCAACGAGAAGACAACGCGAATCCCCCACGAGACGACGCTAGCATCACCCACGCGACCACGTAACGCTAGAAAACATGGGCTCGCGACCTCTTGGCCGCACCATGGGCCCCACTCCTCGGCCCCTCGATAGATGGGGCTCTAAGGGCGAGTGACCGACACACCGACACACCGACACACCGACACAGGAACCGCATATGAAACTACTTGCCACCGTTCGACTCATCCTCGTCGCAGCACCCGCCATCACAGCGTGCGTCGCATTCGAACCCGAAGGGGGGCACGACACCGAGTCGGTAGCCACGATGGAGGAACCGCTGGGCGAGTCTGCGTGCTCCACCGTTGGCGGCTATACGTACAGCGGTTCGAGCAACAATGGGAAGACCCAGATCATGCCGGCCGACCCGGCGTGCGGGGCCACCCACACGGGAGGAACGACGCCAACGAACAGCTATACGAACGCGGGGTGCTCGAACCAGTACGTAAGCGAGGTAACAAATACGTATAACCGCACATTCACGCCATATGTCTATTGGGCAGATACGGCTCCTACTACTCAGGCAGCATGTGAAACGTCGTGGCGGTACATGACTGTTTGGATGCGCAACTTCGTGTACCCAGTGGGCTACGTGTGGCAGAAGCACAACAACCAGGACTACTCTTCTCGCGGTCAATGGGTCACCTATGGTGGTGTCGGGTATTGCAGATTCCCCGATTTCGGCCCCGGAGAGGTCACAGCCGGCGCCGGTACCAGCGCGGTACGAGTAGTGGGGGCGTCGCACGGCTTCCTGTTCATCAAGACCAAGCACTCCGCCGGGTTGAGGCACGGTCCGCCACCCTGCTGAGAGCGGCAACGCGTGGGCCGACGGGCGCGGACGCCTCGATTCCGCGACGCACAAGTCAGTGTGGGGGCGCGGCCGGGTTCCGGGTCAGAGGGCTCCGCCAACTGCCCGCGCATCGCACAAGCGGACCTCCGATCCGCTGGCGTCGGCGTCCGCCCGCAGAACGTCCGCATCGACGCTCACCCTCGCCCGGACGCCTCTCCGCCGGCGCCCGCCGGGGAGGCGCCCTGCTCGATCGCGGGCGCCGCCGGGTCGCCGTCCCCGTCCCGCTCCGCGAGCGCGGCCCGGAGCGCGGCGACCTGCGCGCGCGACACGCCCTTCACTGCGAGGAGCGCCTCGTCCGTGGCCGCGGCGACCGCCGCCACGCCGCCGAACGTCCGCAGCAGCAGGGCCCGCGTCTTCGGTCCGATGCCCGGGATGGAGTCGAGCGTGCTCGTGAACCGCCGGGCCCTGCCCTTGCGCACGCGGAGGAGGTTGGCGAAGCGGTGGGCCTCGTCCCGCGCGTGCGCGAGCACGCGGAGCTCCGGGCTCTTCGGGCGGAGCGCGATCGGGTTCTTCTGGCCCGGCAGGTACACGCGATCGACGACGCGCTCGCCGGCGCGCGTCTCGCGCTCCTTCGCCAGCCCTACGATCGCGAGGCCGTGCAGCCCGAGATCGCCCGCCGCCGCGAGGGCGACGGCGAGCTGCCCGCGCCCGCCGTCGACCACGAAGAGGTCGGGGAGGCGCCCCTCGACCGCCGGGGGCTCGGGCGGCGGCGCGCCCTCCGCCGCGCCGTCCACGGATACCGATGCCCCGTCCGGCCCCACCTCCTCCCCCCCGCTGGCCGCGGCCAGGCCGCGGCGAAACCGCCGCCCGAGCACCTCGGCCAGCGCCGCGTAGTCGTCCCCGTCCCGCACCGAGCGGACGTGGTAGCCCCGGTAGCCGGCCTTCGCGGGCTCGCCGTTCTCGAAGCACACCACCGCCGCCACCGCGTCCTCGCCGCCGAGATGCGAGACGTCGACGCACTCGATCCGCCGCGGGAGCACCGGGAGCCGGAGGCGCGCCTGGAGGCGCGCGAGCTTCGCCTCCACGTCGTCCGCCACCCGGCGCTTCTCGCGGAAGGCGTGGGCGGCGTTCTCCTGCGCGAGCTCGAGCAGGCGGCGGCGCGGGCCCCGCGCCGGGGCGAGGAGCGCGCAGCGCGAGCGGCGCTCGCCGCGGGCGTCCTGCTGCGCCGCGCGGCGCTCGGACAACCACTCGGCCACGCCGGCGGCCGCGTCCGGCAGCACGGAGACGAGGATCTCGTCCGGCACGCGGGCGGGCCGCGCGCCGTCCTCGGCGTAGCGCTCGCGGAGCAGCGCGGCGACGAGCTCGTCCTCCGGGAGCTCGACGCCGGCGCTGCCGAACGTCGCGATCTCCACGACGCGCCCGGCGCGGAGCTCGAGCACCGCCGTCTCCACGCGGTCCCCCTCGCGGTAGACGCCGATTACGTCCTGGTCGGCGTCCGTCACCGCCACGACCCGCTGCGTCTCACGCAGGTGGCGGACGGCGGCGAGCTGATCGCGGAGCTGCGCCGCGCGCTCGAACTCGAACGCCGCCGCCGCCGCCTTCATCCTCGCCTCGAGCTCGCTCGTCAGCTCGTCGTGTCGCCCCTCGAGGAACAACCCGACGTCCCGGACCTGCGCGGCGTACCGCGCCGGGTCCACGTCGAGCACGCACGGCGCGAGGCAGCGCCCGATCTGGTGCTGGATGCACGGCCTCCGGCGCGCGCGGAGCTCGCGATCGGTGCAGGTGCGGAGCTGGAAGTGCCGCTCGACCAGGTGCAGCGTGCGCCTGGCCGCCGTCGCCGACGGGTACGGCCCGAAGTACCGGGCGCCGTCGCGGGCCGGGCGGCGCGTCAGCTCGAGCCGCGGGAACGGGTGCTCCGCCGACAGCCGCAGGCTGAGGAATTCCTTGTCGTCGCGCAGCTTCACGTTGAAGCGCGGGGTGAGCTCCTTGATCAGGCTGTTCTCGAGGATCGCCGCCTCCTTCTCGTTGGCGGTGACGACCGTCTCCACGTCCGCCACGAGCTCGTCGACCCGCGCCGTGAACGCGCGCTCGTCCCGCGCCCCGTCCGCGAAGTAGCTGCGCACCCGCGAGCGCAGGCTCTTCGCCTTCCCGACGTAGAGGACGCGCCCGGCCGCGTCTCGGAAGAGGTAGCAGCCGGGCGCGGCGGGGAGCTCGGCGAGCTTCTGGGCGAGGGCTTCGCCGGGCATGGGGCGCCGGGCAATCTAGCAGGGCGATCCCCGACCGCGCCGCTGCTACACCCCCGGCATGCCCGCCCTCCTCGCCCGCGCCCGGGCGCTCCACGACCGGGTGGTCCGACTCGGCGCGCGGCGCCGCGCCGCGCTCGCGATCGGCATCGCGGCGCTCGCCGGGCTCGCGCTCGGCCTCGTCCTGGTGCCGCGGGTGGCCGGCCCCGGGGAGACGGAGCCGGCGCCGCCGGTGACGCTGCTCGGCGAGCCGCTGCCGCTCGGGGACGGCGCCCGCGACGAGGCGCTCGCGCGGGTGCGCCGCTGGGTCGCCCGCCGCGTCGTGCTCGAGCTCCCCGACGACCAGCGCGAGGAGGTGCCGCTCGGGCGCCTCGGCGCCGAGATCGATCTGGTGCGGCTGCACGCCCTCGTCCGCGACGCCGCCGACCCGACGAGCGCGCTGCGCCGCGTCCACGCGGCGCGCGGCGGCGGCCCGCTGGCGCTGCCCGTCCCGGTGTCGCTCGGGACGGAGGCGGCCATCGCCGAGCTGCTCGTGCTCAAGGATCGTCACGACCGCACGCCGGTCGACGCGCGGCTCGACCTCGAGAAGAAGCAGCTCGTGCCCGAGGTCGTCGGGCGCCTGCTCGACGTGGACGCGACGCTCCTCGCGCTCCGGCGCGCCGTCACGAGCGGCGAGCCGCGCGCCGCGGCGGTGTTCGTCGAGCGGGCGCCGCGCCGCCGCGCGAGCGAGCTCGCGAACGTGGACCCGAACGGCGTGCTCGGCTGGTTCGAGACGCCGTACGACCGGAGCGAGCGCTACGCCGCCCGCACGTTCAACCTCCGCCTGGCGGCGAGCAAGCTCGACGGCTGGGTGCTGCTCCCGGGCGAGCTCCTCGAGTTCAACACCGTCGTCGGGCCGCGCGACGAGGCGAACGGCTACAAGGTCGCGCCGGTGATCGCGCAGGGCGAGCTGGTCGACGGCATCGGCGGGGGGACCTGCCAGATCTCCGGCACGCTGCACGGCGCCGCGCTCTTCGCCGGGCTCGAGATCGTGCAGCGTGTCCCCCACACGCGGCCGAGCTCGTACATCAAGATGGGCCTCGACGCGACGGTCGTCTACCCGACGATCGACTTCAAGGTGAGGAACCCCTTCCCCTTCCCGGTCGTCATCCACGAGACGGTGAAGAGCGGGGTGGTGCGTGCGGAGATCCTCGGCCCGGCGCGGACGCGGACGGTGACGCTCATCCGCCGCATCGAGGCGGCGGTGCCGTACGAGCAGGTCGAGCGCGAGGACGACTCGCTCCCGGAGGGGGCGCGCGTGCTCGCCCAGCGCGGCGTCCCGGGCTTCAAGGTGCGCCGCTACCGCATCGTGCGGGACGGGGATCACGCCGTCCGCGAGCGGTGGCACGATGTCTACCCGCCGACGGCCCAGATCGTGCGCGTGGGCACCGGCAAGGCCGAACGCGAGGGCAAGCGCGCGGCGGACGACTCCCACGGCGAGTACGTGGCCGACGAGCTGCTCGTCCTGACGCAGACGCCTGGCTCCACGAGGTTCCAGGAGCAGCGGGAGCCGGGGACGTACGGCAAGCCGGGGTGGACCAAGGAGGCGGGCATGCCGTTCTGGGAGCGGACGGAGGCAGGCGCCGGGGAACCGAAGGAAGACGGCGGTTGACCGCTCGCGCCGGCGCGGCGTAGCCTGCCGTCATGTTGCGCCCCTGGGTCATCGGCTCGCTCCTGGGCTCCCTCGTGGTGGTCGTCGCGTTCGGCTGCGGCGCACCCGAGCCGAGCGTCCCCACCGTCTCGCCGGTCGTCACGCCGTCCTCGCTGGAGGACGACGACGACACCGACGAACCGTCCGCCGCGCCGGCCGGCTCCGCCCAGTCCGCGGCGGGTCGGGACGACGACGACGACGACGACGACGACGACGCGCCGGCCGCCGCGAGCGCCGCGCCGGCCGCCGGCTCTGCGAGCCCGGCCGCGTCCGGAAAGGTGCCCCCGCCCCCGGTCGCGACGCCGCCGAAGCCGCCGGAGAAGGCGACGCCTCCCGCCACGAAGCCGAAGTGAACGTGCGCCATGTGGCGCATCGGGCCGCGGCTCTATCTCGGTGACTACGACGCGGGGGCGGCGGCGCTCGCGGGCGCGGCCCGCCTGGTCGAGCCGGAGAGCGTCGCGCGCCCGTTCGCCGGGGTGATCTCGCTCTGCCCGGTGCCGCTGTTCGACGACGACCCGCGCGTCCACGCGCCGCAGGATCCGTTCACGGAGTGGCTCGAGGTCCCGATCGAGGACGGTGGCGCCGGAGAGACGGAGTTCGAGCTGATGCTCGAGGTCGCGCTCCCGTTCGCGACGCGCCAGCTCGCGCGAGGCAACCTGCTCGTCCACTGCGCGGCGGGGATGTCGCGGAGCGTGAGCACGATCGCCGCGGTGCTGTGCGAGCGAGGCGCGCGCCCCGAGGAGGCGTTCGCCCAGATCGCTCGGCGCAAGGCCGCGGCGCTCGGCGCGCCGCCCGAGCTGGCGCAGGATCTGATCGCGCCTGCCGCCGAGTTCCGCGCGGTGCTCGCGCGTCGCTACGGCCGGTGACCTCGGCCCCTCACTGCGGCTTGCGCAGCTCGTTCGCGCGGCGGAGGCCCTCGCGGCCGTCGCGCGGGCAGTCGATCGCGGCCTCGGCGTAGTGATCCCAGCTCGAGGGCTGCACGCTCAGCGTGTACTTGCCCTCCTTCGCCGGGCAATACATCACGCGGAGCTCGCGCCCCGGCGGGGGCACGGGGAGGACGAAGCCATCGGGATCGGTGAGGCTCGCCTGGAGCCGGACGTCCTCGTACTGGCTGGCGAGGACGGCGTTCAGGCACGGCGCGTTCGCCTTGGACGTGAACGTGAAGGTCTGCTTGCCCCGCTGCACCGTCGGCTGCGCGACCACGTAGTTGCAGCCGGCCTTGAACAGCTCATCGAGCCTCGCCTTCGCCCGCGCGACGCCGTTCGTCGCCGGATCGTCGACCTTGCTGCGCGCCCCGCCCTCGGCCGGCTTGCGCGCGCACTCGAGCGCGGCGACCGTGAACGGCTCGCCTCCCGGCGAGGTGATCTCGAAGGCGTGGTTCGCCGTCTCTTCGGCGCACAGGCGGTAGTCGATGACGGGCGCCGCGGGGGGCACGGGGGTGCGCAGCGCGACCTGCGGCGTCGTGTAGCGCAGCGTGAGCGGCGCGGACGCCGACGTACCGAGCACGTGCACGCAGTGATCCCCGGCCACCATGTCGAGCGACACGACGCCCGACTCCCCGGCGCCGTGCGCGGCGGGCTGCACCAGGATGCGGTCGCAGGCGTCCTTGGCGCGCATCGCGGCGATGCGCTCGAGCATCGCGGCGTGGCCGTTGCGCGTCGGATCCGTCGCCGCGACGCGCGACTCGCCCGCGCGGAACACGAGGACCAGGACTCCGGCGCCCATCACCGCGAGCACGAGCAGCGCGGCGCCGATCCCGAGCGCGACCTTGATCGTCCGCGCGCGCGTCGCCTGGGCCCGCTCCGCCGACCGCGCGGCCTCGGCGCGCTCGCGGAGCTGGAGCTCGTGCTGGCGTTGCCGCGCCTGGATCAGCTCGGGCGGGAGCACGTTGTCCGTGCCGCAGTACGGGCAGTCGACGTGGAACGCGCTCGGATCCGCGGGGAGCTCGAGCGTATGCCCGCAGCGAACACAGACGAACGCGCGCACGCCCTGGGGCCTGGGGATCACGGGGCGTGAACATACGCCGACCGAGGCCGCCCGCCGACCCCGCTGGCCCCCGCGCCGCGCCGGTCCGGGCGACCGTCCGGCCCCGCTTGACGGCCTCCCCCGGGCGGGGGAGAACCGCCGCGCCGCCTGGGGCGGCCCGAGGCTCAGCGGCACGTCTTGCCGCCGAGCAAATGTCGTAACCCATCGTAATTCCAATGGAAAAGACACCCTCCGAGGCCAAGGACACCGAGCACGCCCCCCGCGCGGTCGACTGGGAGAACCCCCGCGTCGCGTCGATCCTGGCGGCCGCCGCCAAGTGCTTCGCCGAGAACGGCTTCAGCGCGACCACGCTGGCCGAGATCGGCAAGGAGCTCGGGCTGCGCAAGAGCATCGTCCACTACTACTTCGCCAGCAAGGGCGCCCTCATCCACGAGGTGCAGAGCTACGCGTACCACCGCTACCTCGACCAGGTGCGGGCGTCGCTCGGCGCCGCGGAGGGCTCGCAGACGAAGCGCGCGCTCTCGGCGATGCGGTCGCTCCGCGAGACGATCCGCAAGAACCCGGCCGCGACGGCGCTGAACATCGAGGTGTGGTCCGCCTCTCGCCGCGACCCGGAGCTCAAGCGCCGCTCGGCGGGGCTACAGAAGGACGCGCGCAAGCTGATCGGCGAGGGCATCGCCGAGGTGCTCGGCGCCGACGCGTCCAAGATCCCGCAGCTCGAGGGGCTGACGACGCTCCTGCTCGCCGTGCTGAACGGCCTGGCGATCGCGGAGTACGTCGAGGGGGACGACGCGAAGACGAACGAGGCCTTCGAGGTCTTCCTGTTCGTCGTCCGAGCCGGGTTGAAGGCGGTCCTCTCGGGCGGCGAGTGAGCGCGCCCCGGCGCGCGTCTCTCGGGGGGAGTCTCGAGCCGCGCGCCCGCTCGTGGTGCGCGGCGATCGGGGGCGCGCTCGTCCTGGCGGCGGCGTGCTCCACGATGCCGGGGGACGGTACGCCCGGGGCGCGGCGCGCGGAGGCCGCGACGCGCGCCGCCGAGCCCCCGCGCGGCGCGGCGGACGCGATCGCGACCTGGTACCTCCGGCTCGAGGGGCCGTCAGCGGTCGAGTCCTCGCGAGGCGCCGCGTCGGCCGCGGCGCAGGCGCGCGCGTCGCGGGTGCGCGTGCGCGAGCTCGAGGCGCTCCACACCGAGCTCGGCGAGCCGGTCGCGGCCGCAGGCGGCGAGGTGGTCGCGACGCTCTCGCGAACGACGAACGCGCTGGTCGTCCTCGCGCCGGCGAGCGCGGCCCGGCGCCTGGCCGCGATCGCGGGCGTGCGCCACGTCGAGCGGGCTCCGGTCTACAGCCGGACGCTGCTCAGCGCGGTGCCCGTGACCGGTGCGCCCCGGCTCTGGGCGCGGTCGTCCCCGCTCACTGGGCGGGGCGTACGCGTCGGCATCATCGACAGCGGCATCGACTACACGCACGCGGACTTCGGCGGCGCAGGCACCACGTCCGCGTACGACGCCAACGATCCGGACGTGGTCGAGCCCGGGACGTTCCCGACGGCGCGCGTCGTCGGCGGCTGGGATTTCGTCGGGGACACGTACGGCGAGACGGACTTCAACCCGCGGCCCGACGCCGATCCGCTCGACTGCGTGCGCGGCGAGAGCCAGCAGGTCGCGGGCGGCCACGGCACGCACGTCGCCGGCATCGCCGCGGGCCAGGGCGTGACGGCCGCCGGGAGCGCCTACGCGGGCCCGTACGCGGCGAGCCTGGATCCGGCGGCGTTCCGCGTCGGACCCGGCGTGGCGCCGGAGGCCTCGCTCTACGCGCTGAAGATCTTCGGCTGCTCGGGCGGCACCTCGATGCTCGGAGCCGCGCTCGAGCGCGCGGCGGACCCAAACGAAGACGGCGACCTCTCCGATCGGCTGGACGTGGTCAACGCGTCGCTCGGCGTCGCGTACGGGCTCGCGAGCACGGGCGAGGCGGAGCAGGTCCGCGCGCTCACGGAGCTCGGCACGCTGGTGGTCGTCGCCGCCGGCAATGACGGCGACGCGACGTTCTCCGTCGGCTCGCCGGCGGTGTACCCGGAGGCGCTGGCCGTCGCCGCGAGCACGGACGCCGCGCTGTTGACGCTCTCGGTGGTGGCGCCTGCGGCGGCGGTGGCGAGCTTCGCTGCGGCGGAGGGCGGCTTCACCACGCGCCTGGCGACGTCCGGCCCGATCGAGGCGCCGCTGGTCGCGGCGGAACCCGCGCTCGGGTGCGCGACGCTGACGAACGCGTCCGCCCTCGCCGGCAAGGTGGCGCTCGTCGATCGCGGGACGTGCTCGTTCCAGAACAAGATTCAGCGGCTGGTGGCGGCGGGCGCAGTCGCCGCGGTGGTCGTCGACAACGAGGACTCGCCGCTGCCGTTCGCGATGGGGGGCGGGGATCCGGGCTCGGTGCCGATCCCCGGCGTGATGATCCGTCAGGCCGACGGCGCCGCGCTCCGCGCAGCGCTCTCCCAGGGCCTCGTGGTCCGGCTCGACCCCGCCGTGCCGTTCGCGGGCGGCGGCGCGGAGCAGCTCGCGCCGTTCAGCTCCCGAGGGCCGGCGGCGGAGGGCTGGATCGCCAAGCCCGAGATCGCGGCTCCCGGCGCCGCGATCGACTCCGCGCGCGTCGGCTCGGGCGGAGAGCCCCGGAGCTCCCAGGGTACGAGCATGGCGTGTCCGGTCGTCACCGGCGCGGCCGCGCTGCTCCGACAGGCGCGCCCCGGGCTCGATCCGCTCGACGCGAAGGCCCTCCTCGTGGGCGCCGCGACGCCGCTCTTCGACGACAGCGGGCAGCCGTACACGGCGTCCCTGGTGGGAGCGGGCCGGGTGGACGTGGAGCGCGCGGTGGACCTCGCGGTGAGCGCGCGGGCGGCGAGCGGCTCCACGGTGCCGTCCTTCGGCATGGTGTGGGCGAGCGAGGACCAGCGCGAGACGCGCGAGGTGGTCGTCGAGAACCACGGCGCCGCGCCGGTGACGCTCGCGACCTCGGCCGCGGCGACGTACCCGATCCCGGGCGTCACCGTCTCGGTGACGCCGGCGACCATCACCCTCGCCCCCGGCGCGACGGCGACGCTGTCGCTCGAGGTCGAGATCCACCCGGCCGAGCTCCCCCCCCACGCGCCGGACCCGGTCACACCCGCGACGTCGGGCTTCGGCCAGCCGCGGCACTTCCTCCGCGAGGCGAGCGGCGTGCTCCGCCTGGAGGGTGCCGGCAACGCGCTCGCCCTGCCCTACTCGCTGTTCGTGCGCGCGGGCGCCGAGCGGCGGGGCGTCGCCGGCGCCTGCCCCACCCGCGACGCGACCGGCGCGGTGGTGCTGGAGCTGGAGGGGCCGAGCGCCACCGCTTCGCCGGTCACGAGCGTGTTCGCGCTCGGCGTGACGAGCCCCCGCCGCGCGAGCTCCGACACCGATCCGGAGGCCGCGGCGAGCGACGTGCTCGCCACCGGCGTGGCGACGGACGCCCTCACCGTCGGCTTCACCGAAGGCAGCGTCCACTTCGCCGTCGCGGTCGCTGGCTCGTGGACGACGCCGGCGCTCGGCCAGCTCGGCCGCCTCGGCGTGGGGATCGACGCGGGCGCGGACGGCACCCGCGATTTCGTGCTCGAGCTCGAGCCGCTCACCTCAGAGGGGCCGTACGCCGACTCCCTCGTCGCCGTCGCGTACGACGCGCGGACGGACGAGCCGACGGCGTCTCGCAGGTACGTCAACCTGCTCAACGCCGAGCTGCTCGACTCGGCGCCGTTCGGCAGCTCGGTGCTGGTGATGAGCGCGTTCCTGCGCGACCTCGGCGTGACGGAGGCGGCGCCCGTCCTCTCGTGGTCAGCGTTCGCGCGCGGGCGTGACACGTTCAGCGAGTCGGACACCACCGATGAGGTGGTCGTCGACCTCTCGCGGCCCACCGTCGACGCGACGCCCTACGGGCTCGAGGGGCGGCCGGTGTTCGTCGGTCCGGGGCCGGTGCGCTTCGACGCGCCCGCCGGCGGGCTCCCCCCGCTCCTCCTGCTGCATCACACCAACCTCGCGGGGCTCCGGCACGAGGTGCTCGAGTTCACCGAGGGCGACCTCGGCCTGGAGGCGTTCGCGCCGCCGCGCGCGACGGCGGGCGAGGCCACGACCATCACGCTGGCGATCGTGAATCGCGGCGCGACGCCGCGCGAAGACGTCGCCGTCGAGATCGCGGTGGACGGCGGGACGCTCGTCGGCGCGACCAGCCCGCGCGGCGGCTGCGACGAGGCGCGCTGCGCGCTCGGCGATCTCGCGCCGGGCGCGCGCGCCACCGTCTCGGTGACGGCCCTGCCGCGGGACGCGGGCCCGCTCCGGCTCGACGCGCGGCTCGTCGCGAGCGGCTGCGAGGCGACGCCCGCAGATGACCGCGCGCAGGTGGAGCTCGCCGTCGAGCGCGCCGGCGCCGCGGCGCTCTCGGGCGGCTGCGCGTGCCGCACGACCGGCGCGCGCGGCACGGGGGCGCTCGGGCTCCTCGGGTGGATCGCGGCGGGCGCGCTCGGCGCGCGGCGCCGCTGGCGGGCGAGGCACGATCGACGATGAAGACCATCTACACCGACGGCGCGTGCCGCGGGAACCCGGGCCCCGGCGGGTGGGCGTGGCTCTGCACGAGCGGCGCGCTCGGGAGCGGCGCGGAGCCCCACACCACGAACCAGCGCATGGAGATCCGCGCCGCGCTCGAGGCGCTGCGCGCGAACGACGGCCCGGTCGAGATCGTGAGCGACTCGGCGTACGTCGTGAAGTGTTTCAACGACCGGTGGTGGCCGGGGTGGGTGAAGCGCGGCTGGAAGAACAGCAAGGGCGAGCCGGTCGCGAACCGCGATCTATGGGAGCCGCTGATTGCGCTGGTGAACGCGCGACCCGGCGTGCGCTTCCGCTGGGTGAAGGGCCACGGCGGCGATCCGTTCAACGACCGCGTGGACCGGCTCGCGGTCGAGGCGGCGGAGTCGCAACGGGGACGGAGCGAGCCGCGCCCGGCCTGAGCGCGCGGCCCCCGGCGCCCCCTACTCCACGCCGTGCGTGCGGCGGAACTCGTGGCACTGCGGACACCCGGGCGGGAAGTCCCGGCAGGTCGTGCCGCGCAGCTCGTAGATCGAGCAGGCACGCGGGTTCTTCCGGGTCCCCAGGTGGACACAGGCGCCGTCCTCTCGCGAGGCAAACCCGCGCTCGCCGAAGTGGCCCGGCACCACGAGCTCGACGAGATCGTAGCGACCGACCGCCGCCCAGCGCGCGATGTCCTCGGCCGGCACGAGGATTCGCCCGTCGCTCGCCTCGAGGCAGCACACGCCGCAGGTGAGGCAGTCCGGCACGGCGGAGGGCTCGGGGTGAGCCGGCGGAGGGTCGACTCGGGTCACGCGAGCGGTAGCCTAACGCGGGCGCGGCTGGGCGTGACGGCCGCGGCGCTGGCGCTGGCCACGCCGCTCCGGGCGGCTCGCGCAGGCGCGGCCGTGGGGACGGCCGTCGGCTCCTCGATGCCGTACCTCCTCCACCCGCGCGTAGAGTCGGCGCGGCCCGGCGTGGCCGCCACGCCGACGCGCGCCCCCGGAGGCTGAAGCGTGAGCGCGACGTTCCCCCTGTGACGCGCCGCGGGGCGCACCGCGCGGAGCTCGCTGCGCCGGCGCCTACCGTCTGGTAGAGAGCGGCCGTGCCGACGCTCGAGCCCGCGGCTGGCCACGCAGCGTTCCGCGCGCGGCTCGCGCTCGTCGCCGCCGCGGTGTGCTTCTCGACGGGCGGCGCCGCGATCAAGGCCACCTCGCTCACCGCGTTCCAGGTCGCGGGGCTCCGCTCCCTGATCGCCGCGGTCGCGGTCGCCGTGCTGCTGCCCGGAGCGCTGCGCGGGATCACGCTGCGATCGGCCGCGATCGGCGCGGGCTACGCGTTCACGCTGATCCTGTTCGTGAGCGGCAACAAGCTCACCACGGCCGCGAACACCATCTTCCTCCAATCTACGGCGCCGCTCTGGGTGCTCCTCGCGAGCCCGGCGCTGCTCGGCGAGAGCTTGCGCAGGAGCGACGTGGCGTTCCTCGCGCTCGCGGCGCTCGGGCTCGGGTGCTTCTTCGTGGGCGTGGAGCCCCCGCGGGTGACGGCGCCGGATCCGCTCACCGGGAACGTGCTGGCGACGGCGTCCGGCGTCACCTGGGCGCTCACCATCATGGGACTCCGGTGGCTCGGGTCGCGCGCGGGGGCGCGCCCCGGCGAGGCGGGCGGCGCGGTGGTGGTCGGCAACTTGGTGGCCTTCGGGCTCTGCCTGCCGTGGACCTTCCCGCTCGCGGCGACGGTGGCCGACTGGGGTGTCCTCCTCTTCCTCGGGGTGTTCCAGATCGGGCTCGCGTACGCGCTGATGACGCGAGGCCTGGCCGGGGTCCGGGCGCTCGAGGCGTCGCTGCTGCTGCTGGTGGAGCCGGTGCTGAATCCCGTCTGGGCCTTCCTCCTCCACCGCGAGGTGCCCGGGTCGTGGGCGATCGCGGGGGCGGTCCTGGTCATCGCCGGCACCAGCGGCCGGGCCGCGGCGGAGGCCCTCTCCCGCCGGCGCGGCGCAGGCTGAGGGTCACCTCCAGGCCCGGCCGGGCGAGCTCTCTTGGCCGGGTCCCGGGCGCCCTCGCGCGCCGGCCGGCGCGCCGCCGCCGCCGCCTTGACAGCTCACGGTGCGGCGCGTATGTGTTCCGGCCCGCCGCGGGAGTAACTCAGTGGTAGAGTGCAACCTTGCCAAGGTTGACGTCGAGGGTTCGAATCCCTTCTCCCGCTCGATGTTGGAGGGGAGGGGCTGACGGCAGCCCCTCCCCCAGCCATTCGGCTGGGGGCCCCTCCCGCCAGGCTCCGCGCGGGGCCCCAGCCCCGCCGGGTCACCCACCGGTCGCGCTCGGACGGAAGGGGGGCGCCGTGCCCTCCGGTCAGGGGGCGCCCCGGTGATCGCGCACCGGTTCGTGGGGAGCGGCTGACGGCAGCCCCTCCCCCCGCCATTCGGCTGGGGGCCCCTCCCGCCAGGCTCCGCGCGGGGCCCCAGCCCCGCGCCGGACGGTGGTCGAGCGCCGCTACGAGCCCGCGCCCGCCGCGCCCGCCGCGCCCGCCGCACCCCCGCTGCCCCCGGCGCCCCCGGCGGAGACGATCCCGTAGCGCGTGTCGATGCAGCGCTTGCCCATCGGGGTATCCAGGCACGTCCTGTTCGGCTGCGCGCACGCCGCGCTCGCGCAGTCGTCCGGGGTGTAGCAGAAGCCGCGCGTCGTCGGCGCCGGATCGAGGCCTCCGCAGTACATCCCGAGCTCCGGTAGACAGTCGGCGTGCGTGTCGCACGCTGGCATGCAGAAGGACGCGTCGCCCGGTCCGCGCACGCTGGGGTAGAAGTAGCCGCAGAGGCCGGAGTCCGGGCCGCCACATTGCGTCGTCGTCTCCGGTGAGCCGATCGCGCACGGCCGGCTGCACATCCCCGCAGGCCCCGTGCCCGGCTGCGCGAGCGACGAGAAGTCGAGACAAAGCCCCAGGCAGCGGTTCGGAGCGGCCGGGTCGCACGCGCTGCCGACAGGGAGTCGACTCGTCGGGTCCGGGAGGGTCTCCTTGCACGTCCCGTCGAGCGGACCGCACAGGAGGGGTGCCGGGCAGTCGGCGTCCGAGCCGCACCAGGGCACGCACGCGAACTCGCTGGGCTCGAAATAGGCCGCGCCGGGGCGGTCGTTGCCCGCGCTGCACACGACGTCGTTGCGACCCTGGCACTTGCCCTCGGGGAGCGCCTCGTACCAGCTTCCGGGCGTCCGCTCGCAGCCGAGGAGGCACCTGCCCTGGGCGCCCAGCGAGACGTTGCGGGCGCACAGCGCCCCGGGGACGATCGCGGCGCAGTCTGCGTCCTCCTCGCACGGCTCCGAGCAATAGCCATGGGCCGGTCCCCCTCGGAACACTGGGTCCTGGACCTCCGGGCCGTAGCAGCGGAGCGAGCCGCAGTCGGTGTCGACGCTGCAGGTAGCGCCCAGCTCGACGCCCGCCGCGCCGCTCGCTCCCGCGGCGCCGGCCGCGCCGCCCGCGGCGTCCCCGAGCCCGGAGTCAGCGGCGCCGGCGCCGCCGTTGCCCGCGCCGCTGGCAGACTCCTCGCCCCCGCAGGACCACACGACCACGAGCGCGACGAGCGACCACGGCGAGGACTTCATGGTGCGCTGGCTGGCGCGCCGGCGGGCGCGCCATCAATCCAAAAGAGCGATGCGCGACGCCGACCCCCGCGCCGACCCCGACGGGGGCAGCCCAGCGCGCGGCCGCCTCAGAACACCTCCGCCCACGAGTCGAGCCGCACCGTCTCGGCCGGGCGGAAGCGCCCGCCCTCTGCCCAGTCGAAGAACGCGGCGCTCTCGGCGGCGAAGTCCACCACCGCGACGCAGGGGGAGTCCCCCGGGAGGAGCGTGCCGGCGTTCACGATCGTCAATGACCCGACCCGGCGCACGAGCCGTTCGTGGGTGTGGCCGTTCAAGACCCACGCGTGACGACCCGCGGCGAGCAGCGCCTGGAGCTCCGCGTTCGCGGCGAGCCGGTCGGCACCGTCGTCTGCCTTGACGCAGGCCATGTCGTTCTCGCCCAGGCCGTGGCAGAGGAGCGCGAGCCCGGCGGCCGTCTCGAGCTCCCTGGTGCGGGGGAGCGAGCGGAGGAAGCGCGCCGCGTCGTCGCTCAGCTCAGCGAGGCGCGTCGCGTGCGGGAGGTCGCGGATCGTGTCGCCGAGCGCCCAGCGGTCGTGGTTCCCCGCGACCGCGATGAAGTCGTGCTCCTCCAGCAGCTCGCAGGTGCGCGTCGCGTCGCCGTCGCCGTCGAGGATGTCGCCCACCTGCAGCAGGGCGTCCACGCCCTGCGCCCGCAGGAAGGAGACGGCGCTCGCGAGCGCTCCCGCCTGGCAGTGAGCGTCGCCCACCAGCCCGACTCGTCGCAGCGGGGCGCGCGGCTTCACGCGCCGGCTCGTACCATGACCGCCTCGCACCGCCCACGGGCGGGCTCTCGCCGCCGGGCCTGGCGCCCCGCGGAGAAGCGGCGCGCGCGCCCGCTCACGACCCCATCGCCGCCGTCTGGAGGAAGTGCGCCCGCTCGCGCACCGTCGTCCAACGACGGAAGATGTCCAGCGTCGCCTCGTCCGCCTCGGCGAGCCGCCGGAAGAGATCGTCCTGGATCCCCTTGTGGACGGCGCAGATGTGGCTCTCGCGCATGCGCCCCTGGAGGCTGCCGAGCGTCTTGTAGCTGTGCTCCGGCTTGGCGCCGCAGTACGGCGCGTACGTGCACGCCACACAGTCCGGCTGTACGTCGAGCAAGGACGCCACGAGCATCGCGCGCACCGTGTCGTGCAGCATGAGCTCGCGGTAGCGCGAGGTCGCGACATCACCGATGCGGAACGTCTCGTCGCCCTGCTCGCGGAGCATGCGTCCCTCGTCGCTGGTGTAGATCCCGCCGTCGTAGTTGTAGGTGAGCTGCCCGATGCCCGCGCCGCCGGGGCTCCGGATGTCGAGGAAGTTCGGATCCGTGCCCGTCAGGATCTTGGTGAGGAAGATGGACGCGTAGCGTTCCATGACCTGCACCCCCTGGCGGTTCAGCTCGAGGATGTAGTCGAGCGCCTGGGAGTAGAACCGCATGTAGCGAGCGCGCTCGTACTCGACTTTGTCGTGCGTGCGATCCATGAACCCGAAAGGGTCGAGCGGCCGGAGGAAGATCGAGCGGCAGCCGAGGCCGACGTAGGTGTCCACGATCTCCCGCGGCAGGTCGAGCGCGGGGCGGGTCGTCGTGAGCAGGGCCTCGACATGATAGAGCACGGGATCGAGCCCGAGCTCGACGTAGCGCTGGTTGATGCGCTCGATCCAGCGCGCGGCCACGCGGTAGGAGTTGTCGCCCACCAGCACGCGCTGCTTGTTGTGCAGGTTCTCCGGGCCGTCGATGCTGGTGCAGATCTGCACCTTGTTCTGGATGAGGAACTCGAGCTTCTCCTCGGTCATCAAGGAGAGGTTCGTCACCATCGTGAACTCGAGCTCCTTGCCGAACGCGCGGTTTCTCTCGATGCCGTACTTCACGACGTGCTCCACGATCGGGAAGTTGGCGAGCGGCTCGCCTCCCTGGAACTCGATCGTGATCCGGGGCGAGGTGCTGGAGAGCGCCAGGTCGACGCTCCTCTCGGCCGTCTCGCGTGACATGTCCGTGTCCACGCGGTCCATCTCGGCGCGGCTGGCGTGGCAGTAGACGCAGGTCTCGTTGCAGCGCAGGGTGACCACGAAGATATGGAGGAGGGGCCCCCAGTCGAGGAACCTCTGCCGCTCGAGCAAGCGCGCGCGGAGATCGCCCGCGTGGACGCGATCGCGGAGGAACCGTCGCTCCGCGAGGCGCGGCTCGAGGCCCGCCGGCAGCTCGCCCCGGTACAGCGCGGCGAACTCCTCCTCCGTCACGAACAGCCAGTCGCCGAAGTAGGAGGTGAGCAGCACCTTGCCGCCGATCGCGCGGAAGCGGAACGGGACCAGGCGGCCGGGGCTCTTCGGGGACCGGGCGAGGGCGCTCAGCTGCTGCATGGCGGGGAGCATGGTACCCGTGAATTGGGGTGGCCAGGCCTCCGCGGTGGCTTGCTCGGTGCGGCCGCGGGGTGACATGCTCCGCCGCGATGAGCGAGCCAGGCGCCGCAGTGGATGACGTGCCGCGCTTCGCCCTCTCGGAGCTGCTCCGGCCCGAGCTCTCCGAGCTCCGCCCCTACGCCCCGGCGCAGGGCGACTTCGCCGTCCGCCTCGACGCCAACGAGGCGCCTCCGCTGCTGTCCGTCGAGGCCCGGGAGCGCCTCGCCGCCGCCGCGGCCGCCACCGCCTGGGAGCGCTACCCGGACGCGACGGCGCACCGGCTCCGGGAGGCGATCGCCCGCCGAGCGGGGGTCGAGCCCGATCGGGTGCTCGTGGGGACGGGCAGCGACGAGGTCATCTGTACGCTGTTGACGGCGCTCGCGCGCCCGCGGGGCCGGCACGGGAGCGCCGCGGTCGTCACGACTACGCCCACCTTCGTGATGTACCGCGCGAGCGCGCGCGCCCGCGGCCTGCGGGTCGTCGAGGTACCGCTCGACGCGGCGTGGCACCCGAGCCTCCCGGCGCTCGAGCGCGCGATCGAGCTCGCGGCGCCGAACCTCGTGTTCCTCGCGAGCCCGAACAACCCGACGGGCACGGTCGCCTCACGCGAGACGCTCGCGGCGCTGGCCGAGCTGGCCCGCGGCGCGCTGCTCGTCGTCGACGAGGCGTACGTCGACTACGCGAGCGGCGACGCTCGCGACCTGCTCGAGTCGCACGAGAACGTCGCGCTCCTGCGGACGCTCAGCAAGGTCGGCTTCGCGGCGCTGCGGGTCGGCTGGCTCCTCGGGCGGCCCGAGCTGGTGCACGAGCTCGACAAGGTGCGCCCGCCCTACGATCTCCCCACGGTGTCGCAGGAGCTCGCTCGCGTCGCGCTCGACGAGCTCTCCGGCGAGATCTCGCGGGTCGTCGCCCACGTGGTCGAGGAGCGGGCGCGGCTCGAGCGCGCGCTCGCGGCGCTGCCGGGGGTCGTGGTCACGCCAAGCCACGCCAACTTCGTCTGGCTCCGCACCGAGCGACCCGCGAGCGAGCTCTACGCGGCGCTGGCCGCGCGCGGCGTGCTCGTGCGCAGCTTCCACGCCCGCGGCGGGCGACTCGCGCATCAGCTCCGCGTGACGGTGGGGACCCGCGACGAGGACGACGCCTTCCTCTCCGCCTTCTCCGAGCTCCTCCGGTGAGCGCCGCGGCGCGCGATCCGAGCGGGGCTCGGCGCCGGCCCGGTCGGCCGGCGGCCCTCGTGACCCTCGCCGGGGTGCTCGCAGCGACCACGGGCTGTGCGGCATCCCTGTGGTCGGTGGAGCGCACGCACGAGGGCCAGCCGCTCCCCGATCGCTACATCGACGAGCGCGCCTATGCGCTCTACGCGAAGGCCGCGCTCGCCGAAGCCCAAGGCGACCGTCAGGCCGCGCTCGAGCTCTACGCGCTCGCGCTCGAGGAGGATCCCGACGCGCCCGAGATCCTCGTCCGGCTGGCGGCGCTCGCGTGCGGGGCCTCACCCGCGCGCGCGGAGGCGCTCTTCCGCCGGGCCGCCCGCGACGCCCCCGAGTGGGCCGGGGTGCCGCACGAGCGCGCGCGCTGTCGCCTCGCGCGCGGCGAGCTCGCGGGCGCCACCGCCGACGCGGAGCGCGCGCTGGCGCTCGACCCGCGCTCGATCGAAATCGCACTCTCGCTGGCCGAGATCCACGAGCGGGCCGGGCGGGCCGCGTTGGCGGGCGACCACCTGGACGCGATCGTCACGCAGTGGCCGCACGTGCGCTCGACGTGGGAGGCGCTCCTCGCGTTCGCCGAGCGCCGGGACGATCCGGCGCGCCGGGTCCGCGCGCGCGCCGCGCTGCTCGCGGTCGGTCGTCGCGCGACGCGCGCGCCCGCGGAGGCGACGCCGCTCGACGCTGTGGACCAGGCCACCGGAGCGGACGAGCTCGCGACGGCGGCCCGCCAGGCGCGCCTGCACCCCGCCGTGGCCGCGCTCCGCGCCGCGGCGCTCGGGCACCACGAGGCCGCGCTCGCGGTGGCCGAGCGCGTGCTCGGCGCCGACCCGACGAACGGCGACGCCTGGGTGGCGCGGATGCTCGCGGCGGAGGGGCTCGGCGATCGCGCGAGGCTCGGCGCGGCGGCGATCGCGGACGTGGAGCTCGTCGCGCCGGGGCCGCTCGGCGCCCGGCTGCTCACCGAGCTGCTCGCGCGCCGGATCTCCCCAGAGGCGGCGCGCGCGTGGCGCGACGCAGCGGCCGCGCTGCCCCCCGCCGCCGATCCGCTCGAGCGCGAGATCGACGCGCGCCTCGCCGCCGCGCTGGGCTCCTGAGCTGGGGTCTCGCGGCCGCCTCGGGCCGCGCGCGGAGGTTCACCGCGCTCGCGGCGGGGCGGAGGCGGCGCCCGGGCTCGCCGCGCTGCTCGCGGACGCCGACGGCGGCGGCGCGGCAGGGGGCGGCGCCGCGTGGAGCTCCAGCTCCTGCTCGACCTCGGCGCCCTCCTTCACCTCGATGGTCCGCTCCACGGTCTGGAGCGTCGCCGGCAGCAGCGCGCTCAGCCGCAGCGTCCCCGGAGGCACGCCGCGGATCTCGAACCGGCCGTCCAGGCCGGTCACGGCGGCGGTCGCGTAGCGGAGCACGAACACGTCCCCCCGCAGGAAGGGCAACGCGTGATCGCTCAACGTGAAGCGGCCGACGTGATCCGGATAGAGCCCGACGGGATCGCCGTTCGGCAGCGCCACCAACATCACGCCCTCGCGCGCGCCGAGGAGGCGCGGCATGTACGGCCGGGTGCCACGCGCGGCGACGTCGATGCGCTGGCCGAACACCGCCGCGACCGTCCGCTTCTCGAAGGCGCACTCGCGCACGACGACGCGGACCGCCGGCGCGGCCGCGGGCACGAAGGCGTCGTACCCCGTCACGGCGACGAGCACGTCGGCCAGCGCGCGCCCCGCGCCCTCGCGGAAGAGCTTCTCGTACTGGGCGCGCCCGGCGACACAGTCGTCGGTGATCTTGGCGAGCACGCGCGGATCTGCTGGCGGCGACTCCGGCCCGATGGCGCGCACCACGCCACGCACGACGGCTCCCCGCCCCCCATACGGAGCGGCGCCCGTCGGGTTGACCTCCTTCGCGATCACCTCCGGCGAGACCGGGAACGGCGCGGGGCCGGCGCTCGCGCTCGCGCTCGCAGAGGCGCTCGCCGAGGCAGCACCATCCGTCCCGCCGCTCCGGCAGCCCACGAGGAGAGCCACCAGGAGCGCCGCGCACCTGGAGCGCCCCGCGGGTTCAGTCAGAGCGGAATCCATGATCACCTGGGAGCGCCGCGGAGGCGAGGCCCGTCTTGGCAGCCCGGGCGACAGGCGGCAAGGGCGGCCGCGACGGTGGCCGCGATTCCTGCCGCGCGAGATCTCCGATAGAGTGCTGCCCCTGGTCGCCCTGGGAAGAAAGGTACGCCCGTGATGAACACTCCGAAGCCCTGGACCGTCGTCTGCTGCGCCACGCTGGTGGTCGGCTCGCTGCTGGCTTGCAAGAAGAAGTCCGCACCGGCCCCGACGGTCGAGACGGCGCCGAACGCGGGCACGCCGTCGCCCACCCCGGCGGCCCCCACGGGCGCGGCCGCGCCGGACCTGAGCGCGAAGACGTTCGCCGTCGGCGACACCGCGGACGCCGGGGAGTTCAAGCTCACGCTGGACAACGTGAAGGAGTGCAAGCCGAACCCGTACTACCGCCCCGAGAAGGATCACATCTGGCTCGGCGTGGAGCTCGCCTTCGAGGGCAACTCGGACAAGCAGGTGATGCCGCTCACGATCTACATGAAGGTCCTCGACAAGGAGGGGACGGTCATGAAGCAGCAGTACATCGGCTCCAAGGCGTGCGAGCCGCGCTTCAACTCCTCCGCCGCGCTCGGCAAGGGCGAGAAGGCCAAGGGCTGGCTGATGTTCGAGGTGCCGAAGACGGCCTCCGGCCTGAAGTTCCAGTATTCGCCGCAGAACTTCATGGGCAAGACGCAGACGCTGAAGTTCGACCTCGGTCGGTGACGGGCGCCAGCGACTCGCGCGCGTCGCGGCGGGCGCTCCCCCGGGGGGGCGCCCGCTTCGTCATTTGGGGGCTCGCGGCGATCGCGGCGGCGGCCGGCTGCCGCAAGCGGTCCACCGCCGGCCCCACCGACGCGGCCCCGCCGGCCGCGTCGGTGGCCGCGGGAGCCGCGCGCTCGCTGGAGTTGCCGCCACCGGAGCTGCCCGCGGAGGCGAAGCGCATCGGGGAGCGCGCCGAGGCCCGCGACTACGTCCTCGTCGTCCGTGAGGTGCGCGAGTGCCCGGCCCCCGCCGCCTTCCCGGGCCGACCCGGCACCGTCCGCCTCGGCCTGCGCCTCGAGCTCGAGGCCACCGGACGCGGCGACATCCCGGTGAACCCGTTCCACGCCAACGTCGTCGACGGCGCGGCTGAGCGCTACCCCGCGTCGTTCGGCGGGTGCACCCCGGAGCTCCGCGCGGAGCAGCTCGCGCCCGGCGCGCGCGCCGCCGGCTTCGTCCACTTCGACCTCCCGCACGGGGCGACCGATCTCACGCTCGAGTACGCGCCGTTCGTGCTGGGCGCCGGCCGGCAGGCGCTCCGCGTCCGACTCGACCGCTGACCCGAGCGCGCGGGGGCGAGCGGTGTCAGCGCGCCGTGAGCGCCGCGCCGCTCGCCATGTCGAGCGTGAAGCCCGGCGCCATCCCAAGCAGCAGCACGAAGATCGCCGCCGCGACCAGCGCCGTCGCGACGAAGCCGGAGCGCATCGTGACGGCGCGCGGCGCGCCCGGCGCCGGCTCGCGCATGTACAGGTAGACCATCACGCGCAGGTAGTAATACGCGCCGATCACGCTGTTCACGAGGCCGAGGATCGCGAGCGTGTAGAGCCCGGAGTCGATCGCGGTGCGGAAGACGTACAGCTTGCCGAAGAAGCCGGCCGTCGGCGGCAGCCCCGCCAGCGAGAAGAGGAAGAGCGAGAACGCCAGCGCCGCGGCGGGGTGCCGCTTCCCCACGCCGGCCAGATCCTCGTAGCTCACCGCCTCCGCGCCACGGCTGCCGCAGAGGATGAGCGCGCCGAACGCGCCCGCGGTGCTGACGGTGTAGGCGAGCAGGTAGAACGCCACGGCGCTCACCGCCTCGGGCGAGCGCATCGCCGCCACCACGCCCACCAGCGCGTACCCGGCGTGCGCGATCGACGAGTACGCGAGCATCCGCTTGACGGACTCCTGCCGCCCGGCGACGAGGTTCGCGACCGTCATGCTGAGGACGGCCAGCACCGCCAGCGCCGGCGGCCAGCCCGCGCCCCAGCTCGCCAGGCGCTCGTCGCCGAAGCCGACCAGCAACACGCGGAGCAGGACCGCGAACGCGGCGCTCTTCACCGCGACCGCCATGTAGGTCGCGGCCGGGGTCGGCGCGCCCTCGTAGGCGTCCGGCGTCCACTGGTGGAACGGGACGGCGCTCACCTTGAACGCCAGCCCGACGAGCACGAGGACGAGCGAAATCAGGATCTTCCCGGCGGAGACCGTGCTGCCGGGCGATCCGATCGAGCGGACCGCCGCGCCGATGCCGGCGAGATCGGTGTGGCCGGTGGCGCCGTAGAGCAGCGCGAGCCCGAAGAGCATGATCGCCGCGGCGAAGCTCCCGAGCAAGAAATACTTGAGCGCCGCCTCCGCCGCGCGCGGGCTGCCCCGCCTCAGGCCGATCAGGCTGTAGACGCCGAGCGACATCGTCTCGAGCGCGACGAACAGCGTCAGCAGATCGCCCGCGGCCGACAGCGCCATCGCCCCGACGGTCGAGAGCAGGAGCAGCGGGAAGAACTCGCTCCGGTCGATCCCGTGCTCCGGAAGGTACCCGCCGGCGAGGAGCGCGGCGAGCGCCCCGCCGACACAGAGCGTGAACGAGAAGAAGAGGGTGAACTTGTCGATCACGAGGTGGGGCGCCACCTGGGTGAGCTCGGGGAGCGACTCGGGGCCGGCGACCCACACGGCGACGCTCAGCACGGCGCCGATCACGAGGATGACGGCCGCCCCGAGCGCCAGCTCCCCGGCGCGGCCCGCGCCGGCGTCCGTCGTCTCGACGCCCGGCGCCACGTTCGGCTTGCCGAACGCCTCCGCGAGCATGAGCAGCAGCGCGCCGACGCCCACGGCGAGAAACGGCGACAGCCCGAACAGGAGGTTCACTGCGGCGCTCCTTGCGCGGCGGGCGCGGACGCGGGCGCCGTCGCCGCGGCGAGCTTGGCGGCCTCGGCCTCCCGCTCCTCCGGCGACTTCGGGTAGCCGCGCTCGAGCGGACCGCCGCGCCGATCACGGAGCCGGGCCGTCGTCGCGTGCTCGGGGAGCTCCTGGTGCGCCAGGCGCCCCTCCCGGTACCGCTCGAGGACGGCGTCCACCGAGTCGTGCATGCGGTCCGTCAGGATGCGGGGGAAGAGCCCCAGCACGAAGATGAGCGCGACGAGCGGCGCGAGCGCGATCGTCTCTCGGGCGCTGAGGTCGGGGAGGTGCGCGTTCTTCGGGTTCGTCACCGGCCCGAAGAACACCTTCTGCACCACGCTCAGCATGTAGACGGCGGCGAGGATGACGCCGAACGCGGCCGCGACGCCCTGCATCTGGGCGTTCGACCCGAGCGTCATCGAGGTGAACGTCCCCAGGATGACCATGAACTCGCCGACGAAGCCGTTCGTCCCCGGGACGCCGATGCTCGCCATCGTCACGAGGACGAAGACCGCCGTGTAGATGGGCATGGGCCGCGCGAGGCCGCCGAATTCCCGCACCATGCGCGTGTGGCGCCGATCGTAGATGACGCCGACCAGGAGGAAGAGGGCGCCCGTCGCGATGCCGTGGTTGATCATCACGAGGATCGCCCCCTCGACGCCCGCGCGCGTCCCCGCGAAGAGGCCGAGCATCACGAAGCCGAGGTGGGCGACGGACGAGTAGGCGACGAGGCGCTTGATGTCGTCCTGCTTCCAGGCGCAGAGGGCGCCGTAGAGGATGCCGCCGAAGATGGCGACGGAGGCGAGGGTCGCCGCGGCGCCCCAGGCCGGGCCCCCGAACATCCCCATACAGAAGCGCAGGTAGCCGTACGTCCCGAGCTTGAGCAGGACCGCCGCCAGCAGGATGGAGCCGCCCGTCGGCGCCTGGACGTGCGCGTCCGGCAGCCAGGTGTGGAGCGGGAACATCGGCACCTTGATCGCGAACGCGAGCAGGAAGGCGCCGAAGCAGAGCCAGGCAGCCGTCTTCGGCAGGACGAGGCGGCTGAGCGCGAGGTAGTCGAAGGTGAGGTAACCGGCGACCTCGCGGTGCGACCACACGAGGTACAGGATCGCGGCCAGCATGAGGACGCTGCCCGCCATCGTGTACAGGAAGAACTTGTACGCCGCCTTGATCCGCTCGACGCCGCCCCACACTCCGATCAGGAGCAGCATGGGGACGAGCATGAGCTCCCAGAACACGTAGAAGAGGAAGAGGTCGAGCGCGACGAAGGCGCCGAGCATCCCGCCCTGGAGGAGGAGGAACGAGAAGCAGAGATCCTTCACCCTCGTCTTCAGCGACCCGAAGGAGACGAACGCCGCGATCGGCGTGGTGAAGGTCGTGAGCAGGACGAGCCACAGGCTGATGCCGTCGATCGCCACGTGGTACCGGATGCCGAACGAGGGCAACCAGTCGGCGATGAACTGGAAGTGCCAGCCGCGCTCCGGGCTCGCGCGCAGGAGGAACAGCGACGCCACCAGGTCGAGGACCAGGATCCCGAGGGTGAACCTGCGGAGCAGCGTCGGGGACTGCCGCGGCAGGAACAAGATCGCCGCCGCGCCCACCAGCGGCAGGAAGACGATCACGTTCAGCAGGTGAGGCCACTCCAGGGCCGGGCTCGGAGCGGGAGCCGGCGCGGCGCCCGGCCAGAGGCCACGGACGAGGGCGAGCGCGAGCGCCGCCGTCAAGCCCAGCGCGGCTCGCTCGGCCCAGCCGGAGCGGCGCGGCAGGAGCGCGCCGGCGGCGAGCGCCGCGAGGTACGGTGCCAGCTCGAACACGGCGCGGACGGCGGGGCTCACCGAGCACCTCCTGGCGACGGCGCCGCAACGCCCGGAGCGGGGACGGGGCCGCCCGGCGCAGCGCCACGCGGAGCCGGCATCCCGCCGCCCGGCACCGGGAAGGACGGGGGCACCCGGAGCGCGCTACCGAGCGGACCCGGGAACGCTCCAGACGGGATGGGTCGCGGCGCGACCTGCCCCTCGAGCCGCCCGTCAGCGCCACGGTTGATCTCGATGGTCGTCGCGCCGCCGGGGCCCGATCGATCGGGGCGCGGCCGCTCGAGCAGGAGCGTGCGCTCCTCCACTCGACCAAACGCGTTCTCCACCGCGAGCTTCACCGTGCGGGATGTGCCCACCTCCAGGCTGAGCTCGACCTTCGCCTGTGCGCCGAACTCGTCGCTCGCCCAGGAGCCGTCCTCGGCGGTCGCCCACCGGTAACGGTACCCGAGCCCGGGCGCCGCGGAGACGACGTAGCGACCCTCGTCGTGGTTCGCCTCGACCTTCGCCTGGGCGTGCGGCGCGGTGAAGAACCACCCGAGCCCCGCCATCCCGACCACCATGAGCGCCGCGTACGCGTGGGTGCGGCCCGTCTGCGCGAGGCGGAGCGCCGCGCCCCCGCCGGCGACGAGCAGGGCGGTCAGCTTTGCCAGCAGGCCGTCCACCACCCACTTGTCGAACCAGACGGCGAACTCCGCGAGCGCGTCGACCGCGCCGAGGAACGTCTCCTCGTAGAGCTCGTCGATGCGCCACTTCTCGTAGACGAGCTGGTGCAGGCCGGGGACGCGCTCGGCGAGCGCTCGCATCGGCTCGCCGCCGCGCGCGACGTACGCCCACCATGCCCCGCCGACGCCGGCGGCGAACGCGAGCAGGCCCGGCACCAGCAGCGGCAGCTCCAGCGCCTTCGAGTTCTCCTTGACGACGATCGCCTTCTCGACACCCTGGAAGACGGGCTCGAGCCACGTATCGAGGAGGTGGGAGTGGAAGAGCGCGTGGGCGTTGAGCGCGCCCGCCACCACCGCCAACGCCCCGAGCACGACGAGCGGCAGCGTCATCTGCCACGGGCTCTCGTGCGGCTCCGGGCCCTCGCGTCCGGCGGCGCCGTGGCCCGGCTCGTCGTGCGCGTGCTCGTCGTGCGCGTGCTCGTCGTGCGCGTCGTCGCCGTGGCCGTGCGCCGCCTTCCATCCCGGGACCACCGTCCACCCGCGGAAGTCGCCGAGGAACGTCCCGACGATGAGGCGGGTCATGTAGAAGGCCGTCATCGTCGCCGCCGCGACGCCCATGACGAACAGCGTGATCGGCGCCCACTCCGGCCAGGTGAAGAGCTCCACCGACCGGCCGCCCACCATCATGCTGCCGCCGAGCGGGGCCTGAGGGCTGGAGGTGAACGCCTTGAAGAGGATCTCGTCCTTGGAGAAGAAGCCGCTCGTCAGCGGGAAGCCCACGATCGCCGCCCAGGCCGCCGCGAACGTCACGAAGGTGACCGGCATGAACTTGCGCAGGCCGCCCATGTTGCGCATGTCCTGCGACGCCTCGGTGCCGTGGATCCGCGCGTGCATCGCGTGGATCACGGAGCCGGCGCCGAGGAACAAGCACGCCTTGAAGAACGCGTGCGTCAGCACGTGGAAGAACCCGGCGCTGAACGCGCCGACGCCGGCCCCCAGGAACATGAAGCCGAGCTGGCTCACCGTGGAGTAGGCGAGCACCTTCTTGATGTCGTTCTGGACGAGCGCGATCGTCGCCGCGAAGAGCGCGGTGAGCGCGCCGACGAAGGCCACGGCGAACATGGCCGCGGGCGTCAGCACGAACACCCCGGAGAGGCGGCACACCAGGTAGACGCCGGCGGTCACCATCGTGGCGGCGTGGATCAGCGCGCTCACGGGGGTCGGGCCGGCCATGGCGTCGGGCAGCCAGACGTAGAGCGGGATCTGCGCGCTCTTCCCCGCGGCGCCGAGCAAGAGCGCGAGGCCCACCATCGTCGCGCCGGTGGCGTAGCGCGGTGCGTTCAGCCACGCCGCGGCGCTGTCTGGGAGCAGCGAGGCGAGCGGGACGTGGGTCCCGATGGGCCACACCTGCTTCGGGACGAGCAGGTTGTGGGCGGCCGCGTCGATGCCACGCCAATCGAGCGCGCCGCAGTGATAGACGAGCAGCCCCATCGCGACGAGGAGGCCGAAGTCCCCCACCCGGTTCGCGATGAAGGCCTTCTTTCCCGCGGCGGCGTTGGCGTCCTCGTGGAACCAGAAGCCGATGAGGAGGTACGAGCAGAGGCCCACGCCCTCCCAGCCGACGAACAGCACCGGCAGCGAGTCCCCGAGCACCAGGACCAGCATGCTGAAGACGAAGAGGTTCAGGTACGCGAAGAACCGGTGGTAGCCGGCGTCCGCCTCCATGTACTTCGTCGAGTAGAGGTGGATCAGGAAGCCGACCCCGGTGATCACGAGGATCATCGTGCCGCTCAGCGGGTCCACCGAGAGATCGAAGGCGATCGGGACGTCGGGGCCGTCGAGCCGGCTCGACACCCGCATCCACTCCCAGCCCTGCCACACGAAGCGAGGCGCCTGCTCGGCCGCGCGCGCCCCGCGGAGCGCGACGAAGGTCGCGACCGACGCGAGGAACGACAGCCCGACGCTCGAGAGCGCCATCAGCGTCACCGCCTCCTTGCCGAGGCGCTTGCCGAACACTCCGTTGACGAACGCGCCGACGAGCGGCAGCCCCACGATCACCGCGAGCAGCGCGAAATCGTTCGGCGGGAACACCGTGGCGAGCGGATTCATGCCTCAGTGCCTCAGGGTGTCGGCCACGTCGCCGTCGACGGTGCCGCGGAGCCGGTAGAACGCCAGGATGATCGCCAGGCCGACCGCCACCTCGGCGGCGGCGACGGCGATGACGAAGAACGCGAACGTCTGACCCGTCGATCCCGCGCCCTGCTCGCGATCGTAGGCGACCAGGGCGAGGTTCACGGCGTTGAGCATCAGCTCGATGCTCATCAGCTGTACCAGGACGTTGCGTCGTACGAGGAAGCCGACGCAGCCGATCCCGAAGATCAGGGTGGCGACGAGCACGTAGTGCTCGAGGACGTGACCGAAGGCGCTCATCGCGCCACCTCGTCGTCTACCGTGCGCGCGTCGCGCGGGTGGATGGCCCCGCCAAAGAGCCGACGCGTCGCGCCCACCGACGCTGGACGCTCGCTCGGCTTCGTCGCCCGGCTCCGTGCGATCGCGATCGCCCCGACCGCCGCGACGATGAGCAGCGCCGTGGAGAGCTCGAACGGCACCAGCGCGCGACCGAACACGTCCCCACCGACGGCCTCGATCGTGCCGTGACCGGGCGGGGCCGCGCGGAACCGCTGCGGAGTCGACACCCGGGCGAGCAGCACCGCGCCACCCAGCAACAGCACGCTGACGAGCGGGGCAGCGATCCAGCGGGCCCACGACCCGGGGCGCTTGCCGCCGTCGGCGCCGTGCGCGTCTGGCCCGAGCAGCATGATCACGAAGACGAACAGCACGACGACCGCGCCCGCGTACACGATGAGCTGGATGGCCGCGAGGAACTGCGCCGAGAGCTGGACGTACATCCCGGCGATCCCGACGATCGTCGCGAGCAGGCCCATCGCACCCCGGATGGGGTTCCGCGCAGAGATGGTCGCGAGCGCGCCCAGCACCGCGACCACCGCGCACACGCCGAAGAAGTAGCCGCCAGGGGTCATGCCTCGAGCGTCCTCGTCTGCGACTTGCCGCCCGTCCGCACGTAGTCCTCGAACGCGGGCCGGAACTTGCTCACGAAGGACAGCATCGGCTGCGCGGCGCCGTCGCCGAAGGCGCAGATGGTGTTCCCCGTGATGTTGCTCGCGATCTCGGTGATCTGATCGAGCTCGTCGAGCGTGGCCGTCCCGTGGACGACCTTGTCGAGGATGCGCTCGATCCACCCGCAGCCCTCGCGGCAGGGGGTGCACTGCCCGCACGACTCGTGCTTGTAGAACTTGATCAGGTTGTGCGTGGCGAGCACCGGGTCCACCGCGTCGCTCAGCACGATCGCGCAGCAGGTGCCGAGCATGCTCCCCGCGGAGCGGAAGGTGTCGACGCCGAGCGGGAGGTCGAGCAGGCTCTTGCCCTGCCACGGGGCGAAGCGGTCGTCCTTGGGCAGCGAGACGATCTCGTCCGCGCGATGGACGGGGCAGGAGGACCCTCCGGGGATCACCGCGAGGAGCTCTCGACCGCCGAGGATGCCGCCGCCGAGCTCGTAGATGAGCTCGCGGAGCGTCAAGCCGACGGCGCACTCGTAGATGCCGGGGCGCTCGACGTGGCCGCTCACGCCGAAGAGCCTCACGCCGCCGTCGTTCAGCGGATGGAGCTCCGAGAGCTGGCTGAACGCGTCGCCACCGAGCTCGAAGACGGTCGGCGCGATGGCGATCGTCTCGACGTTGTTCACCGTCGTCGGGCAGCCGAAGGCGCCGACCTGCGCGGGGAACGGAGGCTTGAGCCGGGGCTCGCCGCGCCGACCCTCGAGGGAATTGAGGAGCGCCGTCTCCTCGCCGCAGATGTAAGCGCCCGCCCCAGTGTGGACGTAGACCTCGACGGGGTAGTCGACGCCGAACGGGCGCGCGCCGAGGTACCCCTTCGCGCGAGCCTCCTCGATGGCGCCCCACAGCCGCGCCTTCGCGAGGTGGAGCTCGTCGCGGACGAAGATGTACGCCGCGTTGGCGCCGATGCCGCGGCACCCGATCACGCAGCCCTCGACGAGCGCGTGCGGGTTCTGCTCCATGATCGTGCGATCTTTGAACGTCCCGGGCTCGCCCTCGTCGGCGTTCACCACGAGGTAGTGGGGCTTCTTGCTCTCCTTGGGCATGAAGCTCCACTTGGTGCCGGCGTCGAACCCGGCGCCGCCGCGGCCGCGGATGTGCGCCTTCTTCATCTCCTCGACGACCGCCTCACGCGACATGCCGAGCGCCTTCTTCGCGCTCTTGTACCCGCCGCCAGCCTCGTACGTCGCGAGCGACCAGCCCTCCGGCTTGCCGTAGTTCTTGGAGAGGTACTCGGTGCGCTTGATCATCGGAGGGGTCCGCGCGGAGCGTCGGCTCAGTCGGCCAGGAGCCGATCGAGGATCTCGTCCACCCGGGCGGGGGTGAGGCCCTCGTGGTACGTCTTGTCGACCTGCATCACCGGCCCCGAGCCGCACGAGGCGAGGCACTCGGCGGTCCGGAGCGTGATCTTGCCGTCCTTCGTCGTCTCGCCGGAGCGGATGCCGAGCTTCTTCTCGCAGTGCTCGAGCAGGCTCCCGCTGCCGCGGAGCGCGCACGACAGCGTGCGGCACACCCAGACCTGGTGCTTCCCTGGGCGCTCCTCGTTGAAGAGGGAGTAGAAGGTCACCACGCCCTTCACGTGGGCGGGGCTCAGCCCGAGGCGCGTCGCGACGAACTGGATGACCTCGTCGCTCACCCAGCCGTGGTTCGCGTCCTGGCAGAGGTGCAGCGTGGGGATGCACGCCGCCATCGCGTTGGGGTAGCGGGCCCGGATTCGCTCGAGCTCGCGCTCTAGCTCGTCGCTGAGGGCGAAAGGCATGGCTGGCAAGCGATCTCGGATGGGGCTCCGCGGCGCTGCGCGGGTCCCGGCCGCCACGGCGAGCGAACCGTAGTGAGCGCCAAAGCCGGGTGTCAAGGGCGCTCCGCGGGGATCGCTTCCCGCGAGCCCCGGCCCTTGTGAACCGCGCCGAGGCGTGCTTAGGCTCCCGCCCGCCCGGTAATCCGACCCCTCGTGGCGAGGGGTCACTTCCTCGCGTGCGAGCGCGGGGGCCCTGGGAGGTGAAGCGTGTTTTGCCCGAACTGCGGAACGCAGAATCCCGACACCGCGACCACGTGCACGAAGTGCGGCTTCGCCCTGAAGGGCGCCGCGGCGCCCAAGTTCAAGGGCACGATGCTCATGATGAACGCGCCGCCGAACCTCGGCGCGGGTGCGCCCGGCGCGCCGCCAGCCCCCGCCGCGCCGGGAGCGCCCGCGCGTCCGGTGATGAAGGGCACGATGATCGGCGTCGCCCCGCCGTCCCCAGGCGCGGTCGCGCCGCCCGCGCCGATGGCTCCCCCGGAGCCGCCGCCGCCCGCGCCGGCGCCGCCCGCCGATTTCGGGGCTCCTCCGCCTGGATTCGGAGCGCCTCCGCCCGGGTTCGGCGCCCCCCCACCTGCCGCGCCGCAGCACGCTGGTCCGCCGCCCGGGATGAACCCGCTCGGCGCGACGGTCGCGGCCGACCCGGGGATGATGGCAGGGTTCGGCATGGGTCCCGGCGGTCCGCCGCCGGCCGCGCCGCCGCCGCCCGCTGGCTTCCCGCCGCCGGGCGGTGATCCCGGCTTCGGCGGTCCTCCGGCCGGCTTCGGGGGTCCCCCCCCGGGCGGTCCTCCCGGCGGCTTCGGCGGTCCCCCTCCGGGCGGGCCCCCCGGCGGCTTCGGCGGTCCCCCTCCGGGCGGGCCCCCCGGCGGCTTCGGTGGTCCACCACCCGGGGGCCCGGCCCCCGGCGGCTTCGGCGGCCCCGGCATGGGCGCCCCGCCCGGCGCGATGATGCCGATGGGCGGCGCGCCGATGGCGGCCCCGGTGGGCGCGCACGGCCCCATCGGCCAGGAGCGGAACCCGATCATGACCCTCCTCATCGGGATGGTCTGCGGTTTCTACCTCATGTACTGGCTGTGGCTTTCGCTGAACGAGCTGAAGGCGTTCCGTCAGAAGGACGACATCAACCCGATCCTCTACCTGCTCCTGTTCATCGTGTTCGTGTGGGGCCTGCCGGAGAAGGTGTACGAGGCCAAGGTGATGGCCGGCATCCCCAACCCGGAGAAGCCGAACGCCATCATGTACTTCCTGCTCAGCCCGTACTTCCTCACCAACGATCTGAACGAGATCTGGGCGGCTGCACGCGCCCGCCAGGGTGGCGGCTGAGCTGAGCGCGAGGCCCGCGGCCTCGAGCCCGGCAGGCGACGGAGGTTGGCTCCGTCGCCTGGCCGTGGCCACCGTGGTCGGGGGCGCGCTCGCGGCGATGCTGCTCGCGGGGCTGCCCGGTTGCCCCACGGCGACGATCGCCGGCATCCCCTGCCCCGGCTGCGGGCTGACACGCGCGAGCTGGGCGGTGCTCCGCGGCGATCTCGCCGAGGCGCACCGCCTGCACCCGCTCGTGCTGATCGTGACGCCGCTCTACCTCGGCTTCCTCGCGTACGCCGCGCTCGACTACGTGCGCGGCGAGGCCACGCGCCCCCGGTCCCCCCGCGCCGCGCGCGCGTTGAGCGCGGCGGCGATGACGGTCCTCGTGCTGCTGCTCGTCGTGTGGCTCGCGCGCTTCGCCGGGTTCTTCGGCGGTCCGGTGCCCGTGCAGCGCGCGTGGTCCTGAGCTCGGGCCGCTCGCGGCGCGGCCCCGCGACGCCCGGCAGGCGCCCGACGGACGCTCAGACGTTGAAGCGGAAGTGCATCACGTCGCCGTCGCGCACTACGTAGTCCTTGCCCTCGATGGCGAGCTTGCCCGCCTCGCGGCACTTCGCCTCCGTCCGCAGGCGGACCAGATCCTCCCACCAGATCACCTCGGCCTTGATGAAGCCGCGCTCGAAGTCCGTGTGGATGACCCCCGCGGCCTGCGGGGCCGTCCACCCCCGGCGGATCGTCCACGCGCGCGTCTCCTTGGGCCCACAGGTAAAGTACGTGACCAGGCCGAGCAGCTCGTAGCCGGCGCGGACCACGCCGTGCAGGCCCGGCTCCTTCAACCCGGCGCTCGCGAGGAACTCGGGGCGATCTGCCGGATCCAGATCGGCGATCTGCTCCTCGAGCGCGGCGCAGATCGGCACCACCTGGGCCCCCTCGCCCGCCGCGTGCGCCACGAGCGCCCGGTAGTGCGGGTTGGAGCCGACGTCGGCGAGCGAGGCCTCGTCGACGTTCGCCACGAAGAAGCATGGCTTCGCGGTGAGGAGCGAGAGCTCGCGCAGGAGCTCGCGCTCGGGCGCCTGGAGCTCGCCGGGCAGCGAGCGCGCGGTGCGCCCGGTGTCGAGGTGAGCCGCCAGGCGCTCGCACAGCTCGAGGGCGAGCTTCTCCTTCGCGTCTCCGCCCTTGCTCGCCTTCTTCGCGCGGTCGACCCGCTTCTGCACCGTCTCGAGATCTTTCAGGATGAGTTCGGTCTCGATGGTGCCGACGTCGGACACCGGATCCACTCGACCCTCTACGTGCGTGACGTTCTCGTCCTCGAAGCAGCGCACGACGTGCGCCACGGCGTCGACCTCGCGGATGTGGCCGAGGAACTGGTTCCCGAGGCCTTCGCCCTGGCTCGCGCCGCGTACCAGCCCCGCGATGTCGACGAAGCGGATGGTGGCCGGGAGCGTCTTCTCCGAAGGATGGAGCGCCGCCAGCGCCTCGAGGCGCGGGTCCGGGACGGGTACCACGCCGACGTTCGGCTCGATGGTGCAGAACGGGAAGTTCGCAGCCTCCGCCTTCGCGCTCGAGAGCGAGTTGAAGAGCGTGCTCTTGCCGACGTTCGGCAGCCCGACGATTCCACACGCGAAGCCCATGGCCGGCGCGTTATGCCACGTCGCGGCCGGAGCGCGAGCGGCCTCGTGGCGCCGCCCGGCGCCGCCCGGCCGCGCCCGCAGGCCGCCCCCGGCGCGGCGGCGATTGACGGGCGGCGGGGGCCGGCGCATGAGCCGGTCTCCGAGGTCGACGCCCATGGACATGTCCTACAGCCCCGAGCACGTCGCCTTCCGCGAGGAGGTGCGCGAGTGGATCCAGGCCGCCATGCCGGAGCACCTCCGCGCGAAGGCGGAGGTCGACGCAGCGTTCGCGCACGCAGACGTGATGGAGTGGCACCGCATCCTGGCCGCGAAGGGGTGGGCCGCGCCCCACTGGCCCGTCGAGCACGGCGGGACGGGGTGGGACACCACGCGCCGCTTCATCTTCAACGAGGAGCTAGAGCTCGCAGGCGCCCCGCCGCTCAGCCCGTTCGGCTTGAACATGGTGGGGCCGCTCCTGATCCAGTTCGCCAACGACTGGCAGAAGCAGCGCTTCCTCCCGAAGATCCTCGCGGGCGAGGAGGTCTGGTGTCAGGGATACAGCGAGCCGAACGCCGGGAGCGATCTGGCCTCGCTGCAGCTCCGCGCGGACACGGCCGCGGACGGAGGCTTCGTCCTGAACGGGCAGAAGACCTGGACGACCTACGCGCAGTACGCGCACTGGATCTTCCTGCTCGCGCGCACCGATCCCAACGTGAAGAAGCAGCAGGGGATCAGCTTCCTGCTGTGCGACATGCGCACGCCGGGCGTCACGGTGAAGCCGTTCCTCACCACGGGCGGCACGCCGGCGTTCTGCGAGACGTGGTTCGAGAACGTCAGCGTCCCCCGGGAGAACCTGGTCGGCGAGCTGAACCAGGGGTGGACCTACGCGAAGGCGCTGCTCGGGCACGAGCGCACGCTGGTCTCCGGCGTCGGGATCTCGGCGCGGACGCTCCTGCGCACGAAGCGGATCGCCCGCGACAAGCTCGTCGACGGCCGGCCCCTGCTCGAGGATCCGACGTTCCGGGCCAAGATCGCGCGCGTCGAGATCGAGCTCGAGGCGCTGCGGATGGTCGTCTACCGGACGGTCGCGGCGGCGCAGCTCGGGCACGCGCCCGGCGCCGAGTCGAGCATCCTCAAGCTGCGCGGGACGGAGATCCAGCAGGCGTGCTTCGACCTCGCCATGGAGGTCATGGGGCACGACTCCCTCTCGTGGTTCAACCGCGACGGCGTCGTCTCCGCGCGCGAGCAGTCGGTCGCGTCGAGCTTCAATTACATTAGAGCAGCGACGATCTACGCCGGCTCGAACGAGATCCAGAAGAACATCATCGCCAAGTACATTCTCGGGCTGCCGGGTTGAGGAGACGCCACGATGGACTTCGAGCTTTCTGCTGACGAGAAGCTGCTCGTCGAGACCGTCCAGAGCTTCACGAAGAAGGACTCCCCCGTCGAGCGCTTCCGCCGGCTGCGCGGGACGGAGCTCGGGTGGGAGCGCGCCACGTGGAAGCAGATGGGCGAGCTCGGCTGGCTCGGCGTCTCGTTCCCGGAGTCCGCCGGCGGCGCCGGGCTGGGCTTCGTCGCCGCCGGCCTCGTGCTGGAGCAGCTCGGCGCGACCCTGGTGCCGGAGCCGTTCCTCTCGTCGGTCGTCCTCGCGGGGACGCCGCTCGCCGCCGCCGGCACCCCCGAGCAGCACGAGCGCTTCCTGGCGCCGCTCATCGCCGGCGACACGGCGCTCGCGCTCGCGCACGTCGAGGCGCAGAGCCGTCACGACTCCGCGAGCGTGTCGACGCGCGCGACGCGCGCCGGCGCCGCGTGGCGGCTCACGGGGCGCAAGCGCTGGGTGCTCGACGGCCACGGCGCGGACCACCTGCTGGTCTCCGCGCGGACGGGCGGCTCGGAGCGCGAGCGGGACGGCGTGTCGCTGTTCGTGGTGGACGCCGCCCAACCCGGCGTGAGGCTCGAGCGCGTCGACTGCATGGACGGCCACAAGGCGGCGCTCGTCGAGCTGGACGGCGTCGAGGTGGACGCCACGCGGCTCGTCGGGCCCGAGGGCGGCGGCGCCGCGATCCTCGACCTGGCGCTCGACCACGCGGCCGCGGGCGCCTGCGCGGAGGGTGCCGGGCTACTCGCGCGCGCGCTCGACATGACGCGCGAGTACCTGATGCAGCGCAAGCAGTTCGGCGCGGCGATCGGCAGTTTCCAGGCGCTCCAGCACCGCGCGGTCGACATGTTCGTCGAGGTCGAGCTGTGCAAGAGCGCCGCGCTGTTGGCGATGATCAAGGTGAGCGACCCGAGCGGCGCGGAGCGGATGCGCGCGGTCAGCGCCGCCAAGGCCCAGCTAGCGCGGGGCGGCGCGTTCGTCGTCCGCCAGGCGACGCAGCTCCACGGCGGGATCGGCGTCACCGACGAGCACGACATCGGGCTCTACTTCAAGCGACACCAGGTGCTGGCGGCGCTCTTCGGCGATTTCGAGCACCACGTGGCGCGCTACGCGAGCCTCCCGTCGTTCGACGCCCACGTCTGAGCGCGCCGCAGCGCCGCGCGGGCTCAACGCGCGGCGATCCGCGCGAAGCGCCGCAGCGCCGCGCGGGCTCAACGCGCGGCGATCCGCGCGAAGCGCCGCAGCGCCGCGCGGGCTCAACGGGCGGCGATCCGCGCGAAGCGCCGCAGCACGCCGGCGCCCCACGGCGCGTCGCGCGCCGCCTCGCGCAGGCGCTCCCAGTCGAGCCCGTGCGCCTCGATCCGCTGGCGCCGCGCCTCGACGTAGGCGGCGATCGCGGCGCCGTCGAGCTCCGGGTGGAACTGGACGCCGAGCGCGCGCGGCCCGAACCGCACCACCGCGTGGGGCTCGAGCGCCGTGCGCGCGAGCACGCGCGCGCCGGGCGGGAGCCGCGCGACCGAGTCGAGGTGCGTCATGCTGGCGAGCGTCGGCCGCTCACCGGGCGGGAACAGCTCGTCGTCCACGAGCACCTCGACCTCGACGGTGCCCACCTCGTAGCCGCGCGGGTTCGGGCTGACGTGGCCGCCGAGCGCCTGGCCGAGGAGCTGGTGCCCGAAGCAGATCCCGAGCACGGCGACCTCCCCGCTCACCAGGTCGCGCAGCCACGCCTCGCTCGCCAGCATCCACGGCGCGCGCTCGGTGACGCTGGACGCGGACCCCGTGACGATCACGCCCGCCAGGTCGCGTGCGGCCGGGAGACGTGACGCGGCGCGGGCGTCGACCTCCATCCACGGGCCATCCCAGGCCGCCCCGACCGTCTCGCGCACGAGCGCGGCGAAGTCCCCGCGCGCCGCCCGCACGCCCTCGACCGGGTCGCCCGTCACCAGCACGCACATCGGCCGCACGTCGCGCCACCGATAGCACCGGGCCGATGCGGCCGCCCGACGTTCGCCAGGCCCCCGCGCCGCGCTTGACGCGGCGACGCCTCGGCGGATACGCGAGCGGGGGATGCCGCTCATCGCCCGCGTGCAGGCACGACCGCTCGACGTCGAGCTCATCGAGCCCTTCGGCATCGCGACCGGGGCACAGACGCGCGCGGCCAACGTCCTCGTCCGCGTGGAGCTCGACGACGGCACGGCGGGGCTCGGCGAGGCCGCACCGTTCCCCGCGGTGAGCGGCGAGACGCAGTCGCTCGCGCTCGCCGAGGTCGCGAGGGTGGCGCCCGCGCTGACCGGCGCGCGCGCCTCGCGCTGGCGCGCGCTCGCCCGGCAGCTGGACGAGCTCGGGCCGTGCGCGAGCGCGCGCTGCGCGATCGAGACGGCCGTGGCCGACGCGCTGGCGCGGCGCGCTGGCGCGTCCCTGTGGGAGCTGTTCGGCGGCGCCGAGGCTTCCCTCGTCACGGATCTCACGGTGACGACCGGCGGCGTCGAGGCCGCCGAGCGCGCCGCGCGCGCGGCCGCGGCGAAGGGCTTCGCCACGATCAAGGTGAAGGTCGGCGGCGCGCCGTTCGATGAGGACGTGCGACGCCTGCGCGCCATCGCGGGCGCCGCGCCCGCCGCGCGCCTGCTCCTCGACGCGAACGCGGCGCTCGAGGCGAGCGTCGCCGTGGCGCTGGTCGCGAGCCTCGGCGCCGAACGGCGCCGCGTCGTGCTGTTCGAGCAGCCGACCGCTGCAGCCGATCTCGAGGGCCTGCGGCGTGTCCGCGAGGCCGGCCTCCGCGTCGCCGCGGACGAGAGCGCCCGGAGCCCGGAGAGCGTCCGCGCCCTGGCGCGCGAGCGGGCGGTCGACACGGTGAACCTGAAGATCATGAAATCGGGCCTGTTCGGCGCGCTGGAGATGGCGGCGTGCGCGCGGGCGCTCGGGCTCGGCCTGATGATCGGGGGCATGGTCGAGACGCGCCTGGCGATGACGGTGTCGGCGTGCCTCGCAGGCGGGCTCGGTGGCTTCGAGGAGATCGATCTGGACACGCCGTTCTTCCTCGGCGACGACGGCCTGACCGGCGGTTTCGCCGTCACTGGATCGACGCTGCGGCTGGACACGCTCGGGCGTGGGCACGGCGTCGACGAGCGCCCTGGCGGCCCGGAGTTCGCCCCGACCGTCGGGGAGTGGTAGCGCGAGAGCGCCGTGGTGCCCGTCCCGTCCCCGACCCGGCTCGCTCTCCCGGCGGGCGCGATGGCCGCGGTCGTGGGGCTCGCGCTCGTGGCGCCGTCCCTGGAGGCCAGGCCGGGCTGCCCGGCGGAGATGGCCAACATGAAGGTGGGGTTCTGCGTGGATCGCTGGGAGGCGTCGCTCGAGCAGCTCGACGCGAAGGGACGCACCGCGGGTCGCCACTCGCCCTTCCAGCCGGTGGCGGGCCAGCGCGTCCGCGCGCGAAGTCGCGCCGGGCTCGTGCCGCAGGCCCACGTGAGCCAGCGAGAGGCGGCGGCGGCGTGCGCCGAGGCCGGCAAGCGCCTGTGCACCGATTCGGAGTGGCAGCGGGCCTGCCGGGGGCCCCGGCCCACCCGGTACCCCTACGGCGACGAGCACCGAGACGGCCGGTGCAACGATCGCGGCGTCTCGCCGCTGCTCTCGGTGTTCGGCCCCGACGCCCCGGAGCTCTACGGGTTCGAGAAGATGAACGACCCGCGGCTGAACCGCGTGCCGGGGTCGCTGGCGCGCACCGGGGCCTTCAAGCGGTGCCGCTCCGCGTACGGCGTGCACGACATGGTGGGGAACCTCCACGAGTGGACGGCCGACCCGGCCGGGACGTTCCGCGGAGGCTACTACCTGGACACCGTCCAGCACGGAGAGGGGTGCGCCTACGTGACGACCGGCCACGACACGACCTACCGGGACTACTCGATCGGCTTCCGCTGCTGCCGGGATGTCGCGCCGGCCCGGCCGCCGAAGGCGCGGGAGGCGAGCCCGGCGCCTCGCCGGTCGAAGGGGTGACCGACCACCGGCCCCCGGGCGGGGGAGGTCGGAGGGCGGGGCGGCCGGCGCGCCGGCGCTCGCCAGTCACGACGTCGTGCTAAGGCGACGACGCCCTACTCCACGCCCAGCTCGTCGGCGGCACTTCCGGCGGGGCATCGCCGCCCCCATGAAACGTCCGTCGCGAGCGGGCCGAGTCCCGGAATCAGCACATGAAGCTCGTAGAGTGGCTCAAGAACTTGATGGTCAGCTTCGGCGCGGCATGGGTCATGTGGCTCATGATCGGCCTGAGCGTCATCAGCGTGGCGATCATGCTCGAGCGGGCGTGGTTCTTCTGGTCGCTGCGCGATGACATCGCGGCGCTGGCCGCCAAGCTCCGGGACTTGTTGCGCAGCGACGACCGCGACGGCGCCCGCAAGCTCCTCGAGGGGTCGCCGAGCGCGGAGGCCGCCGTGGTCGTCGCCGGGCTGCTCGAGGCCGACCGCGGCGCCAAGTCGGCGAAGGAGGCCATGGAGGGCGCCAAGGCGCTCCAGCGCATGAAGCTCGAGCGGCGCCTCGCGTACCTGGGCACGCTCGGCAACAACGCGCCGTTCATCGGGCTGTTCGGGACGGTCATCGGCGTCGTCCAGGCGTTCGACGAGCTCGGGAAGCAGAGCGTAGGCGCCGCTGCGGCCAGCGCGACCGCCGCCCCGCAGGCGGTCATGGCGGCCATCGCCGAGGCGCTCGTCGCCACGGCCGTCGGCATCGGCGTCGCGATCCCGGCGGTGCTCATGTACAACGTCTTTCAGCGCATGACGCGCGCGACGCTCGCGAACACCGAGGCGCTGAGCGGCGTGCTGCTCGCCAGCCTCCTCGCCGAGGAGCCCGCGCGGCCGGCGGTCGGCGGCCGCCGACCGGCCCAGAGCGACCCCGCGAGCGAGGACTGAGCCGTGGGCGCCTCGGCGAACAACGACGACGACGGCCTGATCAGCGGCATCAACGTCACGCCGCTCGTCGACATCGTCCTCGTGCTGCTCATCATCTTCATGGTGACGGCGCGCATCATCCACAACCAAGGCCTCATGATGGACCTGCCGAAGGCGGCCAGCGGCGAGGACGTGCAGACCGTCTTCTCCGTCGAGCTCAGCGCCGACGGCAAGACGGTGGTCGACAGCAAGCCCACCGCGGACGACGACGCCATCCGTGGGCTCGCGCAGGCCGCCAAGGCCAAGAACAAGGACATCCGCGCGGTAATCCGGGCCGATCGCAAGGTCGAGCACGGGCGCGTGATCCACGTCCTCGACCTGTTGAAGCGCGCAGGGATCGCCAAGATCGCCTTCGCCGTCTCGCCGATGCCCGAGGGGGCTGCCGTCCCCGTCGAGGCCGCCCCTCGCTGAGCGCTCCCTCCTCCCGCCCCTACCCCGCCGTGACCACCGCCCTCGAGCCCCACCTCGCCCCTCGGGCGGCGGAGCCCTTCGCGGCGGTGCTGTCGTTGGGCGACCGCTCGGCGTCCATCGGCGCGCGAGTCGGTTTGCTGCTGGCCGTGGCCTTGCACGGCGCGATCGCCGGGCAAGCCGCCGCGCAGCTGCTCGAGCTCGGGGCCTTCGCGCGCAGCCTCCGCGGCGCCGTGATCGAGAGCCTGGCGTACACCGTCGACATCACCCAAGACGAAGCGAAGAAGCCCGAGCCGCCGCCGCCGGAGCCGCCGCCCGAGCCGCCGGTCCCGGAGGCGCCAGCGCCCGTGGCGCAGCCGGCGGCCCCCCGCGAGGCGGCCGCCGCGCCGCCCGCTCCGGCCGAGGCAGGCAAGGTGTTGACGGCGGACCCGGACCCGACCGAGCCGGTGGACCTCACCGACCCGGGGTTCGTCCAGGGGACGGGCGATCGCTACGCAGGGGGGACGACGACCTCCGAGGGCACCTCCAAGACGGCCGTCACCGATCCGGGCGCGCGCAAGGACGGCGTCCCGGGGGGGACGGGCAAGGCCGCGCCGGCGCCGCCCGCCGCCCCGGCCAAGGATCTCTCCCGTGCCCCGGCACCCCTGGGGGCCGCCGGCGGCTGGGACTGCGGCTTCCCGCCGGAGGCCGACGCCGAGCAGATCGACTTCGCGCGAGTCCAGATCGCCGTCACCGTGGGCCCCGACGGCCGCGCCAAGTCGGTGAGCGTGCTGAGCGACCCGGGGCACGGCTTCGGCCGGCATGCCCGCCAGTGCGCCCTCCGGAAGAGCTACTCACCCGGGCTGGACCGGAGCGGCCAGCCGGCGACCCAGACGACCCCTCCGTTCACCATCCGCTTTCGCCGCCGGTGAGCGGCGTCCGGCGCGGGCGCGGGGCGCGCGACCACCCGAGCGCGCTCCCGGGGCCCCGCGGGCTCTGCCCGGCCGAAACCATGCACGCCGCCGGCCGTTCGGATACGCTGTACCCGTGAACGATCGCGTCGAGCGGCTCCGCGGCGTCGAGCTCTTCGCCGGGCTGAAGCCCGAGGCGCTCGAGCTCATCGCGAAGGTGGCGACCGAGGAGGTCCACACCACGGGGACTACGATCTTCCGCCATGGGGACGCCGGCGACAAGCTCTACGTCATCGTCGAAGGGAAGGTCCGCATCAGCCGCGAGGTGCCCGGCATGGGCGAGGAGGCGCTCGCGGTGCTCGGGGCCGGGCAGGTGTTCGGGGAGATGGCCCTGCTGGACGAGGCCCCCCGCTCGGCCGACGCCCGCGTACACGAGCGCTGCCGCCTCCTGGCGCTGCCTAAAGACGCCTTCGACGATCTGCTCTTCCTGCACAAAGATCTCGCCTACGAGGTGCTCTGGAGCATCGTCCGCATGCTGGTCGGCCGCCTCCGCGAGACCACCGAGAAGCTGACGTTCCTCTCCGTGAGCAACAAGTTCCAGTGAGCCTCCTCTTGGGGCTGGGGCTGGGGCTGGGGCTGGAGCTGGGGCTGGAGCTGGGGCGGCGCGCGGTCGGGCGACACCAGACCTTGCCCTGGATACTTGACCGGCACACACCCGTTCAGTAGGGTCGTGCGGCCATGCAGGGTCTCACGAAGCGGCAGGAGCAGACGCTCACGTTCATCCGTCAGTCGATCGAGGAGCGCGGGTACCCGCCCACGCTGCGGGAGATCGGCGTGTTCATGGGCATCCGGTCCACCAACGGGGTGAACGACCACCTGCGGGCGCTGGAGCGCAAGGGGTACCTGCGCCGCGAGGACATGAAGAGCCGCGCGCTCAAGCTGGTCGAGGCCGAGCCGGCTGCGGGCCGCGGGACGCGGGCCGCCGCGAACGACGACGACCTGCTCGAGATCCCGATCCTGGGGCGGGTCGCCGCGGGCCTGCCGCTCCTCGCGGAGGAGCACCTGGTGGACACCGTCCGGGTGGACAAGATGCTCGTCCGCGGCGGGAGAGACGTGTTCGGGCTGCGCGTGGCTGGCGACTCGATGATCGACGCCGGCATCCTGAGCGGCGATTACGTGTTCGTCCGCCACCAGCCGCACGCCGATCGCGGGGACATCGTGGTCGCGCTCATCGGGGACGAGGCGACGGTCAAGTACTACTTCCCGGAGCGGGACTACATCCGGTTCCAGCCGGCCAACGCCCAGATGGCCCCCATCCTGGTCCGGGCGTCGGACTTCAAGCCCACGATGCTTCTGGGCAAGGTCGTCGGGCTGTTCCGGCGCCTCTGAGCGACCGCGCGCGGCGGCGCCGGCCGTCGGCGGAGCTCCAACGGATCCGGCGCGGAGGAGCGCACTCGAGGCGGCGGCCCGGCCGCGGCCTCCGTCCTGGCGCGCGTCCCCAGGGCGGCCCCGCGGCCCCGACCTGGATCACCCGGCCGGGAAGATTCCGCGGGAAAAGACGCGCCGAGCGCGGTTGACGCGTTCTCGCCCGGGTTGCTAGCGTCCCCCATCGGAACTCGCGGGATGCGGAACCCAACAAATACCCGAGGCCTCTCGATGCGAACGTGCGGGATTGGCATGGCGACGCTGGCCGGTGGAGCGCTGCTCGCCCTCGGCGGTTGCGGCAACACGCTGTACGCCTTCCAGGCGAGCTCGGCGTCCTCGAAGCTCGAGGAGGCGCAGGAGCTCGGCGCCGAGAAGCACGCGCCGTACGAGTACTACTACGCGAAGCTCCACCTGGAGAAGGCGATGACCGAGGCCGCCGAGGCCGACTACGGCGACGCGATCGACCTGGCGGAGGTGAGCGAGGAGTACGCCGACAAGGCGATCCGGCTCGCGCGCGAGGCGCACTCGGGAGAGGGCCGATGAGGCGCGCCGCGCTCGCCGTCGTCACCGGGCTCGCTCTCGCGGTGAGCTGCGCCCAGGCGCCGAAGCTCCGCGGACAGATCGAGGGGCTCGAACAGATCACGAAGCAGGCGGCGAAGAACGGCGCCGTGCGCTGCGCGCCGCGGGAGCTGGCCACGGCGCAGAGCCACCTGAAGTTCGCGCGGATCGAGCTGGAGCAGGGCTTCATCTCCAAGGTGAAGAAGCACCTCTGGTTGGCCGAGCCCAACGCGCACGCCGCCTACTTCCTCTCGCCTCCACAGTACTGCGCCCCGCGCGGCTTCACGATGGACGAGCCGCCGCCCCCGCCCAAGCCGAAGCCCAAGCCCGCCCCAGGCGATCGCGACGGCGACGGCTACCTCGATCCGGAAGACGCCTGCCCGGATGAGCCGGAGAACTACAACTCCTTCAAGGACGACGACGGCTGCCCGGACGATCCGGACACCGACGGCGACGGGATGACGGACTCCGTGGACGCGTGCGTCCTCGAGCCGGAGGACAAGGACAGCTATCTCGACGAGGACGGCTGCCCGGAGGTCGACAACGACCTCGACACGCTGCTCGACGACGTCGACAAGTGCAAGAACGACCCCGAGGACCCGGACGGCTTCGAGGACGACGACGGCTGCCCCGATCCGGACAACGACCGTGACACGGTCGCGGACGTGAAGGACCAGTGCCCGAACGAGGCGGGCCCGGCCGACAAGGAGCCGCTCGGCTGCCCGCAGAAGCCCTCGCTCGTCGTGCTGACCGACTGCGAGATCAAGATCACGCAGCAGATCCACTTCGAATACAACAAGGACAAGATCCGCCCCGAGAGCTTCCCGGTTCTCGACGCGGTCGTGGACGTGTTGAGCCGCGCTGCCGACATCAAGCTCGAGGTCCAGGGCCACACGGACAACAAGGGCGGCGCCGCCTACAACAAGAAGCTCTCGGACCGCCGCGCCGCGTCCGTCGTGCGGTACCTGGTGAGCAAGGGCATCGACCCGAGCCGCCTCGCCTCGCGCGGGTACGGCATGGAGATGCCCCTCGTACCGAACGACTCGGAGCAGAACCGCGCGCTGAACCGGCGCGTGCAGTTCGTGCGAACCGAGGGCGGCACCAAGCCCGGTTGCCAGCGCACCGGCGGCTGAGCCCCGGCCGCCGACGCCTCGCCTCAATCCTACCGCCTCCGTGGAGGCGGCGACCTTCCCCCACTCGACCCCGACCAACGTCTCGACGGAGGCTGTTTCCGTGTTTCGCCGAACCCCCCGCTCTCCCCGCCTCACCGGCTGGCTCCGCCTCCTGGCGCTGCTCCTCGTCGCCCTCGCCGCAACGTCGGCCGCGGCCCAGAATGCGGGCAAGCGTGACGCCGCCGCCACGAAGAAGATCGACGAGGCGATCAACGAGCACTACCTCGCGACGAACTTCGACAAGGCCGAGGAGCTGATCACCGGGGTCATCAAGGCCTGCGAGGACCAGTGCAGCAAGCCCGTCCTCGCGCGAGCGTGGATGTACGTCGGCATCGTCCGCGGCAGCGGTCGAGGCGATCAGGCCGGTGCGAAGGCCGCCTTCCAGACTGCGATCGGGCTCGACTCCGGCGTGAAGCTCGACGACGCCATCGCCTCGCCCGAGACGAAGACGACCTTCGCCGAGGTCGGCGGCAGCGGCGGCGCCGCGGGCGGGGGTAGCGGCGGCGGCGACGGCGGCGGCGGTGGCACCACGACCAAGCCCCCCAAGGGCGAGGACGACGTGGGGAACATGAAGTGCACGCCCGAGTCGCGCACCATCCAGACGCGCTACCCGGTCCCGATCTCTTGCGTCACCGATGAGGAGGCGACCAAGGCCGAGCTCAAGTACAAGGCCTTCGGCGAGGAGAAGTGGGAGACGGTGAAGATGAAGAAGAAGGGGGACTTCTTCCAGGCCGAGATCCCCTGCCTCGCGACGCAGCAGGCCGGCGCGCTGAAGATCTACGTGCGGGCCAAGGACTCGAGCGGTGACACCGTGGACTCCTGGGGCAGCAAGAAGCAGCCGATCGAGTTCACGATCGTGGAGGAGGAGCAGGAGGACGAGCCCGCCTTCCCCGACAAGGACCCGCCGAAGCGCTGTCAGGAACAGATCTCGGACTGCGGCCAGTGCCCCCCGGGCATGGAAGACTCCCCGATGTGCAGGAAGGCCTGCAAGGGCGGCGGCGGCGGCGACGGCGCCACCTGCGGCAAGGGGCAGTGGGGCGACGGTTGCGACGGCGACGCCGACTGCGACTGCGCGCTGGCGTGCACGAACGGCACCTGTGAGGAGCGCCAGTCCTGCGAGAGTGACGCGGACTGCCCCGACGGCGTGGCGTGCGCCGGCGGGAAGTGCGGCGGCACGGGCGACGCCGCCGGCGGAGGCCCCGCCAAGAAGCTGTGGTTCGGCGTCCACGTCGGGTGGGATCTCGCGCTCGTCGCCGGAGAGGACGTCTGCTCCCAGAAGAGCCAGGCGGAGAGCGGCTTCGCTTGCTTCGACTCGGCGAACGAGCAGCAGTACCTCGGGGATCCGCAGCCCGGCGTGGCGAACAAGATCGCGGGCGGCTTCGCACCCGGCACCCAGCGGTTGATGATCTCCGGCGAGTACCTGATCACGCCGAACATCACCGTCGGGGCGCGGGTCGGGTACGCGTTCGGCGGGGGGCCCAAGGCGGGGACGGCGACCTTCCTGCCGTTCCACTTCGAGCCCCGCGCGACCTACTACATCGGCGCCGATCCGCTCGCGCAGGCGGGGCTGCGCCCGTACGTCCACCTCGGCGGCGGCGTGGCGCAGGTCGACGCGAAGCTCGACGTGAACCTCGTGGACTGCGGCGTGGGCGCGTCGGATCCGAACAGCCCGACCAACGTCGCGAACGGGGGCGCGTCGTACGCCTGCGTCACCAACGGCACGATCCAGCCAGGCGTGGCCGGCGAGACGAGGAGCCTCGACGCCTACAAGAAGCTCGGGCAGAGCTTCGTGGCCGCGGGCGGGGGTGGCCAGTACGCCTTCTCGCCGACGACGGCGCTGCAGCTCAACCTCAACTTCATGTACATGCTCCCGACGACGGGCATGGTGTTCGAGCCCTCGCTCGGCGTCGTCATGGGGTTCTGAGCCCCGCGGCGCGAGGGCGTCCTCGCGTCTCACCCGGAGTCGGCGCCACGGGCTGCGAGGACGACCGCGACCCCCACGGGGTACGCGAGGAGCAGCCCCGTCGCCAGGCGGAGCGGCGCCCAGGCGGGTCGCAGCCCCACGCTCTCCGTCGCGACGTCGAGCACCATGAGCAGCGCCGCGCCAGCGACCCACGCGCGCAGCGGCCAGGCGCCGAGCCGCGGCTGGAGCGCGAGCGCCCCGAGCCCGAGCCCGAAGTAGATCCCGGCGCAGCGGGTGCAGACTGCAAGATCGAGCGCGCCCAGCTGGATCGTGCGACCCGGATCTCGATGGCACTGGAACTCGTACCAGCCGTCGAGCAAGTGCGCGACCACGGACAGCCCCGGCAGATCGGCGGCGAGCGGCACCCACACGGGACCGAGCCCGACCAGCACGAGCGCCACGCGGACGGCGCCGGCGAGCAGGCGCCAGAGGCGTTCGTCGCCGCTCGCCCCCCGGGCGGCTCCGGGCGGACCCCCGATCACGGCGCTATGCCTTGCGCTCGGGCACGGGCCGGCCGAGCTGGCGGAGCACGGCCTGGAGATCGTCCCAGACTGCCCGCTTCGCGCTCGGGGTGCGGAGCAGGTACGCGGGATGGAACGTCGGCATGACGGCGATGCGCCCCTGGTAGAGCTTCCAGTTGCCGCGGATGCGCGTGATGCTCTCCCCCGTCCCCAGCAGCCCGTGCACGGCTGTGGCGCCCAGCGCGACGATGACCGCCGGCTGCACCAGCGCGAGCTGGCGCTCCAGGAACCCGCGGCACGCGGCGATCTCCGCCGGCTCGGGCTTCCGGTTACCCGGCGGTCTGCACTTCACGATGTTGCAGACGTACACCTCGTCGCGGTCGAGGCCCATGCCCGTGATCATGCGATCGAGGAGCTGACCCGCGGCCCCCACGAACGGGGAGCCGGTCGCGTCCTCGTCGGCGCCTGGCCCCTCGCCGACGAAGCACAGGCCCGCGCTCCCCGAGCCGCGGGCGAAGACCGTCTGCGTGCGCGTCGACGCGAGCCCGCAGCCGGAACACGCAGCGACCTCGCCCTCGAGCGCCTGGAGCCCCTGGCCGCGATCCGACAGCGCGGGCGGCGCGGCACCCGGCGCGGCGCTCACCGGGGGCGGGGAGACCCGGGTGACGGGCTTCGCCGCGGCGCGCTGGGGGAGCGCGGCGGCGGGGGCGGCCACCTCGGCGCGCGCGCTCGGCACAGCGGGCGCGGCCGTGGGTTCGCCCGACGCGGCCGAACGGCGCGCGGCGCTCCGGGGGACGCCCACCGCACCCGACGCGCGCGCCACCTCGAGCCACGCGCCGACCGCGCTCGTGAGACGCCGGAGCTCCTCGCGCTCGTCCGTGGCCGCCTCGCGCTCGCTCATCGGCCGCTCAGTGAGCGCCCTCGGCCGCGAGCCACCGCTCCGCGTCGAGCGCGGCCATGCAGCCCGTCCCCGCCGCCGTGACGGCCTGGCGATAGGTGAAGTCCGCCACGTCGCCGGCGGCGAACACGCCCGGCACGCTGGTGCGAGTCGTGCCCGGATCCACTCGGATGTAGCCGTTGTCGTGGAGCGCGAGCTGACCCCGAAAGAGCTCTGTCATGGGCGTGTGCCCGATCGCCACGAACATCGCGGCCACCTCGATGGTGCGCTGCTCGCCCGAGCCGACCCGAGCCAGGCGCAGCCCGGTGACGGTGTCCGCGGCCACGTCGAGCACCTCCTCGACGACGTGGCTCGTCACCACCTCGATCTTGGGGTTCGCGGCGACCCGCGCCTGCATCGCCTTACTGGCTCGGAACTCCTGCCGCCGGTGGATGAGCGTCACCTTGGAGCAGAGCGCCGCGAGGTAGGCCGCCTCCTCCATCGCGGTATCTCCGCCCCCGACGACCGCCACCGGCCGGTTGCGGAACAGCGCCCCGTCGCACACCGCGCACGCGCTCACCCCCTTGTTCTTGAGCTTCTCCTCGCTCTCGAGCCCGAGGTAGTTGGCGCGCGCCCCGGTCGCGACGATGACCGCGCGCGCACGGTGCAGGACGTTGTCGTCCTCGCCCACCCACACCTCGAAGGGACGCTTCGCGAGATCGACGCGCATCACGTCCGCCGTCTCGATCTCCGCCCCCTGGTGCGCCGCCTGATCGCGGAACCGCGCCATGAGGTCCTGGCCGGTGACCCCCTGCGGGAAGCCCGGGTAGTTCTCGACCTCGGTGGTGAACATCAGCTGCCCGCCGGGCACGAGGCCCCCCGCGCTGAAGCCCTCGACGACGTACGGCTTCAGGTTGGCGCGCGCGGCGTAGATGGCGGCGGTGAGGCCGGCAGGGCCAGACCCGATGATGAGAAGATCGTGGACGCGCGGCTCGCTCATGGGGCCGTCCTAGCGCCGCAGGACGACGGCCGCCACGGCGGAGGCGCGGATCAGAAGCGGGCGGTCGCGCCCAGCGAGACGAGGTGCGCCTCCTGGCTCGCCCGACCACCGTTGATGGCGTAGGGCGACCGGAAGGGCGGCGTCGTGACGACCTCGCCAGCCACGACGAGGAGCTTCCCGTTGCCGCCGTTGTCGGCGTCCTCGAACCCGACGTGGGCGTACGCCGCGTCGAGGTCGACCGGACCGATCCGGTAGGTCGCGCCGACCGACAGACCGAGCCGAGCCGTCGCGAGCTGGGTGACGTTGAGGTACGCGGGATCCTGAGCGTCCGACTCGTACCAGGCGCCCGCGCGGACCGCGAGCTGCGCCGGGAGGACGACCCAGTCGCCGCCGAGCCGCACACCGAAGGTGTCGCGGGGCAGCCTCAGCTCCACGTCGTTGTTCTGGGGCACCTCCGAACCGGCGCCTTGCACGACGATCTTCGGCTGCGCGGGGAACCGCACGGAGACTCGCTCGTGCTCGCTCGTCTGTGTCCACTCGAAGTCGAGCCCGATGTCGAACACGTCATCAGCGAGCGGATCGCGGACGGTCGCCCCGCCCTCGACGGGCGGCTTCTGGCCGCGCGGCGCGTGGTACCGGGCACCGACGCGCGCGTTCAGCGGGTGCTCGAGCCGGAACCGGCCGAGACCTTCACCGATGTCACGGCTCTCGGTCACCGTAGGGTTCGGGTTCACGCCCCGCGTGCCGTAGTAGCTCGCCTGGGTCTGCAGATCGATGCGCCCCTGGATGTCCTGCTGCGCGCGGACGGCCAACCCGACGTCGAGCACGGGCACCGGCGACCAGTGCGCGCCCACGACCACGCCGGGAGTGAACCAGTCGGCGGTGTGGATCGTGGCGATGATGTCGCCGTTCGGATCCTCGGGCGCGCACGTGCCGTCCGCCGCGCACGGCGTGACGAGGCTCATCGTGGCTTGGCGCACCTCGAGCTGCCCCATGCCCCAGATGAAGCCGGCGCCGAGCCGCAGATCGCGGATTGGCTCCCAGGCGACGGCGAAGACGTGGTCGAGCAGGATCCCCTTCTGCTCGAGCAGCATGTAGCGCTGGGGCGAGGGGATCTGCTGAGCGTAGCCGAACGAGTTGGTGACCTCGACGGTGTCCGGGAACTCGACGCTGCCGTACGAGTTGGGCGGCGCCACCAGATAGCCGACCGCGAGCGAGGGACCGAGGCGGACCACCGCGCCGAGGGAAGGAAGCGGGGTCGGGGTGGACTCGGTGCAGGTAGGCGTCTTCGGATACGTGAGCCCCGTGGTCAGCGTCGTGCCCGGCCCCGAGCGGGTGAAGCACGTCTCGTTGAAGACGAGGTGCGAGCCGGCGTAGACGCTCGTCGCCTGCGTCACGATGGCGGCCGGGTTGGCGCGCACGGCCCACGGCGTCGACGCGCGCGCCACCCACGCCGCGCCGCGGCCGAGGCTCTCGGTGCCGTCCGCCGGGAACTGGAGGAAGTCCTCGGCGCGCGCCGGGCTCGCGCCGAGAGCGGCGGCCAGGCCGAGGAGCGCGGCCGCCGGGGCGAGCGCCGTTCGAGGCCGCGAGACGTGGTCGTCGTACATGAGGTCTCCTGGCTGAGCTCAGTCTTTGATCGGGCTCGCCTTGAGCGCCGCCTTGCCGTCCTTCACGTAGACGCTGAACTTCACGCGCTTGGCGCCGTGGCGCTGGACCAGGGCGTCGCGGTTCTTGATGAGCGTCTGCTCGAACTTCTCGTAGGTGAAGCCCTCGGTCGGTTCGCCGCACTGCTGCTTGAGCGCGACGAACTCCTCGAACACCCGCTGCCACTCCGCGCGGGGGTCGTCCTCGTCCGCCGCGGCCGCCGCGCGCCGCGGCGGGGGCGGGGGCCCGCCGCTGCTCGGCGCGGCCGGCGCCGCCTCCGGGGCCGGCGCGGCCACCGGGGCGGACTTCGCGCCGGGCGGCTGCGGGAGCCCACGCGGGCCGGGCGGCTTGGGCAGGCGAGGACTGGAGGGCTCGGCCGCGATGGGCGACGACGGCTCGGGGGCCGCCGAGGGAGAGCTCGCCCCGAACGCGAACGCGCTCATCTGAGGCTCCTTGGGTAGGTCCCCGAGGACCTTCCCGAGATCGGCCGCCCGACGCGGGACCCCGCCCTTGGCGGCGACCTGGTCGATGCCGTCGTTCAGATCGCTGGCGATCTTGCGGAACACGCCGCGGAACTTGCTGGGCGTCATCTGGTCGACCTCGCCCTTGGCCATCCGCTGCGCCTCGCGCCTGAAGACACCGATCGGGCGCGTGTGCTCGAGGACGCTGAAGATCAACCCCAGGCCCAGAGCGAGCAGCGCGCCGAGCCCGACGATCGGGACCTGCACATGGGCCTTGTCCTTGTCGTCCGCCTTCTGGAGGAAGCCGAACGGCCCCTTCACCTCGGCGGGCACGCGCCCGACCGCGAACCCCGCGCCGAGCAGCCACGCCTCCCCGGGCAGCCTGCTGTAGACGACGCCGAGCACGCCGCCCACCGTGCGGATCCCGCTCCGCCCCTTCTCGCGGTAGTCTGGGTCCTCGCCCTCGAGCTTGTCGAAGTCGCTGACGATCTGCCCGAGCTGCGACTTGTCGAAGCCCTCGGGCGCGGCGGACGCCGCCCGCTCGCGGTTCGCGTAGAAGGCGACCGCCGCGCCGGTGCGCACGCTGAGCTCGCGCGCGTACTTGTCGTCCACGATGCGCGCGCCGACGATCGCGCCCGCCGGCAGCTGGCCCAGCTCGAGCTCGACGGGACGCGCGACCACACGGTAGATGCGATCGAGCACCAGGGTGTCGTCGCGGATGTAGCCGTGCAGCGCATCCGCGACGACCGGGTAGCCGCCGAGCTCGAAATCCTCGAGCCCGCTCGCCTGGTCGTAGCCAAGGTGCGCGACGACCCTCCCGTGCTGATCGACGGCGAAGATGGCGTCGAAGCCGAACTCCTCGTCGATGCCAGCGTTCTCCTTGCGGAGCTCGGCGCGGAGCTTCTCGCGCACCTCGTGCGGGACCTTGGCCTCGCTCTCCGTCGCCTTGCCGAGGAGCTTGGCGATCTCCTGATTGACGGCGAACTTGATGAGCTGGGCGGCGCGCTGGCGCGCGTCGATCTGCAGGTACCAGGAGACGACCTGCGAGTCCGACTGCAGCGCCTCGCCCATCGCGCGGGCGCCCGCGCGGTCGTACATGCTCTCCGCGAGGAACAGCACGTAGCCGAACAGCCCGATCGCGAAACCGCAGACGACGAACCAGAACCGGGTGAGCAGCATGAGGAGTCCTGTGCAGGCGGCGCCCGCCTACTTCTTCTCCGCGTCCTTCGCCGCGGGCTTCGGGTCGGGCGCCACCTTGATGGGCTCCTTCGTGAGGTCCAGATCGGTGGCCTCGACCTTCACGGGCTTCGCGTCGCCGACCTTCTTGCCGGCGAAGTAGACCTGGATCGTGTAGTCCCCGGCGGGCAGCGAGAGGGCGAACTCGCCCTTCAGGTTCGGGTAGACGCTCGCCGCGACGTTCGGCTCGCCGATGACCCAGAAGCGCAGGCTGGGCGCGAGCTCGTCACGCACCTCGTACGCGCCCGGCGCGGCGACCGTCCACTCCCGCGTGGCGCCCTTCATCGTCGCCGCGGCCTGGAAGGTCGCGATCTCCACGCCGTGGAGGCGATGCGCGAACGGATCCGTGTTCTTGAAGCTGAGCTGCGTGCCGGGCGGCACCACCATCGTGACCGGGGTCGCCCGACCGCCGCCCACGCGGACGAGGATCGGCTTCGGTACCTTCGCCTTCTCCGTGCCGAGCGCCGCGATGCAGAGCTCCTTCGGCGCGTGCGGGAACAAGCGGCGGAACTCGGGGCGGATCGTCGGAACCGCTTCGCGGAACGAGTAGCCGCGGTTCTTCGGGTTCGCGGCGTCCTTCCACACCGGGTTCTCGAGCTCGCGGAAGTTCGCGATGATGCCCTTCACCGTGACGGGCTTCGCTTGCGCGGGGCTCGGCTCGGTCACCGGGGGATCGGGCGCGCGCTGGGGGGCGACCGGCTCGGCGGCGACCGCCGCCGGCGGGGTCGCCCGCAGCGCGAGCACGACGGCCAGCCCCCCGCCGGCGCCGAGCAGTACGGCAGCGCGGAGGAGCAGATTTCGGAGCGCCATGTCACGCGAACGGTAGCGGACTCCCGCCCGCAATTGAACGACGAATCGCGGCGCGGGGCGCGTCGGCGCCCGCCGAGGCCGGAAACCCTCCCCCCCCCAACACGCTCACGAAGCGAACGGGCCGGCGCGAGCCGACCCGTTCTTCGAGCCCGTACCGTCACCGCCGAGATTTGCGATCTAGACGAACCCCTAGTCTCGCTAGGTGGGCGACCCAGGCACGGCTTCGGCTCCCGGTGAGTTCGTCCGGGCCTGCACCCGCGCGTGCGCGGCGGGCCTCCCTGGGTTTGAGCATCTGGGATTCGTTACTAGCTCCTCTCGACGGCGACGGGGGACTCACGACCAGCGTACGGACCCGGACCCCGACCGTCAACCGACGCCCGCGAGATCGCCAGCCGGCCCCGCGGGTCGGCGCGCGCTTCGGCTCGGCGCGCGCGTCGGGTCGGCGCGCGCGTCGGGTCGGCGCGCGCGTCGGGTCGGCCCCTCCTCAGTGGACCTCGCCGGTGAGCCAGGCCAGCGCGGGGACCAGCACCTCATCCGGGCTCGCGCGCCCGGAGCGCGCCGCGCCGGTGCCCACCCCCTGCCGATCGAGGCGGAAGCCGTGGTCGCCGAACACCAGCACGAGCGTCCGACCGGGCACGCCGACCAGGTGCGCGGTGAGCGCCTCGGCGACCAGCGGCGCGAGCTCGTCCAGCCGCTCGGCCGCCGCCGCGCCCGGCAGCGTGAGCGAGGCCTCGACGAGATCGAGCTTCAGCACCTCACGCCCGGCGGTGCGCACCCGACGCAGCGTGGCCGCCGCGCGCCCGCGCGCGACGGGGACGTCGCTCTCGGGCACGCGACCGACCTCCCGCAGACCGGCCGGACCGCGGCCGATGAGCGAGAGCTGGACGGCGGTCGTCGTGGGGAGCGCGCTCCAAACGAGCGCGCGCTCGGCGAGCGTCGCGCGACCGGCGACCCGCTCGGCGAGCGCCTTCTCGACGCGGAGCCCGAGATCCCAGCGCAGGCCGTCGACCAGGACGAGCTGCACGTTCCGCGCGCCGTGGAGCCGGCCGATGCGCGCCGCGAGATCCGCCACGTCGGCGGTCATCGTCGGCCGCTTGCCGCGCTGGCAGAGCGCGGGGAAGGCCTCGGAGTAGCTCCGCTCGAAGCTCTGCGCCCACGTGTCGAGGACGGGAAGCGCCTCGGCGCCGGCCACGCCGCGGTCGACGGCGTCGGCGAGCGGGACGTACGCGCCGACGAACAGGCGCTCGATCACGGCGAGCGGTTTCGGTCCGCGCGCCGCGTCGAGCTCTGCCATCCAGGAGCGCCAGGCCGAAGGTGCGTCGGGGAACAGCGGCCCGGACGACGCGACGCGACGCGCGGCCACCGTCTGACGCGCCCGGTCCTCCTCCGGCGTGGGCTCGGGCTGCGGCTCGGGCTGCGGCTCGGGCGACGTCTCGCCCTCGGGCCGGGCCGGCACGCGGACGAGGCGGACGCGCGCGAGCGGGACGCGCGTCTCCGACGCCCGCTCGTCGGGGCGAGCCGCGGGCTCCTCGGGCTGCGGCACCGCGTCGTCGTCGCCGGGCGCCGCGAGCGCCGGCGCCTCCTCGGGCTCGGCCGCGGCCGGCTCCGGGGCGGGGGCCGCGCTCGCCTCGGGCTCGATCGCAGGCGCGTCAGCGGCGTCGACGCGAGGCTCCTCCGCTCGAGGCGCGCTCTCCAGCGGCGCGACGGTCGGCGGCGGGAACGTCGAGAGCGGCTGCGCGGCGGTCGCGGCCTCCACGCACTCTCGCAGCGCCGCGAGCGTCACGTCCTCGAACAACGCGGCGAGCGCGCGAGCCGCCGACGGCGCGGGGGCCTCCTCCGCCAGGTCGTCCAGCACGAGCGGGACGCTGAAGTCGAGGACGGGCGTCGAGGGCGGCGGCGCGCTCTCCTCCGCCGCGCTGCCGGGGGCGGCGTCGGCCCCGGGGTCCGCGGCGGCTGCGGCGCCGACCGCGTCCTGGTCGGCGGCGCGCTCGGCCTCACGGGGCCGGGGGCGTCCATCGCCGTCGCTCAGGTACGCGGCGAGTCCGACGGGCGGGCCGTAGATGGCGAGCCGGCAATTGTGCGCGTCGAGCAGCAGCCGGAGCGGCCGCTCCGCCGCCGCGCCCATCCACCAGCGCAGCACCGCGCTGTCCTCGGCGTCGAGCACCCCCGCGCGCGAGGCGAGGCCGGCGAGTGACGGGACGTGGACGGCGATCCCGCGCGAGCCGAGCAGCCGCGCGCGGTAGAGCTGATCGCTCAGCGACCCGTCGAGATCAGCCGAGGCCTCGACCCCCGGGGGCGGAGAGCCGCGCCGCTCGAGCGCGTCCTCGACGGCGCCCTCGATCGCGAGGGCCAGCCGACCGCGATCCGTCGCGCCGGGCCGCGGCACCCGCGCGAGCAGCATCCCGTCGCCGAGGGCCTCGGCGAGGTACACGTCGAGCTCGCCGGGCTCCACCACACGCAGCCCTCCCTCGCGCAGGGGCGCGGTTGCCTCGTCGGGGACGGACCACGTCATGCGAGGTGCCTTGCCTGCCCCGGCCCGTTTGGCCCAATTTTCTACGGATCCGGTGGCGCTCGGCACAGGCCGGCCCGCGGGACGACCGCCGCCGTGGGTGGCGAAGCCAGGGAGATCGTGGTTCGATCCCGCCCACGGTCCTCGTAACAGGCGGGTGGAGTCCATGCAGCTCAGGCGTCTCTTCAGGTTCGGTTGGATGGCGGCGGCGGCGGCGATCGCGGCCTCGGCGTGCGGCGACGATGAGCCGGCGAAGCAGCGCGCGGCGACGGGGGGCGCAGCCGGCGCGTCGGGCGCGTCGGGGGCGTCCGGCGCCGCAGGCAGCTCGGGTGCGTCCGGCGCCGCCGGGGCGGACGCGGGGCCCGACCTCGGGCCGTTCGGGGATCAGGTGCCGGTCACGACGGAGACCACCGAGGTGACCGGGTTGCTCGGCCCGGTGAACGTCGTCCGCGACCGCCACGGCATGGTCCACATCTACGCGCGGCATCTCGAGGACGCCTTCCGCCTCCAGGGCTACATGATGGCGCTCGATCGCGCGCCGCAGCTCGAGATCATGAGGCGCGTGGCGACCGGGAGGCTCGCCGAGGTCGTCGGCGCGATCGACCCCGGCCAGATCGACGACGACATCACGATGCGGCACGTCGGGCTGCACCGCGCGGCGGAGGCGATGTACGCGGCGCTGCCCGCGGGCAGCGAGGCCAAGCGCGGGCTCGACGCCTTCGCCGACGGCATCAGCCAGTATTTCGCGAAGCTGAACGACGGCTCGAAGCAGCTCGCGGTGCCCTTCGCGGGCGCGACCGGCCAGCTCGAGGCGTTCACGCCGCAGCAGGCGCTGGCGATCGCGCGGCTGCAGACGTTCGCGCTCAGCTACGACGCGGGCGACGGCGTGTCGCTGAGCAGCCGCATGCAGGCGCTCCGGGACGCCTTCCCGTCCGGCTCCGCCGATCCGGCGATCGCCGCCCGCGCCGGCATGGTCCGCGACGTGATCCGCTTCGCCCCCGCGGATCCGGCGGTCCACCAGGCGGGCTTCCCCAACGACGCGCCGCTCCCGCGCCTCGTCGGCGCGGGGACCGTGCACGCGAAGCTCGGCGGGCCGACGCAGCACCACGCCCCGATCGCGGCCCAGCACGCGCCGGTCGTCCGCGCGGCGACGCTCCGCGCGCTCGAGCGCGGGCTCAGGTCCATCCAGCGGCTCAAGGACGTGGTGGGCGGAGACGAGTTCGCCGGATCGAACAACTGGGCCGTCGCCGCCACCCACTCGGAGAGCGGGAACGCCATGGTGGCCAGCGATCCCCACCTCGGCCTCTCGGGGCCGATGGTCTTCTGGGCGAACCACCTCACCGTGCGCAACCCGGCCGCGCCCGCCGAGGATTTCGAGATCGCCGGGCTCGCGTTCGCGGGCATCCCGGGCGTCATCCTGGGCGCCAACCGCCACCTCGCGTGGGGCGCGACCACGGCCTCGTTCGACGTGACGGACGACTGGCGCGAGACGATCTCGGCGGACGGGCAGGGCGTCGTCTTCGGCGGCCAAGACGTGCCGTTCCAGAAGATCCAGGAGACCGTGAAGGTGAACGGCAAGCCTGACCTCCCGATCGAGATCTTGGTGGTGCCCCACCACGGCCCGCTCCTGCCGGTGATCGACTCCAACCACCAGCTCGTGGCGCCCGCGGCGGGCGGCGAGGCGGTGAGCGTCAGGTGGACCGGGCACGCGCCGACCCGCGAGCTCGAGGCCGTCACCGCGCTGTGGCGCGCGACGACGGTGGACGAGGCGCGCGCGGCGCTCAGCCTGTTCGGCACCGGCGCGCAGAACTGGACGCTCGCCGACGCGAACGGCGACGTCTTCACGTACTCGCCCGGCCACCTCCCGTTCCGCGACGAGCGCGCCCTGACGTGGAACCCCGCGACGTACGACGGGCTGACGCCCAATATGCTGCTCGACGGCGCGAGCGGGCACCACGAGTGGACCGGGGAGTTCCTCGACGAGCGGTACATCCCGAAGGTGCGAACGCCCGCCTCGGGCTGGGTCGCCACCGCCAACGGCGACCACATCGGCACCACCCTCGACAACGATCCGACCAACGAGGTGCTCCCCGCGCCGGACGGGCGACGCTTCTACCTGCAGGGCGACTACGATCTCGGCTTCCGCATCGGCCGGGTGCAGGCGTTGCTCACGGCGGCGACGGCGAGCGGCGGGAAGGTCTCCGCGGCCGAGATGGCCGAGATGCAGGGCGACGTGCAGTCCCCGCTCGGGCTGCGGCTCGCGCCGCTGCTGGTCGAGGCGCTCGAGCGCGCCGAGGCCGAGCGCGCGACGCCGAGCACGCACCCCGACCTCGCGGCGGTCGTGGCGGACGCTCGGTACGACGCGGCCGCCGTCGCGCAGGCGATCACGCTGCTCGACGCCTGGGTGCAGGCCGGAGCGCCCGCGGCGTCCGGCGTGGACCCAACGTCCGGCGCGCTGCTCACGGGGACGGTGCTGGATCACGCGCGCGCGACGTCGCTCTTCAACGGCTGGATGGTGCGGGTGCTCGCCCGCACCTTCGACGACGAGCTCTCGCTCGCGGGTACGGGCCTCGGCTCGCAGCCCGCGGCGAAGGCCTTCCTGCACCTCGCCCTGTCGACGCCGTCGTCACTCGCGACGTACGACGCGGTCCGCGGCGACAGCGCCCTGTGGGACGACCTCGGGACGGCGGGGATCCTCGAGACGCGCCACGAGCGCATGGTGGTCGCGTTCCTCGACGCGCTGGAGAGCCTCGCCTCCGCGTTCGGCTCGGCCGATCGCGCGACCTGGGCGTGGGGCAAGCTCCACCGGGTGACGTTCAGCGAGCTCGTGCCGCTGTGGCCGAGCCAGATCCCGCCGGACAACGACCCCGTCGCACCGAACGGCTTCTTCCGCCACGGCGACATGTTCGTCGTGGACGCCTCGAACTACGGGCTCGTGCGCGGCTTGGGGAGCCCACTCTCGTTCACGTACGGCTCGGGGCCCGTCCAGCGGTTCGTCGCCGAGGTCAGCTTGAACGGCCCGATCGTGCGCAACGCGCTGCCGGGCGGCGCGCAGATCTGGCCGTCATCGCCGTTCTTCCGCGACGAGGCGGATCTCTGGAGCCGCAATGAGTCCCACGACGTGCCGTTCAACGACGGCGAGGTCGTCGCGGCCGCGGTCTCTCCCGGCGGCGAGCACGTCCTGTTCCGATGAGCGAAGCGCGCGGGGCGCGGCGGCGGCGACCGCCGCGGCGTCCCGGGCGCGGCGGCGTTCCCGAGGCCGGCGGCGGCTGCTAGGCTGCCGCCATGACCCTCGTACACGGCGGCCGCTTGGTCGCGCAGGCGCTCAAGCGCCACGGCATCACCCACACCTTCACGCTCTGCGGCGGCCACATCCAGGCCATCTACGACGGCTGCCTGGACGAGGGCATCCGCGTGGTCGACGTCCGGCACGAGCAGACGGCGGGCCACGCGGCCGACGGCTGGGCGCGGGTCACCGGCATCCCCGGCGTCGCGCTGGTGACGGCGGGCCCCGGGATCACGGACGTGGTCACCGCGCTCGCGACCGCCCAGCGCACCGGCGTCCCGATGCTCTGCATCGGCGGCGCCGGGCCGGCCGCGCTGCAGGACATGGGCTCGCTCCAGGACATGGACACGGTGACGTTGATGCGTCCGATCTCGAAGTGGAGCGCGCGCGTGCCCGAGGTGGGGCGCGTGAAGGAGTACATCGACTCCGCGCTCCGCATCGCTCAGTCGAACGTGCCGGGGCCGGTCTACCTGGAGATGCCGCTCGACCTCCTGATGAACTACGCGGAGGACTCCGATCCGCTGACGGCGCCGCTCGCGCCGCCGCGTCCCGCCGGCGATCCCGACGCGATCGAGCGCGCAGCGGCGCTGCTGCGCGCCGCCGAGCGCCCCACGTTCATCGTCGGCGCGCAGCTCCGCTGGGCCCGGGACCGTGAGATCCTGCGCAAGCTCGCCGAGAAGGTGCGCGTCCCGTACTTCTTGAACGGCATGGCGCGCGGCGCCCTCCCGCACGCCCACCCGTGCCTGTTCAGCCGCTCGCGCCGGCAGGCCCTCGCAGAGAGCGACCTGGTGTTGGTGTTCGGCACGCCGTTCGACTTCCGCGTCGAGTACGGGCGACCGGGGACCTGGAACCCGGACGGCAAGGTCGTCCAGGTCGACCTCGACGGCGCCGAGCTCGGCCGCAACCGCCGCATCGACGTGGCGATCCACGGCGACAGTGGCCTGGTGCTCGCCCAGCTCCTCGACGCGGTGGGCTCGAAGGAGGCGCCCGCGTGGGTCTCGACGCTCCGCGCGAGCGAGCAGCGCGCGCGCGACAAGATGGCCGCCGAGATCGCGCAGAGCAGCGACCCGCCGAACCCGCTCCGCGTCTGCCACGAGCTCGGCCAGCGCCTCGGCAAGAACGACGTGGTCGTGGGCGACGGCGGGGACTTCGTCGCCACGGCCGCGTACACCATCCCCCTCGAGTGGCCCCAGCTCTGGATGGACCCGGGTCCCCTCGGCACGCTCGGCATCGGGCCCGGCTTCGCGATGGCCGCGCAGCTCGCGCGGCCGGACGCGCGCGCCGTGCTGGTCTACGGCGACGGCTCGTTCGGGCTCCACGCGATGGAGTTCGAGGCCATGGCCCGGCAGAAGCTCCCGGTCGTAGCCGTGATCGGCAACGACGCGGCGTGGACGCAGATCCGCCGCGGGCAGGTCACGATGTACGGCGAGGAGCGCGCGGTCGCGACCAGCCTCACCCACACGCGCTACGAGCAGGTGGTGGAGGCCTGCGGCGGCAAGGGCTTCTGGGTCGAGAAGCTCTCCGAGCTCGGCCCGGCGCTCGACGCTGCGTTCGGCGCCGGCGTGCCCGCCTGCGTGAACGTGAAGATCGCGGGCAGCGAGTTCCGCAAGAACGCCATCAGCGTCTGACGCGCCAGCGCGCTCAGCCGCCGTGCGGCTCCTCGGAGCCGTGCGGCGCGGCGACGCCTCCGGCGCCGCTCGGCATCGGGTTCTGCTCCTTCTCGAGGTAGCGGAAGATGGTGCGCGGATCGACGCCCAGGTCGCGCGCCGTCTGGGTCCGGTTCCCGTTGTTTCGCTCGAGCACCTCGAGCACGTACCGCCGCTGAAACTCCTCCTTGGCCTTCTCCAGCGGGAGGATGGGCGCCTGCGCCTCCGGGCCGAGATCGAGATCCTCGGGCCCGAGCAGGGGCTTGTCGCAGAGCACCAGCGCCTTCTTGATGCGGTTCTCGAGCTGGCGGATGTTGCCTGGCCAGGCGTGCTTTCGGACGGCCGAGAGCGCCTGAGGGCTGAAGCCGCGCACCGGCGAGCCCATCTCATCGGCGTATTTGCTGAGGAGCGCCTTGGCGAGGATGAAGACATCGTCGCCGCGGTCGCGGAGGGGCGGCAACCAGAGGTTCACGACGTTCAGGCGGTAGTAGAGATCCTCACGGAACTCGCCCGTCTTGATCATCTCCTCGAGGTTGCGGTTCGTGGCGGCGACGATGCGGATGTCGCACTTCTCCGGCCGACTGTCGCCGACGCGGAACACGACTCGCTCCTGGATCGCGCGCAGCAGCTTCACCTGCAGCGAGGGGCCGAGCTCGCCCACCTCGTCGAGGAAGAGCGTCCCGCCGTCCGCGCTCTGGAACTTGCCCGGGCGGCTGGCGATGGCCCCGGTGAAGGCGCCCTTCACGTGGCCGAACATCTCGCTCTCCATCAGGTTCTCCGGGATCGCCCCGCAGTTCACCGTGATGAACGGCCCCTTGATCCGGTTGCTCCTGCGGTGGATCTCGCGCGCGATGAGCTCCTTGCCCGTGCCCGTCTCGCCGGTGATGAGGACGTTGATGTCGGTGCTCGCCACCTTCTGCAGCTTGCGGAACACCTCGAGCATCCCCGGGCACGCGCCGATGATGTCGCCGAAGCGCTTGTCACCGAGCTCGGCCGCGAGCTTCTCTTTGTCGGCGCGGAGCGCGTTCACGAGCATCGCGTTCTGCAGGATCAGCGACGCCTGACCCGCGAAGATGACCAGCAGATCGAGCTGGGCACGGTCGAACAGGTGCTTCACCTCGTCGTTGCCGACGTAGATCGCGCCGATGGCCGCGCCGGCGCTGAGCAGCGGCACGCACATCACGCTCTTCAGCGAGAGCGCGATCACGCTCTCGCTCTTACCGAAGGTCGTGTCGGCGAGGGCGTCGCTCACGATGATCGGGCGCCGCGACTCGATCACCTGGCGGACGATGCTGTCGCTGATCTGACCGCTGGCGTCCTCCATCGCCTCGCGGCGTACGTTCCTCGCGGCCCGCACCCGGGGGCGGGTCTCGACGCCGTCTCCGGGGTCGACCAGAAGCACGACGCCGCGCGCGGCGCCGGTCACCTCGATCACGTCGTCGAGCAGCGCGCCGAGCAGCTCATCCACCGACGCGGTCGCCATCAACCGCTCGCTGAACGCGTGGAGCCGCCTGAGCATCGCGAGCACGTTGCCGCTCTCCGCGGCGTCGTCGCCCTCCGCCGGCCCGGCCGGCGGCAGCTCGGCCAGCATGCTGAAGCCGAGCTGCGCGCGACCGAGGGTCAGGCGATCGCCGTGGACGAGGCGCGCCCGGCGCTTCTTCTTGCCGTTGATCAGGATCTCGCCCTGGCGGTCGATCTCCTCGAGCTGCCAGTCGCGGCCGTCGAACACGATCTGCGCGTGGTGGTCGGCGACGCCGGCCTCGGGCAGCGCGAGGTCGTTGCCGAGGCCCCGGCCCAGCGTGATCACCGGCTTGTGGAGCGCGTGGAGCACCGGAGCGCCCTCTGCGAGGAAGTGACGGAGCGTCGCCATGGATGCCGGAACGGCCAGGCTAGCAGAAGCCGCCGGCCGGGACGCGAGCGCGGGTCAGAACGTCCCCGTCAAGCCGAGGCCCACGCCGCCCGGGGTAGGCGCGAGCGAGAGGCTGGTGACGGAGACCGGCGACCGCTCGCGGCTCGCCGCCGCGCGAGCGCCGCCCCGCGCGCCGAGCTCGACCTCGTCCGAGGCGAACACACCCGCGGCGCCGGCACCGAGCGCGAGCGCCACGCCGCTGAAGACCAGCCCACGCTTCGCCGGTGGCGTGTCGTCCCCGAGGTAGAAGAGGTAGACCGGGAGCGACGCCAGCGTCCCGATGCCGGCGCCCGCCCACATCCACCCGATCTGGTCGGCCTCCGGCGCGACGAGGGCCGAGACCACGGCGCCGATCCCCAGGCCTACGTCGTAGCCGACGAGCGCGCCGAGCGAGGCGCCGTCGTCGGCCTCGCCCGCGGGCTGGTCGGCGCCCGTCGTGCCGTAGCCGATCATCATGCCGGCGAGCGAGCCCCACACGGCCGTCGACGCGAGGAGCGCCGGGGTCTCCGGAGGCGGCTCGAGATAGTAGCCGCCCAGCGCGCCGACGACGCCCCCGGCGGTCGAGCCGAGCGCGATGGCGCGGGAGTACCCGGGGAAGCCCCACGCCTCGCCGGGTGCTGCGCTCACGCCCTGGTGGAGCGCCACGACGAGCCCCTGCCCGGCGCCGACACCGATCCCGGCCGCCACGCTGGCGGGAACGCCGGGATCGAGCTCGGCCTCCTGGTCGACGAAGTAGACGCCGACGGGGGCCGCGACCCCGAGCAGCGCGGGGGCGATGAGGAACGTCGCGGGATCGCGGAGCCCGGCCTCCGACGACACGAAGACGCCGAGCCACACCCCGTAGGGGATGCTCGCGCCGTAGAGCCAGGTGAGCTCGGAGCTCTCCGGCTTGGCGGGCGGGCCGTATCCCGGCGGCGGCTGGCCGTACCCGGGCGGCGGCGGCCCATACCCGGGCGGCGGCTGGCCGTACCCCGGCGGCGGCTGCCCATACCCGGGCGGCGGCTGGCCGTACCCCGGCGGCGGCGGCTGGCCGTACCCCGGCGGCGGCCCATACCCGGGCGGCGGCTGGCCGTACCCCGGCGGCGGCTGCCCAGGCCCGGGCTGCTGCTGCGCGCCAGCGCCGCCTGCGCGCCCGAGGCACACGAGGAAGAGGCCTGCCGCGACGCCCCGAGCGGTTCGGCTCAATCGATCTCCTTGCGGAGGGGTCGCGCGAGCACGTCTCGGACCGCGCGGTCGGGGCTCTTGCCCTCGTGCAGGACGCGGTGGACCTCGAAGCAGATCGGGAGATCGACTCCGAGCCGGGTGCCGAGCGCGTGCGCCGCGCGCGCGGTGTTCACGCCCTCGGCGACGGCGCCGAGCCCGGCGAGCACGTCGTCGAGCGCGCGCCCCGCGCCGATCTCGCGCCCGACCGTGCGGTTGCGGCTGAGATCGCCGGTGCACGTCAGCACGAGATCACCCATCCCGGCGAGGCCCGAGAGCGTCAGCGGCTGCCCGCCCTTGGCAACGGCGAGGCGGACGAGCTCGGCGAGGCCGCGGGTGATGAGCGCGGCGCGCGTGTTGTGACCGAAGCCGAGGCCGTCGCACGCCCCGGCCGCGATCGCGATGACGTTCTTCAGCGCGCCGCCCACCTCGACGCCGACTGGATCGTCGCCGGAGTAGACGCGGAAGCGCTCGGTCGCGAACCGCTGCTGCACGTCCACGGCCAGCGCGTGGTCGGACGCGGCGACCACGACGTTGGTCGGGCTGCCCGCGGCCACCTCCCGCGCGAAGCTCGGCCCCGACAAGAAGGCCGCGCGCCGGGCGCCCTCGGGGCCGAGGACGTCCGCGATGACCTCGCTCATCAGCATGAGGCTCCCATTCTCGATGCCCTTCGTCGCGCTGACGATCGGCACGCCGGGGGGGAGGAGGCCTCCGAGGCGCTCGAGCGTCTCGCGCAGGGCATGCGAGGGGACGACCAGCACGACCAGCTCGGCCCCCCCGAGCGCGCGCGCCGCGTCCGCCGTCGGCTCGACGCCGGGATGGAGGCGCACGCCCCGCAGGAGCTCGTTCTCCCCGGACGCCCGCATCCGCGCCGCGTGGTCCTCCTGCCACGTCCAGAGCCGTACGGGCTGGCCCCGTCCGGCGAGCACGGTCGCGAGCGCCGTACCCCAGGCACCGGCTCCCAGTACGGCGGCGTGGGCCACGGCTGGATCCATCCGTCAGGGGCGTCCGGGTGTCAACGAACCGCCCCGATCCGCCGGGCACCGGAGCCGAGGCCGAGAGGCCCGCCGACGGCCCGGGGCCCCCGAGGATCGACCGACCGCGGCGCCAGCCGGTGAACGAGCCGGCGATCTGGGCTAAGCCTCGCCCCCATGCACGCCTCAGGCCACCGCGCAGGCGCCGCCATCGCGGTCGCGGTCGCCGCGATCGGCGCGCTGACGGGGTGCCCGAGCCGGGAGGCCGTCGGGGCGAGCGCGCTCACCGTCCTCGGCGCGGGCGTCGTGAACGATCCGCGCAACAAGTCGCTGCGGTTCGACGTGCTGAAGTTCGGGCTGGAGCGCTTCTGCGCGGAGATGCAGCGGGCGGGCGCGGCCGTGAAGCTCGCGGACGACCAGCCGGTGATCGGCAGGTTCTTCGCGGACGGGTGCAGCCAGCAGGTGCTGGACGACCCGAAGCGCCAGTCGATCGTGGTGCAGTTCTCCGGCAAGGGCTACGCGTGGACGAACGTCTCGCGGCGCCTGGGGTTCACCTCCGCGGGGCTGCTGGAGCTGAAGCCGGACTTCAAGGTGCACGACGGAGCGATGTACGTCTACTTCCGCCCCAAGCAGGTCGACGCCGCGAGCTTCGAGCGGCGGGTCGTCGAGTCGGCGTTCGCGACCGCCGGCGCCGCCGCCGCCGGGGTGGACTTCGATCGCGTCGGCCGGCGCATCCTGGCGGGGCAGCTCGCGCGCGGGTTCACCGTGATCCGGATCGACGACTCCGGCGAGACCGACTTCGGCCTCGGGATCATCCCGGTGGGCGAGCGACCGTTCCGCCCGTTTCGGGTCGAGCGCTCCGAGCACCGGACGGTCGCGAACGATCGCACCGAGGTGCACAGCCAGCAGCAGGACTACATCGGCGCCTTCGAGATCGAGGACGACGACCAGGCCGTGTACCTGAACCTCGTCCTCGAGGGGGCACCGACGGTAGACGTGCTCGTCGTGCAGAAGGCCATGGGCGACATGATGCTCGAGCGGTACGTCACCGAGGCCGGGCCCGCCAAGCTCCCGGCCGCCCCGTTCCTCGACGACGTGCTCGCGCAGGGGCAGCCTTTCCGCCGGTACGTGCCGCTGCCGAAGGGCCAGTACTACCTGGTGCTCGACCACTCGCAGGCCGCTGGCAGGAGCCAGCCGCCGCAGGGCCAGCGGGACGACCGCGCCGCCCGCGTGGACTACCTCGTGCAGGTCGGGGACGCGCCGTGACCGCCGCGCCCGGAGCGGCCCCGCGCGCCGGAGTGGACGCTTGAGCGAGCCGCCCGAGCCCGCCGCGCCCGCCGAGCCCGCCGCCCCTCGCGCACCCACGCGCGAGATCGGGCGGGCCGGTCGCGGCCTGTACACCGCCCTCTGGTACTTCGCCATCCCGTTGGCCCTCGCCTGGGCGTCGGTGCAGGCGCTGTCGTCGCTCCCCGAGGGGGCGGGCGGGGCGCTGGTCGACAAGCTGCGGTTCTTTGTAGTCGACCAGCCGATCCCGGCGGGCATCGTGTTCTTCACCCTGTTCGACATGGCGATCGTGCGGTTCCGCCATCGGCTCCCGCTCGCGTCGTCGTTCGGCCTCGCCGGCCGCCCGGGGGTGAGCCCGGGCCTCGGCCGCGAGCTCGAGCAGGCCACGCACCTGCTCGAGGAGGCCGAGACGATCCTCGTCCGCCGGCGCCGCGACGTGGAGCGCACGCTCCCCGCGGCGGCGCGCGAGGAGCTGGAGGACGCCCTCACCGCGCTCCGGGAGCTCACGGCGGCCGAGAGCGTCACGGAGCAGCAGGTCGCCGAGGCGCGCCAGCGCACCGGCGCGCTCGTCGGGCGCCACCTCGATCGGTGGCGGAAGGGGGAGATCCGCGAGTACGCGGAGTCGATCGGCGTCGCGGTCGGGGTCGCGCTGTTGCTCCGGATGTTCGTCGTCGAGGCGTTCAAGATCCCGAGCGGCTCCATGCTGCCGACGCTGCAGATCCAAGATCACATCTTCGTGAACAAGTTCGCGTACGGGCCGCTCGTCCCCGGGACGCCGAAGCGGGTGCTCGACCGCATGCCGCCCCAGCGGGGCGACGTGGTCGTCTTCGAGTACCCGTACCCACCTCCTGGCTTGCGGGGCGACGACTACATCAAGCGGGTCATCGCGCTGGAGGGCGACGTGCTCACCGTGGAGAACGGCCACCCCGTCCTCAACGGCTGGCGCGTGCCGAGCTGCCGCGTCGGCCCGTATGTCTACCGCGAGGGCGAGGACCGCGACGACCGCCGCGGCATCCTGTACGTGGAGCACCTGGGCGAGAGCTCGTACCTGACGATGTACCGGCACGAGGACAACGACTTCGGCGGCCGGGAGATCGAGGGACCGTACGCGGTGCAGCCAGGAGAGTTCTGGGTGCTCGGCGACAACCGCGACAACTCGAGCGACTCGCGGGCGTGGCGGGACGGCCGCGGCGGAGGTGTCCCGTACGCGAACGTGAAGGGCCGGGCGATGTTCGTCTGGCTGAGCTTCGACAACGAGGGTCGCGTCCCGTTCGACCGGCTCTTCCACCGCGTGATGGGCTCACCCATCCTACCGAAGGGCGCGCCCCCGGAGACCTTGGCGCGGATCCGGGAGTGCCTCGCCACCCGGCCCGCCGAGACGCTCCCCCCGCCGAGCTCCGCGCCTGCCGCGGCCCGCTGAGCGCCAGCGCCCGGCGAGGCCGGCGTCAGGTGGGCCCAAGCGGCGGGCGGCGGGCGTGCCCACACCCAGCGCCCGCGCTCGCGGGCGGGCCCACACCCAGCGCCCGCGCTCGCGGGCGGGCCCACACCCGCGCGGCTCCGCACGCGGCCGGCCTCCCCCCCCGGGCCGGGCGCGAGGCCGGGGCGACCGGCCGAGACGACCGGGCGCCTAGACGACCGGGCGACGGAGCGCCGCAGCGACGGAGCGCCGCAGCGACGGAGCGCCGGAGCGACGGAGCGGCACCGAGGTGCGCGGCGGAGGGCGTTCCCAGCAGGTCACCGCTGGGGTAGGGTGCGGGTTCGTCGAGGAGAGCACCATGGGACGGAATGTCGAGAGATTCATGATCGGAGCGTCGGCCGCGGTGGTCGTGGCGGCCCTCGTGGCCTGCAAGAAGGACGAGCCGGCGCCGGCACCGGTGGCGTCCGCGCCCGCCGTGACGGCGGAGGCGACCGCGAGCGCGTCCGCGGCCCCTGCGAAGGACGACGGCGTCAAGCGCTACACCGACAAGGAGACGGTCGAGAGCGGCACCGTCCGCGTCGCCATCGACCAGCTCCGCGTCTACAAGGAGGCGGACGCCGCGACGCCCCACATCGCGACCCTCAGCAAGGGTACCTTCGTCAACCGCAAGGCGCGGTACGGCAACTTCCTCCTGATCGAGTACCCGTCCGCGCCGGGCACCTTGTCGCCGGGCTGGATCCAGGCGTCGTTCGCGTCCGACAAGGTCGAGAAGATCGATCCCAAGGACGTCGCCAATCAGGACGCCGGAGTCGTCGTCACGCCGCCGCCCCCCACGTCCGCGTCGGCGCCGCCCCCGCCCTCGGCGTCCGCGCCCCCCACGCCCAGCGCCACCACGGCGCCGCCCCCGAGCGCGAGCATCAACGTCCGCGTCCCGCGGCTGGGCCGCGTGCCCCCGCCGCCCAACGCGTCCCCGCCTCGCCCGCAGTGACCGCCCCCACCGAGGCTCGGAGATGAGGCCCTGGGAGCGCGCTCGCGCGGTGTATGCCGCGGAGCTTGAGGCGATCCGCGACGCCGGCCTGGAGAAGCACGAGCGCGTGATCGCGACGCCGCAAGGCGCCGCGATCCGCGCCGACGGCCAGGACGTCGTCAACTTCTGCGCCAACAACTACCTCGGGCTGTCGAGTCACCCGGAGGTGGTCGCGGCCGCCCAGCGCGCGCTCATCTCCCACGGGTACGGGATGAGCAGCGTCCGCTTCATCTGCGGGACGCAGGATCTGCACCGCCAGCTCGAGCAGCGGCTCTCGGCGTTCTTCGGCACCGAGGACACCATCCTCTACTCCTCGTGCTTCGACGCGAACGGCGGCCTGTTCGAGACGCTGCTCGGCGCCGAGGACGCCGTCATCAGCGACGCGCTGAACCACGCGAGCATCATCGACGGCATCCGCCTCTGCAAGGCGGACCGCCACCGCTACGCCAACGGCGACCTCGCGGAGCTCGAGGCGTGCCTCGTCGCGACGCGCGACAAGCGCCTGCGCCTGATCGCGACGGACGGCGTCTTCAGCATGGACGGCTACCTGGCGAAGCTCGACGCCATCTGCGATCTCGCCGAGCGACACGACGCGCTCGTCATGGTGGACGACTCCCACGCGACGGGCTTCGTCGGCCCGACGGGCCGTGGCACGCCGGAGCACCACGGCGTGATGGCGCGCGTCGACGTGATGACGAGCACGCTGGGCAAGGCGCTCGGCGGCGCGAGCGGCGGCTTCACGACCGGCCGGCGAGAGCTCATCTCGCTCCTGCGCCAGCGGTCGCGGCCGTACCTGTTCTCGAATTCGCTGGCGCCCGCCATCGCGGGGGCGAGCCTCGCCGTCCTCGACCTGCTCGAGCGGAGCGGCGAGCTCCGCGAGCGCGTGATGTCGAACGCGCGACGCTTCCGTGACGGGATGAGCCGCGCGGGGTTCGAGCTGCGCGAGGGATCGCACCCGATCGTCCCGGTCATGATCGGAGACGCGCGCCGGGCCGCCGAGCTCGCCCACGCGCTGCTGGCGGACGGTATCTATGTGATCGGCTTCTCGTATCCGGTCGTCCCGAAGGGCGCGGCCCGGATCCGCGTGCAGCTCTCCGCGCAGCACACGCCCGAGCAGGTCGAGCAGGCCATCGCCGCCTTCGGCCGGCGCGGCCGCGAGCTCGGCGTGCTCCCCGGCTGACACCGGGTGCAGTAGGCGCGTGTCGGCCCGCGTCGACGCCCAGGGTCACCCCGCCGGAGTCGGAACCGAGCTTCGATCCGGCCGCGCCTGCTGCGGCGCTCCGCCCCGATCGGCCGAAGCACAGCGGCGTGCTCGGCGGCACCGGGGAGGCCCGTGCACTCCGACAGACCACGCGCTATGGGAAGCCGAACTCGTGACGGAGGCCTCCCGATGAACCCGCCCGCGATCGTGTTGTCCGTGAACCCGTCCCGGCGCGCGCTGCGCTGGCTCGCCAGCGCCGTCGCCCTCGCGGCGGCGAGCGCGGTCGTCGCCTGCGGCGAGGGTACGGGCGCGTCCAAGCCGAAGGGCACCGGCGGAACAGACGGTGGAGACGGCGGAGGCGGCGCCGCCGGCAGCGGAGCGATCGACTCGTTCCCCTACACCCCCGCCGGCTGCGGCTACACGGTTGCGCCGCCGGACGTAGCCGAGTCGGCGGGCAACACCGACACCTTCGGAGCGGACGCCACTCCCCGATACCTCCACTCGAGCTGGCCGGGCGAGACCCACACGGGCTTCGCGGTCAACTGGGTCACCGATCTCGACACGCTCGCAACGCAGATGCTCATCGGCAAGGAGCGGACGGCGGTCGAAGGGGCCGATGCAGCGTCTGCCGGCGTGACGCTCCAGTACGGCCACACCATGCTCTACGGCAGTGTGCTCTTTGCTGATTCGAAGCAGCGAGCCCACGAGGTCCACGTGTGCGGTCTCGATGCGGACACGACCTACTACTACAAGGTCGGCGGCCCCGGTCACTGGAGCCAGACCTACGAGTTCTCCACCGCGCCGACCCCTGGGACGGCCGCACCCTTCAAGTTCGCAGTCCTGGGAGACTCGCGGAGCGGCCCGGAGATCTACGCACAAATCCAGAAGGCCGCGTTCGATGAAGGCGCGGACTTCCAGCTGTTCAGCGGCGACTTCGTCGACAACACCCAGAACCAGAGCCAGTGGGAGGCGCTGTTCGGCGGGGCTTCCAGCGGCTTCGCCGTCCAAGACGCGCTCGCCCAGCGACCGATGATGCCGGCCAACGGCAACCACGACAACCTCTCTGCCTACTACAACGGGCTGATGGCGCTGCCGCAGGACGTGAGTCAGGGGGAGAGCGCGCAGGGCGAGGAGTGGTACTCGTTCGACTATGCGAACGCGCACTTCGTCGTCGTGAACAGCGAGTCGCCGGCGGCGACACTGACAACGCAGCGCGAGTGGATGCGCGCCGATCTCGCGAAGGTCGACCGGGCAGAGACGCCCTGGATCTTCGTCTCCTTCCACACGCCCACGTATTCGTGCGCGTCGACGCACGAGGGCGACCAACTGCCCATCCGTGCGGCCTGGCAGCCGGTGTTCGATGAGTTCGAGGTCGACTTCGTGCTGATGGGCCACGTCCACAACTACCAGCGCACGGTCCCGATCCGAGGTTTCCAGCCGGGCGGGACGGAGGGGCAGGTGGCCGCGAAGGGAGCGAACGACGTGCCGGTCATCGATGGCGCCGGCAAAGCGAGCGGCACCCTCTACGTCCTCTCGGCCGGTGCGGGAGGCGACCTCTACGGCGTCAAGCCCGCGAGCGAGTGCTATTTCGCCTCCAAGACTGAGGAGACGAACAACTGGGGGCTGTTCGCCTTGGATGGCAAGCAGGTCGCGTTCACCGCGTACAAGCTCGACGGCTCGGTGATGGATCAGCTCACGTTCACGAAATGATCCCGCGCCTCGTGGCGTGGCTCACCCTGGCCCTCGGGCTGATGGCGGGGCACGCCCGAGCCGAGACGCAGACCGATCTCGTGCGCGCCGCGGAGCGGGCGGAGCGCGCGCTCCGGTTCCGCGAGGCGCTCGGGGCATGGCGAGAGGCGGCGAGCGCCGAGCCGGGCACGCGCCTGGGGGCGCGCGCCAGGGCTCGCGCGGAGTACCTGGCGGCCCGCCAGGAGGGAGACTTCGCTCCGCTCGTCGCGCTGGAGCAGATGCGGCGGCGCCCGCAGGGTGAGGTCCGAGCGCCGCTGGTCGAGGCCTTCACCGAGGAGGTCGAGGCGATGCCGCGGGGGCGGGTCCGAGTGGAGGCGAGGGGGGTCGTCGCCGAGGCCTGGCTCCGCTCGCTGAAGGAGCCGCGCCGCGCCGTCACCGCGTTCGAGGCTTGGATCGCAGAGCCCGGGATCGAGTCCGGAGAAGAGAAGCTCGCGGTGCTCGGCCTCGCGCAGGCGCGCGCCGAGCTCGGCGAGTACTCGGCGTCGTTCGAGCTCCTGCGGGAGGCGGGCCTCGATCGGCTCATCGTCGCGAGCCGGCTCCGCGTCGCCAGCGTCCGCGGCTGGGCCACTCCGCTCGCGATCGCCGCCATCGCCGGGTTCATCGCCGCCGGGCTGTGGCTCGGCGGCCGGCGCCTCCTCCGCCGCGCCACGTGGACGCGAGCGTTCGCGCCTGCGCGGCTGGCGGTGGGCGCGTGGGCGCTCGGGGTGCCGCTCGCGCTGGCGTGGCTGCACCGCTACGAGACGTGGCGCGGGCTCTCGCTCGCGCTCCCGCTGATGGCGGCGCTGCTCGCCGGGGCGTCGGTGTTCGGCGCCGCGCTCGGCGCGGCCGCGCCTCCGCGACGCTACGGCCTGGGGCTCTCGGTGCTCGGTGTCGCCGCGCAGGTCGGAGCGTTCTACCTCGGGCTCGACTCGCGCGACGGGCTGGTCCCCCTCGCGCTCGCGCTGAGGCTCGTCTGATGCGATCAGGGTCACCCGGCGCACCTTCGCAGCGCCCACGGTCGAACGGCTCGAGCGACGCCACCATCCTGACGCTCGTGGGGCTCACGCTGATCGGCGCGTGCGCGCTCACAGCGCTCGCGCTGGGCAGAGGCCGCGCCCGCCCGGAGCCGCCCGAGCTGCCCCCGGATCCGGAGGAGCGTGAGCGCCGCGACTGACCGCGCCGCCGCCGCCCGCGTCGAGCGCCGCGAGCGGATCGCCATCGGCGGCCTCGTCCTCGCGTGGGTGACGCCCTCGACGTACGCGGCGCAGCGCGTCTTGGAGGTCGCGCTCGGTGAGGCCGGGAGCCCAGCGATGGTGCTGCGCGCGGTGCACACGATGTACTACTGGCGAGCGGGCGTCGCGCTCTGGTGGGGCATCACCGCGGCGGTGCTCGCCGCCGCGTGGCTCGAGCGGCGGCCGCAGCACCTGGCACCGGCAGGCCGATGGTTGGGGTACTTGCTCCCGCTCACCGCGGCGATCGTGCTGATCGTGAGCTTCGCGCTGCCATGATGCTCGATCGGATCCTCCAGGCAGTGCATGGGCACCTCGGCGTCCTCACCGCGGCCGCGCTGCTGCACCCTGCCCTCCTCCTCCGCGCGGGCAAGCCGCTCGGGCGACGCAACGTGTGGAGCGTCGCCCTCTCGACCGCCTTCGCCGTCTCGGCGTGGGCGAGCGGCGCCTGGATCTACGCCGGGTACCGCGCGCTGGTGAAGCGCCCGCTCTTCCTGGCGAGCGAGCGGGCGGGGCTGCTCTTCGAGACGAAGGAGCACCTCGCGGTGCTCGTCGTGGGCTTCGCCGCCGGCGCGTGCGTGGCGGCGCTGCTCGCGCCCCGCGAGGCGGCTGGCCTCCGTCGCACGGCGGCCGTCGCCTACGCCGCCGCGGCGCTCGTCTGCCTCATCGTCTCGGCGCTCGGCACCTGGGTCACGGCGATCCGCGGCTTCTAGCCGGGCTCCCGGGAAGGAGGCGGCGCGCCGAGGCGTACGCCTGCGTTGAGACCGAAGATGCGCGCGCGGCGGCCGCGCACGAACGTCACGATCACGGCGGTGACCCACGCGAAGAAGACCGTGCCGCTCACGACGTACGGGACCCACCCCACCCCAGCGGCTGCGGCCGCCGCCACCGCGGCCGGCGCCTGGAACCGCTCCACGAGCCCGACGATCGCCTTGAACACGCAGGCCGTGCTCCCAAGCCGGTAGGCCGACACCTCGCGGCGCTGCCACTCCGCGAAGCTCGCGGCGTCCACCCCCGGATGATCCGCGAGGACCTGCCGGCGCGCGTCGAGCAGGCGCACCGTGTAGATGACGGCGAGGACCGCCGCGAGCACGTCGAAGATCACGGCGCGATGGTGGCGCGGAACGCGCCGCTCCGCCACCGGGCGCGAACGTCGCACGAAGCGCGGCACCCCGGCGCTTGCCGCGCGCGCTGGCGTGTGTCATCCGGGCGCGGTGCCGCCGCTCACTCGTCGTCGCGTCCTGGTGGGCGCGCTCGCCGCGCTCGCGCTCGCCAGCTGCCTCGGCGCCTGCCAGACGGGGCGGATGCACCAGGGCACCGTCGAGCTCCCCGGGCCCGGTCCGATCCCCGAGCGCCTCGCGCGCGCCAAGGAGATCGCGACGCGAGTCTGGGACGACGGCAAGCTGCGCGATCGCCTGCGGCAGCGGTTCCCGACGATCCAGGAGGGTGATCTCGTCGGGATGTTCCTCCACTGGGCCGAGGTGACGATGCAGGGCCGCACGGAGAAGACGGTCGTGATCCAAATCGGAGTGCGGGAGAAGGACGGGCGCGTCCCGGCTGCGGAGGCCGTCGAGCACGTGAGGCAGCTCTGCCTCGCCGAGCTCGAGCGCGCGCCCGGCGCCCCCGCACCATGAGAACTGGCGCGCTCGTCGTGTGCTGGGGCGAGCTCCTCTGGGATCTCTTCCCCGACGGTCCGCGCCTCGGGGGAGCGGCCGCGAACGTCGCCTTTCACCTGGCACGGCTCGGCGAGCGACCGCTGCTCGTGAGCCGGGTAGGAGGCGACGCGCTCGGTCGGCGGGCGCTCGCTACCCTGACCGACGCCGGGGTGGACGTGAGCGGCGTGCAGCTCGACCCCGACGCGCCGACCGGGACGGCCCGCGTCCGGCTCGAGGACGGCCAGCCGCGCTTCGAGCTAGGCGACTCGGCCGCGTGGGATCGCCTCGCGCTCACGGAGCGCGTGCGCGACGCGCTCGAGGGCCCCGCCGAGGCCCTCGTGTTCGGGACGCTCGCGCAGCGGACGGCGCTCGGCGGCGCCGCCCTACACGCGGCGGCCCGCGCGGCGACCGGGAAACACCGCGTCGTCGATCTGAACCTGCGCCCGCCGCACGACTCCTTCGGCGTGGCGCGCGCCTCGCTCGAGCTCGCGACAGCGGTGAAGCTCAACGAACACGAGCTCGCGCGCGTGGGCGCGGGGGCGGGCGCGCCCGACGCCATCGCCTGGCTCGAGGGGATGGAGACGCTGCGCCACGTCGCGGTCACGCGGGGCGCGGCCGGCGCCTCGCTCTCGAGCCGCGGGGTGGGCGGCGAGTGGGGGCGCTCTGCTGCGCCGGGCGTCCCCGCCGCCGCGCCGCCGGGTGAGGAGGCGGATCCGGTGGGCGCGGGAGACGCGTGGACGGCGGTGTTCGTCCACTGGCTCGTGCGCGGGGGTGAGCTCGAGCAGCTCCCCGCGCGCGCGAACGCCTACGCGGGTGCCGTCGCCGCGCGCCGTGGCGCGATGCCGGCGCTGGAGCCGCTCGTCGTGGCGGCGGCGCGGTTGGGGGAGCCCGCCCGCGCTGGGCGCGCGTCCGCGTGAGGTGGGAGGTCAGATCGAGCTGTCGAACTGCTGGCACGTCAGGGACTGCCAGTTCGACGGGAGGTTGCCGTACGCGGTCGCGGAGGGCGTGGCGCCGACGGAGCAGCCCGTCTGGCAGCTCGCCACCGAGAAGGGCTGGCCGCTGTAGCGGCAGTCCCCCTCGCTGAAGCCGCCCGCCGTGTAGCAACCGGCGCACTTGGCGCAGAAGTCGGTGCAGAACGGCTCGCCCCAACCGCCGCCGCTGCTCCCGCCGGTGCCGCTGCTCCCGCCGGTGCCGCCGCTGCCCCCGGTACCCCCGCTGCCCCCGGTACCCCCGCTGCCCCCGACGCCAAACCCGGTGGAGTCGACGTACGTCGTCCACTCGTCGATGATCTGGCCGTTCAGGATCTTGTAGTACCCACGCGCCTTGCGCGGGTCGCCGTCCGCTCCGAGCACGAGGAAGGCCGCCCCGGCGCCGCTGGAGGACTTCGTCGTCCGCACTCCGTCGTTGATGGTGACGTTGCTCGTCCATCCGCTGGACCACCAGGTGTCGTCGTCGTGGCGGCTCGCGCTGTACGTACGCAGGCTCGATCCGCCCGCACCGTTGACGACCACGTAGGTCTTGCCGAGCGCCAGCGAGAGCACATCCCACGCGCCCGTCGCGCCGTGCGCGTTGGCGCCGTTGCCGACGTCCGTGAGCGTCAGCGTGCGCCCGTACGAGTGCTCATGGCCGTTGACGATGAGCGCCCCCTGCGCCTGGCAGCGCTGGAACACGCCCCATCCAGCCTCGTTGCCCTTGTCGCCGAGCTGCAGGTCGGACTGGTTCACGTGCCAGCCGCAGATTCGCCAGATATGGTGGCTCGCCTCGAGTTGCTGCTGGAGGAACGACTCGTGGCCGGTGCCCATCAGGCCGACGCCGCTCAGCATGAAGTGCAGGCCGCGGTAGGTGCAAGCGTGCTTCACGCCCGGCTCGCCGACACACGAGGCGCCGGTGATTTGAGCGAGCTTCGCGTCGATCACCTGGCGGTAGCCATTCCACGCGTCCGTATCGTGGTTGCCGACGACGGCGAACCACGGGATGTCCCCGAAGTTGCTCATCAGGCTGCTCCACGCGGTCGGGTTGTCGGAGTAGTCGAAGTCCCCGAGGTGGAGCACGAGGTCGGCGCCCTCCGCCACGATCAGATCGACGAGCGCCCGCGAGTTGGAGTTGTTCCCCTGGTCGCCGAAGAACGCGACCTTTAGCCCGGGATCCGGTTCGACCAGGGACGGCCCGCCGTCGCCGCCATCGCCTGGGACGCCGCCCGCGCCGGCCGAGCCGCCGCCAGCGCCCGCAGCCCCGCCGGAGGAACCGCCAGCGCCGCCGGCGGACGCGTCCACGTCGCCCCCGGTGCCACCCCCTCCTCCCGTACCGCCGGCGCCCGAGGACGCGCCGGTACCCCCGCTCCCGCCACCACCCCCACCGCCGCCGCCGCCACCCGTCGCCCCGGCACCCGAGGTGCCGCCCGAGCCGCCCGACGCGCCGCCCGCGCCCGCGACACCGGCGCCACCCGACGCCCCGGCGGCGCCCGACGCGGCGCCGGCTCCCGCCGTGCCCCCGCCACCGGACACGCCGCCCGCACCCGACGCGCCCGAGGTGCCCCCGCCCGACGCGCCCGATGCGCCCGAGGTCGCGCCCGTCCCCGAGACGCCAGCGCTGCCGCCCGCGCCCGCGGTCCCGCCCGCTCCGGACGTGCCGCTTGCGCCAGACGTGCCGCCCGCGCCGGCCGCTCCGCCTGCGGCGGTGCCTCCTGCCCCGGAGGTGCCACCTGCAGCGCCCGCGCCCGACGCGCCCCCGGTGGAGCCAGCGCTCCCGCCCGTGCCTCCTCCACCGGAGCCGCCCGACCCGCCGCCGCCGGTCGCCCCGCCACCGGAGCCGCCCGACCCGCCGCCGCCCGACGACGCCCCGGCCACGCCGGAGGCTCCGCCTCCCGCCTGGCCACCGTCGTCGCCCGAGCCGCTGCAAGCCACCGCGGTCGCGGCGACGAGCAGGCACGCGTGGGAGAACGCACGTTGGGGGATCCGGTGGGGTCGCGGGGGGCGCAGCGAGGCATGCATGCCCCCAAGCTACAGCGAGCGCGCCCGCGGCTGGTGAAAGCTCCGCGACCGAGAGGTAACGGTTCGTCGACCGCGCGTCGCGCGCTCAGGGCGTCGCGGGCGCGCCAGCGTCGACCGCCGCCGCGGAGGGGAGCACTAGCACGAAGGACTCCGGGCCCGATCGGTAGAGCTTCGTCTTGCCCGGGTGCGAGGCGCGGTCGAAGTGCGGGTACCAGGGCAGCGACCGCCACGCCTCGGTGTCCTTCACGTACTCGGGAACAATCAGGTCGAGCTCTACGTAGCGCCCGCCCGTCTCGGCGCGGAGCGCGGGGCCGAAGCTCCACGCCTCTCGCCCCGGGCGCGGCGCTGCGTCGTTGTGCATCGCGCCTCCGTACGCGACGACCATGCGCGCGGCGCCGGCGTCCGCTCGCGCCGCCCCGGCGTCGCCCGGCGCGCCTCCGGTCGTCGCCGCCGCGCGCGGCTGCGTGAGCAGCCGGCGGACCTTCTCGGCGGTGAGGCGCGCGATCATCTCGAGCATCGTCGCGACGTCGCCGGCGCCGGCGTCGACGATCCGCGCGTACTCCTCGCAGCTCGGCCGCAGCACGTGCGGCACGATGCCGTGCCGCCGCGCCGCGTGCCCCAGCGTCACGAACTCGTTCTGGTTCGTGGGCGCCTGGGTGACGGTCACGTCGCGCTGCTGCTGAGCCACCTGCTTCTCCTGCTTGCCGCAGGAGCCATCCGCCACCCAGATCTCGACGACGACGTCGCTCGCCCGCCCGCCGAGCACCGGCAGGAGCTCCTCGGTGAACCTGCGAGTCGTGGAAGGGATCCCCTCCAGGCCACGCTGCGCGTGCGTCTCCCCGATCGCCAGCACGCGCGGCTCGAGCGCGAGCACTTCGCGGAACGCGGCCTCGGGCGAGTCGAAGAGGCGACACTCGAGCGCGCCACAGCTCGCCGCGCTCGCCGCGCTCGCCGCGAACGACGCCGCGGGCGGGGCGGGCGCCGAGGCGCTGGCCGCAGCGCCCGGCCCGGGAGCTCGCGAGCACGCCGCGGCGACGAGCAGGGCGCCGCCGCAGCGCGAAGCGAGCGCCCCGCGTCGCCGCATACGCTCAGGCTCCGACCGACGGGAGGCCCGCGAGCGCCATCGCCAGCTCGCCCTCGTCGTAACGCTGATCGGTGAGCTTGCCCGCGTGGTAGTCGATGTACGCCTGCATGTCGAAGTGACCGTGCCCGCAGAGGTTGAAGAGGATCGTGCGCGCGACCCCCTCCTCCTTGCACCGGAGCGCCTCGTCGATGGCGCCACGGACGGCGTGGTTGGCCTCGGGCGCAGGCAGGATCCCCTCGGCGCGGGCGAACTGCACGCCCGCGGAGAACGCCGCGAGCTGCTCGACGGCGCGCGCCTCGATGAGTCCGGCGTCGAGGCAGTGCGACACGAGCGGCGCCATGCCGTGATAGCGGAGGCCGCCCGCGTGGAACCCGGGGGGCGTGAACGTGGAGCCGAGCGTGTGCATCTTGACGAGCGGCGTGAGGTGTCCCGTGTCGCCGAAGTCGTAGGCGAAGCGGCCACGCGTGAGCGACGGGCAGGCCGCTGGCTCGACGGCGACGATCCGCACCTTGGGCCCGCCCCGGAGCTGGGCCCCGAGGAACGGGAACGCGATCCCGGCGAAGTTCGAGCCGCCTCCCGTGCAGCCGACGATCACGTCGGGCTGGTCGCCGGCCAGCTCGAGCTGCGCCATCGCCTCCTGCCCGACGATCGTCTGGTGCAAGAGGACGTGGTTCAGGACGGAGCCGAGGGCGTACTTGGTGTCGTCGTTCGTCGCGGCGATCTCGACCGCCTCCGAGATGGCGATCCCGAGGCTCCCGGGGTGCTGGGCGTTCTGCTCGAGCACGGCTCGACCGGAGCGCGTGTGCGGGGAGGGCGACGGGATGCACTCGGCGCCGTACGTCTCCATCAGCGCGCGGCGATACGGCTTCTGGTCGTAGGAGACGCGGACCATGAACACCTTGACCTCGATGCCGAACAGCGCGCCGGCGAAGGCGAGCGAGCTCCCCCACTGGCCAGCGCCCGTCTCCGTCGTGATCTTACGGATGCCGGCCTCCTTGTTGTAGAAGGCCTGGGCGACGGCGGTGTTCGGCTTGTGGCTGCCCGCGGGCGAGACTCCCTCGTACTTGTAGTAGATGCGCGCCGGCGTCCCGAGCGCGCGCTCGAGCCGGCGCGCGCGGAAGAGCGGCGACGGACGCCACTGGCGGTAGATGTCTCGCACCGGGCCGGGGATCTCGATCTCGCGGTCCTGCGACACCTCCTGCTGGATGAGCGCCATCGGGAAGAGCGGCGCGAGGTCGTCCGGGCCGACCGGCTGCTTCGTCCCCGGATGGAGCACCGGCGCGGGCGGCGCGGGGAGATCGGGGACGAGGTTGTACCAGGTCTTCGGCAGGCGCGACTCATCGAGCAGGTACTTCACGGTGTCGGTCATCAGATCCTCCCAGCGAAAGAGCCCGCGCATCCTAGCGGAAGTCGGGCGGGCGAGCGCGGCGAACGCGTTCGGTTGCGGCCGCCCGCCGCGAGCGGCGACGTTGGCGGCGGGCCCCGCATGGAGCGACGACTCGAGCGCACGCGCCGGGACCAGCACGACCGAGCCGGTCACGTCCTCGGGCGCGGTCGGCGTCGGTGGGTACACGCTCTCGTGCACGGGCGCCCCCTCGGGCGGCGCGCTCGCCGGCGCCTGCACCGACACCCGCGCAGGCGGCGAGGATTCGTTCCCGTTCACGACCGCGGCGGTCGGGGCGGCGCCCGTCGAGCGATCCTGCGGCGACCTCGCGGGAGCGGAGGTCGGACCGCCGAACGTGCTGCGGTCGGGCCCGGTGGCGGGGGCGGTGGCCTTCACCCCGCGCCTGCGAGGTGCGACGACCGGCACCGGCGCGGGCTCCTCGGTGAGCCTCGCGCTGCCGCTGTCGGGCAGCGCCACCGGCGCGCTCGCCGGCGCGACGAGCTCCGGCACGTACTCGGTGCCGAGCGCGGGCGACGGCACGTTCACCGCAGCGCGCGGCGGGGGCCCGACGGCCAGCGGCGGCGGCACCGACGGCGCGAGCGGCTCCGGCGGCGCGAACGGCTCCGGCGGCGCGAACGGCTCCGGCGGCGCGAGCGGCTCCGGCGGCCCCGGCGGCGGCGTGCCGAGGCAGATCGCGACGGGCATCGCCGATGCCGGAGACGTCGTGACCGGTCAGGGGCTCGCGCGCGTGACGTGCGTGGCTGTTGGACGCGGTGAGAGCGACCTCGGTGGTGGATCTCTCCACCGGGTCGGTGGTCGCCCGACCCTCGGGGCTCGACCCGACGCAGGTGAGCTGCTCCGCCTCGGAGGTGTACTTCGTCGCGTCCGGGACGCCGGATCCGATCCTGCGCGTGTTCCCGAAGGCCGGGGGTGCCGCGGCGCAGGTGCAGGGCAACGTCAGCGCCTGCGCGATCGCGGGCTCCGCGCAGCACCTCGTCACGCCCCCCTCGGCGATCGGCACGCGACCGGGCGCCGGCGGCGCCGCGACCGCGCTCGGCTCCGTCTCCGACGACCCCGCGTCGATCGTGGCCGACGCCACGCACGTCCACGCGGCGACCACCGACGCGCCTCCCACGATCGGGCAGGTGCATGCGCTGCCGGTCGCCAGAGGCTCCGTCGTGACGCTCGCCAGCGGCTACGCGGGCGCCCTGTCGCTCCACGAGGACGGCGGTGGCCTCGTCTGGTGCCACGGGATGTACTCCACCAAGCTGGTGCGCGTCCCGAAGTCCGGCGCCGCGACGAGCGTCATCGTCGATACCCCCGCTGGCTGTCGCTCCCTGGTGATGGACGCGACGCACTACTACTTCGGCGACCTCCTCGGCGCCGTGGAGCGCGCCGCGAGGTCGGGCGGCTCCTCCCGCTCGCTCCCTGACGGGCGACGCCGCGCGACCCGGCGCGCCGGCTACGGGGAGAGGCCGCCGCCGAGGCGGGCGGCGCCGAACCCGAGGCAGGCCAGGCCCCAGCAGCCGAACCCCGTCGCCGGCACACTCACGGTGGTCGCCATCACGCTCACCGCGCCGCCGGTCGTGACCGCGCGCGAGCGGGTGCTCCCCGCCGCCGTGACCGTCACCTTGACCTCGCGACCCGGCTCCCCGCCGACGATCAGCGTACGGTAGACGCCGGACGTGGGGAGGGCGATGGCGACCGAGCGCGCGCCGGCGCGCGCGCCCTGCGGAGTCCACGGCGACGCGACGGCCCCCGTCGGCGTCACCACGACGACGAGCGGACACCCCGCCGGCCCCTCGCACTCGACGGACGCCTGCAGCTCGCCCGGGTTACCGCGGTCGGCGAGCGGCGCGACCGGCTCGCCCTTCTCCAGCGACGCGACGATCGAGCGGACGAGCGGCCCGGGGCGAGCGATCGCGCGCGCCGCGGCGAGCGCACCGGGCGCGTCCCCCTCCAGCGTCGCTCGGCAGCGGAGCGCCTCGTGGAGCGCCTCGTCGTCGGGCCGGACCTCCGCCAGCGCCGTCCAGTGCGCGCACGCCCGCAGCGCGTCGCCCGCCGCCTCGTAGGCCCGCGCCGCGCGGACCTGGGCCCGGGCGCTCCGCGGATCACTCTCGACGAGCGCAGCGACCGCCGCGAGCGCGGCGTCTCGATCGCCGCGCGCCGCCGCCGCCCACCCCGCCAGCTCGCGCGCCACGCCCAGATCCGGATCGAGCTCGACGAAGCGAGACGCTGCCTGGCTCGCGTCCTCGAAGCGTCCGCGGGAGAGGAGCGCGCGAACGAGCGCCTCGTGGGCCTTACGGCTGGTCGGCTTCGCGTCCACCGCGGCGCGCGCCTTGCCGATCGCGTCCTCGCCGGCCGAGGTCCACGCGGGGCCGTCGTCGGCGTGGCGGGCGGTCGTCGACTCCGGGGCGGCGTCCCAGCCGCCGTGCGAGACGAACGGCCGCGGAGGGGCCTCCTGGGACGTGAACACGAGACGGGCAACGACCTGGACGGGCTCGGTGTCCGCCGGGAGCGGGAAGCTCATCCCCCGGACGCGCGCGACGACGCACCCATCGAGCGACGGGTGGAGCCCGGAACCCAGGGTCGCGGCCGCGACGCGCCCGTCGGCGGCGATCCTCCAGCGCACGGCCACCGCGCCTTGGAGGCCCGGATCCATGCGCAGCGCGCGCTCGTAGCACATGCGGAGCGCGGCGCGCCCGCGGGCGAGCCCACGCCGCACCTCGTTCCGGACGCTCGGGTTGGAGACCGTCACGTCGCCGATGGCCAGGCTGGCCACCCGCCGGGCGCTGGGATCTCCGATCCCGAGCGACCCACCGTCGCCGAGCGATCCGGACAGCTGGCGGCCGGCCGGGCTGCCCGGCGCGAGGCCCGAGATACCGGACCCGACGCCGGCACCCCCGGACGAACGCATCGAGCCGCGGGCGTCCCCGTCCAGCCGGTCCAGCGCCGCGCCGATCCCCGCCGAGCCGTGCCCGACGGCGCCGAGCCCCCCGCCGCCGGAGGCGGTCCCCTCCCCCCTACCTCCACCACCGGGCAGCTCCTCGGCGGCCGGACCTGCGCCGCGGCGCCGCTCGATGCCGAACTCCGCGTACATCTGGTCCGTCTCGAGGACGAGCAGCGCGGTGTGGCGGCTCATCACGTGGTGGTCCCGCGAGAGCCGGATCGACTCGCGGCGGGCCTCCGCGTCGTCGGAGGTCGCGAGCGCCGCCAGGCGCGCCTCGGCCCACAGGCGCGGCACGACGGGGTTGCGCTGGGCGCCCGGGGCCTCGAGCGGCCTCGTCGCGACGTACGGGCGCCCCGCGAGCTCGCCGCGCAGCGTGAGCTCGCCGGCGCCGGGCGAGTCGGCGCGCCCGTGGAGCAGGATCTCCTCGCCGAGCACGAGGTTCGGCAGCGTCGCCGGGACGAGGTCCGTATACCCGGCGGGCAGCTCGACGACCGGCGACCGCAGCACGGGGCGGGCGAGCTCCTCGGCCAGCTCGGCGGCGCGGGGCGCGGCGGCGGTGCCCGCCGTCGCGACGCGGCGATGGGTGCCGCCGAGCTGGCGCGCGAGGCCGCCGAGCACCACGTCGTCCAGCGTGCGGCCCACCCCGAACAGCCGAACCTCGAGCCGCGACGCGTCGACGTGCGGGCGGACGCGCGCCGCGATCGCGTCGACCGCCAGCGGCCCGGCCGTCGGCGAGCCGTCGCCGATGTAGACGAGCTGCGCGCCCGCGGCGCCGTGCGCGCGCCGCGCGCCCTCGACCAGCGCTCCGGCGAGATCGGACGCGCCCGCCGCCACGCGGGCCTCAAGGAAGCGGACCGCGCCCGCGATGGACGTCGAAGTCGGCGCCTCGAGCGCGGGCGCGTGCGCCTCACAGGCGGTGTCGCACCCCAGCACGAGGAACTGCTCGCCCGGCTGGAGCGAGCGCAGGACCGCGGCGACGAGCCGGCGCGAGGCGAGCAGAGTGTCCGTACCCTGGCTCCCGCTGGTGTCGACCACGATCACGCGCGGCTTCGACTCGCGGGGCGGCGCCGGCGCGCCCGACGGCGCGTCGGCGCGCACCCGGAGCGTGAAGTAGTCCGCCGCGGCGCGCGCGGCGCCGCCGTCCTGCTTGCGCGCGCCGGCCGCAGCCGGCGCCGCCGCACGCAGGACGGGCGGTGCCCCGACCGCGGCGCGCGCGGCGCCGCTGGCCGGCGATCGCCTCCAGGTGACGACGAAGTCCCCGGGCGGCGCGAACCGCTGCCGATCGAAGCGGACGCGCCCCGCCGCGCCGTCGCCGCTCCCGGCCGACTCCCAGCCTGGCGCGGCGAGCGCCTCGGCGGGTTGATCGCCCTCGGTGACCGTGACCTGGATCGAGAACTCGTCGATGGCGTTGGCTCGGTCTGGACCGAGCGACAGGGGATAGACGTAGCGCCCCTCGGCGCCGCCACCGGGGAGCGCCTCGTCGTAGGCGAGGAGCACTCGCCGGCTCCCGCGCGCGGGGATCGGGAAGATCTTCAGCGACAGCTCGCCGCCGCGCACCCACTCGAGCAGCGCAGGATCGCGGGGACGGACCGTGTCGTCGACGATCCCCTTGAAGATCGCCGCCGCGCGCCGGCGCTCGACCATCTCCCCTTCCATGAGCCGCTCACCCACCCAGAGCGCGAGCCGTGACACGCTCGCGGCCGGCGGCACGGGGAAGACGTACCGACCCTCGAGGACCTGCGCGGTGTCGTTCTGGAAGACCTCCTCCACCTCGGTGCGCGCGAAGCCATCGTGCACCGTGACGCGCACGGCGTGCGACGCCAGGCGCACCCCCTCGACGACCGCCTCCTTCCCCGGCACCCTGGCCGTCATCGTGCCGAGACCGCGCCGCGGAGCGGGCGCGGCGCCGACCTCGCCGAGACCCAGCGCCTCGTCGCTCGGGGCGGGATCGCAGCCGCCCCCCGAGGCGCACGCGGCGTCCGCGCCTGCAGCGCCATCCAGCGACGCCTGCCCCGGGCGGGCAGTGGACTCGCCTCCGCCAGCGCAGGCGCCGAGGAAGGTCGCGGATAGGGCGCCGAGCAGGAGGAGAGAGAGCCGCATGGGTTCGAGCCTTGGCCGCACCGACCGCGGGCGTGCCCCGGAGTTCCCTCGCCTTCGTAACGCGACCGCGCCCGCGACGGAATCGGCGACGGGGGAACCCCCGCGATGTCTTGCTGTCCAGGCGAGGGCGTGGTCGAAGAAGACATGCGAACCCGCGCTCGCGCGCCACGGTCCTCCACGCGGTGGCTGGCCGCGGCGATCCTGCTCGGCGCGTGCGGCGCGCCCCCGCCCCGACCAGCAACGGCGCCTGCGCCTGCGCCTGCGTCCCCGGCGCCGACACCGGCGCCTGCGCCGCCCCCGCCGCCGCCGCCCGGGCTGCCGGCGGCGCCTGCGGCCGTGCCGGCGGTGCCCGCGTCGTGCGACGCCTTCGCCACGACGCCCCCTGCGACCTGCACCGCCGACGGCGAGGCCTTCCGCGGCGCGCTTGCGGACGCCCTCGCGACAGCCGACGCCGCCGCCCGGGACACCGCGCTCGCGGCGCTGGAGCCCTGCGCCGCGCTCCCGCCCGGCGCCGTCCGAGCGCTGCGCGCCGAGGTCGCCCCCACCGAGTGTGGCGACGCCCTCGTGCAGGGGGTGCTCGCCGCGCCCCCTGCGCGCCTGCGCGACGACGTCCGATCCGTGCTCGAGGGGCTCGGCCTCGCCGCGCGCCTGGCGCGGCTCGTCCGCGAGCCGCCGCGCCTCGCGCCGCCGTTCGACAAGCAGCGCTTCCGCGCGTTCTTCGAGGAGCGCCTCGCGCCGTGGGTCGCCGCCCAGGCGGGCGCGATCTACGAGCTCTCGAGCGCGGGCGCGCGGCTCGGCGGCTACGGCAAGGGCATCGTGGCCGTCGAGGCCGGGCTGGCGGACCTGCGGTTCGTGGAGGAGGTCCGCAACGTCCCCCTCCCCGTGGAGATCACGAAGGACCGGGAGCTGGCCGACGTGTACTTCGGTGCGCTCGACGAAGCGCTCGATCCCCGCAAGGATCGCGGGCGCGACGCGGCGCTCGCCGGGCTCCGCCTGCTCGCGTCGGCCGGGGTGATCCGAGACGCTCGCGTCGACCGAGCGCGCTCGCTGCTCAGCAAGCTCTACGGGGGCCGGCGCATCGATCGACTCGACGCGCTCGCGCTCCCGCCGCTCGGTCCCGTCGACACCACCACACCGGACCGCCGCCTCGCCACGCTCCTGCCGACGTTCTACGCGGGCCTGACGTTCGCGGCGACATCGCCGCCGGACGCGCCCCTGCTCCGCGCGTTGCTGGAGCGCGGCGTGCCCCCCGAGCTGGCGCGGCAGCTCGACGCCAGCGCGTTGCCCGAGGCGACCCGGCGCCTGTGGGCGCGGGCACACGTCGAGATGGGGCGCACGTACTGGCGCTCCCGCGATTTCGCGCGCGCCGCCGAGCTCGCCCAGCTCGGCGCCGCGGGCAGCGGCGCCGCCGCAGACGACGCCACGCTCCTCTCGGCCCTCGCTCAGGCGCTGGCGAAGGGCCCCGCAGACGCGGTCGAGATGATGGCGAAGGGGCCGATGCTCCCCGCAGCGCTCGGCGATGTGACGGCGCTCGACGCCCTGGCGAAGCGCCGCTCGCCGCTCTCCGGCATCGCCGCGTACGACGCCGCGTTCTTGCTCGAGCTCGCGCCGCCCGAGGCGCCCGATGCCGGGTACTGGGAGGGCGTCGCGGAGCGCTACGAGCAGGCGGCGAAGCTCCTGCGGGCCGACGCCACGCTCTCCCGTCGCGCGCTCGATCGCGCGACGGCCGCGCGGTCGACGGCGCGCGCGCTCGGCGCGCCCGGCGCCGGCGCCCCGCGCCCGGCGCCGCCCAAGCCTCCCGGCCCGAGCACCGGCGCGCCGGCGTCGCCACGCCCCTAGTCGCGCCACGGCGCGCGGTGTAGCGACCGATCGTGCTCACCTACCTCCGCATCCGCGGGCTCGCGCTCCTCGACGACGTGACGCTCGAGCTCGGAGGCGGCCTGAACGTGCTGACCGGCGAGACCGGCGCCGGCAAGTCGATCATCGTCGACGCGCTGGCGCTCCTCCGCGGGGCTCGCGGGAGAGCGGAGCTCGTACGCTCGGGCGTCGACGTGGCGATCGTCGACGCGCAGCTCGAGCCGTCGGCAGCGGTGGCGCCGCGCGTGGCGGCGGTGCTCGCACGCCACGGCCTGCCGTCTCTGGACGGCGCGCTCGTCCTGCAGCGCACCGTGGCGCGAGGGGGTCGCGGGCGCTGCAGCGTGCAGGGGGAGCTGGTACCGCACGCGGTGCTCGCGGAGGTGTGCGGCGAGCTCGTGGACATCTGCAGCCAGCACGAGCACCACTCGCTCACCGAGGTCGCGCGACACGGTGAGGTCCTGGACGCCTACGCCGGGATCGAGCCCGAGGTGGCGGAGTACGCCGCCCGCTACCGCGAGCTGGCGCTGGCCCAGGGTGAGCTACGGGAGCTGCGCGCGCGGGCCGACGCCGCGCGCGCGCGCGCAGATTTCCTTCGCTTCCAGATCGACGAGATCGAGCGGATCGCGCCGCTCCCCGGCGAGCACGAGTCGCTCGTCGAGCGGCTGACGCTGCTCCGCGACGCGCGGGCGTGGTCGGAGCTGGCGCGACAGGTCGAGGCAACGCTGTACGAGGCGGACGACGCCGTCGCGCCGCGGCTCCAGGCGCTCGCCGAGCGGGCACGACGCGGCGCGGGCGCCTCGGAGCGGCTCGCGCGCATCGCCGAGCAGCTCGACGCCGCGCGCTTCGCCTGCGAGGAGGCGGTCAGCCTGGCGGAGCGCCTCGGCGCCGAGCTGGAGCTGGAGCCGGGCGAGCTCGAGCGCGCCGAGGAGCGCAAGCACGAGCTCGACGGACTCGCCCGCAAGCACGGTCCGCTCGCCGGGATCGAGGAGCGCCTCCAGGCGCTGCGCGAGGAGCTCGCGCTGGTGGAGGAGGGCGACGCGCGCAGCATCGAGCTCGAGGCGCTCGTCGCCGCGCTGCTAGCCGATGGTCACGAGCGCGCGCGGAGGCTCGCCCAGGCGCGACGCAGGAGCGCCCGCGCGCTCGCCTCCGCGCTGGAGGCGGAGCTCGCGGCGTTGCACCTGCCGCGCGCGCGGCTCGAGGCGCGGATCGAGGCGCTCCCGGCGGGGGAGCTCGGGCCGCGCGGGACGGATCGGGTCGAGCTCGCGTTCAGCGCCAACGCGGGCGAGCCGCTCGCGCCGCTGGCTCGCGTGGCGTCGGGCGGCGAGCTGTCGCGCGTGCTGCTCGCGTTGAAGGGCGCGCTCGCCAGCGGCGATCGTGTCGCGACCTACGTGTTCGACGAAATCGACGCCGGGGTCGGCGGCGCCGTCGCCGAGTCGATCGGGCGACGACTCTCGCGCGCCGCCGCCGCGCACCAGGTGCTCTGCATCACCCACCTGCCGCAGATCGCGGCGTTCGCCTCGGCCCACTTCCACGTCGGGAAGGGCGAGGTCGAGGGCCGCACGGTGACGCGGGTCACACGGCTCGCCGACGCGGCTCGGGTCGAGGAGCTGGCGCGCATGCTCGGAGGCCGGCGCGTGGGCGAGAGCGCTCGCGAGCACGCGCGCGCGCTGCTCGCCGAGGCCGGCGCGGCGGCCGAGGAGTCCGAGGGCGCGCGAGGGCCGGCCGCCCCACCGGGCAGCCGCGGCGGCGAGCGGCGCGCTCCAGCGTCCGCCGCGCGGCGGCGCGGGGCCCGGTAGCCGGCCGCGCTCCCGCTCAGAACCGCGCCTCGAGGCCGAGCGAGGCGCCGCGAGCGCGCGGACGCGCCACGATCGCGGCGCGCGGAGCGCCGGGCTCGTCGCCGCCGAGCCACAGGTAGGCGCCGACCCCGACGCCGACGGCGCCGACCACGAACCCCACCGTGCTGAGCGTTGCGAACGTGCGGCCGTCCTCCACCGCGGCGTACCCCTCGGGCGAGCAACGCTTCGCCGGACACTCGGCGTCCGCGCTCGACTTCGCGTCGAGGGTCGCGAGGCCCGCCACGCCTCCCAGCACGAGGCCCGCGATGCCGATCCCCCCCGCGACCCACGCGAGCGTCGGCGCGCCCGCCGAGCCCGCGTCGGGGCGGCCGGGCCGCGACCCCGGTGGGCGCTCGTCCCCTCCGGCGTCGACCGGCGCGCCGAGCTCGAGCGTGACCGTCTCGGAGGCGCCCTCGCCCACGTCGATCTTCACGAGGCGCCGAACGCGACCGGGGGCCTCGACGGACAGCTCGTGCTCACCCGGATCGACGGGGAGCGGCACGTCGAGGCTCGCTGCGCGCAGCACGACCCCGTCGCGGCGCACGACGACCCCGCTCGAGTCCGGGGCGGCGAGCCGGACGGTCAGGCGGGGCAGCCGCGGCGAGAGCGCGTCCGCCCGACCCTTCGCGACGCCGTGACGCGGATCGCTCGGCGGCAGCTTCTGCGCCACCTCCTGGAACAGCGTCCACGCCGTCGCGAGCCGCCCGACGCGCTCCTCGCAGTCCGCCAGGTTGAACACCGTGCCGGGCGCCGGATCGAGGCGGTTGCTCTCGCGGAACTTCGGGCACGCGGCCACGTAGTCGCCCCGATCCATCGCGGCGCGGCCCTGCTGGAACAGCGCCTCGGCTGCGGCAGGATCGCGATCCTGCGCGCGGGCGATCCCGGACACGACCACCAGCGCGCAGACAGCAGCGCACGACCGGACCAGCGACGCGAGCTTCGTCACGCACCGGAGCCTAGCGCGGCTCGAGGCGACGCACCCTGGTGGACACTCCGAGCGGCAGACGGTCGAGGAGGTGTCAGTGCCTGCGATCCCACAGGCTGGCCGTCGAGGTCGGCGGGGGCGCCGCGGTGGTCGATACGGCCGGAGGCTTGGGTGGCTTGGGTGGCGCGGCCGACGCGCCGGCGACCGGCCCCCCTCGCGCCGGCGGGTGCCGTGGCGCCACGGACGCGACGGGCTCGGCCGGCGCCGCGGCGGGCGGGCCGGGCACCTCCGCGGATACGGCGGGCCCGACGGCCACGGCCGGGCCCGCAGGCTGGGCGACCGACGCTGCCGCCTTCGGCGCGGACGGCGGCGTCTCCGATGCAGGCGCGGCGACCGGCTCCGGCCGCCCGCCGGACACCACGAGGCCGACGGCGACCGCAGCGCCGACCACCGCTGCGGCGACGCCCACGCCCAGGAGCGCGCGGCGCCGAGCAGGGGGCGCCGCGAGCTCCGCGCTCCGGGTGATGGGGCGCGCCGTCGTGAGCGTCTCCGCGCGGACCGACGGTGTCGGCGCGGAGGCGGCCATGAGCGTCGGGGCCTCGTGCGGCTGGACCACGCTCGGGACGGGGAGGAGCGTGGAGCGCGCCTCGTTCAGCACGGGGTAGGCGCGGCGGAGCGCCGACTGCATCGCCGAGGCGTCCGACCAGCGCTCGGACTTCTCGAAGGTGAGCGCGCGGTCCACGATCGAGGCGAGCTCGGTCGACAGCTCGGGCTGCACCTCGGCGATCGGCCGAGGCGGGCGAGTGGCGGCGAAGATGAGCTGCTCGTTCACCGTCTCGGCCTCGTGGACGAACCGACCTGTGAGGAGCGCGTGCATCGTCGCGCCGACCGCCCAGATATCGGTGCGGCCGTCCACGTCGTCCCAGCGCCCCCGCGCCTGCTCCGGCGACATGAACGCTGGCGTGCCGAGGAGCGACCCGGCCTGGGTCGTCACGTCACGGTCGCGCGACAGCTCTCGCAGCCGCGCGATCCCGAAATCGAGGACCTTGACCCGCCCCTCCGTGGTGAGGAACAGGTTCTCGGGCTTGAGATCGCGGTGCACGATCCCGCGGCCGTGGGCGGCGGCGAGCACGTCGAGCACCTGATCGAAGAGCGTGACGACCTCCTGCTCGGGCAGGCGCTCCCCCTTGCGGAGCCAGCGGGCGTCGAGGGTCTCCCCCTCGAGGAGCTCCATCACGAGGAACGGGGCGCCGTCCTCCGTGGTGTCGTCGTCGAGCACGCGGACCGTGCCCGGGTGGCCGACGGTGTTGGCCACATACCCCTCGCGGAGGAAGCGTTGGGTGACCTCAGCCTCGACCGCCACCTCCGGGTGGAGCATCTTGATGGCGACCCGACTCTGGTTCCGGTGCGTCGCGGAGTAGACGACCGCCATCCCGCCGATCCCCAGCACGCGGTCCAGCTTCCACTTCTGCTTCAACACCGCGCCGAGCCGCGCCTGGGCGCGCTCGCTGATGCCGTCGCTCACCGCCATTGGACTACCGGGAAGGGTACTGGGAGGACCGGCCGGACGCCAATCGACCCGGTCGAGCGCTTCTACGCTCCGGGCGGGCCGGGGATCCCCCCGAACCCGCCGCCTGACCGCCGCTGGTGGGCTGGAGGGAAGGCGAGGGCTGACCTTGACGTATACTGCGCCCGAGACCGATTCGAGGAGGTTCCCATGACGAGTTGGATGAAGCGCGCCGCGCTCGGCGCAATGGCAGCAACGGCGCTAGGCGGCGCGTTCTACGCGGGCACCGCCTACGCCGCGGACCCGCGGCTGGACGACGCCATCGTGTCCATCGACCGCGCCATCGCGCTGCTCGAGGCCGCGCAGAACCCGAACGGGAAGCGAGTGCCGTTCGGCGGGCACCGCAAGTCGGCGATCCGCGATCTCAAGCAGGCGAAGGGCCACGTCGAGAAGGCGAAGAAGTGGGCGGACGACCACCCGCCGCCAGCTCCGTCCGGATCTGCGGCTCCGAGCCCGTGAACGAGCGACGATGATGCGCCCGGACCACGGCGCCCCGAGCGGCGCCGTGGTCGCGAGCCCGTGGATCGACTAGCCTGGTAGCGATGCGAGCCATGGTCCCCCGTCGCGCGCACGCCGCATGGACGCTCGTCGCCGTGGTCGCGGCGACCGGGTGCGCCGTGTCGTTCGACGGCTACGTGCGCGACGAGGCGGACGCGAGCGTCGGGACGGGGGGCGGGGGCGGGAGCGGGGGCGGGAGCGGGAGCGCGGGGGCGGGCGGGAGCGCGGGCGGGGGCGGGAGCGCGGGCGGGAGCGGGAGCGCGGGGGCGGGCGGGAGCGCGGGCGGGAGCGGGAGCGCGGGCTCTAGCGGCGCTGGCGGTACCAGCGGCGCTGGGGGCACTGGAGGCACGGGAGGCGCTGGCGGCACTGGCGGCACTAGCGGCGCCGGCGGCGCTGGCGGCACTGGCGGCACTAGCGGCACTAGCGGCACTAGCGGCGCTGGCGGCATTGGGGGCACTAGCGGCGCTGGCGGCACTAGCGGCGCTGGCGGCATTGGGGGCACTAGCGGCGCTGGCGGCACTAGCGGCGCCGGCGGCACTAGCGGCATTGGCGGCGCTGGCGGCACTGGCGGCACTGGCGCCACGGGCGGCATTGGCGGCGCTGGCGGCACTAGCGGCACTGGCGGCACTGGCGGCACTGGCGCCACTGGCGGCTCGGGTGGCTCCAGCGGCTCCGGGGGGACCGGAGGGACCGGAGGGTGCCCCACGGGGCTGGCGGGGCCAGCGCTGGTGTCCGTGCCCATCCAGGGCGGCGGCGAGTACTGCATCGACGCGACCGAGGTGACGAACGTCCAGTACGAGACGTTCGTCGCGGTCGCGGGCACCTCGGGCCAGATCACGGCGTGCACGGGCAACACGACCTTCACGCCGTCCGCGAGCTGCTCGACCGGCGACTACGATCCGCAGTTCCGACCCCACCACCCCGTCACGTGCGTCGACTGGTGCGACGCGTACGCGTACTGCGCTTGGGCGGGCAAGCGGCTCTGCGGTGGCATCGGCGGCGCGACGCTCGCCACCACCGACTTCGACGACACGACGAAGAGCGAGTGGTTCAACGCCTGTTCGAAGGGCGGCTCGCGGCAGTTCCCGTACGGCAACACCTACATCGGTGACTGGTGCTGGGGGCTCGACATCGCGAGCAGCCACACGACGAGCGTCAGCAACGTGACCACGTGTCAGGGCGGGTACACGGGCCTCTTCCACTTGAGCGGCAACGCGTGGGAGTGGGAGAACTCGTGCAGCTCCGACCAGTGCACGATCCGCGGGGGCGGTTGGCTGCAGTACGACGTGCCCGGCTCGAGCGGGTTCACGCTGCGCTGCAACTCCGCCGCCGCCGGCGCGTCGAACCCCTCCCCGCCGCTCGCGAATCGGATGAGCGTGGACCGCGGCCGCGGGTTCCGCTGCTGCGCCGACTGATCCGCGGGCTCGCAGGGTCGTCGGACGACGCGAGGGCGCCGACGTCTGGTATCCTGGCGGGATGCACGACATGGGGACGGCCGCCGTCCGCCGGCTCAGGCGCGCCCTCGCGGTGGGGGTCGCCGCCGTGACGCTCGGCGTCGCGTGCGGCGGGTCGTCCGACGCGGGCCTCTACGGAGCCGGGGCCGACGCCGGGGACGCGGCCCCCGGCGCCGGCGGGACGGGCGGCGGCGCGAGCGGCGGGGGGGGGGCCGGGGGAGCCGCCGGCGCCGGGGGCGACGCGGCGACCGCGGGCGGCGGCGCGCCCGGCGGCGGCGCGCCCGGCGGCGGCGGCGCGCCCGGCGGCGGCGCGCCCGGCGGTGGCGCGCCGGGCAGCGGTGGCGCCGGAGGGCAGCCGTGCGGGTTGTTCCCCTGCGGCGCTGGCTTCACCTGCTGCAGCGGGCTCTACTGTTACCCGACGCTCTGCGGGGACGTCTGCTGCCCCCTCGGGAGCGGCGGCGCGACGGACGGCGGCCCCTCCAGCGACGCTGCTACCGACGCCGTGCCCGACGCCCCCGCGGACGTCGCCGCCGACGTGACGCCCGACGCGCCCACGGACGCGCCGCGCGACGTCGCTACCGATCTCGGCGACGAGGGCAGCGCCGACGGCTCGAGCGACGCCACGCGGCCCGACGCCATGGACGACGTCTCGAGCGCCGACGCACCCGCTCCGTTCGACGCGAGCGACGGCGCGCCGGCGGAGGCAGGCGACCACTGAAGCCCAGCGCCTCGCCGCGCGCGGGCGACGTGGGCCGGAGCGACGGGCGCGGCCGCTGCCGCGCGATCGGCAGCGACGCGCTCCTGGTGTAACCTGAGCCCACCCATGACCACGGGGGGCCCTCTCGACGATCTCGGCCTGCGGAGGATCCACGAGCTGCTCGAGGCGGATGACATCGACGCCGCGCAGGCCGCGCTCGCAGCGATCTCGGACCAGCCGGGGCTGCGCGACGGCGTCGACTACCTCACCGCGCGGCTGCTCTACCGAAAGCGGCGCCTCGCGCGCGAGGACGTCGCGAGCCGCATGCGCGACCTCCTCGCGCGGCGCAGCCACTTCCCCGAGGCGGCCCGCCTGCTCGCCGCGGTAGGCGGAGCGTCCGGGATAGGCGACTCGGCGCCCGCGGCCATCAGCCCACGGCCGTCCGCCCTGCCCCCGATCCCCCGCTCCCCGGGGGTTCCGACGATCGACCGCGGCCAAGGTCCCCCGAGCTATGTCCCGCCGGTTCGTTCGGAGCCCGCCGCGGAGCCGCGCAACGCGCACCCGACGCTCACGGGCATCCCGAGCCGGGCCGCCGACCGCGCCGCGCGCCCCTCGGCGGGGCCGCCCGTGCAGCGGATCTCCGACCCGATCGTGACGCCGCGTCCGCCGAGCCTGGCGCCGCCCGCTGGGACGCCGCGCGGCTCCTACTCCCACCGCCCGGCCGCGCCCGATCTCCTCGGCGGGGACGCGGCGGCGCGATCGCGCGCGGCGAGCGACGCGCCGCCGGCCGGCCGCGTCGAGGCCCGGACGGCGCCCTCCGGGCTGCGCCCGGAGCCCCGTCCCCCATCCTCCGTCCCGGCGCGGATCCGGTCGGTCGTCCCGCCCGCCGTCGTCGAGGCGCCCGCGAGCCCGATCGATCTGGCAGCGCTCATCGACGAGGGGCGCTTCGAGGAGGCGCTCGCGCGCACGAAGGGCGCCGCGCACGGTGGTCGCCCCGAGGTCGCGCTGCTGCGGGCGCGCGCGCTGGCTCGGAGCGGGCACGGGGCGGAGGCGCTCGACCTCGCGCTGCGGGTCGCCCACGCGCCGCTGATCGAGCCGGAGGTGCGCGCCGGCTGCGCGCGGCTCCTGGTCGAGCTCGGCGACGCACCCTCCGCGCTCGAGGCGGCGCGCCGCGCTCACCGCGACGACCCAGGTCACGCGGCGGTCCGCCTCGCGTTGGCGTCCGCGCTGGCCCGAGCCGGCCTGCACGCGGCGGACGACGCGCTGCTCGCGGAGGCGGCCGGCGCGCTCGACGCCGCCTCCGACTCCAACCCGACGACCCTCCCCTTCGCGGCGGGGATCCAGGCGCTGGTGCACGCGAGCCTGGGCGACCCGGAGCGCGCGCTGGCACAAGCGCAGCGCGCGCTCGGAGGTGCCGCGCGCTCGGCGGAGGCGCTCGCGGCGGTCGCGCTGGCGTGCGCTCGGCTCGGCCGCCACGGGGACGCAGGGCGCGCGTGGCTACGGCTGGTGGAGGTCGACCATCGCGCAGCGGACGCGCTCGCGCCCCGCCTCGGCGCGAACGGCGTGGCGCTCGACGCGCTGGTCCCGGAGTCGATGGCGAGCGCGGCGCCCCCCCCGGCCAGCACCTGGCACCCCACCGAGGAGCTGCTCCTCTCGGGGAACCGCTCGGGGGCGCTGGCCTCGCTCGCCAGCGTGTTCGCGGCGCGGCTCCTCGGTGTGGGCGACGCCGCGACGCGTGAGGACCCGATGCTCCTCGGGCGGATCGCGGCCGCGGTGCTGCAGGGCGCGCCGATCTTCCGGGCGTTCGTCCCGTACGATCTGTCGCTGGCGAGCCTGCGCCGGCTGGACGCAGCGCTCGACTGCCTGATCGGCACGACCGGTCGGGTGCCGCCGGGCGCGGACTCGCACGCGCTGCTGGCGCTCGTCGCCTCGTACGCGGGCGAGTGCGTCCGCCTCGCGACGGGGGGCCGCTGGTTGCCGGGCGGCCCGCTGACCTCGGGGCGGGTCGGCGCCGGCTCGCGTGAGTGGACTCCCTTCCGTGTGGTGGCCGCGCGCGCGCAGGAGTGCGACCGCGGCGCGCTCGCGGAGCTCGCCTCCAGCGCCCGGGCCGCCGCCCGCGACGCTGGCGCGGGGCGCCCGAGCCCGAACCCTGCGGCGCCGGCCTGGCCCTGGGACCCACTCCCCTGGCCCGCGCCGAGCGACGCCGCGCGGCTCGGCCGCGAGCTGGCGCGCTCGATCCCGGCGCTGTACTGCGCGCGACGAGGCACTCCGCTCGACGGATCCCTCGAGAGCGTCGCGGCGCTCGACGCCTACCTCGAGCTGCTCGCGCCCGCGGACGCCCTCCCGGAGCCGGACGCGGCCTGGGCGCGCGGCGTCGCCGCGCTGGCAGGGACGTACCTCGGCGAGGTGCTCCGCGCGCGCCTGGGCGGCGAGTGGGACGACACCGAGGCGGCGACCGGCCCCGAGGCGTTCCGCGTCCGGCTCGCGTGCGGCGCGGTGCGCCCCGTCGCGCTGGTGTGGGATCGGCTGGCGGGCAGGGCGCGCGAGTCGCTCGCGGAGCGTGTCGCTGCGCTGAGCGCCGCCTGCCTGCGCGCGGGCGCCCGCGCGTAGCGCGGCGCGTGACGCCGTCGTGAACCCGCCGTGAAGTCGCCGTTTCCTCGCGTCACTTCCGTGGCCCGCCCGCGCGGAGCTGGTAAGAGGCACCTCGTGATTCGGCGCGACAGGCTCGGCACCGCGCTCGCCGTCGCCCTCGCCGCGGCCGGCGCCGCCGGCTGCAGCCCGGACGAGGGGGCCAACGGCGCGGGAGGCGCGACGCCCGACTCGGGCACGAACACTCCGCGCTGGCCTGCGTGCAGCGCGAAGACGGGCGTCCAGACGCTCTCCTTCGTGCACATGAACGACATGCACGGCCACTACAACGTGGAGCTGGACGGCGCGCCGAAGGTCGCCCGGATCCGAGGCTTCTACGAGTCCGTCCTCGCGGAGAACCCGTACACGATCTTCACCAACGGCGGCGACGACTACGAGAAGGGCAGCGTCGTCGAGGCGCTGAGCGAGTACGCCTCGACGCGCGAGGTGAGCAAGGCGCTGCGCTTCGACGTGCGGGTCATCGGCAACCACGATCTCGCCTGGAGCCAGGAGGAGCTGCTGGCCTACGCGCGGGACGACCACGCGATCGTGCTCGCGAGCAACCTCGAGTACATCGGGGACGATCCGCAGGGGTTCGGCGCCGTGCGGTGGGCGGAGCTCCAGATCGGGTGCGTCCGCGTCGGGTTCCTCGGCGCGGTGTCCGCCCCGTGGGACGCACGCAACACGCAGTACCAGGGCGACTACTACGAGCAGTTCCCCACCGATCTCGATTTCATTCGGGTGCACCGCGAGCTCGTCGACGCGCACCGGGGCGAGGTCGACCTCATCGTCGCGGTGAGCCACCTCGGCGTGGGCGACGACCTCCTGGTGGCGACCCAGGTAGAGGGCATCGACGCCATCCTCGGCGGCCACTCGCACACCACGCTCTTCCAGCCGGAGGTCGTGGGCAAGACCTTGGTGGTCCAGGCCGGGTGGGCCTCGACCTACGTCGCCCGCCTCGATCTCGACTTCGACCTCGACCGCCGCGAGCTCGCCGGCCACCGCTACGACCTCCGCATCGTCACGCCGGGGATCGAGGCGAGCGTGGACACGGCGCAAGAGGTCGAGGCGATCCTGCAGCGCCATGGCCCGGGCGCGTTCGAGTCGATCGGGCGCATGCGATCCTCGAGCTCGGAGCTCGCCACGTGCGAGCTGGCGGCGCGCGCGGCCATCGCCGATCTCGGCGTCGACGCCGCGCTCGTGAAGCGCTCGACCTCGTTCGGGGCGCTCGGCCTGGGGCCGGTCACCCAGCAGGACCTCTTCGACGTGTTCAAGATCGAGAGGCAGCCCGCGGGTACCCCGGGCTGGACTGCCATGTACGTCGCGGAGCTCACGGGTGCGTCGCTCGCGCTGCTCGGCGGGCTGCCGGCGGACGAGTGGGTGCTGGTGGCGCCAAATCCGATCGACCCGGGGCGCACGTACCGCCTGGCCGTGCAGAAGCTGGCGGCGCTGCACCCGGAGGACTACCTTCCCGCCGGCGTGTCGCTCTCGGCGCCTTCGTTCGCCAAGGAGACGTGGGAGCTCCTCGACCAGCTCACGCGCGCGCGCACGCGGGACTGCCTCTACCTCGATGCCGACGAGCCGCTGCCCGACTGCAAACCCTGAAGCTCGGGCGCGCCCCGAGAGATGAGCGGCGGCGTGCGCAGCCCGGGCCGAGCCACGCCCGCTCGGCCGACACGCGATCGGCTCCGGCGCGCCGCCGCCGTGCTCGTCGCGTGCGCCGCCTGCTGGCTCACGGGCAGGGCGCAAGCGCACCCCGTCGGCTTCAGCTCGCTCTACGCCGAGCTGGAGGACACTACCGTCTCGGTGTCGCTCGATCTGCACCCGCTCACGCTGATCGACGTCCTCCCCGGCGTCGACACCGACCAGGATCGCCGGCTCTCAGAGGGCGAAGCGACGGCGTCGCGGTCGGCGCTCGAGTCGTACCTGGATCGAACGCTCGTCGTCCGGTCGGATGGCACGCCCTGCTCGGCCGCGCCGCTCGAGGCGCCCCGGCTCGTCGGCGGGGAGCGCCTGCTCGCCCGCAGGAGGTTCGCGTGCGCCAAGCGCCCCGCGGTGCTCGGGTGGGAGGTGCGCATCTTCCAGGAGGACGAGGGCGGGCACCAGGTGATGGGGCGGATCCGCACGCCCGCCACGTACGACCAGTTCGTGTTCCAGGGCGGCCAGGAGCTGCGCGACGTGCCGGCGGTCGCTCGCCCAGGCGCGCCGCCGGCGGCCGTCTCCGGCTCGACCCCGGCGCCCGCCGCGCAGCGCGGGCGCGGCGAGGTGTTCGTGTCGTTCCTGGGCAGCGGCGTCGAGCACATCCTGCTCGGGTTCGATCACGTGCTGTTCGTCGTGTTGCTCGTGTTCGGTGTGCGTTCGCTCCGCGAGCTGGTGAAGGTGATCACGGCCTTCACGCTGGCGCACAGCGTCACGCTGGCGCTCGGCGCGCTCGACCTCGTGCGCGTGCCCTCACGGTGGGTCGAGTCCGCGATCGCGCTCAGCATCGCCTGGCTGGCGGTCGAGAACGTCCTGGTCGCGGCGCCCCGGCACCGCGCGAAGCTCACCTTCGCTTTCGGGCTCATCCATGGGCTCGGCTTGAGCGCCGCGCTGCGGGAGCTGGGGCTGGACGCGACGGACGCGACCGTGCCGCTCGTCGCGTTCAACCTGGGCGTCGAGGCCGGCCAGCTCGCGCTGGTCGCGCCGTTGCAGCCGCTCCTCGCCTGGCTGCGCCGTGAGCCGCGCCGTGACCGCTGGTCCTTGCTGGTGAGCAGCGGCGTGGTGGGCTCGCTCGGGGTGCTGTGGTTCGTCGACCGCGCGTTCGATCTCGGGCTCATGCCGTTCTAACGCGCGCGGCCCGCTCGTGGCGGCGCCGCGCCCGGGGGCGGCGAGCCGGTCAGTTCGGGAGCCCTGAGCCGGCGCGATCCCCGAAGGCGGCGCCGGAGGCCTCGGCGGGCGGCCCGGGCGGCACGCTCGCGCTGGCGTCGCGCCTCCGCTCGACCTCGAGCCGGAGCTTGCGATCGAGCACGCGGCTCAGGAGCTTCGACTTACGGCGCCCGCCCCAGAGCTCCAGCTCCACGTCCCCCACGGCGACGAGCGTCACGACGAGCACGTCCTCCTCGACGCGGCAGGCCACGTCGCTGACCAGCAGGTGGTGACTGCGGTCGAGGCCGTCCGCGAAGCGGAGGATCGCCGAGAGCACCCGGACGACCCGCCGCTCGCGCGGCGGCAGCGCCGCGTAGTCGGCGTCGCGCTTCTTCGGCCGCGCCTTGCGGTGGTAGCGGGCGACCAGCGCGATGATCTCGCGCTCGAGCTCGGAGAAGCCGCGGAGCTCGCCGTTCCGGATGATGTACGCGGCGTGGTGCTCGTGCCGCTCATAGCCGATGAGCTGGCCGATGTCGTGCAGCCACGCGGCGTGCTCGAGCAGGCGACGCTCCGCGATCCCGAGGCGATGCAGCGCGACGGTGTCGTCGAAGAGCCGGAGCGAGAGGCGCGCCACGTGCTCGGGGTGATCGCTCGTCTGCCCGCAGCGCCGCACCAGCTCGAGGACGCTGTGCCGGCGGATGTCGCTCGCCACGTCGTAGGCGCGGAGGGTGGCGCTGGCCCGCTCGAGCCAATCCAGCACGACGCCCTCGCGGAGCGCCCAGTCGCAGAGGACGAGCTCCTCCGCCCCCGCCAGCTCGAGCAAGGTCGTGACCAGCACGCCGCCGACGTGGATCGTGTCCGCGCGCTTGGCGTCGAGCCCGGCGTACCCGGCGCGCGCAGACGGGGGGAGCTCGACCAGCGCGTTCGTCAGCGCGCGGATCGCCTCCAGCGTCACCTTCTGGCCGGTGATGCCGGTCGCCCACGGCTCGCCCCCCCCGAGCTGGTGCGCGGCCTGGCCGAGCGCCAGGATCGTCCCCGAGGTGCCGCACACGAAATCGAAGCCGCGCTGGCGAGCCTCGGCGACGACCGGCTCGGCCACCTCCCGCACGTGGGCCTCCAGCTCGCGCCGCTCGCGCCGCCCGAGCGGCGCGCCCCCTCCGAAGCGAGCCCGGAGCCGCTGGACGCCGAGCTTCAGGCTGCGCCCGACCTGCTGCTTCCGGGCGTCCCCCGCCACGGCCTCGACGCTCCCGCCCCCCACGTCGAAGGCGAGCGCCGTCCGCTCGCTCAGATCGATGCCGCTGCGGACGGCGAGGTAGATGAACCTCCCCTCCTCCGCCCCGCTGATCACCTGGGCGTTGATCCCGGTGCTCTCCGACAGCGCGTAGAGGAACTCGCCGCCGTTCTCGGCCTCGCGCACCGCGGAAGTCGCGACCGCGAGCACGTCGTCGACGCCGTGGCGCTGGGCGAGCTTCGCGTAGCGCTGGAGGGTGGCGAGCCCGACCGCGAACGCCTCCTCGGTGAGGCGCCCCTCCTCGAAGACCGCCCGCCCGAGGAACACCATGTCCTTCACCCGATCGAGCACCTCGAACGAGTGCGCGCCGTTCGGGCGCACGACGATCATGTGCACGGAGTTCGAGCCGATGTCGATCGACGCGAGCTTCATCCTCGGGGGCTCCACGACCACGCGGCCTCTCCGCGTACGTTGGCCCAGCGCGGTGACGGGAGCATGGCGATCGGAGGGCTACCACGCACCGGGCCCGGACTACAGCCCGAGCGACTTGCCGATGACCTCGTTCATCACCTCGGTCGTCCCGCCGCCGATGGGCAGCAGGCGCGCGTCACGGCTCAGGCGCTCCACTCGCGTCTCGCGCATGTAGCCCATGCCGCCCAGGATCTGGACGGCCTCCCAGCAGACCTCGTTCGCGACCTCGGCGGCGAAGTTCTTCGCCATGCTGACCTCGCCGACGAGGTACTCCCCGCCCTGGACGCGGAGGGCCACGGCGTAGTCGAACGCCTTCGCCGCGTGCACGCGCGTGGCCATCCACGCGAGCTTGTGGCGCGTCACCTGGAAGCCCGTCAGCGGCCGACCGAACGCGCGGCGCTCGCGGGCGTACTCGAGGGCATCCTCCAGCACGATCTCGGCCGTCGCGTGGCCGAAGAACGCCAGCGCGAGGCGCTCGCTCTGGAAGTTCTTCATCAACGAGACGAAGCCGCTCCCCTCCTCCCCGACGCGGTTCCGTGCCGGTACCCGCACGTCGTCGAAGGAGAGCTCGGCGGTGTCGCTCGCGCACCAGCCGGTCTTCCGGAGCGCGCGCGACACCTCGAAGCCGCGCATCCCCCGCTCCACCACGAAGAACGTCAGCCCCGCGTGGGCCTCCTCGCTCGTCCGCGCGAGCACGGTGACCTGGTCCGCGCGGACGCCGCTGGTGATGAACAGCTTGCTCCCGCTGATCCGGTAGTCGTCACCGTCCCGCACCGCGCGCGTCGTCACCCCCGCCACGTCGCTCCCGGTGCCCGGCTCGGTGATGGCGAGCGCGGCGATCCGCTCCCCCGCCAGGACGGGCGGCACGAAGCGCTGGCGCTGCTCGTCGTCTCCGAGGAGCAGGATGGGCGGCAGGGCGATGCCGAGCGAGCCGAGCCCGGCGACGACCCCGCTCGAGCCGCCGCGGAGCAGCCCCTCACTGGCGACGAGCCCGTGGAGCAGATCCCCGCCGCCGCCGCCGAGCTCTTCCGGGAAGGACACGCCGAGGAGCCCGGCCGCCGCGGCCTCGCGGTAGAGCTCGCGCGGGAACTCCCCGGCCTCCTCCCAGTCGACCACGTGCGGACCGATCCGCTCCTCGGCGAAGCGCCTCGCCGAATCACGCAAGCGATCGTGGGACTCGTCCAGTGCCACGGCGACCTCGCTCAGCGCCCGCGGCCACGGCGGCGCCCGCCGCCCCTCGGGCCCGCCGCCGGCGGCGGCGCAGCGGCAGGCGCGCTCACGACCGCGCGCGCCGCCTCGCGTACACGATCCTGCAGGCTGCGTGAGCCCTCGCGCCGGCTCGCGATCGCGGCCTCGATGCCGAGGTTCGCCTCGAAGTCGCGCGCGGCCTCCTCCGCGACCAGGCGGGCCACCGCGCGGAGCCGGGCGCCAATCCGGGCGTCGAGCTCGTCACGGATGACCTCACGCATCAGGTCGATCGCGACGTGCCGCACGAGCTGCTGCGCCTCGCCCGCGAGCACCTGGCTCAGCTCGAGCTGGAGGAACTCCGTGCCTTCGGGGCCGCCCGCGTCGCGCCCGGGCCCACCTCGCCCCGGGCCGTGGTGGCGCCAGCCGTCGGGCCCGTGCGCGCTCCCGCCGTGGCCCGGGCCGCGATCCCCGCCCCCGTGACCGTGCCCGCCAGCGTGGCCCCGGTGCGAACCTCCTCCGTGCCCATCTCCTCGTCGATCGTCGTTCATGGTCGACACGCTCCTCGGTCGTCACGTCCTACGGCACCCCCCGGCGGAAGGCAACGGCCGCGGGGCCTCGCGTCGCCGGCGCGGCGCCGCCCGCCCGCGCGCTTTACAGTCGCGACGGGGGGCGCTACTCGCCCCTGGCTCGGAGCGCGACTCCGACCCGCTCCAGGACCCCAGCACGAAGCACCCGGCATGAAGCACACCGTCCCCCACAACCTCGGCGCCGACCAGGCCAAGAAGGTCACGCTGGCGGCCATCCAGGCCTACACGACGAAGTTCGAGAAGTACAACCCGGCGGCCCGCTGGGAGTCGGACACCCGGTGCGTCGTGTCCTTCAAGGCGAAGGGGATTGGCGTCGAGGGGCGGGTCACGATCCTCGAGCGCAGCATCGACATGGAGCTCGACGTCCCGTTCTTGCTCAAGCCCTTCCAGGGGCAGGCCATCGGGATCATCGAGCGCGAGATCCGGGTGTGGCTGGAGAAGGCGCAGCGCGGCGAGGTGTGAGCGCCTGGCCAGCGCGCGCCGCGCGCGCCGCCCGCCCTCACGCCAGCAGATCGTCTGCGGAGCGGGGGCGGACGACCCGCGCGACGCCCGCGCGCTCGAGGTGAGCCATCGCCTGGAGCACGCACGCCTCGTCCCACGCGTCGCCGACGAGCTGGACCCCGAGCGGCAGCCCCTCGCGATCGACGCCGACGGGCGCCGTGCCGCACGGCACGCCGGTGAGGTTGCCGAGGAACGCGAACCGACACGCCGCGTCGATGGCAGCGGAGTCGACGAAACCCTCCCGGGCCTCCTCCTCGGTCGCCCGGGGCGCCGATCGGGCGACCGTCGGTAGCGCGAGCAGATCCACGGAGCGGAGCGCCTCGGCGACCTGCCGCCGGAGGGTCGCGCGCAGGCGCTGCGCGTCGAGGTAGTCGTCGGATCGGAAGGCCTCGAGCCCGGCGAGCATGAGCTGGAGATCGAGCCCGAACTCCGATCCGTGGATGGGGAGCACCGATCGCAGACCGACCAGCGTCTCGAGCGCGATCGTCAGGTACCCGATCGCGGGCGCGCGGGCAGCGAGGCCGATCCGGACGTCGACGAGGCGCGCACCGTCGGCCTCGAGGGCGCGCAGCGCGTCGCGCGCCGCGCGCGCGAGCTCGGGATCCGCCACCGCCCACTCCGCCTCATCGATGCCCACCGTGAGGCCGCGGACGCCGCGCCCGAGCGCGGCCTCGAGGCCCTCCAGCGGCGGCTGCCCGACCGAGGCCGGATCGCGATCGTCGGCCCCACCGCAAGCCTGGAGGAATGCCGCGAGATCGTGGCACGACGCGCCGAGCGGCCCCGCGTGCCCGACCGTGGAGCCGGTGCCCGTCCCCGAGCCCGCCATGGGGATGCGCCCGAACGTGGGCTTGAGCCCGAAGACGCCGTTGTGCACCGCCGGGATGCGGATGGAGCCGCCGCCGTCCACGCCGAGCGCCATCGGCGCGACGCCCGTCGCGACGGCGACGCCGGAGCCCGTCGAGCTGCCGCCGGCGAGGCGCCGCTCGTCGTGCGGGTTGCGCGGCATCACGCGGTGCGGGTTCTGCCCGAGGGGACTCATCCCGTACTCCGTCATCGGCGAGTGGCCGAGGACGACCGCGCCGGCCTGGCGGAGCCGCGCGACGGCGGGGCAGTCCTCGCGGGCCGGAGCGCCGCGGATCCAGCCGGTGCCGAGGCGCGTGACGAGCCCCTGCACGTCGACCTCCTCCTTGATGACCACGGGGACGCCCTCGAGCTCCCGGGCGGCCCCGCGCGCGAACCTCGCGGCCGACTCCTCGGCGGCCGCGAGCGCGCGCTCGTCGTCGTAGGCGACGAGCGGGCCGAGGCTGGGCGTGCGCGCGCCGAGATCCCGCGCGAACGCCAGCGCCTTGCGCGCCACGTCCAGCGGCCGCGCCGTGCCCTCGGCGTAAGCGCGCGCGTACGACCCGTTCGTGCGCGGCCACTCCTGGGCCGGCGGCAGGCCGAGGCCCAGGGACGCTCGCGCGTGGCTCGAGCGCGCGCGCGTGGGGCGCTGATCGACCGGCAGTGGGCCGCGGTACTCCTCGGCCAGCGCGCGCACCGCGTCGATCCCGAGCTGCGCGCGGAGCACCCCGACCAGCGCGTGCTTGAGCGGGGTCGCCTTGACGGTGGGGACCAGCGCGCGGAGCGCGCGACCCGAGATCCTGGGAGCGGAGAGGTTGGCCATGGGTGGAGGAGGCTACACCGGGCCTCTCCCCCGGGTCACGACGCGGCGGGCGTCGCCTCGGCCGGAGGCTCGCCGCCGCGGTTCACGAGCCAGCCGAAGGCCGCGGCGGTGAAGAACATGATCAGGCTGTAGATGGCGGGCGGGATCGCCATGGTCGTGTTGTTCAGCAGCGTGGGAGCGCTGGCGATCGCGATCGCCAGCGTGCCGTTGTGGATCCCGATCTCCATCCCGATCGCGATGGCCTGGCGCTTCGGCAGCCGCACGATCCGGGGCACGAAGTACCCGACCGCCATGCTCGCCAGGTTGAACGCGAGCGCCGCGAGCCCGACCTGGCGGAAGAACTCGGCGAGGTTGTCCTTCTCCTTCACGACGCTCGCCACGATGACGAGGAGGAGGAAGACCGCGGAGAGGATCTTGACCGGCTTGTCGAGCTTGCGCGCGACCGCCTCCTTCTTCGCGTTGATGAGCATGCCGATCCCCACCGGGATGAGCACGATCGCGAACACCTGGATCACCTTGCTGAACTGCAGCGGGATGGCCTTGCCCTCGCCCATGAAGGCGACGAGCGAGTAGTTGACGACCAGCGGCAGCGTGAAGAGCGAGAGGATGCTGTTCGTCGCGGTGAGCGTGATGTTCAGCGCCACGTCGCCCTTCGCCAGGTGGCTGTAGAGGTTCGCCGTCGCGCCGCCCGGGGACGCGGCCAGCAGCATCAGCCCGACCGCGAGCGCGGGCGGGAGGCCGAAGCCCTTGGCGATCGAGAAGCACACCACCGGGAGGAGGATCACCTGGCAGAGGAGGCCGACGATCACCGCCCGCGGATAGACGACCACCCGCTTGAAGTCCGCGAGCGTCAGGCTGAGGCCCAGCCCGAGCATGATCACGCCGAGGGCGATCGGCATGAAGACGGCCGTGAACACGTTGCTCTGCATCGCGCGCGCTCCGAAGAGCCCGCACGCTAGGCGGTCGGCCGCGGAGCCGCAAGGGGGGGGAGCGCGCGGGGGCGAGGGAGTGGGAGCCGCGGGCGCGAGGGAGAGGGCGAGGGAGAGGGCGAGGGAAAGCGCGAGGGAGAGGGCGCGGGAAAGCGCGAGGGCGAGGGCGCGGGCGGGGGAGAGCGCGGGGGCGAGGGCGAGGGAGAGGGAGAGGGCGCGGGAGAGGGAGAGGGAGAGGGCGCGGGAGAGGGAGAGGGCGCGGGCGGGGGAGAGCGCGGGCGGGGGCGCGGGAGTGGGAGCGCGCGAGGGCGAGGGCGGGCGCGGGAGAGCGCGCGAAGGAGGGGGCGGGCGCGGGGGAGGGAGTGGGGGCGGTCACGGGAGGGGGCGGCGGGTGGAGGGCGTGTTGCGCTCGATTCGGCGCCGGGATGGGCAGACGTGCGACATCGCGTTCAGGCCGGCCCGCCCCCACGGGGACCAATTCCCGTGTTCGAGTCGCCCCTCACGGTGCCTTTCCCTTCTTCGTCTTCGCCTCCGGCTGCACGAGTCTCTTTGCATAGGCGTCGGGGTCCGCCGGCACCGCGTCGTACTCGGCGTCGTGGATCCGGTTGGCGTTGAGATCGATCTTCACCGTCTCGAGGAAGTGGGCGACGTCGGAGTTCATCGCGACGAGCTTGTCGAGCGTCACCCAATCGAGATCGTCACGAACCCGAGCCGGATGCACTACCCGGCTGGCGGAGAAGTCGTCGAGGCAGAGGTGGATCGCACCAATGCCGAAGCTCTGGGAGAGCCTCGTGAGTTCCTCGTCGAACTCGTCGTCGTCGAGCCAGCGGGCGGCCACGAGGTATCCCTCGTGGGCCCAGGAGGAGTTCGACACCGCCTGAAAGAAGCACTCCCGGAGGTTCGAGAAGTCCACCGACCGCTTCAGCTCGAAGGAGAACAGCCGGATGATGGGGGCCCGAACCGTTCCGGCGAACTCGACAGTGATCCGCTCCCCGAGGGCGCTGAGGGGGAAGCGCACCCCCACCACGTCCGGGTGAACCCATTCCCCGAAGCGCTTCTTCGTGCTGGCCGTGTGCTGAATCGTCTTCGCTCGAACCCCGTTCAGCTGGGTCCTGGCGAACGCTACGAGCACCGGGTGGAGATCCTTCTCGAGGAAGCGTCGCTCCTGGGGTTCGTCGGGCTCGACGACGGGGACATCTTTGGCGCCCTCCCCGGGACCCACCGCTGACCATCCATGTGGGAACGGACGGGTTCGGAGCCAGAAGCGCACCGGCCGGCGCCCTACCCGGATGAATTCCGAGGACGTGTTCTCCTTGGTGTCGACGTAGAGGAGGGCCCCGAGGCTGTGCCATGGGGTCTTACCGACCGACGTGAGCTTGTCGGTCAGCTTCTTGGTCTCCGCGTAGGCCCAGAGTTCGGGGGCCGACATCGGCGTCGGCGCTGACTTGAGCGCCACCCTGACCATGTCCATGAACGTGAAGGCCTGCGTCATGCGGTCCTCGCCCTCTGCGTGGTGGTCGTTGCGGTCCTGACCGCAGACTGGTCGGCCTCGACCGGGACCCTCCGGGGAAGCGCCTGGGCCGTCTCGTGGCTCCTTCCGTCGGCCGCAGCGAGTTCAGCCTCCGGCGGTACGGACCTTCGCGAGACCGCGCCGGATAGCATCGTCTGTGGGAGCAACTCGTCCCTGCCGGTCGCTGCCTCGGTCCACTTCTCGATCGTGTCGGCGCGTGCGAAGCGACGCTCTACCCGGCGAGGTGGAACCCCCTGAAGTGGCGATGGCGGGCGGTGTCGACCCAAACCAGGCTGGACGTGTTGCGGATCGTCTCTGCGCCAACTTGCTCGACGTCCCCGCCTTGCTCGACGATGTGATGCCACAGTATTCCAGGTCCAGGCGGCCCCAGCGCCCGCTTCGCTGCCGAGAGCGATCGCAAACCGCGTGGACGATACGTACCACGCCCGCTACGGCAAGGCAGCACCCCTACGCATCGTCATCGTCTCCAGCGGGGTTTCCCACGTAGCTTTCAAGGGTTCGGAGACATGGGCCCCGACGAGGACCTGGGCGGCGCGGTCGACACCGTCGATACGCGCTTCGAGCACCGAAAGCTGCGAGCCGCTGCCATGCGCGGGGGCGAGCGGGGTCATCACGACGAGAATCAGCGGGGGTCACGGTGCGCGTCCGGCGGCATGCTGCCCGCGCCCGCTCCGCACACAGCCCGGCGAGTTCCGAACACATCGCGGCGGAACACGCCGCGCTCGAGGCGCGGGCAGCATGGTCCCTTCGCCCGAAGCGGCGCCCCCGGTGTGCTCCGAAAGGTGCCCCCCCTCACCGCACCGCGACGATCTCCAGCCGCCCTCCGCTCCACTCCAGCTCCACGACGTCGGCCGACGGGTCGCGCCGGAGGGTCGCGCTGCGGCCGCCCTCCCAGACCTCGCGGAACGCGACGCCCGGGTCGAGTCGCAGCGAGACGGTGGCCGTGAGCCCGCTCGGGCCGGAGAGGACGATCCGCCAGCCCTCCTCGAAGGCGTCCACCTCGAGATCGAAGCGCCGATCCCCGAAGCGGAGGCGGCGGACGCGCACCGCGCCCCACCCGCTCGGGAGGCGGGGCGCGATCGTGAGGCGCGCGCCGGGCACGTCCGGCTCGAAGCCCGCGAGGTACGCCAGGAGGGCGTGCGCCACGTCGCCCGTCTCCCACGAGCGGTAGCGAGCCGAGGCGTCCGAGCCGCTGCCGTCCGGCTCGTGGCCGAGATCGAGCACCGAGTGATCGAACGCGTGCAGCTCCTCGAAGTGCCCGGACGGCGTCGCCACCCGGTCGAGCGCGTGGAACGCCGCCTCCGCCTCGGGGCGGCCAGCGGCGGAGAGGTTCTGGAGGAGATACCCCGGCACCATCCCCGTGACCCCCACCCCGCGCGGGCTCGCGGCCGTGGCGTCGTCCTCGACCAGCTCCGCGATGACGCGGTCCAGGTTCCGGCGCGCCCGCTCGTCGTCCGGCGACGCGAAGCCGTGCCAGAGCGGCCCGAGGGACACGTCTTCGTAGGGCAGGAGGTACGCGTCCTTCTCCGGATCGAAGAACGCGAGCGGCTCCCAGAAGCCCAGCTCCTCGTTCCAGTAGCGCTCCTCTGCCGCGGCGCGTACGCGCTGGCCGAGCGCCGCGACCTCGGGCCCGGCGCCGAGCGCGGCGAGCCGCTCGGCCGCCGCGGCCAGCAGGAACGACGACGCCGCCGAGGACCCGAACGCCGCGATGCTCGAGGGGATGCCGTTCACCGCGGCGCCCATCGGGATGTGGTACGTCTCGTCGCCGCTGAACGGCAGCAGGCCGGCGGCGTCCACCTCCTGCCGGACGAGGCACGCCTCGAGGAAGGCCAGCCGCCCGGGGTCGAGCCAGGCGGTGTCCCCGGAGGCGCGGACGTACCGCGCGGCGAGCAGCGGCGGGTAGCTCGTCGCTTCGGCCCGCCCCCGGCCCTCCATGAACGGCACGCCCTGCCAGAACGCGCGCGGATCCGCCGGCTCGACGAACGCGGCGGGATCCACGTCCAGCGGGAACGAGTTCGAGATGCGCCCGATCGCGCCGAGCGCGCCGTAGGTGGCGTCGAGGACGCCGCGCGCCTCCTCGTGCAGCCCCGCAGAGAGCTGCAGGCGGACGGCGCCCTCCGCGTCGCGCAGCCACCCCGACGTGTAGCGGTGGAGCTGGCTCACCAGGCCGCTCGGCGCCGTCTGCGCGAGCAGCGTGAGGAGCGCTCCCTCGTACAGGTCGGCGGGCTTCGGGTCGGGCAGCTCGAGCGCGACCGCGCGATCGAGCGACGCCAGCGACGCCGCGCGCGAGCGCTCGAGCGCGTCCGCGAGGCTCGGGATCTCGGACGCGGGCTCCGCGCCGGTGGCGAAGGACCACGCACACGTCGTGCTCCACTCGGCCGCCGGCGCGAGCTCGGGCGGCGTGAGCTCGAGGCGTGACGCGTCGGGCGTCGTGAACGGCTCGTCGCAGTGGATGAGGAGCGTGCGCGCGCCCCGGCGCTGCACGAGCCCGCGCGGCTCGGCCGGCTCCGTCTCGGAGGCCGCGCGCGCGAGCCGAACCCGCACGAGCACGCTGCGCGGGGCGGGGCCGTCGTTCCTCACCGTGACGTGCCGGAGGATCACGTCTTGGCCGGGGACCGCGACGTCCGTCGTGAGCAGCGCCAGCGTCCCGCTGCGCGCGAGCGTGCGGGCGACCAGCGTGCCGCGCGGGCGCTGCGCGGCCTGCTCGTCTGGCGCCAGCGCGGCGCCAGACTCGACCAGCTCGAACCAGGCGTCTCCGAAGAACGAGCCCGCGCGTTGGTACCCGGGCCCGAGGCCGTTCGTGAGCGTGCTCACCGGATCGTCGAGCCCGATCAGCCCGAAGACGCTCCCGTTGCCGACGGCGAACGCGCCCGCAGACTCGCGCGTGACGCGCCCGCCGCGCCAGCCGTAGCGGCTCGGCGCGCCGAGCCAGGGGTGCGACGCGAGCGCGCCGGGGATCGGCAGGGGCTCGCCCGCTTCGTCGGGCCAGTCGTCGCCGGCGGCCACCGGCGCCCACCGACTCGGGTCGGGCGCGCGGGCGAACTCGCGCGGCTCGGCCTCACCGCAGCCGAGCGCGAGCGCGCACGCGGCGCACGCGCCACGGAGCCGCCACGCCGCGGCGCGGCCCATCACCATGGCCGGAACACGAGCGTGGCGCCGACCCCGACGAGCGCGAAGCCGGCGAGGTGGTTCCACCGGATCGGCTCCCCGAGGTAGAGCGCAGAGAACGCGACGAACACCCCGAGGGTGATCACCTCCTGGAGCGTCTTCAGCTCCGCGGTCGCCATGCCCGCCGCCGCGCCCACCCGGTTCGCCGGCACCTGGAAGCAGTACTCGAAGAACGCGATGCCCCAGCTCGCGAGCACCACGATCCAGAGCGGCGACGCCTGATGGCGCTTGAGGTGGCCGTACCAGGCGAACGTCATGAACACGTTGGACACGAGGAGGAGCGCCGCGGTCTTGAGCATGGGGCACCTTCGAGCCCAGGTGGGAGACCCCGCGGGCTCGACGAGACGAGAGCGCCGCCGCGCCCCCGGCGCAAGCTGCCGACGCCCCGGGCGCGCGACCGGCGCGCCGGGCGGCTCACCACGCCACTTCGGACCCGCACAAAGTCCCCTTGGACCCGGCTGTCTTCTTCTCCACGGAGAGATCGCAACCGCGGTTGACCCGGTGGCGCGAGCCGTAGGCGGTGACGTAGCCCTCCATCTGCAGCCCCACCGCGGCGTACGTGTACCCGACGCTGATCGAGGACGCGCTCCCCTCCTTCGTGGCGGTGCCGTCGAACGTCACGTCGCCCTGCAGCTGACCGTCCGCCGAGCGAGGCGCGGGCGCACAGCCGGTGAGCACGAACGTGAGGTCGACGCTCCGCGTGCTGGTCGCCATGTCGATGGTCGTCGTCCCCGTGATCGTCGCGGTGCCGCCGCCAGCGCAGGCGAGCGTGCGATCGTGCGTCCCCTCGGGCTGCGCCAAGACGAGCTCGTCGTGCAGCGCGTCGAGGCTCGCGACGACGGACCACGCGGTGTACCGCAGCCCCTCCTCCTCCTGCGAGGTCGCCTCGTCCTCCGACTCGGGCAGGCAGGACGCCGACAGCGCGGAGAACAGGGCGAGGGCAGCGAGCGACCAGCTCGCCCGCGGGCGGAGAGCGCGAAGCAGAGATCCCATGGCGTGATGCTCGCACGGCGGCCCCGGACGCTTCAACCCGGCGCCAGCCGACCCGGCGGCGCGCGGGCGCCCGCCGCCGGATCCGACCCGCCGCCGGGCGCGAAACCGACGGCCGCCCCGGCGCGTTCGCCTAGCATCGCGCCATGACGGAGCCGGAACGGTACGACTACGTGGTCCTGGGCGGAGGGAGCGGGGGGGTGGCCTCCGCGCGGCGCGCGGCCGCCCACGGGGCCCGCGTGGCGTTGGTCGAGCGCGATCGCCTGGGCGGGACGTGCGTCAACGTGGGCTGCGTTCCCAAGAAGGTGACGTGGTACGCGGCAGAGCTCGCCGGCGGGTTCGCGGACGCGGCGGACTACGGCTTCGCCGTCGAGCGCCCTCCGTTCGACCTCGGGGCGCTCCGCCGCGCTCGCGACGCGTACGTCGCGCGACTGAACGCCTCGTACGGCCAGACGCTCGCGTCCAGCGGCGTGACGGTGCTGAAGGCCACCGCTCGCTTCACCGGCGAGCGGACGATCGTGGCCGGGGACCGCGCCCTGGTGGGGGAGCACGTCCTGGTGGCGACCGGGAGTCGCCCGCGGCTGCCGCAGCTCGCGGGCGCTCGGCACGGGATCGACAGCGACGGGTTCTTCGCGCTGGACACCCTCCCCGGTCGCGTGGCGCTCGTAGGCGGCGGCTACATCGCCACCGAGCTCGCCGGCATCTTCCACGCGCTCGGCAGCGCCGTCACGCTGATCCTCCGCGGCGAGCGGCTCCTCGGCGGCTTCGACTGCACGGCGCGTGATCTGGTGATGGAGGCGATGCTCGAGTCAGGCGTCGCCCTCGTGCCGCGCCGCGAGGTGATCGAGGTGAGGCGTCGGGCGACCGCCGAGCTGGACCTCGCGCTCGACGACGGCACCTGGCTCGAGGGCTTCGACTGCCTCGTGTGGGCGATCGGGCGGGAGCCGGTGTCGGACGGGATCGGGCTCGAGGAGGCCGGCGTGAGGAAGGACGCCCAGGGCTTCGTGGAGGTCGACGAGTGGCAGCAGACGACCGCGGCGCGGGTCTACGCCGTCGGGGACGTGACCGGGCGCCTCGCGTTGACCCCCGTCGCGATCGCGGCCGGGAGGCGACTCGCCGACCGTGTCTTCGGCGGCAAGCCCGACGCGCGCCTCGACTACGAGGACGTCCCGACCGTCGTGTTCTCGCACCCGCCGCTTGCGACCGTGGGGCTCAGCGAGGAGGCGGCGAAGGAGCGGTTCGGCGACGCCGTCCGCTGCTACGTGTCACGCGGGACGGGCCTCTACCACGGGATCACCCGCGCGAAGGGCCGCTACGTCGTGAAGCTCGTGACCGTGGGCCCCGACGAGCGGGTGGTGGGCGTGCACGCCGTGGGCCGCGGCGCCGATGAGCTCATCCAGGGCTTCGCCGTGGCGGTGCGGCTCGGCGCGAAGAAGGCCGACCTCGACGCGACGGTCGCCGTGCACCCGACCCTCTCCGAGGAGCTGGTCCTGCTCCGCTGAGGGCGACGCGCGCGCCGCCGCGCCGAGCCGCGCACCGGCGCCCGCACCTCACGGCTCGCGCAAGAGCGCGGCCCGCCCCATGCGCGCGAGCTCGCGGAGCAGCCGCTCCCGCGGCGAGCCCTCCGGAGCGTGCCGAGGCATGAGCGACCCGAAGCTGTCCGTGAACGCGACGCCGCACACGAGGACGCTCACCATGTGGAACAGGTACGCCTCGGGGTCGACATCGGAGTGCACCGTCCCCCGGGCCTGCCCCTTGCGCACGTACTCGGCCAGGTTGGCGATCACGGGCCGGACGTGCTTCTTCAAGAGTTCGCGGATCTCGGCGGGGCGGTCCAGGGCCTCGCGCGCGAGCAGCCTCGCGCGATCGGGATCCTCCGCGAAGAAGCTCAGGATCTCGCGGGTCACGCCCTCGAACTGATCGGTGCCGGCCGTCGCCGCCACGAGCACCCGCGGGAGTCGGTCGTTCCAGCGCGCGAGGACCTCCTCGAGCACGGCCTGACGGAGCTCGTCCTTCGAGGCGAAGTGGTAGAGCAGCGAGGGCTTCCGCACCCCGACGGCGTCCGCGATGTCTTGCAGGCTGCTGCCGTCGAAGCCACGCTGCGCGAACAGGCGCGTCGCGGCGACGAGCAGCTGCGCGCGAACGTCGGGCCCGGCCATGGCGCGCCGGTCGTAGCGGGGACTCGCGGCGGCGGCCACTCCCGGCGGCACGAAGCACACCGGGGCGCCTCCCCGATGCGCGGCGCGGCGCCGCGCCGGGTGCTAGGTTGGGCTGGCCCGTGGCGAACATCGGCTACATCCAGGTCGTCCGCCACTGCAACCACCTGTGCGGGTTCTGCTCGAATCCGACCACGCCCTACACGCACACCTTCGAGACGATGAAGGTGCTCGTCGACGATCTGGTCGACCGCGACTACTTCGGCGTCATCCTGACGGGCGGGGAGCCGACGCTCCACCCGGAGCTGCCGCGGATCTGTCGCTACGCGCGGGAGCGCGGGCTCCACGTCCGCATGATCACGAACGGCACGCGGCTCGCCGACGGCGCGTTCGCCCGCGAACTGGCGGACGCCGGTCTCCAGCTCGTCCACGTCTCCATTTACTCCGTCCGCCCCGAGGTGGAGGCGCAGCTCCGCGGGAGCGAGGGGACGCTCGCACGGGCGCTCGGCGCGATGGACGCCGCCCACGCCGCCGGGATCGAGGTGAACGTCAACTGCGTCATCAACAAGCTCAACGCAGCCCACCTCGACGAGAACGTCGAGCACTACCTCGAGCACCACCCGTATGTCCGGCACTTCGTGTGGAACAACCTCGACCCCTCGATGGGGCGCGCGGAGGTGAACCAGGCGCAGTTCACCCCGCGCCTCATCGACTTCGAGGCGTCGCTGCACCGCGCGCTGTCGTTGCTCCAGGCCTCGGGGCGGACGTTCCGCGTCGAGAAGGTGCCGCTCTGCTACATGGTGGATTTTGCCTGGGCCAGCACCGAGACCCGCAAGATCGTGAAGGGCGAGGAGCGCGTGGTCCACTTCCTGGACGCGAAGCAGACCGTGCGGCAGACGGACTGGGAGCACATCTACTCGGAGGCGTGCGAGGCGTGCACGCTGCGCACGATCTGTGGCGGGCTGTTCGACCGCGGCAACGGCTACGACCCGCGCGAGCTCTACCCGGTGTTCGTCTCGCGGGACACGATCGTCCGCGCGATCCTCGAGGACCCTCACGATCCTTCCTTCCGCTATCGATCGCTCACCGAGTGGCAGGAGGACTTCGACCGGCGCTGCCACGAGACGCTCGCGGGAGCTCACGCGACGCGACCCGCGCCCCACGAGCCCGACGAGCGCCCGCAGGGGGAGAGGCTGGTCAGCGTGGGGGTGGTGACGGAGCAGAGCCGGCGCAAGTTCGAGGCCAAGCGCGAGGCCGAGGCTCGCCGCGCCCGGGCGCTCGGCATCGCGATGGAGCGCGACGTGGAGCCGACCGAGCCCGAGCCACCCGGCGGGTGAACCCCGCGGCGCCGTCGCAGCGCGAGGAGGCGCTCCGGGCCGCCGCAGATCAGAAGATCAGAAGTCGACGGTGTTCGGGATGCAGCCCATACCCGAGTCCGTGCCGCACGGGCCCTCCGGACCGACACAGCACGGCGTGCCGAACCCGGTGTCCGGGCAGAACACCGGGTCGCAGCTCCCGCCACCGCCACCCGTACCGCCGCCGCCACCCGTGCCGCCGCCGCCGCACTGGCCGCAACCGAACGACTCGACCTCGCCGGCGCAGATCTGGTCCCAGCCCACGTTGCAGCAGTAGGCGTCCTGCTGGCAGACGCACTCCGTCACGCCGGGATCTTCACAGCCCGCCCAGGAGTGCGGGGAGCAGCAGTCGCCCGAGCCGCCGGACCCGCCAGCGCCGGCCGCGCCGCCAGCGCCGGCCGCGCCGCCCGTGCCGGCGAACCCGCCCGTGCCGGCGAACCCGCCCGTGCCGGCGAACCCGCCCGTGCCGGCGAACCCGCCCGTGCCGGCGAACCCGCCCGTGCCGGCGAACCCGCCGCTGCCCGCGAACCCACCCGTCCCGGCCGTGCCGCCCGACCCCGATCCGCCGCCGGTGCCGCCGCCGCCGCACTTCGTCGCAGGGGGACCGCCGTACGGCGAGGTGAGCACGCAGCCGAGATCGACCAGCGCGAGGTCATTGCCGCAGTTGCCGTCCGGCATGCAGCAGCCCTGGAACGAGAACCCCATCACCGACAGACCGGGGCACGACGGATCCGGGTAGCCCGGCGCGTCGCGCTCGTGACACCCGGGGCCGATCGGGAACAGGCCGCCGACCGAGGTGGTGTCGAGGCCGCACGCGTTGGGCTCCGACTCGGGGCAGCACGCCGGGAGCGTGACGAACCCGGCGAGGCTCAACGACGAGCACTCCTCGCTGCCGCAGCACGCGTCCGCCGAGCAACCCGCCGAGCCGCCGCTCCCCGAGATACCCCCAGTACCTCCGGTACCGGCGGCGCCGCCCGTCCCGCCGCAGACGTTCGCGCAGAGGCCCGGCGACGCGCCGTTGCACAGGCAGAACTCGTAGCAGCCCCCGCACCCGGCGCACTGCGGCGGCTCGCACGAGCCACCGCCGCCCGCGCCAGCGATGCCGCCGCTGCCCGCCACCGCGCCGCCGCCTCCCGCGCCAGTGCCCGCCCAACCGCCACTGCCCGCCCAACCGCCAGTGCCCGCCCAACCGCCACTGCCCGCCCAACCGCCACTGCCCGCCCAGCCGCCAGTGCCCGCCCAGCCGCCGGGACCACCGCCCCAGCCGCCAGTGCCCGCCCAGCCGCCGGGACCACCGCCCCAGCCGCCGGTGCCCGCCGAACCGCCGGGACCGCCGCCCCAGCCGCCGCTCGCCGCCGCGCCGCCCGCGCCGCCCGCCACCGCGCCGCCGAGCCCGCCCTCGAGGCCGCCCGCACCGCCAATCCCAGGACCGAAGAGGAGCTCCTCCATCGGCGTACGCGCGCCGCAGCCGTGCACCGAGAGGACCGCGAACGAGAGCCCCACCAACCAAGCCGCGCGCCGCATGAGCGGCGGTATACCGCACCACGGGGCACGGTCCAGTCGGCTCGGGGGCCGCGCGCGGGGCGTGAGCGTCGGCGCCGGCGCGCGGCGGTGGGCGCTATGGTGCCCACCGGAGTCAGCTCCTGGACCGAGCCCGAGGACCCGGGGGATCCCGACCCCCTCCTCTTCCAGACGAGGTGCGCGACCTGGGACTGAGCGGCGTGGCGCGGCGCGCCGTGGTGACGCTCGCTGCGGCCGCCTCGATGACGGCCTGTGGCGGCGAGATCGCTCCGGACGGCGCGGCCGGCGGAGGCGGCGGTGGCGCGAGCGGCGGCGGCCCAGGAGCGGGAGGTGCAGCAGCCGGAGGCGCGGGCGGCGCGGCCGGCACAGGGAGCGACTGCGCCGGTCTTGCCCGCCCGCCGAGCGGGCCGGTCGAGCCCGCTGACTGCGGCGAGCTGACGCTCGTCGCGCACGCGGTGCGGATGGGCGACGGCACACCCGAGGCAGCGGTGGGGTTCGATCTCGACTGCGCCGCCGGCGAGACCTGCCAGAGCGGACCGGTCCTGGAGGCCCCGCGCGGCGTCGACGCCTTCTTCGACTGGTGGGTGGACCTCTTCGCGCTGTCGCGCGACGGCGAGCGCGAGGTCGCCATCGCGGCGCGCACCTGGAGCGTGGCGGTCCGCGCCCGCGCGCCGCCGGATGGCTCCGCCGAGGTCTGGATCATGAACGTCGAACGAGACGATGGCGCGCCCCCGGGTGCGTCCGGCGCGGTGTGGCGCCCGTGGCCCGAGCACCAGGGCGCCACGGGCGCCGCGCCGTCGCGGGCCACGCTGCGGGCGGGTCACCTCGTCTCCGAGCCCACCGGGGTGCTGGCCGTGACGGTGCGGCCCGCGGTGCTCTCCGGCCGACCCGTCGTCGAGCGGCTCTTCATCGACCTCGCGCCCTCGGACGCCGCCGGCGTGCGGCGCGCGATCGTGGCCGGCCGCATGAGCGAAGCCGAGCAGCGGAAGGCACGCCGAGAGCTCGAGCCGTGCTGCCGGTTCAACTGCTCGGACGGCTGGCCCCTCGGCGATCTACGTCACGCGGACGAGAACCTCCACCTGTGTGAAGACATGAGCTTCGGCATGGAGCTCGACCTCGTGCCGGCGGTGCTGGGCGAGACGACGGAGACCCGGGAGGGGATGTCGGTGTGCGCGTGGTAGGAGTGGGAGGGCTGGGGAACGACGGCGGGCGCGAGGGCGCGCGGAGCGGACGCGCGCGGCGGACGAAGCGGGGAGCGGGTCAGGGGAACAGCCAGTGAACGCCGCTGCGCAGCTCGACGCCGGCGAGGGTCGCCGTGAGGCGGACGAAGTAGCGGCGGCCGGGGACGAGCGGGGCGAGGTCGAGGGTGGTGTCGGCGCCGGCCCGCGCTTGCACGGCCTCGCTCGCGCCGAAGTCTGGGATCTCCTCGCCCCACTCGACGAGCACCGGCGCATCGGTCGAGGTGCGGAACGAGATCGTGGCGCTGTCGGGGGCGAGCGCGATCGTGCGGACAGCGGAGAAGAGCGCAGGGGGCGGGGGCTCCGCGACGATCGAGGAGTCGACGAGCGTCGAGGTGGCGTCGAGGAGCGCCTGCACGCGGGCAGGCGACACCAGCCGGACGTCCGACAGGCCGTCGGCCACGAGGGCGTCGCGGATGCGCGCGAGGTCGGCGCGCGCCCACGCCATCCAGCGGGTGAGCTCCGGGTCGCCGCTCCCGGCGCCCTTGCGCGCTCGGTCGGCGAAGAGCAACACGTCGACGGCGCGCCACGCGTCGGCGGCGTGCTGCTGGTGCCGCGCTCGGCGCGTGAGGTCCGCGTGGTCGGCGGGCGCGAGCGCCGCCGCTAGCCCGGGCAGGGCGGCGACGGCGGCGGCCGCGAGCTCGCACGCCTCCTCCGCCTCCTGGTGGATCCACCGCACGACCTTCGCGTCAGGGGCGTCCACCGCCTCCCAGATGGGCGCCCACTCGGCGTCCCACTTGCGCATGTCGCCTCGACTACGGAGCTGATCGAAGGTGACGCGATCGGGGATGTCGCTCCCCTTCTCCAGCGCCCAGATGCCGAGCGCGTAGTGCGACTTCGTCCGGACGGCGAAGGTGTCGGCGAGCAGCGCGCGCAGCGCGGCGTGCGGGGGCGTCCCGGGCGTCGTGCCGTAGCGCTCGGTGAGCCACTCGTCCCAGATCGTCGCGGCCGGGACGGCGGGGTCTTCGAGCCAGCGCCGGAGCGCGTGCAGGTTGAGCTCGTTCGGCGTGCCGAGCGCCGAGCTGCCGCCGCGCTCGATGCGCGTCGCGGTGCCGATGGCGCCGCGGGCTCGCGCTTCGCGCAGCCTCCAGCCGTAGTACTCGGGCGCGACGAACGGCAGCTCGCCGAGACCCCAGTACTCGGCGCCCACGTCCAGCTCGACGAGCGCGGCGTGGTGCCCGTCGCGGCCGAGGCCCGAGCTCAGCGGGTTGTACGGCTGCCAGTCCTGCACCTCGGCCTTGTGCATGCCGAGGAAGTCGACGCCCTCCGCGGTCGAGAAGCCGTCCGCGTGCCAGTCGATCTCGGCTGTCTCGTGGACGAACGTCCGTGCGACGAGCTGCTTGCCGAGTTCGTTCACGATCGCGCCACCCACCTGCTCGGTGATCGTGCGCAGGCGCTCGGCCTGCGGCGGGCGCGACAGCGCGGGCTCGTCGGGCCACCGCTCGCCGCAGTAGTCGCAGGTGCACATCGTCACCCAGGGGGGCATCGACGCCGATCCGAACATCATGACCACGCCGTCGAGATCCGGCGCGACGCGGAACAGCTCCGCATACGCCGCGGCGCGCGTGTCCCACACGGAGTCGTCCGGGTCGTAGCAGACCGCGAGCCCCGTCTCGTCGAACTCGTGCGTCCAGGCGAACACCTCCATCCCACGAGCGCTCGCGTCCGCAGCCGCCGCGTTGAGCCGGCCGAGCCGCGCCCGATCTTCCTCGGTGTCGTCCGTCACGTCGGAGACGTCCATCACGAGATCGTGCGAGAGCTGGACGTGGGTCACGCCGAAGCGCTCGGCCGCCTCGAGCGACCGCGCGACGGCGGCGGGGTCGGCGTTGAGGAGGATCCACCCGTGCACTGGGCCGGTGGGCAGCGCGCCACCGGCGCCACCGGCGCCCGCCGCACCGGAGCCTCCGTCCGTCGCGCCGGCTCCCCCGGCGCCACCCGTGGCGCCCGAGGCGCCCGGGGAGTCGTCGCTCGAGCCGCAGGCGGCAGTGACGAGGGCCGCCGCGAGGACGGTCGCGAGAGTGGACGCGGGGGCGAGGCAGCTGCGCATCCCGGGAAGTCTACGCGGGTTTCGAGACAGGCGCGTGACGCCCGCCGACGCGGCTCGACGACCGCGCGGGGCGGGCCTCGTACTCGTGCGCGCGATGATCGCGGCGGGGGAGCGGGCGCTGCGCGACGCGCGGCACCGGCGGCTCCACGCCCTGCGCGCCCAGCGAGCCAGCGAGGGCGACGAGCCGCTATCCGGCGATGGTCCGCGCGCGCTTCGCGCTCGCGCTGGTGGGCCCGCGACTCGTGCTCTGGGGTGGAGAAGCCGTTGGGCTCAACTCCGGAGAGGTCGGCGACGCGCTCGGGTTCGATCGCCTCTCAGGCGCTTGGTCGTACCACTACCAGCTGCCTGCGAGGACCTAGCCTGGCCGGCTGGCCTCGCAGCACGGTCTGCGCTTCGCGGTCGCTGACGGAGCGGCGGTCAGTCGGGCGGCGGATCCGGCCACCTGGACCTTCACCCCGGTGGGGAGCTCCTGGTGTGGCGCGGCTGGCAAGATCTCGGGTGCGCCAGGCGTCCCCACTGCCCGACTGCGGACGGCGCGTTGTACGACCCGCCCTCCCGCCGCTGGCGGCCAGCCCCCACGCGCGGCTACTCCAGGGGCGACGTCTCCGTCAGCGTGGAGGAGAGCTCGACGCGATCGCCGGGCTGGACCCGCCCGCTCAGCTCGAACGTCGAGAGGACGCCGTCACCGTCCAGGTCGCCGTTTGCGCGCGCGGTGAACTCGTCGCCCACCGCCCCGACGCCGGTCGATTCGTACGAGTACATGTAGTACTGCGGGTGAGCCAGGCTGAATCCGAGGCACGCGAACCCCTCGTTCGCGGCCGCGTCGACTTGCCACTCCGAAGCACCCGCCAGGTACTTCCGCCCCCGAATCGAGACCGCGTCCGCGGGGACGGAGCGCGACGCCGAGGAGCACAACCGATGCCCCATGGAGCCGTCGGGCAACGTCACCTCGCGGTCGTAGGCGCTGGCCGCGCTGCGAGCGATCATCATCACGGTGGAGCGGGCCTCCGCCGACTTCGACGCGATGAGGTGCTTCCGAACCCCATAGATGGCCAACGCCGAGAGCAAGCCCAGCAGCGCGACGACCGCCGGGATGGCGATGACGATCACGATGATGATCACCGAGAGGTTCGACGGAGGCTTCGGGGCGGGCTCGGCGGATTCGGGGAGGGACACCGGACGTCTCCAATCGGTCTCGCCCGCGTAACACCGGACGATCCGGTGACGCAACGCGCGGCGGGTGAGCCCACGCTCGGGGGTCGAGCGGCGTGCGTTCGCCGGCAGGGTCAGGCCGGCCCCGTCCGAGGCTCAGTCGCCTCGCGCTGCGGCGCCGAAGATGCCCTTCGCCATCAGGCTCGGCTCCTCCTCGGCGCGCGCTGCGTAGATCTCGCCCCTCAGCCGGCGGATCGCCTCCTCGCCCGGGGCAGCGAGCGCCGCGTGCTCGACGAGGTGCGAGGCGAGCTGGAGGCGCCCGTCGCCGAGCAGCGCGCGTGCCCGTTCGGCGAGCCGCTCCGCTCCGCCCGCGAGCGCCGCGAGCTCGCGGGCCACGTCGACCTCGGGCGCCGGCTTGAGGTGCGCGGGGTTGCCGTCCCACCACCCGCCGTACAGGCGCCACAGGTTGCGTACGACGAACGCGGGGTCGTCGTAGATGGGGCGCAGGTACGGGCGCTCCAGGAGGTGCGCTGGGGCGTGCACGCCGTGGATCACCGCGTCCAGGCGCTTGCCCGCGTTCATCAGGCCGAGCGTCTGCTCGACGAGCGTCTCGAGCAGCTCCGCCGTCTCGCTCAGCGCCTGGTGCACCCGGTCCTCGCCGAGGATCGGCGGGCCGTGCCCGGGCAGCAGCGCGACCGCGCGGAGCTCGGCCATCCGCCGCAGCGCACGCGCCCAATCGAGGGGATACCGCTGCACCTTCTGCGGGTTGCCGCAGTTCGGCGACGCCCAGATGAACAGATCGCCCGTGCAGAGGACGCGCCGCTCCGGCAGGAACGCCCACGCGTGGTCGTCGGTCTCGCCACGATCGTGGAAGAGCTGGATCGCCTCGCCGCCCACCGCGAGCTCGAGCCGGTCGTGGAAGGTCAGGTCGGGCCGCCGGTACCGCGTCGGCCACATCGCCGTGCCGAACTGCCGGCGGTTGATGATCTCGTTGTACCCCGCGGTGAGCGCGTACCGGTCGAAGCGCTGGTTGACGGCGTGGTGCGCCACGACGCGGATCGGGTCCCAGCCCTGCGCTCGCGCCTCCTCCTCGAACGGCCCGAGCCCGAACGCGTGATCGACGTGGCCGTGCGTGTAGACCGCCGTGTGGACGCGCTCGCGGCTCCACTCCCGCACGTTCGAGAAGTTCGAGCCCGCGAGGAAGAAGCTCCCTGCATCGAGGAGCACCAGGCCCTCGGAGGTCGCGAGCACGTTCACGTTCGCGAAGCTCGAGACGAAGCCGAGGCCGTCCTGGATCGGCTCGAGCCCCAGGAGCTGCGTGAACGGGTGGAGGGTCGCGGTCGTGTCCGTCCCCGACCAGAGACGCTCTGCCAGCTCGAGTACCTTGCCCATGGGCGCAGCCTGGCCCGCCGGCCGAGCGCTGTCCATCCGGCTCGGACTGGGCGGGGTACTGGGCCACTCCGGGTCGGCCGTGGGTAGACTTCGGCGTGAGACGTCGTCTGGCCGCCGCCCTGCCCGCGCTGGCGCTCGCGACCGGGTGCGCCCGGGCGCCGGCCGAGCGGAGCGCCGAGGCGCCCACGGCCCGGCCGACCCACTCGCACTCCGGCTGGCTCGCTCCGCGTGCGCCAGAGCCGTTCGCGCCGGGGTGGCTGGCGCAGGCCGACGCCGCGCCGCCGACCCGCGACGACGGCACCGAGCAGCCGCCCCGCGAGGCGCCCGCTCGCGCCGACACGCCGGCGCCGCTCACCTCGGCGCTCGTGGTCCCCGCGCCGCCCACGCCGGACGCCGCGCCTCCCGCGGCGCCGGCGACGCCGCCGCGCCTGGACGCCCGCACGATCCCGGACGGCGCGGGCTGCCTCGCGCGGCTGGAGCAGCTCGGCGTGGCGCACACGCCCGCACCCCCGACCCGAGGCGTGCGCACCCCGATCGTGGTGCGCGGGCCGCTCGGCGGCCTCCGCTGGCGCTCCGGGGCCGGGCCCATGCTCGCCGACTGCCGGCTCGTCGTGGTGCTGGCCGCGCTCGGCCCGGCGCTCGCCGAGCGCGGCGTCCGCGAGGTGCGGTTCTCCGGCGCCTACTCGTACCGGATGAGCCGAGCGGGGAGGCTCAGCCTGCACGCGTACGGGCTCGCCGTCGACGTGCACGAGCTCCGCGGCGACGACGGCTGGCGCTCCGTGGAGCGCGACTTCCGCCGGGGCGCGACCGGCGAGTGCGGCGAGGACTCCCCGCTCCCCAACCACGCGGCGTGCGTGCTCCGCGATCGAGCGACGTTCCGCGAGCTGCTCACCCCCGACTACGACGCGGCGCACCGCGACCACCTGCACGTGTCCATCGCCCCGCTGCCGACACCCGAAGAGCCGGAGGATCCGGTGACGGCCGCCGCGAAAGCGCGAGCCGAGGCCCGCGCCGCCGCGGCGAGACGAACCGCGACGCGCCGCCCCAGACGGCGGTACGCTCCGGGCGATGACGGAGCACCGCCACGTCCCCTATCGCCCGGCCCGCCTGCCCGCCGACGAGTCGATCGCGAGGGGCCGCGCGCTCTTCGATGAGCTGTCGGCGCGGCGGAGCTGCCGGTTCTTCTCCGACGAGGCGGTGCCACGCGAGGCGATCGCGCTGGCGATCCGGTGCGCGGGCACGGCGCCCTCGGGCGCACACCGCCAGCCGTGGCGGTTCGTTGCCGTGAGCGACGGCGCCCTCAAGCGCCAGATCCGCGTGGCCGCGGAGGAGGAGGAGCGCGCGTCGTACGAGGGCGGGCGGATGCCGCCCGAGTGGCGCGAGGCGCTGGCCCCCCTCGGCACGAGCTGGGAGAAGCCTTTCCTCGAGACGGCGCCGTGGCTCGTCGTCGCGTTCGAGGAGACGCACGGCGTCACGCCGAGCGGCGCGCACCGCAAGAACTACTACGTGAAGGAGAGCGTCGGCATCGCGTGCGGGCTGTTCGTCGCCGCGATCCATCGGATGGGGCTCGCCACGCTGACGCACACGCCGAGCCCCATGGGCTTCCTGAGCCGCCTGCTCGGGCGACCCGCGAACGAGAAGCCCTACATCTTGTTCCCGGTGGGATACCCGGCACCGGACGCTACGGTACCCGACCTGACTCGCAAGCCCCTCGAGGAGCTCGCCGTCTGGGATCCGGCGCCACGTGAGCCCTAGCGAGCACCCGCGGCCCCGGGGAGGTGGTAGTGTGCCTGGAGCACGCGCGCGGTGAACGTCGCGCGCAGATAGAACCCTCGCGGCAGCGTCGCGAAGAACGCGCCCTCGGCGTCGAGCGCGCGGCGGCGAGACCAGGAGCCCGCGGCCTTCGGGCGCACCTGCAGCGCGCGCCCGAGCTCACCGCGGACCTGCTCGACGCCGCCCCGACCGATGAGCCCCGAGAGCTCCTCCCAATCGTGGCGCAGCTCCGCCTCCTCGGCCGAGGACGGGCTCCAGAGCAGCGGCTCGCCCAGCCGCCGGCGAGCGACCTCGAGCCGGCGATCGCCCTCGACGGGCACCCAGAGGACCTTCGCGAGCTTGCGCTGCACGACGGAGCCCTCCCACTCCGCGCCGGCCATCGTCTCGAGCGCGATCGTACAGACGAACGTCGACTCGCAGGGGACGCCGCGCGCGTCGACCGGCAGCGTCTTGCACTCGACGCCGAGCGCCGGGAAGTCCGGCTCCGCCCGCGACCCGGCCGTGGCGCCGAGCGCGCGCTCGACGAGCGTGCCGACGAACCCCTTGGCTCGTCGAAGATCGGGCGGCGCGCTCACCCCGTGCTCCCCGGCGACGGCGCCGAGCGTCCGCCCGGCGAGCGCGCGAGCGCGCGCGAGGAGCTCGACCTCGGACTCCGGCGGGGACACGGGCGGCAGACCGGCGCTCACCCGTAGAGCGTAGGCGTGGCCGCCGGCTCGAGCACGCGGGCGCGCGCTGGCCAGCGCGGCGCCCGCCGCGCTCGGGACCACCCGCAGGTTCGCCGCGCCGGAGGGAGCGCGGTAGGCTGAGGGCATGCGCGCGTGCGCCCTCGCCTCGCACCTCGCCGCCGGCGCGTGGCTGGTGGTCGCGTCGTGCGCCGAGCCGCCCGCGAACGCCCGAGCGGCCCCGCTCGAGCCGGCGGCCGGCGCCGCGGCGAGCGCGCCCGGCGCTGGGCCCGCAGAGTCGGCTGGGACCGTCGGGTCGACGGCGGGCTCGGGCTCCGCCCGCGCCGTCGCGCCCGCTCCGGCCGCAGCCCCGATCGAGCCGGCGAGCGAGTCGACGCCCGCCCCCGGCACGCTCCGGGTCCACGCCAAGACACGCTTCGTGTGGATCCGAGTCGAGCCGAACGAGAGCGCAGGGTGGATCGGCTATCTCTGGCTCGGCGGCTCCGTGCCGCTGAAGAGCGCGAAGCCCCGGTGGGGGCCGGGCTGCTCGCGGTCATTCTACGAGGTCGAGCCGCGCGGCTTCGTCTGCGTGGACGGCGTGCGCGCCACGCTGGACGCCGCCGATCCGGCGCTGGAGCGGCAGCGACCCTTCGCGCCCGATCTCTCGACGCCGTGGCCGCACCAGTACGGGGAGTCCCGAGGTGCGGCGAAGTACCGATCGCTCCCAGATGACACCGAACAGGCGAAGCGAGAGTGGGATCTCGCCGACCACCGGGCGCGCTTGGCGCGCGCGCAGAGCGGAGACGTCCACGACTCCCTCGCCGGCGTCGACCTCGCGCCCGCGGGCGACCTCCCGCCCGAGCTGGGCGCGCTCTCACCGGCGATGCACGAGCCGCGCGATCGAGTCCGGCCGGCCTCCACCGTGGCCTGGTCGCGCGAGGCACGCTCGGGCGATCGCTCCTGGCTGCTGACCGCGGACCTCACGTGGGTGCCGAAGGATCGCGTCGTCCCCTACCCGCGCGTGACGTTCCATGGCGTGGAGCTGCGCGACGGCGTGATGCTGCCGCTCGCGCTCTTCCGCGAGGCCGACCGGCCGCGGCACCGGCGCGTGGGGGAGCGCTTCGAGCCTGCGGGGGGCACGTTCGCGCGGCTCTCGTGGGTGAAGCTGACCGGAGAGCGCGCCACCGTGGACGGCGCGACCTTCCTCGAGGTCGAGGGCACCGGCGACTGGGTCGCCGAGCGGGACGCCGTCGTCCCGACGCCGCGCGGAGACACGCCGTGGGGCGCGCCGGTCGGCGGCGAGGACACGACCGGGCGCGCGCCGGCGGGACGCGCGACCTGGATCGAGACCTCCGTCTGGAAGGGCTGGCTCATCGCCTACGAGGGGACGCGCCCCGTCTACGTGACGCTCGTCTCGCCCGGCCGCGGCGGCACCCCCGAGCCCGGCAAGGATCCGCTCTCGACCGCGTCGACGCCCACCGGCGTGTTCAAGATCACGGGGAAGTTCGCCACCGCGACGATGGTCGCCCCGGGCGAGCTCGTGCACGCGGACGTCCCGTGGACCCAGAACTTCAGCGGCCCGCACGCGCTGCACGGCGCGTACTGGCACGACGCGTGGGGCCAGCGCAAGAGCGCCGGGTGCGTCAACGTCTCCCCGATCGACGGCAAGTGGCTCTACGAGTTCACCGAGCCGAGGGTGCCCGCGGGGTGGCACGGGATCCGGTGGCAGCCCGCGCTCGAACCGGCGACGACCTTCGTCGTCCACGACTGAGCGCCGACCCGCTACCGCCCGAGGAACGCGCCGACCAGCTCCGGGCGATTGGAGAGCAGCGCGTCTACGCCGGCGTCGTACGCCTCGGCGTACACCCCGGTGTCGCCGAGACCCGCCGCCAGATCGCGCCCAAAGCCGATGGAGAACACGCGGTAGCCCCGCGCATGCACCGCCGGCGCGATCGCCGGCGGGTCGGTGCCCTCGATGTGGATCTGCACGGGCTGTCGGCCCCCGAGCAGCGCGAGCCGGGCGTCGAGCTCGGCCTCGGTGGTCGCGCGGAGCTGCACCTGGAGCCCCGGCTCCAGCGCGGCGGCGGCCGCCACCCGGTCCGCGTCGGTGTGGTCGAAGATCGCCCAGTCGAGCGCGCCCGCCGCTCCGATCGCGCTGACGATCGCGGCCGTGTCCTCGTGCTTCGAGCCGTCGACGATCAGCAGGACGCGCCCCTTCGCGAGCGCGAGCGCGTCGGCGAAGGTCGGGACGCGCTCGCAGGCGAAGTCGCCGTCGTACGGCGCGGTGCCCCACTCGAGCTCGAGCGCCTGCACCTCCGCGAGCGGCAGCGCCGCGAGCGCGCCGCTGCCGCGCGTCGTGCGGTCGACCGCCTCGTCGTGGAACAGCACGAGGACGCCGTCGGACGTGGCCCGCACGTCGACCTCGACGTAGTCGATCCCGTACGCGATCGAGGCGCGGATCGCCGCGAGCGTGTTCTCCGGGGCGAGGACCCCCGGCACGCCCGCGCCTCGGTGCGAACCCACCAGCCGATCGCGGCAACCACGATCGAGGACGCAGCTCGCCGGCACCGGGGTCGCGCGCTCCGGCGGCCCGGCGGCGCGACAGTCGTACTCGGCGGGGGAGATCGCGGGGGCCCCCGCGGCGCCGCTCGCGCCCGCGGCGCCGCGCGCCCCCGCGACCCCTGCCGCCCCTCCGGTGGCGATCGCGCCGCCCGCCGCCCCCTCGTCACCCCCGCAGCCGGCGAGCAGCGCCAGCGCCGCGAGACACCAACAGGTTCGGGTGCGCATGCGCCGCATGGTCGCGGGCGCGCGTCGGCCGGTCAAGGCGTCGGTCGGCGCGCCGGGGGGGGCCCGACGAGCACCCCCCGGTCGCGTCCGGGGCTTCAGCCCCGTGGCTCCGTTGCTCCGGAGGGCAGCAGCAGATCCTCGAGGAAGAACGCCGCCAGGTCGTTCCGGCCGGAGAGCCCCGCCTTCTTGTAGACCGCTCGCGCCTGCTGGCGCGCGGTCGCCTCGGTGATCGCGCGCGCCTCGGCCACCTCCTTGTGGCTCAGCCCCTTGAGCAGCAGCAGCGCCACCTCTTTCTCTGCCGGCGTCAGCGCCCAGCGCTCGAACTGCCGCTCGAGCGCCGCTCCGAGCCCCGCCAGCAGGTCCCGCGCCTCGGAGCGCCAGCGGGCGGCCTCGGCCTCGGTGCGCTGGAGCCGCTCGGCCAGCGCCCTCGCCTCTTCCCGCGCGGCCCGCTCGCTCCGCATCACCGCGGCGAGACGACGCGCCATGATCGTGGCGCCGGCCAGCCCGACCAGGACGACGCCGCCCTCGGCCAGGACATGCCCGACCGTCGTCCCCTCACCCAGGTCGGACGCCAGATCCAGCCCGGCGAGGACCGCTGTGGCTGCGAACGCGGCGACCACGGCGCCGAGCAGCCGTCCGTCGGATGTGAGCTGCTCGCTGCCCAACTTGCTCGAAATCCTGGGAACTCACACCTGGCGGATGGCCCGCGTCGGCGCGCGCCACCAGGCTCGGGGTCGCTCGAACCCGGAGGTCAGTACCATGGAATCCCTGCTGTTTCACCCGAAGGTCGTCCACGTCCCGATGGCGCTCGCGGTCCTGATGCCGCTCCTCGCCGGAGGCCTCTGGCTCGCCTGGTGGCGCCAGTGGCTCCCGGCGCGCGGCTGGGCGATCGCCATCTCGTTGCAGGTGGTCCTGCTCGGGTCGGGGGCGCTCGCCCTCCGCACCGGCGAGGCCGAGGAGGACCGCGTCGAGCGAGTGGTCGCGGAGCGGTACCTCGAGGCGCACGAGGAGGCGGCCGAGGTGTTCGTGGCGGCGAGCGGCGTCGTGCTGGCGCTCATGTTGGCCGCGGCCGCCCTCGGCCGGCGCCGGGCGGCGCTGCCGACCGCTGCGGCGGCGACGTTGGGCACGCTGGTCGTCCTCGGGCTCGGCTACCGCACCGGACGGGCCGGCGGGAGCCTGGTCTACGAGCACGGCGCCGCTCAGGCGTATGCCGCGCCCGGCGCACCGCCGATCGCAGCGGCCGAGCCGAACCCGGAGCGGGACTGACGCGCATCCGCCGGATGGCGGACGTGCCCCCGCGCGCGCGGCGCGACGCACACTGACGCCCGTGAGGGCACCGAACCGAACCTCGACCGCTCCCCTCCACCGGCCGCTGCCGGCCCCTGAACAGGAGTCCCCCCATGAGCACCGCAGAGCAACCCGCAGGAAGGACCTCGACCGCGACGGTCGTCGCCACCGCCGCCGTCACCGTGGCCATCGGCGTCACCGCAGCCGCGCTGGGAGGCTACATCGAGCCGCCCACCGCCGCCGGCCGGGAGCCGGCCAGCGTCGAGAGCCGGCCCACGCCGACCGAGACGCCACCGGTCGCCACGAGCGTGGTCCTGGTCCCCGTGGCGCCGGCCGCCCCTGCGCCGGGAGCGCCGCTCGAGGTCACGACCGGGGCGAGCGACAGGGTCGACGACGATCACGCCCGCCACCGCCGCCGAGAGCGCGAGGCTCTGAGCCACCGCGAACAGGACGACGACGAGGATGAGCACGAGGACGACGATGACGACTGACCGGAGCCCAACGTCGAGGGCGCCCGAGCGATCGCCGCCGCGCGCGGAGCGATCGGCGCGCCTCCGCCACTCCCTCGCCGCGCTGCTGGCGACCACGTACGTCGCGGCGTGGTGGGCGTTCCGGCCTCGCGCCGATACCCGATCGGCAGAGCCCGCGCCGAGCCGCCCGGCCGACTCGATCGGCGCCGGCACACCCCACACGCGGTGGCTGGAGGAGCTCCCGGCCCGGGACCGGCCCACCTTCGAGGTGCCCGCCGGCTGGCAGGTGGTCGGACGCGAAGCGGTCCCCGCGGGCGTTCGCGACCGGCCGGCGATCGTCCCGCAGCGAGTGGCTCCGGCGCGCCGCGGGCGGATCCGGACGCGGAGCTCGTGATGTTCACCTTCCGCTCGATGGACACCGAGGTCGCGGTAGTGGCGAGCCACCACGAGCGACGGACGGCGCGACGCGTCGCCGACACGTTCGCGGAGGCCGAAGCGCGCTTCAGCCGGTTCGACCCCGCGAGCGAGCTCTCGGCGCTGAACCGCGCCGAGGGCGCCTTCGTGGCGTCGGGTCCCCTCTTCGACCAGCTGGAGCGCGCCCGCGAGTACGTCCTGCTGACGGAGGGCGTGTTCGACCCCGCCGTGGGCGCGACGCTGCGAGCGCATGGGTACGATCGCGCCTTCGTCCCCGGCGCGCTGGACCGCCCGCGGGCGCCCGGCGCGGTGCCGGCCGGAGGTTTCCTCGAGATCGTCCTCGAGCGGGCGACGCAGACGGTGTGGCGCCCTCACCACGTGCAGATCGATCTCGGAGGCATGGTCAAAGGGAGCACGGTAGATCTCGCCGCCCTCCACCTGGCGGGGGACGGCGCCGTCGACGCGGGCGGGGACGCCGCGCTGCGCGGGCGTGACCCCGACGGCGGCGCGTGGCGCGTCGAGATCGAGGATCCGCGCTGCGCGTCGCGGACGATCGCGACGTTGGCCGTCACGGACGCGAGCGTGGCGACGAGCGCCCCCAACCGCCGCCGCTGGCGGCTCGGCTCGGGATCCGCTCATCACCTGATCGACCCGCGCACGCGCGCGCCCTCCGCGAGCGATCTCCTCCAGGTCACCGTGGTCGCGACCACGACCGAGCTCGCCGACGTCCTGGCGAAGACCGCCTACCTCCTCGGGGCGCGCGCGGGGCGCCGCTTCCTCGAGCGGCAGCCCGACGTCGGGGGCGTCCTCGTGGGGGCCGGCGGCGCGCTCGCCTTCGCCGGGGCGCTCGACGTGCGCGAGGTGGCGCGTGCGTGACCGGATCGTGCGCGGCGCGCTGGCCGGCAGCGCGGTGCTACTGGCCCTCGACGCCCTCGCCCTCCGCGCGGGCCTGGCGTCGGGCCTGCTGCCCAAGCTGGCCGGGAGCGCCGCGTGGGTGACGTCGCGGGCAGCCGGCGTCACCGCCTTCCTCGCACTGACGATCGACGTGATCTTCGGCCTGCTGCTCTCGACGGGCGCGACCGATCGCGTGATCCCCCGCGCGACCAGCTTGGAGCTCCACCGGTGGACCTCGGCGGCGGCGCTGGTGTTGACGGGCGTGCACGCGCTCGCGCTGCTCGGCGATCGTTGGGTACGCTTCGACGTGATCGACTTGGTGGTGCCGCTCGCGTCGTCGTACCGGCCGATCGCGGTCGGGCTCGGCGTGGTCGCGGCCCATGGGCTCTTGGTCGTCCACCTGAGCTTCGGCTGGCGGAAGCGCCTCGGGCCGAAGGCCTGGCGGCGACTGCACTACGCCTCGTTCGGGGTCTTTCTGGCCGCGCTGGCCCACGGGCTCCTGGCCGGGAGCGACACCGCCGCCCCCGGCCTGCGCCTCATGTACCTGGTCGCCCTCGCCGGGGTCGGCGGGCTGGTCGTGCTCCGGGCCGGAGCGGGCCGCGCGCGCGGAGCGTAAGAACCGGGCCGAGTCGTCCCCACCCATCCCGCATGAAGACTTCGATCGTGCTCGGGTGTCTCCTGTTGGCTTGGGGCGGCGTGGTCGCCTGCGGCGGCGACGAGAGCGACGGCGGCGGGGGCCCCGCGGACGGGTCGGCAGGCACCGACGGCTCGGCGGGCACGGACGGCTCGGCGGGCGCCGGCGGCAGCGCAGGCACCAGCGGCAGCGCAGGCACCAGCGGCAGCGCCGGCACCAGCGGCAGCGCAGGCACCAGCGGCAGCGCAGGCGCCAGCGGCAGCGCAGGCGCCAGCGGCAGCGCAGGCGCCAGCGGCAGCGCAGGCGCCAGCGGCAGCGCAGGCGCCAGCGGCGGCGCAGGCGCCAGCGGCGGCGCAGGCGCCAGCGGCAGCGCAGGCGCGGACGGTGGGGTGCCCTCCTGCGGCGGCACCGCGACGGTGTGCTCGACGCAGACGATCGTGAACTGCGGTCAGGTCCCGCACTGCGTCTGGAACGCGATCGGCTCGTGCTCGGGCACGGCGAGTCCATGCACCACGTACACGGACGCGCCGTCCTGCGCGCAGCGGGGCTGCACCTGGGGCGGTAGCGCCTGCTCCGGGACGCCGAACGACTGCACGCAGGAGGCGCTGGAGTCGTTCTGCACCTCGGCCGGCTGCACCTGGACGGGCGGCGGCTGCGCCGGGTCAGAGCCGACGTGCACGTCCCTCACCGCTCAGCAGGACTGCGAGTCGGCGGGCTGCACCTGGCAGTAGCCGCAGGCGGGGCGCGCGAGGCCGTCCCGCACGGCGGCGCCCGGCGCCGCCGCGCTCAGAACGAGCTCTCGTCGGCCGGGAGCTCCTCCACCCCGAGCAGCGTCGCGAGCGGCACGGGCCGGAGCTCCTCCAGCCCGTGCGCGTCCGCATAGCTCGACAGCACCTCGCCGGCGCAGGCGGGGCGCAGCGCGCACCGTTGCGTGTGAGGGCACGCCACCGCCGCCGCGACGAACGCCGACTGCTGCACGTGGGGCGCCTGATGGCGGAAGCGCTCGGAGCCGTACTCGCGTCCCGGGAGGCGCGGCGGGAGCGCCGCACAGCGCACGACCTCGGCGAGCGGCACGCCGCGCGCCTGGCCGACCTGCCGGTACACGCAGGGCGGCACGCCCCGGACGAGCAGCGGGCGCTCGCCGGCCACTACGGTCGCCTCCGCGATCGCCGTGAACGACGCCACCGCGCCGCGATAGGCGTCCCCGGGCGCCTCGCTCGAGGGATAGGGCGTCTGCGTGAGGAAACCCAGCCCGAGGTCCCCTTCCACGTGATCGCGCAGGCCCCGGAGCGACGTGAGGTTCGCCGGAACGGCGACACAGGTGCACACCACGCGCTCACGCGGCAGCCGCCCGACGAGCGCCGCCAGCGCCGCGCGGACGCGCGCGTGGGCTCCCGGCGTCCCCACCACCGCGTCGTGCACCTCGGGCGTCGCCCCGTAGAGCGGGACGTAGAACCAGACCTCCGCCGGCAGCGCCTCGAGGAGCGCCTCGAGCCCCCCCTGCTCCGCGAGCGCCGTGCACGGCGAGTAGACGTCCACGCGCTCGTAGCCGCACTCGGTGATCGCGCGCGCCACGTCGAGGATGCGCTCGTACGCGAGCGGGTCGTAGCCGTTCAACCGGACTCGGCGCACGCCGGCCTCGGCGTTGGATCGAAGCGTCGCCACCAGCGCCGCGAGCCGCGCCTCGGCGCCCGCGCCCTCCCGCCACGGGGGCGCGAGCGACTTCACCGAGCAGAACGCGCAGGCCTGGCCGCAGTCGGCGTCGATGGCGAGGTTCAGCGACTCGTCGGAGCGCCTCGGCGCGGTGAGGCGCGGCGCGAGATCGCTCGGGAGGGACGTCGCCGCGGGATGGCGCACCTCGAGCTCGGGCGGATCCCGCAGCTCGAAGAGGAGCGCCAACGCCGTCGCTGCCGCGACGGCGTCGTCCGACGCGTGGCGACCGCGGGTGAGGTACGAGAGGCTGAAGTGGTGGGAGCGCGCCATCGCGTGGCTCACCGCGGCGGGACCGACCTGCAGCACGATCCGCTGGCCTGCCGCGTTCGCGAGCACCACGTCGAGGCGGAGGGCGGCACCGTCGCCCTCCGTCGCGACGGACGCCGGGTGGATCGCCTCCAAGGCATACCCCCCGCCCACCGCGTCTCCGAGCCGGATGCCGAGGAGCTCCATCAGCCCCGCTGGAGTGAGGTCGATCCGCCGCGCCGGGCTGCGCCACCGCGCCGGGAGCTCGCCGAGCGAAGCGCCCGGGTTCGCCCCGAGGAAGTCGTCCGCCAGGCGGACGAGCGCGGCGATCGCCCCGCCGAGCCGCGCGCGCTCGGGCTCGTCGACCCGCGAGCGCTGAGCGCGGTAGCGAGCGCCCGCGCGACGCCCGCGCACCGCGCACTGCGCGTCGAGCGGGCCGAGCCGGACGACGACGCGACCCGCGCCGTTCGGCTGCTCCAGCTCCACCTCGAGGGCGTCCGACCCGGCGGCGCGGACGTGCAGGAGGCGCAGCCCACCGGATGCGGAGACGGCTCCGACCAGCCCCTGCGGCGCCACCTGCTCGAGCGCCGTCGCCTCAGCCACGTGGCTCATCCCATCCAGCGAGCCACCGCCAGAACCGATCGATCGTCGCGCGGTCACGAGCGTAGATGCGGGCCTGCTCCGGGTCCGGCACGTCCTCGGAGAAATACACGAGATCGAGCGCGCGCGTGCGCCGGTACGCAGGCTCGGCGGGATCCGTCGGCGCCACGAGCAGGCCGAGCGTCCGCCGCTCCCCCTGCCCCGCCCCCGTGAGCGCCACGAGCACGCACCAGCGGCCGAAGCGCCGCGGCTCGGCCGGCGCGTACGCCCAGCCCTCCGGGTTCTCGAGCGTCCCCGCGGCGAGGGCGTCTCGGAGCGCACCTCCGAGGGCCTCGGCGAGCGCGGCGATCGGCGCGGGCGCGTCGGTCACCGCGCCTCCTGCGACGGCACGGCGTCCGAGGCGACAGCGCGCGGCTGCCCCGGAGCGCCCGGCAGCTTCGAGAGCTCGCGCATGCCGGCCGCGAGCGGCGCCGCCGTCACGGCCACGCCGAGCGCGGCCGCGCGCACCACCATCGCGTCGAGCGCGGCGGCGGCCGCGGCGGTGTGATCGAGCCCGAGGCCGTCGAGCACCACCTCGACGCGGAGCTGCCGGACGCCCGCCGCCGCCGCCAACTCGGCCGCGCGCTCGGGCCGCGGGATCCACTCCGGGGTGAGCTGGAGCCGCAGCTCGATCGCGCCGAGCCCGACCGCTCGGAGCGCGGCCACGCCCTCGAGCGCCTGCGCGAACCCGCCCGGCGCCCGCGTGACGGCGTCCGCCGCCGCGGGCGTGATCCCGAACACCTTCACGCTCGCCGCGCCGAGGCCCCGGCGCGCGGCGGCGGCCGCGAAGCCGCGGATCGCGAAGCGCCGCCCGTTCGTCACCAACCCGACGAGGCGGGCGTCCCTCCCGCGCGCGCGGGCCACGTGCTCGAGGAACCGGGGATGCACGGTGGGCTCGCGTCCCGCGAGCGCGACGGGGCCGCCGGCCTCGCGCGCGGCGTCGATCGCCCGCACGAGCGCGGCGTCGTCCGCCGCGGCCGTCCGCTCGCGGTGGGCGCACGTGGCGCACCCGTTGTTGCACGCGCCGCCGTAGACCACGACGCGCGCGGCGTGCTGGCTGGCGCGCGGCGCTCCGTCGGTCGCGCCGCGCGCGAGCGCGTCGAGGCGCGCCGCGAGGGCGTCCACGCCGGCGAGCGCCTCCGCGAGGGCGCGAGCCTGCGCGCGCGGGTCGGCGCCGGGATCCCACCCCGCGGTGAGCTCGGCGATGGCGAGGAGCTGGGCCACCTCCGTCTCGTGGCCGAGCCGCTCACGGAGCGCGGCGGCGAGCGCGTGCGCGAGGCGCGCGCGAGGATCCAGGAAGCGCCACGGGATCTCGGCGCTGTAGCCCTTCCGCCGCGCGGCGCCCTCGTCCCCGGGCTCCCACTCCTCCACGACGGCGCCATCGCGGAGCGCCGCGTAGTGGATCGGGAGGTCCGAGTGGAGGCGGAGGCGGTTGCGCCCGAGCTCGTCGAACAGCGACCGCAGGCGGTGCGCGCGGACGGCCTCGGCCGTCGTGCGCAGATCGGTGGGCGTCGTCCACGGCGTCCACGCGAGCAAGCTATGCCCCTTCGCCCCATCGCACGCGAACGATCCCGGGTACCGTGCCGCGAGCGATCGCATCGCCGCGACGGCGGCGATCGAGTCCTCCGCGGTCACGCCCTTGTTCAGCCGGAGCAGCTCGGCGTCGCTGAACGACTCGAACCCGGTGAGGTACACCTCGAGCGCCTGACCGGCGTCGCGCGCCGCCACCACCGCGCGCTCGATCCGCTCCGCCTCCCGCAAGAACGAGTCGGCACGCGCGGCGAAGAGCCACCGCAGCCGTGGCAGGCGCGCGCGCGCCGCACCGAGCATGAGCGCCTCCAGGTACCGCACCGCGTACTGGTCCGTCAGCACGAGCTCCTGGAGGCCGGCGACGCGCGCCGCGAACCACCGCGCCTGCTCGAGCGTGGAGGCGACGACCCGCTCGTCGGCGAGCCGCTCGTAGTCTCCCCCCATGTGGCAGAACGCGCAGCCGAGCCGCGCGACCTCGGGCCCCGGCGGGAGCGCCACCCCCGCGTAGTGTGGGTTGGCGAGCGGATCGGCCGCGAAGGGGCACCCCGCGTTGCCGTACAGCGACTTGCGCACGATCGGCGGCGGCGGGACGAGGCTCAGGGCGTCGTGCTCGACGACTGGGTCGAACGGCAGCTCCCCGCCCGCGAGCTCCGCCGGGCGCCCGAGGACGAGCGCTCCCGCGCGAGCCCGCGCGAGCCCCGGCACCTCGTCCACCGCGCGACCGGCCGCGAGCGCCCGCAGCAGCGCCGTGAAGCCATGGCGAACGTCGTCGGGGCGGACGGCGCGCCGCGTCCCCCGCGAGTTCGTGCTCCCGGCGAGGCCGAGCACCCAGTCCACGCCCTCGAGCGCCTCCAGGCTGTCCCCGAGCGTCACCTGGAGCAGCGCCCGCCCCGCCTCCGCGCGGACGTGCTCGCGGAGGGGCGCTGCGTCGAACAGCCGCTCGACGACGACGAGCGCCGCCTCGTGATCGGCGAGCCACGCGCGTAGCCGGCGGCGGACCTCGTCGTCCCGAGCGGGGTCGCGGCCGTCGTAGTACACGCGCACGACGCCCGCCGGGTGCCCGAGCCGGCGCGCGTCTGCGCACAGCAGCGACAACAACGTGTCACCGAAGAACCCCTCGCGCGGCTCGCCGAACGGCACGACGAACGCCACGGGGAGCGAGGCCGCGGGGAGGGCCGTCACGTGGCCAACGTAGCGCGGGGGCGACGGCCGAGCCACCGGCGGCCCGCGCCGCCCCGGGCTCGACCGACGCGCTCCAGCGGCGCGCCGCCGACCTGCTAGGCTGGCGCGCCATGAAGCTCTACCAGAACCCCCGCTCGTCGAACGCCCGCAAGGTCGTGATGACGGCCCAGATCCTCGGCGTGCCGCTCGAACTCCAGACGATCGACCTCGCCAAGGGCGAGCAGATGAAGCCGGAGTTCCTCGCCATCAACCCGATGCACGCGGTGCCGGTGCTGGTCGACGGCGACTTCGCGCTCCCCGAGTCGCACGCGATCATGATCCACCTGTGCGAGAGGACGCCCGGGCAGGAGCTCCTGCCGACCGAGGCGCGCGCGCGCGCGACCGTCCTGCGCTGGATGTTCTGGTGCTCGAACCACTTCAGCCCCCCGATCGGCGGGCTGATGTTCGAGCGCGTGCTGAAGGGCCTGCGCGGCGGGGGCGGCGCGGACGAGGCGCAGGTCGCGCGCCACGAGCGTGCCCTCCGGCCCCTCGCGGAGCTGCTCGATGCCGAGCTCGCCCGGCGCGCCTACGTGGCAGGGGACTCGCTGACGCTCGCGGATCTCGCGATCGCCGCCCCGCTCATGTACGCGGCCCCGGCGCAGCTCCCGCTGGACGGCCTCCCCCACCTCGCCGCGTGGCGGGAGCGCGTGGAGGCGCTGCCCGCCTGGCAGGAGACGAGCGGGCAGTAGGCGGGGCGGGCCCGGGCGCTCCGCGGCCGGCGTCCGCTAGCCGCGCGGCGATCCGACCCCGGCTCGCTCGCCCGCGGGGCGCCGCCGCGGCGCGCTCACGCGTCGCGGTGGACGGTCACCGGGCTGAACGCGGGCAGACACACGGCGAGGTACTCCGCGCCGCCCTCCTCGGGCGTCGAATACCGGACCCACTCACCCGCCTGGGTCGCCACGGCCTGCCCGGCTCGCACGTCCATCGCGCCGCCCTCGTGCTCCACGCGCAGACAGCCGCGCAACACGACGGTGAACTCGTCGAACTCCGGCCGCTGACCGGGCTCGCGCCACCCGGTGGGCGATCGCATGTGGGCCACGCTCACCCGCTCCTCCCCGGTGCGAGCGCGGCCGATGTACTCGTCGATCAGCTTCGGTGGAGTGCCCGCGGCCTCCACGCGGACGGGACCTTCGAGGAGCGTCGGCATGGACGGAGTGTCGTCCATCCGTCCCGGGCCGACAACGGCGCGCCGGTGAGCCTCGACCGGCGCGCTCAGCCGCTGCGCGGCGGGCGAGCGCCCCTCCGCCCGAGGCGGAGGTCGACGTTCCGAGCGACGACGTCCGCCCGCGGGACGCTCTCGGCGTCCGCGCCGATCCGTGTCCGCTCCCCTCGCCCCACCACGACGTAGCCGCGAGCGACCCCCAGATCTTCCGGAGCGCGTGGTCGTCCACGACCGAGCCGAGCCTGACCTCGATGCGGACGATGCGGTCCCCCTGGGTGACGAGGAGATCCGCCTCCCCGCCGGCCTCCGTCCGCCACGGGGACACCCCGGGCCGGACGCGGCGTTCGCGCGCCAGCGCCGCGTCCTCCTCGAGGACGAGCCCTTCGAGGGTCGCGCCGCGCCGAACTGACGGGGACCGAAGACCAGGACCACCGGGGAGGTCCGGATGAGCCGCCAGAGCGTGGCCCCCGCGCGGCGAGCGACCGGCTTCCTGCCCAGGATTCTCGAGGTGAGCTGTCCACCCCACGATCGCCGCCCCGGCGGGGCTCCGCGCGCGGGCGACCGGGGCGCTCAGCGCGGGGAGGCCGCGCCCCCGAGCTCCCGCTCGGCCTCGGCGCGGAGCTCCGCCAGCTCGCGGGCGAAGCCACCGCTGAGGATGGGGAAGCGGCACCACGTCTTGGGATCGAGGCTCTCGTCGTCGACGTGGAAGCTCGGCGCGTACCGCTCGCGCTTCCACTGGTTGCGGCTCCACAGACGGAAGAAGCGCTCGACCCACACGAGCAGCTCTCGTGGGGATCGCTCCGGGGCCTCGGAGCGGAGGAGCCGCCACACGTCGAGGGGCGTCCGCTTGTCGCGGATCGCGGCGCGCTCGATGGCGTCGAGCACCGCGTAGGGCATGAGGTCCTGCTCGTCCGTCTGCCGCGCCGACGGCGGGCGGAGCTCGGCGGTCGGCGCCTGCGAGGTGACGGCCGCGAGCGCGGGGATGGGGCCCACGCCCTCGGGGCCGGTCGCCTCCAGCCACGCCAGCCACCGCAGGAGGAACGCCTTGTCCACCCCGGCCAGCGGCGACACGCTGCCCGAGGTGTCCCCGTCCATCGTCGCGTAGCCGACGGCCGCCTCCGAGCGGTTGCTCGTCGCGAGCAGCAGCTTGTTCTCCAGGTTGGCGAGCAGCCACACGCTCGGCGCGCGGACCCGCGCCTGGATGTTCTGCAGGGCGATGTCGTCTCGGGACCACTCGAGCCGACGCCCGATCGCGCGCTCGATCGTGCTCACGTAGCCCTCGACGAGGCCGTCCACGTCGAGCTCCAGGTGGCGGGCGCCCACGGCCTCGGCCACCGCTCGCGCCGCGGCCCGCGTCACCTCGCCGCTGTTGCGCGTCGCCTGGTACGCCGTCGTGAGCAGCGCGCCGACGACGGCGCGCTCGTCCGCCGCGCCCTCGAGCCCGGGGACGTGAGCGAGCCGGCGGCGCAGCCCCTCGAGGCCGAGCTCGCGGGCGGCGAACGCTACCATCAGGCGGACGAAGCACGCGATGGCGGCCGAGTCCGCGCCTCCCGAGAGCGAGAGCACGAAGCCCCCGGCGCGCGCCTTGCGCAGGTAGTCGAAGAGCGCGAGCGGGATGGCGCGCGCGAGCTCCTCTTCCCGGGTGTCCGCCCCGCTCGAGACCTCGCCCGCGCCTTGCCCGAGCGCGGGGAGCTCGACGCGGGGCCAGGCGAACGCCGCGCCGACCGCCGGCTCGCCGGCAACCGCGGGCTGGAAGCTGTCGAGCGCAGCGCGCCGGAGCCGCGTCACCTCGACGTCGACGACGGCGGTGAGCAGGGCCCGGTCGCCGTAGCCGAAGCGCCTGGCCTCGGCGACGATGGCGCCGCCGGTGGCGATGAGCGCGTCGCCGTCATAGATGGCGCGCCCGGCCTCGTTGCCGAGCAGGTTCGCGTAGACGTACGTCACGCCGAAGGCGCGCGAGCCCTCCAGCACCAGGCGGCGGCGGATCTCGTGCTTGCCGAAGGCGAAGTGGCTGGCGCTCGGGTTCAAGATCACGTCCACCGCCTCGGAGGCGAGCTCCGCGCCGGGTCGCACCGCCGTCCACGCGTCCTCGCAGATCTCGAACCCGATGCGGATCCCCCCCACGTCGAACACGAGATCGCCGATCGGAACCTCGCTGCCGAGGATCTCGACGTGCGACCGCTGCCCCCTCGGCCACGGCTTGAACCACCGCGGCTCGTAGTGGATGCCGTCGCCCGCGAGCGCGCGCTTCGCGACGAAGCCGAGCAGGCGGCCGTCCGCGGCGAGCGCGCACACGTCGAACACCGCGCCCTGGTGGCGGAGCGGCAATCCGACCGCCGCGACGACGCCCTCTGTCGCCTCGACCGCGCGCCCGAGTGACCGGAGCGCCTGCTCGTGCACTCCGGGCGACTGGAAGGCGTCCTCGCAACCATAGCCGGTGAGGCACAGCTCCGGCAGACAGAGGAGACCGACACCCGCGGCGCGCGCGGCGGCGATCGCGCCGAGCACGTTCGCCTCGTTGTGGTCCCAGTCGAGCGGCGTCTGGTTGAGGGTCGCGGCCGCGACCCGGAGGAGCTTCATCGAGGGTAGCTTACGCCGCTTCCGGAGCGGAGGCCGGCGGAGCGCGCGGGCGCCCCCCGCGCTAGTCTTCGCCCATGCTCGGCCGCCCGCTCCGCGTCTCCGTCGTCGCCTCCCTCGCGCTCACGCTCGCGGCCTGCGGCGAGGACGCCGCGCGCACCACGCCGGGCGGCGATCCGCCCGACACCGACGATCCGGAGTTCGTCCCGGCGCCGGAGAGCTGCGCCGCCCCGGACCTCGACGCCCCGGAGACGTTCGTCCCCTGCACGCTCGGCAGCGGGATCTTCGGGGCGTGGACGATCGACGCCGCCGGGCTCCCTGCGTACGACTACCGCCTCGATCACCTCGCCGACTCGCGCGGCGACTGGACGCTGACGGACAGCGACGCCGAGGGAGAGCCCCTCGTGCGGCGCGACCACTGGGCGGCGTTCGGGAACCGGCGCGTCAACGCGCTGGCGTCGAACGACGGCACCGTCGAGGTCGTCACGCAGGACCGCGGGGTGGAGCACCTGAACGTGCGCGACGACCCGCAGGGCAACTTCGCCGGCGGGTACTCCTTCCTCGATGACGGCGAGGCGACCTGGAGCACCGCGTACGCGCATCGCCCGCGCCCCTCCACCACGACGCGCCGGTTCGGGATGGGCTACGCCGAGGCTTCGCTCCGGCACCGCGGGGTGCTGTTCACGAGGCGCACGAGCGCGCCGGTGGGGGACGCGCCCGTGGTCGTGAGCGAGGTGACGCTCGAGAACCTAGGCGGCCGCAGCAAGCGCCTCGTCCACTACGAGTACTGGGACGTGGCGAGGCGCCCCATCGAGATCAACTGGGCGGTCTCCGGCGACGTCCTCTCCCTCGCGCCCGCCAACGCGCGCGCGGCGCGCGACGCGCGGAACGGCCTATTCTCCGAGCGGGTGTCCTTCGATCCGGCGGCGCGCTCGCTCCAGGTCGAGCGGCGTTACGTCGGCGCGACGCCACGACCGGCGCGCGAGGAGCCGAGCGCCGTCGACTATTGGCCGAACCAGCCGTTCCTCGTCCAGGCGCTCGGCGAGGTGCACGACGTCTACGTCGACCAGGCGGCGTTCTTCGGGGGCGGCGGCCCCGGCGCGCCACGCGCGGTGGCGGAGCGGGCGCCCGGCGCCGGGACGGCGGGGGGCGAGCTCTCCGCGCTCACGTCCGGCGCGGGCCAGCCGCACGCGCTGGTGCTCGCGAGCGCGGTCGAGCTCGCGCCAGGCGAGCAGAAGACCCTGCGCTACGTCTACGGCTACACGCGGGCGGAGGAGGCGCTGGCGCCGGACGCGCGGTGGTCCGACGCCAGCTGGGATCCGATCGCCGAGCAGGCCGAGCACCTGCGCGAGCGCATGCTCTACTTCGCCACCGAGCGCGATCCGGTGCTCCACCGCGAGCTCGCCTGGCACGCGTCACAGCTCGAGGCCTCGATCGGGTATCGCGACTACTGGCAGCAGCCGGTCGTGCCGCAGGGGTCGGCGTATCTCTACCTGCACGGCGCGGACGGCGCGGCCCGTGACCTCGGGCTCTTCGCCGTGCCGCTCGTCTACACGGATCCGGAGCTCGCGCGGCTCGAGCTCTTGTTCTACATGGGCATCCAGTTCGCGGACGGGCGCTTCTCCTACGCCTTCCAGGGGCACGGGATGCTCGACGACGCGAGCCTGCACTCGGCCCCGAGCGACCTCTGCCTGTTCTTCCTGTGGGCGCTCGGCGAGTACCTCGGCGCGACGGGCGACGTCGCGTTCCTCGACGCGCCGGCGCCGTTCCACCCGCGCGGCGCTCGACCGGGCGCCACGGTCTGGGATCACGTCGTCGCGGCCGTCCGTCACCACCTGGACGTGGTCGGCACCGGCCAGCACGGCCTCGTCCGGCTCGGGACGGGCGACTGGAGCGACGGCATCGTCGCCGACGCCGCGCGCGACCGCGACGTGGCCGTCGCGCTCGGCGAGAGCATCCCCAACACCCAGATGGGGGTGTACGTGCTCGACCGCGTGGCGAGCCTGATCGAGGCGCGCGACACCGCGCTGGCGGGGGAGCTCCGCGCGGCGACGGCCGGCTACCGCACGGCGCTCGCGGGCGAGTGGACGGGCACCTGGTTCCGCCGCGCCTGGTACAACGACGGCGGGCCCGCGATCGGCGAGTCCTCCATCGATCTGGAGGGCCAGATCTGGGCGCTGATCTCCGGCACCTTCGCGGACGAGGCCCAGCGCGCGACGCTCGTGTCCGAGATCGCCACCCGCCTCGACGATCCCTCCCCCATCGGCGCGCCGCTCTGGGGCGGTGGTCAGGTGTGGCCCGCGATCGGCGGCCTGCTCACCTGGGGCTACGCGCGCACCGATCCCGAGCGGGCCTTCGCGCACCTCGCCCGAGCCACGCTCGCGGCGCGCGCGGTGGCGTTCCCCGAGGTGTGGTCCAACGTGTGGTCGTCGTCCGACGGCGTGTCGAGCAAGAGCGGCCAGTCGTGGAAGAGCCTGGTCACGCCGATGACAGACTGGCCCGTGCAGAACAACAACGTGACGGCGCTCGGCATGCTGGCCGCGCTCCGTGTGGCCGGCATCGAGGCGACGCCCGAGGGGCTCCTCGTGGCGCCGGCCGTCCCGCCCGTCGCGGGCCCCGGCGGCACCCCGGAGCGCCGCCTCACGCTGCGAGCTCGGCTGGTGGAGCTCGAGCTGCGAGGCGCGGTGCTCCGCCTCCGCTACCGCCCCACCGGCGACGCCCCCCGCCGGGTGGAGATCGTCGCGCCGAGCGGCGAGCGAGTGACGGCCGCCTCGATCGACGGCACGCCCGTCAGCGTGACCGGCGGCGACGAGCGCGTGACGCTCGACATCGCGGCCGGCGCCGGGCGTGACGTACGCGTCGAGGTCACGACCGCGCCCTGAGCGTCCGTGCCCGTGGGCGCGGCACGCCCCGCGCGCCCCGTTCGTCGCCGCCCGATCCGGGGCTCCCGGCGAGGTTCACCGGCCCTCAGAGCCAGAAGACCTTGACCAGGATGTCCGCGATGCCGAGCAGCGCGGCCCCGGCGATCAGGCCCGCGCAGATCGGCTCCTTGCCGCCGACCCACCGCTCGTACCCGGGTGTCCCCGCGTGGCCCGCGTGCCGCCGCTCCATCCAGTGGAAGAACGCCGCGCCCGCGAACATCGCGATCGTCGACTCCGGCGGCACGACGACCCCGAGGCCCACCGCGAGCGGGCTGAGCGGCAGCCGCCCGTGGCTCCGGATGCGCGCGACCTCGAGGACGAGGCCGGCGACCGCGGCGACGAGCATGGAGGTCACGATCGATCGAGTGAGCAGCGTGCCCCCGCCGCCGCCGAAGATCGCCGTCACGAGGTTCGAGACGCCTTGCCACTGGAGCGCGCTCGGGAAGCCAAACTGCCCCCCCTCCGGCGCCATCGCCTCCTGCACGCTCCGCCCCGGGGCCCAATCCGAGAGGAAGAGCACGTAGAAGAGCGGCGTCGACGCGAGCGCGCCCGCCACGACGCCGATCACGTGGCCGATCGCCTGCTGCCGCGGCTTGGCGCCGAGCATGTACCCCGGCTTGATGTCCATCAGCAGGTTGCTGGCGTTGCTGGCGACCTCCACGCACATCACGCCCGTCATCAGGTTCGTGGGGGGGTGCCGAGGATCGAGCGCGCCGAAGGTAAACTGCGGGATCTTGCTCAGCGATCCGGTCGGCGTGATGCTGGTGAGCGCCGTGCTGCTCGTCGCGATGAGCGTCAGCACGAAGATCATCGGCAGGGACAGCGCGCCCCAGAGGAGGGGCACCCCGAACCACGCGTGCGCCATCCACACCCCGACGGCGCCGACGAGCGGCGCCCCGACCAGCGACACCTTCAGCGGGAGCTCGATGTGCCCGAGCACATCGGCGGCGCGCTCCCCTCGCCCGCGGAGCGCGCGGAACGCCGCCACGAACACCTCGGGCTTCGCGAACAGCGAGACCATCGAGGCCACGACCATGATCGCGATCCCCCACCAGAGCGACCAGGTGTTGACGACGTGGACGCGCGAGAACGTCCCGTCCGCGCGTGGGCGGATCTCACCGGCCGCGATCATCGCCGGCACCAGTACGAGGAAGTTCAGCACCATCCCGACCAGCATGCTGCCGGCGGTCCGCATGCCCATCAGGCCGCCCGCCCCCACCATCGCGAGATCGAGGGCCGGAGAGACCCCGAGCTCCCGGATCGGGACGCCGGCCAGCCTCGGCACGGGGACGAGGCCCTTCTTCGCGAGCTCGTAGTACCATGCGTCGAGCGAGTGCGGGAAGTGCCAGGCCTCCTTCAGGCCCAGCCACTTCACCTGCACGAGCTTCATCACGCTCTCGCCGGAGAGCGCGCCAAGCGCCGCCGCGAGCCCGCCAGCGCGGACGAGCACCTTCGCCTTGTACATGCCCGAGGCGGCGGCCGTGGAGTAGAGGGCATCCAGCACGACGCCGCAGGCGGCCCCCTCGGGGAAGGGCTGCTGCTCCTCGTTGATGAAGCGCCGCTTCATCGGGAACGCCACCAGCACGCCCAGCAGTGAGAGCGTCACGTTGAACAGCATCATCTGCCACCAGGGCATCAGCGCGTTCTGGATCCACATGTACGCGGCCATGCCCGAGACGAGCGGGCCCGTCATGTAGCCCGCCGCCGTCGCGATGCTCTGAGAGCAGTTGTTCTCGAGGATGGTCATGTCGCTCGCGCCGGCGCGAGCCATCACCCGAAAGGCCGCGTACGCGAGGATCACGCTGGTGAGGCCCACGCCGAGGGTCCAGCCTGTCTTCGCGCCGACAGAGAGGTTGGTCGCCGAGAGGATGCCGCCCAGGAGGAAGCCGGTGACCGCCGAGCGCAACGTCAGCTGCGGCATGTCCCCGCGGTAGACGCGCTCGAGCCACCAGGCGTCCTTCTTCTCCCGGGGCCAGTCGCGGATCTGCTCGGGCGTGAGGGTCTCGATCGCCATCCAGGTGCTCCAGTCGGGCAGTCATGCACCGGAGCGGGGGGCGGGCGCCAGGGGCCAGGCGCGCGGGCGAGGGCCCGCGGGCGGAACGGGGGCGCGCGGGGCCGGGCGCTAGGCCTCTGCGCGGGCGCTCTGGCCGTTCGAGGCGGAGGCGAGCTCGTACTCGGCAGCGTACTCGGGGCGGACACCGCCGGCCTCGTCGAGGAGCCACGGGGGCGCGTGGCGGCGCGGGACTCGGATCTTGCCGTGGTCGCGGTGGGTGCCGAAGACGAGATCCCAAGCGGGGCTCGTCACGCCGTGGTTCGTCGCCGGGCTGGCGAAGTGGTGGGAGAGGTGGTTCCTGCGCGCCCAGCGGCCATACGGCCCGAGCGGGGCGTGCGTGTGCGTGCGCCGGTGCAGGACCTCGTACGCCGCATACGCGACGCCGAACCCCGCGGCGAACGACAGCGCGCGGCGGGGGCCGACCAGGAGGGAGCCGACTCCACCGATCGCCGTGAGCGCGACCGCGGCCGCCTTCACCTTGCGCGGGGTCGGCGTGAAGTAGCGGGTGTCGGTGTGGTGGGCTTGGTGTTCGCTGCCGAAGTCACCGTCGAGGAGCGTGGGGCGCGCGGATCGCTCGCGCTGGCGCGGCGCGTGACCTGCGAAGCGATGGAGCGCGTACTCCGTGAGAGTCCACGCGGCGGCGCCGGCGGCGAAGGCGATGGGAGACGGCATGGGACGAGAGCTGGGGCCGGTTCGCCTCGGTGACCAGGGGGCGCGCCCGGAGCCCTCACGGGGCTCGGGCAGCGAGCGTACAGGCAGCGAGGGTCGTGCCGTCGAGCGCGTTCGCGCGGCAGCCCGTCCAGGCGCCGCGGGCCCACTCGGCGGACCAGCGGACCCCCGCCCCCTCGAGGGAGAGGAACAGCTCGGTGAGCTCCGTCCCGGGCACCGTCAGCCCGCCCGAGATGGGCGCCGCGGTGAAGCTCCCGTCTTCGACGTCGAGCACACCGGCGAGCGTCATCGAGCTCATGTCGATGCACGCTGGCCCGAGCGTGCCGAGCTCCCGATTGCCGCACGCGGGGCGCGTGGTCGCGCCCGCCGGGCGAGCGAGCTGGACGGTGAACGCCCCGGCCGCGCCGCCCGGCGGCGTCCACGTCCCCGTCCACGTCCCGAGCACCGCCTGCTCCACGTCGCCCGCGCCGTACGAGTAGAGCTCGGCGCCCTCGGAGTCCTCCGCGCTGGAGCAGCCGAGGGCGAGGAGCGATGCGGACACGCATAGCGACAGGAAAGCGGCGCGCATGGCCCGAGGATGGTCCAGCGGCGCGCCGGACGCCACCCTCCGGGCTGGCCATCCGACGCGGCCCGCTGCATACGATGGCCCCTCATGCGCACCTCGCCGCTCGCCGCCGCTCTCGTCCTCGTCGCCTGCGGGCCGCAGCCGGAGCCGGCGCCGCCGCCTGCGCCGGCCGCCTCGCCGCCCGCGACCGCCTCCACGGAGGCCCCCGCTGCGGAGCCGGCCGCCCCGGCACCCACCCCCCAGGAGGTCGAGCGACAGAAGGCCGAGGCGGCCGCGCAGCAGAAGCTCGCGCAGCTCGAGGTCGAGGCCCAGGCAGAGCGTGCGCGGTGGACACCGGAGCTCCGCGCCGGGGTCACTCGCCTCGCCGAGACGCGGTGGGCCAGCGCCCAGGAGGGCCTCGCCGCCGCGCTGAGGAGCGAGCATCGGCTGCCCGGCCACGCCGAGCGGGACGCGCATCGCCACCCCGTCGAGACGATGGCCTTCCTCGGGCTCCGGCCGGACAGCGTCGTGATGGAGGTGGGCGGCGGCGACGGCTGGTACACCGAGCTGCTCGCGCCGCTGCTCGCGAAGCGCGGCAAGCTCGTGGTGACGGCGCTCGACCCGAGCGGCCCCGAGATGGCGCCCGGGACGTACTACGGGCGGCGGTTCCAGCACTACATCGCGAAGTCGACCGAGCTGAGCGGCAAGGTGGAGGTGGTCATCGTCGATCCGAAGGACCTGCGCCTCGGGCACGAGGGACAGATCGACCTCGCGTTCGCCTTCCGGGAGATGCACAACTGGCATCGGCGCGGGCGGCGCGTGCAGCACAACCTCGCGCAGGTGTTCGCCGCGCTGAAGCCGGGCGGTACGTTCGGCGTCGTCCAGCACCGCGCGCCCGAGTCCGCCTCGCCGGACGAGAGCGCCGAGCGGGGCTACCTCCCCGAGGCTTGGGTGATCGAGCAGGCGAAGGCGGTGGGCTTCCGGTTCGTGGGGAAGAGCGAGGTCAACGCGAACCCGAAGGACACGAAGGACCACCCGGACGGGGTCTGGTCGCTGCCGCCGGTGCTCCGCAGCGGCGACCAGGACCGCGAGCGCTTCATGGCGATCGGGGAGAGCGATCGCATGACGCTCCGCTTCGAGAAGCCGAAGCTGGCGGGCAAGGAGTAAGCGGGAGTCGGCCCGGCGCCGCCTCACCCGCGCGCGAGAAACCCTCGCATCCGCTCCGTGATGCGCGCTAGCTCCATCGGGAAGGTCATGTGGCCGCCGTCGATCCACAGGATCGGCGGCTCGTGCCACGCGCGCCACTGCTGCTCCACGAGCCCGGCGTCGATGTAGAGGTCATCCTTCGCCTGCACCCAGAGCTGGCGCTCCGGGCGGAGCCTCGGCTGCGCGCTCTCGAGGCCGATCCGCCGGAAGACCTCGCGCCGCGCGCGCTCGTCGAGCCCCCAGCGCTCGAGATCGTTCCGCATCCTCCACAGGATGGGCGCCTGCTCGACGGCCGCGCCGAGCGAGAGGTGCGCCATCACCGGGATCGCGAAATCCGGGAGCGGCTCCAGGCACGCGAGCACCATCACGAGCGCGCCGCCGAGCGACAGCCCCGTCACGCCCACCTCCTGGTAACCCTGATCGCGCAGCCAGGCGAGGGCCGTCCGCACGTCGCAGATCGCCTGGCGGACGCCCTCGAGCGAGCGCACGAGGTCGCCCGTCCAGAACCACTCCCCGCTGAAGAGCGAGCCCCGCGGGAGGCGCGGGCCGTGGAACGGCAACGCCACGTGCACGATGTCCACCGGCAGCTCGCGCCCCCAGACGCGGAACAGCGTGAGCTCCTCCGCCCAGGGGCCCGGCTCCAGCCAGCCGTGGACGTACACCAGGCAGCGATCGCGACGCCGGCCGTCCGGGCGGATCCAGCGGGCCCTCGCCACCAGGTTGCTCCGATACTCCGTCTCGTGCCGGCGGCGATAGCGGGGACAGAGCACCTCGTGCGTGCTCGTCCAGACCACGCTGCTCGTCCCCCGAGCGCGATCGGCGAGCGTGCGCTCCACGTGGAGATCCGCCGGCGCCCGGGGCGCGGGGAAGAGCTCCTCCAGCCCGAGATCGTAGTAGCGCTCGACATCGCCGATCGTGTTGTGGCGGGCGCTCCGCACGTGGAGCAGGCGCGACAGCACCCCCGCGACCCGATCCGCGCCTCGTCCTACGGTCGACTTCATCGCAGTCCTCCGCTCGAGTCCTCGAGCTCCGCGCGCAGGCGACCGAGCACGGCCGCGGGGGCCCGAATCGCCAGCTCCGCACCCGCCTCGTCCCACCGCTCGGAGAGCACGCGGCACTCGTCGTGCACGACACCGAGCAGCCGCTGCTTCGCGTGCGGGACGTGCACCGTCGCCGTCACCAGGTCGCGCTCGAACCAGTCCACCAGCGCGCGGTGCAACGCAGCGACGTCGCCGGGCCGTCGGGCGGAGACGACGAGGGCCTCCGGGTACTCGGCGAGCAGGGCCGCCTCGCTCCCCTCGGGGAGCAGGTCGCGCTTGTTGAGGATCAGCAGGCTGGGTACTTCGCCCGCGCCGATCTCCTCGAGGACCTCGCGGGTGACGGCGAGCTGCGCTCGGAACGCCGGGTCGGCCGCGTCGACGACGTGGAGGAGCAGATCGGCCTCGCGCGCCTCCTCGAGCGTGGACCGGAACGAGGCCACGAGCGAGTGCGGCAGGCTCTTGATGAAGCCGACCGTGTCGGAGACGAGGATGCGCGGGCGCGTCTCCGGGACGAGCACGCGCACGGTCGTGTCGAGCGTGGCGAAGAGCTTGTCGGCGACGTACACCTCGCTCCCCGTCAGGGCGCGCATGAGAGACGACTTGCCGGCGTTCGTGTAGCCCACCAGGGCGACCACGCTCGCGTCGGTGCGGCGTACGCGACGCACCCGGGCCCCCTCGGCGGCCTCGGCGATCTGGCGACGGAGCTCGGCCATGCGGTCACGGATCCGGCGTCGATCGAGCTCCAGGCTGCTCTCGCCCGCGCCCTTGCTCTTGCCGCCGCGCACGCGATCGCCGCCCGAGCTCGACTCACGGAGCCGAGGCGCTACGTACTCGAGCCGCGCGAGCTCGACCTGGAGCTTGGCCACGCGCGACCGCGCGTGGCGCTGGAAGATGGACAGGATGACGCTCGTGCGATCGAGCACCTCCGCGCCGGTGGCGAGCTCGAGGTTCCTCGCCTGCGAGGGCGTGATGTCGTGATCGACGAGCACCACGCCCGCGCGCTCGTGCTCGGGCCAGCGCGCCGGAGCGTCTGCGCAGCCCGAGGCGGGCTCGTCGCCCTCCGCGCCCTCGCTCTCGAGCTCGCCGTCGTCCTCGGAGCTCTCGGGGGCGGGCTCGTCGATCCGACGCTTCTTCCGGCGAGCTCGGGTCGGGACCTTGCCGGTTCCGCCCGTCACCGCGGCCAGCTCGTCGAGCTTTCCGCGCCCGACGACGGCCGCCGCCGCGAGGAAGTCTCGTCGCTGCACGACGCGCGCGACCGGCTCGAGGCCGAGGGTCGCCGCGAGGCGCTCGAGCTCGACGATCGAGGACTCGAAGTCTCCGTCGGAGACGCCGGGGAGCTGCACGCCGAGGACGACGGCGCGCGGGCGAGGATCGGGGTGGGTCAAGGCGGCGGAGGAGGCTCGGAGGCGCGGCTCACTGATACGTCAACGACAGCGTGTACGCACCTGCGCCGGTGTTGTACGAGTCGACGACGACGTAGAAGTCGCTCCCGGCGTCAGCCGCTGAGACGACGAGATCGTAGGTCTCCGCGCTGCCGGCCCCGCCCTGGTCGCGGCACGCGAGGAGGGTCGTGCCAGCTCCGCACCCGCCCTTGGCGACGTAGAACAGGGCGTCGAAGGCCGTCGGCTGGAGGCGGATGCGCACGGTGCCCGCTTGGGGCGGCACGAAGTGGTAGACGGCGTCGCGCCCGCTGGTGCCGCCGCAGCTCCCCGAGTAGTCGTTCCACCGGTCCGCGAGGGTGCCGGTGGCGCTCGCGACGAGCGGGGCGCCGGCGAACGTCAGGTCGGCGCCCGGGCACTCCTCCTCGGGCTGCGCCGGGGCGAAGCTGCCGGAGAACGTGTACGGGCCCTCGCGGTTCGAGGCGTAGCCGTCGACGAACGCGTAGATGGTCTCGCCCGCCGTCACCCAGCGCTCGTGGGTCTCGGCGCCGCTGCTCACGTCGACGCACGCGAGCTGTGAGCTGGCCGTCGCGCAGTCGGAGCGCAGGTAGAGGATGGAGTCCCACCCGCTCGGCTGCAGCGTGAGCTTCAGGATGCCGTCGCCCGGCGCGGTGAGCGCGTAGACGGCGTCGCTCGCCGTCCCGGAGCCGCAGGAGCTGCTGGCCGTCTCGTGCCAGCGGTCGCTGGTGTCGCCGGCGACGCTGAAGGTCGCGGGGGCGGTGCCCGCCCAGGTGACGGGCTCGCCGGGGCACGTCTCCTCGTCCGTGACGGGGGCGAGCGAGGCGTTCAGCGTGAACGTCCCTTGCCCGGTGGAGGAGAAGGCGTCGACGTGGACGAAGTAGGTCGTCCCGGCGGTCGCCCAGAACTGGCCCCCCTCGACCGCTGAGGCGCCCCCCGAGTCGAGGCAGGCGAGCTGGGTGCCGTCGCAGACGGTGCGCACGCTGAGCACGGCGTCGAAGCTGGAGGAGAGCGCGAGCTCGAGGATGCCATCCGTATCGGCGGTGAAGGCGTAGACGCGATCCTTGCCGCCGGAGCCGCTGTCGCACGACTGGTTGTAGTCGTTCCACGCGTCGGTCGTCGTGCCCGCCACCGAGGCCGTCCGCGTCGCCGCCCCCGTGCCCGCCCAGGCGACGGCCGAGCCCGGGCATCGCTCGTCCTCGGGCGCGGGCGTCACTGCGATCTGGAGCGCGAACGTGCCCTGGCCCGTGGACGAGTACGCGTCCACCCACGCGTAATAGGTCGTACCGGCGGTCGCCAGGAAGGTGACCTCCTCGGTGCCCGACGCGCCGTAGCCCTCGGAGCACGCGACCTCGGCCGAGCTCGCGGTCCCCGCGCAGGTCGAACGGACGAACAGCGTCGCGTCGAAGCTGCCGGAGAGGGTGAGGCGCGCGATGCCGCTCACGTCGGGCGTGAACGCATACACGACGTCGCGCCCGCTCGAGAACCCCGAGCACCCGTAGCTCGAGGCGTCGTTCGTGAGGCCGGTGGTCGCGCCGTTCACCGTCGCGGTGCGGGGTGAGGTGCCCGTGCCCGCGAGCGTCACCGTCTCGCCCGGGCACGCGTCCTGCTGGGCGACGGTGCCCCCCGTCCCGCCGGTGCCCCCGCCGGTGCCCCCGGTACCGCCTCCTGTACCGCCGGTGCCCCCGCCGGTCCCTCCGGTACCACCACCCGCACCCGCGACGCCGCCCGCGCCCGCCGCACCACCAGTACCCGCCACACCGCCAGTCGCGCCTGCGCCCGCGCTCCCTCCCGTCCCCCCGGCCCCGGCCCCCCCCGCGCCCGCCGCGCTCCCGCCAGCGCCCGCGCTCGCACCCGTCCCGCCGGCGGTCCCGCCCGCCCCAGCCCCGCCTGCGCCCGCGGCGCTCCCGCCTGCGCCCGCGGCGCTCCCGCCCGCACCCGCGCTCCCGCCGGCCCCGGTCCCACCTGCGCCCGCTGCGCTCCCACCCGCGCCCGCGCTCCCGCCCGCCCCTGCGCCAGACCCGCCGCCGCTCGCGCCGCCGCCCGTCCCCGACGTTCCCCCGCCGAAGCCGGCGGAGCCGTCCGTGCCGGCGCCACCCGTCCCGCCGCCGCTCGCGCCAGCGGCGCCGCCCGAAGGCCCACCGCCGATCTGCTGTACGTCCTCCGTCGACGCGCACGCGACCCCGAGGACGCTGGCGACCCACACGAGCCACATCGAACGAGCCATGACGGTCGATCCAAGCACAGGATGGCGGCCGTGCACCACAGGGCCGGCCACCGCGGCAGGCGGGGCGCCGGCGCGGGCGCGAAATCCGAGCTGGGCGCCTGAGCGGGGCGCGAGACGCGCGCGGGGAGCTCAGGATTCCCGCCGAGCGGCGGCGAGCCGGGCTAGCCTCGGCGGATGACTCCAGATCCCCTGCTGACCGAGCCCGGGGTCGTCCTCGCCGACTGGATCCGCGAGCGGCGGGTGAGCTCCCGCGAGGTCGTCGACGCCCACATCGCGCAGATCGAGCGGGTGAACCCCGTGATCAACGCCGTCGTGGCGACGCGCTTCGAGGAGGCGCGACGGGAGGCGGACGCGGCCGACGTCGCGCTCGCGCGGGGTGAGGTACGCGGCGCGTTCCACGGTGTGCCGTGCACCATCAAGGAGTGCTTCGCGCTCGAGGGGATGCCGCAGACGGCTGGGCTCGTGCGGCGCCGCGGGTACCGCGCCGAGAGCGACGCCACGGCCGTGCGGCGGCTGCGCGCCGCGGGCGCCATCCCGCTCGGTGTCACGAACGTCTCGGAGCTGTGCATGTGGATGGAGTCGTACAACCACGTGTACGGCAGGACGAACAACGCGTACGACCCGGCGCGCATCGTGGGTGGCAGCTCCGGGGGCGAGGGCGCGATCGTCTCTGCGGGCGGCGCGCCGTTCGGGCTGGGCTCGGACGTCGGCGGCTCGATCCGGGGCCCGGCCTTCTTCAACGGCGTGTTCGGCCACAAGCCGACGGGGGGCATGGTGCCGGGCACCGGGCAGTTCCCGCACGCGGAGAACGAGGGGCAGCGCTACGTGACGACCGGCCCTCTGGCGCGCCGCGCCGCGGATCTGATGCCGGTGCTGCGCATCCTCGCCGGGCCGGACGACGTCGACACGGGCTGCGAGCCGTTCGAGCTGGGCGACCCGACGACTGTGGACCTCGCCGGCCGCACGCTCCTGGTCATCGAGAGCGACGGCGTCCTCGACCCGGCGCCGGAGCTGGTCGAGGCGCAGGCGGAGGCGGCGAAGGCGCTCGAGCGGCGTGGGATGCGGCGCCGCTCGGCCCGGTTCGCGTCGCTCGCGCGGTCGTTCCCGATCTGGAGCGCGATGCTCGGGTTGTCGCAGGACACAGCCTTCGGCGAGATGCTCGGCCCCTCGACGCCGCTCGCCGCGCTGCGGGAGCTCGCGCGGATCGCGGTCGGGCGATCGGACCACACGATCATGGCCGCGCTCCTCGCCCTCACGGATCCGGTGCCGCGCGCGTGGCCGCGCCACGCCCGCCGGCTGGCGGAGGAAGGGCGCGCGCTGCGGGCCGAGCTCACGCGCGAGCTCGGCGCGGGCGGGCTGCTGCTCTATCCGTCCTACACGACGACGGCGCCACGCCACGGGCAGCCAGTGCGCGACGCGCTCCGCCTCAAGATGCCGTTCGCCTACTTCGGCATCATGAACGTGCTCGAGCTACCGAGCACGCAGGTCCCTCTCGGGCTGGATCGGGCGGGGCTGCCGCTCGGCGTGCAGGTCGTGGGGTCGCATGGGCAGGACCACCTGACGATCGCGGCGGCGTGCGAGCTCGAGCGCGCGATGGGCGGCTGGGTGCCGCCCGCGCTCGCCGGCCTGGCCGCCGCGAGCTGAGCCCCCCGAAGTTGGCCCGTGGGCTCACGGGGTGGCAGCGATCCTCGCACGGGCGCACCCGCGGGCCCATGCGGGGGAGCCCGGGCGGTGTCGGAGCCAACGTGGCGTCGGCGCCGTGACGGAAGCCGGCACGCAACTTGCAGCTCCTGCCCGCGGGCCGCGCCGGCGATCGAAACCGCAACGCTGACCGGAGTGCGCCGATGATCATGACGATGTCGATCGACGAAGCCGAGCGCCCGACCGAGTGGCTCCGCCGCCTGGAAGAGGACGGCGATCTGTGGCGCCGGCTCCTGGCGGACGCGGGCAGCTTCACGCGAGCCGCCTGGAGGCTCGCCCACGCGCGGTGCCGCGCTCAGGCGCTGCCGAGCCGCGTGCCCACCGATCGGGAGCTCCGCGCAGCGGCGACCGACCTGGCCGGGCGGACGGGTGAGCGCTCGCCGGCGCCCGTCGCGCTCGCCGACGAGTGCCGTATCGCTGGGCTGCCGGTGCTCGCGCCCCCCGTGTCGCCACGCGCCGCGTGACGTCGCCGGGGGCGCGCGAGGCGCGCGGCGCCGCGGCGTGACACCGGCGCCAGAGGTGTGACGGTCACGTCCGCTGGGTACGGGGCGGGACCTCGATGGCCGGCTCCAGACCCGAGCGGCGCGCGAGACCGACGAGGTCGACCCCCGTCGCCGCCCGCACCTGCTCGCTCGCGCCGACGAGCGCGCGCGCCAGCTCGCTGCCGGCCGCCGCGCCCGGGAGCACGGTGAGCTTCGAGATCGCGAGCGGAGTGCGCGCGCCGGCCACCTCCTCGAGGAGCGGGAGGAGCGTCTGGAGCGCGAGGGCCTCGCGCGACGCGGCGCCGCCGGAGCGGAACGCGATGACGAGCTGCTCGAGCGACGCCGCCTCGGCGCGCCCCCGCTCGATCGTCGTAGCCGCGTCACCGCGCGCCTTCTCCTCGGCCGCGCGCTGGCCGGCGATCGCGGGCTGCACGACATCGGCGTCGAGGCGGCGCTTCTCCTGCAGCGCCCTCGCCTGCTGGCGCTCGACCTCGGCTCGCATCTGCGCGATCTGCGCCGAGACCTGCCCTCGAGACTCGTTGATGAGCGCCTCGCGCCGGCTGCGGGCGTCGGCGATGCGCTTCGCCGTCTCCTGCTCTGCGATCCGGAGATCCGCCTCGAGCTTGGCGATCTCCGCCGCCGCCGAGTTCTGCGCCTGCTGCACCGCGGCGTCCGCGCGCGCGGAGGCCTCGGCGATGGCCTGCTCCTGGTTGAGCGACGCGCCTCGGATCCGACCGATGCTGGAGAGGTAGCTCACCTCGTCCGTCACGTTCTGGATCTTGAGCGTGTCGAGGACGAGGCCCATCCGGCTCATGTCGTGCTCGGCCTCCTCGAGGAGGGTGTGGACGAAGCGCTGCTTGTCTTCGTTCAGCTCCTCGGGCGTCAGGCTGGCGAGGACGCCGCGGAGGTTGCCCTCGAGCGTCTCCTTCGCCACGTAGTAGATCTGCTCACGGGTGCGGCCGAGGAAGCGCTCGACCGCGTTGCTGAGCAGCGGCTCGTCGCCGGGGAGCTTGATGTTCGCGACGCCCTGGATCGTGAGCGGGATCCCGCCCTTGCTGAACGCGCCCGTCACGTGGACCTGCACCGTGAGCATCGAGAGATCGAGGGTGTCCACCTGCTCGAGCAGGGGCAGCCGGAGCGATCGGCCGCCTCGGACGAAGCGGAAGCCGACGCGGCGCTCGTTCACCTGGCGGGTCGCGCCGCTGAAGATCAGCGCCTCGTTCGGCGTCGCGACGTAGAGGAGCCTCTTGACGGTGATGAGCGCCGGGACGGCCAGGACGAGCGCCGTGACGACGAGGACGAGGACGATTTCCATCAGCGACCTCCCTCGCGGCGACCCTCGAGCAGCGTGGTCGTATCCACCCCGAGCACGCGCCCCGTCTCGCGCAGCACCTCGCGCACTGCCGCCGGGAAGCTCGCCACGGCGCCTGTGAAGCCCTCACCGCCCGCGCCGTCGACGACCTGCACCTCCCTCACGCGCGTCGCCGCGACCCGGGCGACGGCCGCCTGGACGAGATCCTTCAGGTGCGAGAGGACGTAGAGGTCGCGGCCGTCTTGCCCCGCGCCGCGCCACTTCTCGGCCACCATCGCGAGCGCCTGCGCCGAGGCGCGGCCCGTCTCCACGACGGGCGCCGCGTCCGCGCGGGCCGCGGCCTCGGCGGCGAGGCGCTGGGCCTCGGCGGGGAGGAACACGTCCACCTCGAGGCGGAGCTTCTCCACCTCGGCGCGCAGCGCCTGGAGCTCCTGCTCCGCCGTGGCCCGCGCCGTCTGCGCAGCCACCTCGGCCTCGACCTCGACGCCCCGCGCGTCCGCCTCGAGCTTGGCGACCGCGGCTCGGAGCTCGTTCCGCTTGGTGAGGACGAGCGCCTCGGCTTGCTTCTGCGCCGTCTCGGCCCGCTGTCGCGCCGTCGCCTCCGACTCGGCGATCGCCTGCTGCGCGGCGTTCTCGGCGTTCTCTGCGTCGCGCACCATCCGCGCGATGCGCGCGCGGCCGAGGTTCCGCAGGTAGCCCTGCTCGTCGCTCACGCTCTGGACCTTGAGCACGTCGAGCTGGAGGCCGAGCTTGTCGAAGTCATCCTTCGCCATTCGGACGAGGGTCGCCGCGAACTTCAGGCGGTCCTCGTTGACCTCCTCGGGGGTGAGCTCGGCGACCACCTCGCGCAGGACGCCCTCGAGCGTCTGCTGCGCGACCGCGGCGACCTGCGACTGCGACGTGGTGAGCAACCGCTCGATCGCGTTGCGCGCCTCGGTCGCGGACGCCGCGATCTTCACGTTCGCGATGGCGTGCACGTCGAGGGGGATGCCCCCGCGCGAGTAGGCGTTGGCGACCTGGACCTGCACGGCGATGAGCCGCGTGTCCATCCGGCTCACCTGCTCGAGGAGCGGGATGCGGAGCCCGCGCCCCCCGTGCATCACCTTGTACCCGACCGTCGATCCATCCGGGAGCCGGTGCTTGCGCCCGCTCAGGACGACGATCTCGTTCGGCTTGCAGATGACCAGGAAGCGCGAGATGAGCCAGAGGACGACCAGGAACGCGACCAGGCCGACCACCACCGTCGCCGCGACGCCGACGGCGGTGGCGACGCTCGCCTCGAGCGATTGCGCATCGGGAGTTCCCATCAGGTCGACGTTGATATCAGACGCCGCGCGGCCTGGCGAGGCGACGCCCGCGCGCGCGGACCGGCCGCGAGTCCGCCCGTGCCGGGCTCATTTCGATCCGCCCGTGCCGGGCTCAGCGCTCCCGCTCGCGGAGCTCCAGCGGAGCGCGCGACACGTGCACGGCCTCGCCGCGCACCTCCTCGACGAGGACGGTCTCGCCCTCTTCGAGCGCCTCGTCGTCCGTCGTCGCGATCCAGTCCTGCGTCTGCCCCTTCACCTCGACGCGCACCTTGCCGCGCCGGTCCTTGCCCAGCGCGATCCGCACGCGACCCACCTGGCCGACGGCGTCCCCCGCCTCGGCGCCGCTGGTCGTCGCGGCGCGCGCGAGCGCCCGGAACAACAGCACCGCCGCGCCGCCGGCGAAGAGCGCCATGGCGCTCGCGAGCGCCAACGTGAGCGCAGGACCCGCCAGGCCGAAGTAGTGGAGCGGCGTCCCCACCATCCCGAACGCGGCGAGCGCGTACGCCCAGAAGCGCAGGGAGAGCAGCGACGCGAGGAATCCGCCGGCGAGCAGCCCCTCGTGCGAGCCGGGGGCGTCACCGTGCCCGTGTCCGAGCTGGTCGGCGTGGCCGAGCTCGCCGGCGTGGCCCGGCTCGCCTCCGTGATCGCCCTCGCCGGAGCCGAGCGCCTGGAGCGCCAGCACGCCACCACCGAGCCCGAGCGCGATGAGGTAGACGATTCCCACGCGGCGACTCTAGCGCAGTCGCCGCGGGGTGTCAGAGCGCCCCGGGCACGTAGACGAAGCCGACCGCCCCGGGCCGCTGGAGGCCTGTGGCGTAGGGCGTGGCGACCGTGAGGTCGGCGCCGGAGGTGATCGCCGTCACGTCGTGCACGGCGCCGTCCGGCGCCGGCGCGAAGCTCGTGACGAGCGCCTGGCCGGTCCACGGGTTGAGCGCCGTGCCGGCGGGGTTGAACGGACCGAGCGCGAACGCCACGCCGGGGCTCGCAACGTCGAAGAGGGCGCCGGCGCCGGTCGAGTCCGCCGCGCCGACGAGGAGGCGCTCCGCGCCAGGAGCCCCGAGCCAGAGGAAGTGCTGAGGCAGGTACCCGCCGAGCGTGGCGTAGGCCGGCGCGGCGGAGAGGTCGCCGCCCGCCGTCACGTCGACCAGCCGCTGCTTGCCGTTCTCCGCGCACACGATCGTGCCGTCGGCCAGCGTCGTCGTGGCCACGGGGAACGACAGGCCGGTCGCGAACGGCGTCGTCGCCGTGTGGTCGCCTCCCGCCGAGACGGCGAGGAGCTCTCCGTGCAGGAGGTCGGTGACGATCCAGCGACCCAGCGCCTCCTGGCGGTGCAGATCGGAGACGTGCGCGCCGGCCCGGAGGGTCGCCCACGGCGCCGCGCCGGAGAACGAGCCGCCGCCCGCCACGTCGAAGATCTCGCCGTCACCCGTCCCGAGCAGGACGAGCGGTGACCCGGGGTCCGCCCAGAGCGCGGTCGGGCTGGCGACCCCGTCCGCCCAGGGCGTCGCCCCGCCGGGCGCCGGCCCCGCCACGAGCCGATGCACGGCGCCGCCCGCGACGACCACCGGCACGAGTTCGGCGCGGTTGTCGACGAGTTCGATGGCCGCGGGCAGCGTGCCACCGAGCACCTCGTCCCCGTAGGCGGCCTCGATCTCGAGACCCAGCGTCTCCGTCGGCAGGTCGGCGCCCCGCGCCGGCGCGCTCCCGAGCTCGATCCCCCACGTCCCATCGCCGGCGAGCGCGCCCTGGTCGAGGATCACCACCGTGGTGGCGGCGGTGGCGGCTGCGCTCCCGGCGACCGTGACGCGCGTGAGCACGAGCGGCGTGCTGGTGAAGTCGCGCCACCCGACGGCGCTCGACGCCCCGAGGGTCGGGCGCACCCGCGCGGCTCCCCGCGCGTCCGGCCCGTAGGCGCGCATCCGCGCGTCGCCGGAGACCAGCGACCCCGCGAGGCTGCCGCCCGCGCCGGGACCCTTGGCCCAGGGGGGGAACGGCACCGGATCGAGGCCCGAGCCGTCAGGCGGGCACTTGGGGGCCCCGACGGGCTCGTCGCAGCAGAGCTCGAACGCAGCCGGCGTGAAGGCCCACTTCGAGCCCTGCAAGCGCCCGGTCATCGAGCTGGCGGCGTCGTTCGCCGCGGCGGCGGCGGCGCGCTCGGCGTCGCACGCGGCGCCGTCGGCCTCCCACTGGGAGAGCAGCGCCTGGTAGGTGGCGTCCGCCTCGGCGCACTCCGACGTCCGGCGCTCGAGCTCGGCCGCCTCGTACGCCTCGCACGCCTTCTGGAGGCTCGGCCAGTCGAGCTCCTCGCACCACCTCCGGCGCGCGTTCAGCCGGTCGCGCGCGGCGTCGAGGTCGGCGAGGCGCTGCGACGCGTCGGCGAAGTCGCCCCAGCCGGTGAAGAGCGCCCACGCCAGCGCTGCCATCCCCCCTACGGGCCCCCCCGCCGTGAACCCCTCCATCGTGGAGACGATCAGGTCCACGTAGAACGTGAGCTCGGGGTACTCGGGCCCGAGGACGGCGCTCACCACCGCGAGCGCGAGATCCGCCGGGCTCGGGGGGTCGCCCGACTCGATGGCGTCGAGGAGCGCCTCCAGCAGCGCGTCGACGATGCCGGAGAGCCGCTCGTCGGCCTTCGCCGCCTCGAAGAGCTCCTCGAGCTTCGCCAGGTCCTTCTCGGCGTCCTCGAGCCCCGGGCAGTCCGGGCACTCCGCGGCCGGCGGCGGTGGACACCCCCACGGTGGCGACGGCGCGTCGGCGGCGCAGTCCGGCGTCGGGGTGCGGGGACACGCGTACCCGCTCGGTCCCGGCCCCACCGCGACGCTCGCGAGCGCGCCCAGCCGATCGCAGAGCGTCGCGAGATCCCCGGCGACGTCGGCGAGGGGCACGAGCGTGTCGGTCGTCCAGACGCGCCGGACGAGCGCCCGCGCCTCCGCGGGCGTCATCGCGGGATCGTACGCCGCCATCAGCTCCTCGAAGCGCTCGCGCCACGCGACGGAGATGACGCGCATCGCCCAGCGCTGCGCGGCGGCAGACCGCCACGCCTCGTCCGGCTCAGCGGTCGCGAGCCAGAGCGCGCGCGGCAGCAGCGCCGACATCGGGACCGCGCCGTCCACCGTCCGGCGGGTCGCGATCTCGATCTCCGTGCAGGCGAGCATCGACGCGACGCGGGCCGGGCGATCGGCGGCTCGGTGCGCGGCGAGCACCTCCGCGCCGGGCGTCGCCGCGGCGGGGCGCGCGCCCGTGTCGTCCGACGCGCAGCCGAGCGCGATGGCGCCAGCGGCGGCAGCCCACAGGAACTTTCGTGCCCGAGTACGCGACATGGAGGCCACTCCTTCCAGCGTGGAAGGGTCGTATGGCGGGTGGGGGGGCGCAAGCGGCGGCGGGGGCGTGAGCGGGGGCGTGAGCGGGGGCGTGAGCGGGGGCGTGAGCGGGGGCGTGAGCGGGGGCG